>JAZLLG010000020.1:0-10720 GCA_045598045.1 Lachnospiraceae bacterium | reverse complement strand
AAGACTGATAAACAGTGGCTTTTATGATTTAGCCACAGCTTATCAGTCTGTGCACGTCAACTATTGAAAGCGCCGTATACCGAACGGTACGTACGGTGCTGTGAGAGGACGGCGGTTAGTCACCGCCTCCTACTCGATTCAGATTGTTTCTTTTGCTTTTGCAAGAGCAACTTCAACGGTTTTGTCCATATCGTAATACTTGTATTCGCCGAGACGGCCGCCGAAGATGACATTTTCTTCTTTTTCGGCCAAAGCCTTGTACTGCATGTAAAGGGAAGAATTTTTCTCGTCATTTACAGGGTAGTAAGGCTCGTCACCCTTTTTCCATTCGGAGCTGTATTCACGGCTTATGATTGTTTTCGGAAGGTCGTTTCCGTTCTCATCTTTGCCGAATTCGAACCACTTGTGCTCGATGATTCTTGTCCAGGGAGTATCTCTGTCCGTGTAATTTACGGCAGCATTTCCTTGGAAATTCGGGAAATCATAGGTGATGTTTTCGAAACGGACGGAGCGATATTGAAGTGTTCCGAGCTTGTAATCGAAATAGGCATCAATGGGGCCCGTATAAACCACGGTTTTTGCAAGCTTGGAAAGCTCTTCACGCTTTTCAAGATAATCCACTCCGAGACGAACTTCTATCCCTTCAAGCATATTTTCTATCATCTTTGTGTAACCACCGATCGGAATGCCCTGATAAAGGGCGTTAAAGTAGTTATTATCAAAAGTCAGACGAACAGGAAGACGTTTGATGATAAAAGCAGGTAATTCCTTGCAGTCACGTCCCCATTGTTTCTCTGTGTAGCCTTTAACGAGCTTTTCGTAGATATCGCGTCCGACGAGCGAGATAGCCTGCTCTTCAAGATTTTGCGGTTCACCGGTAATCTCTTTTCGCTGTTCGTTTATTTTTGCTTCGGCTTCCTCAGGGGTAACAACGCCCCACATCTTGTTGAAGGTGTACATGTTGAAAGGCATGGAGTAGAGCTCGCCCTTATAGTTTGCTACAGGTGAGTTCGTGAATCGGTTAAAGGTTGCAAAACGATTCAGAAAGTCCCAAACCTCTTTGTTGTTTGTGTGGAAAATGTGTGCACCGTATACGTGGACATTAATGCCTTCCTGTTTTTCGGTATAAATGTTTCCGGCAACATTGTTGCGCTTATCGATGACGAGGCAACTTTTACCGGCTTCCTTGGCAAGTCTTGCAAAAGTGGCGCCGTAAAGTCCGGCACCTACAATAAGGTAATCGTACATATAAAACCTCCGATGAAATTATTCTGTCTTAAAGGAACCAAGCCCGAAAAACCTTACGGCATCTTCAAGAATGGTACCGGATTTAAGTATGCTGTTGCCGAGAGACTGTGAACGGCAATCCTGAAAAAGGGTAAACATAAACTCATCGTCGATTTTTTTCAAGTCACTGAATTCAACATATTTCTTTTCGAAGCATAATTCGTGAAAAGAAGGAGCAAGCACCTTTGATGTGGCCGCAATTTCCAAAAGATCAATTGCCTGACTGACGCTTATGGACTCTTCATCAAGATAACGCTGCAGTTTGCTGAAGAAGCGGTAAATAAGGTCTCCTTCCGTATCTGCTTCGGAATCATCGATGCTTCCCATGTTTTTAACAAGCAGGCCTAAAAGATAACCTTCACGGTTTTCGGATATCAGTTCGATAATATCTTTGCAAAGTAAGGCTGTGTTTTCATCAACAACGCGAATAAGTTCGGCATAAACCGTTCCATCGTTTTCATCTGCAATTATGAAAGAACCCGAAGCGGACCTTTCGGCGTTAAATATGCCTGAATTGGCTGCAAGGCTTAACCCTTTCGTTAATGAAGTAAAGAGTGAATCTTTCTGTTTGTCTGTAGAACCGTTTAAGTAATCAACAAGGAGAGTGATGACGTCGGAAATCTTTTCGGCGGATGGGCTCCCGGTGAAAAGCTGATTCGGGACAAAGCCCATATACCTGTCCCCGACGGCCCACTTCGAAGAAGCATCATCCAAAAAGTCATACAGAATATTTTTCAAAAAAACGGAATCAAACAGAGTGTCCTTGGCTTTGCTTATGTTGCGGGCAGTCTCGGAAGTAAGCTTAAGCCTTGTGTCCGTAACGATGGTTGCGGTTTTGCAAAAAACATCGCATATATTCAAAACTTCTTCGTGAAGGTTTGTTTTGGCGCCGCTTCGCTTCAGCTTGGCGTATGTAAGATAAAGCTTCTTCCCGCCGAGCGTTGAGTATACATGTAAAAGAGGATCGCCTGTCAGTTGTTCTGCTTTGTTGCTTATGGAATCCAGTTCTTTGACAAAACTCTGAATTCCCGAATTTTCGGAGCGAACCTGCTGTAATGCGGACATATCTTCGGAAAGACAGCCGACCATACCACTATATGGCAAAAACAGCAGGAAAAAGAACAAAAGACAATTTGCACCGCTCAAGGCAATGGAAAGCATACTGTCTTTGATGCCGGAGGAGTGACTTTCCGGGACAGCGGCTTCTTCTGCAGGGGTTTCTTCTGCAGGGGCATCGGCCGGAGCGGTTTTTTTAGCGGCTTTCTCTGATGAAAGAAGAGCTACCGGAATCTTCATAAGAAGGTAGATTACTATAAAAAGCGGTATGTAGACCAACGTTGCTGTTATTGGCTTTATAATAAGTGAGACAAGTTCATACACAAGTGACTCATCAGCTTCTTTTGGGAGAAAGAAGAAAATAAAGCTGAGAAGCGGCTTGTTGAAAAGAAGTCCCACGGGCTTGGCCAGAAGCATCGAAAGAACGCCGGTAATAACCGTAGCACAAATGACAAATACAGTTTTTTTGTTGGTTCTTAATGCCCCCCACAGGCAGTTAAGCACCGTAAGAATAATTATTATGAGTGTTAAATAATACAAGGCAAAAACCTCCAATCATTATAAACATAAATTATATCACTTTAGTTTGATGAGGGCAAATGGGCGTTTGGTTCGGATTTCTTGACAAATAATTGACAAGGTGATACGATACGCTTGTTTCTGACACTAAAATATTGCATTGAGGTGAAAGATCGGTCATAAGTAAACTTAAGAAATTTGCGATTGTTTGCGGACTGTATCTTTTGGTACGGTCCTTTTCTTTTGTTAACAGTTTGACTTGTCACCCGAAGGAGGATTATGAAATTAAAAAAAGCAGTTGCGGTAGTTCTTGGACTTGTTACGGCCTTGTCTTTGATGACGGGCTGCGGCAAAAAGGAAGAAGCCAAGGTTAATGTCGGTGTTCTTAAAGGCCCCACAGGCGTCGGTGCCGTTAAAATCATGGAAAATGCCGAAAACGGAACCTATGCAAACTACAGCTTTACACTGACACAGGATGCTACAGACATTGTTGCAAGACTGACAAACGGTGATCTCGACATCGGCGCACTTCCCACCAATACCGCGGTCAATCTTTTCAATAAAACGAACGGTGATGTGCGAATGATAGCCATCAACTGTACAAGTGTTCTTTATATACTTGAGAACGGAAGTGAAATAAATACCGTGAATGACCTCAAGGGCAAAACGGTTTATGTAAACGGTCAGGGAGCAAACCCGGAATATATTTTGAATTATGTTCTTCGAAAGAACGGACTTGAGCCCGGCGTTGATGTTGACATCGTGTTTAAGGATGCAACCGAAATATCGGCACTTATGGTAAGCGGAGAAGCCTCTGTCTGCCTTCTTCCCGTTCCTGCGGCAACGGCTGTGATAAAAAAGAATCCGGACGTACGTAAGGCCCTGGAGATGTCAAAAGAATATAACTCCGTCACCGATGACGGAAGCATCGTTACAATGGGCTGTCTTGTTGCAACAAAGAAATTTATCGAAGAACATCCCGAAGACGTAGCACTGTTCATTGAAAGATACGAAAAGGCGATAGGTGAAGTTCTTTCAGATGTTGACGCAGCAGCAGAACTTGTGGCAAAATACGAAATAACAGGTAATGCGGCAATTGCCAAAGCAGCCATTCCCGACTGCGGCATCGTCTGCATCACCGGAAAAGATATGAAGCCCACTGTTGAAGGCTATTACAAAGTCCTTTTCGAAGCAAATCCTGCTTCCTTGGGAGGAAAACTTCCTACAGATGATTTCTACTACGAAAAATAACAGAAAAAGAATGAAAAAATGGCAGAAGACGGGGCTTGCACTCGTCTTCTGGCTTGGCGTGTGGTTTTTGGCCGCATTTATAATCAACAAAGAACTTCTGGTTCCGTCTCCTCTGCTCGTCCTGTCAAGGATTGGCAAACTGATGGTAACAAAAGCTTTCTGGTTAAAAACGGGAATAACGTTACTTCGTATTATCGGCGGCTTTGCGGCAGGAACGATAATCGGCTCACTTTTTGCCGTTCTTTCCGCAGCATCGGATGTTGCCGATGCCATAATCACACCATTTATCAGAATGATACGTTCCACGCCGGTAACATCATTTATTCTTCTTGTTATGCTTTTTTTCAGCTACACGTTCGTACCGGTATTTATTGCGGCACTTATCGTGGCACCCGTTCTTTATTCCAACCTTCTTGAAGGCATAAAGGAGACTGACAAAGGGCTTCTTGAAGTCGGTAAGGTGTACAGGTTCGGAATTAAGAAAACGGTGAGATTCATCTATCTGCCCTCAGTAAAGCCATATTTCATTTCAGGTGCCGTTACGGCCCTGGGGCTTGCGTGGAAATCGGGTATAGCCGCCGAAGTACTGGCGCTTCCCGCAAATGCAATCGGACGGGAAATCTATTACTCCAAAATTTATCTCGAAACGCCGGATCTTTTTGCATGGACGGTTGTGGTGATAGTGTTCAGCATTGCATTTGAAAAACTTTTCGGCCTTTTTACGGGCAACAGAAAAAAGAGAGAGGAGGCCGGTAATGAAGATTAATAATCTGACGGTTTCCTATGGTGAAAAGAAGGTCCTCAGCAATCTTTCACTGGCCTTCGGTGATGGAATCACATGCATAATGGGTGAAAGCGGAAGCGGGAAAACAACCCTTCTTCATACGATTGCGGGCCTGATTGAGCCCGAAAGCGGAAGTATATCGGGAAGGCCCGAAAAGGTTTCTCTGATGTTTCAGGATGACAGGCTTTTCCCTTGGCTTACGGTGCTGGAAAATGTTTCGGTTGTAAACGATAACAAAGAGAAAGCATTGGAGCTCCTTAAGAAAATGGAACTTCTGGAAGTTGCCGATAAAATGCCGGCCGAGCTTTCGGGTGGGATGAGACGCCGCGTGAGTCTTGCTCGTGCGCTTGCTTTTGAAGCGGACCTTCTTATTCTTGACGAGCCTTTTAAGGGGCTTGATGCAGCGCTGACAGAGCGTATTGCGGGGATTATCCGTCAAACCGGTGTATTAACAATAATAGCAACGCATGATGAGCGGGATGTTCAGCTTCTCGATGCCGACAAAATCCTGATATGAACAAATTGCAAAGCAATTCGCGAGTTTTGACAAAAGCTATTGAAATGAAAAAATGAAAAGAGTAGAATAGACTTAAAGTAAAGGCCGCATCGGCAGAAAGGGCGCATTATGAAGAAATTCTTTAAGTTTATTACATGTATTGTTTCTCTCACAGCAATCGGATATACAGGATATTCTCTCTATAAAAAGTACGTTGAGAAAGACGTTGAAGCCGATGACGATTTTGATGACAGCTTTGAAGACGATTCCTTCAAGGAAGGAAAGTCCAAAAGAGAGTACGTAACCATCAATCTTGACAAATAAAAAGAACCTGCGTGGTCAGCCACGCAGGTTTTACTTTTTTTATTCTCCAAGGAGCTCTTTATGAGCTGTTTCAAGATTATCTCTGATGCTTAAGTGCTGAGGACATGCTGCTTCGCAGGCACCGCACTTCAGACATACATCAGCCATTTCTTCGGGCTTCATACCCTTATAGCTTCTTGTTGCTCTTTCCTGATTGCCATACATTCCGAGCATGTTCCAAAGACGGAAAATGTGGGGAATCATTACGCCTGCAGGGCAGGGCATACAATAACGACATCCTGTACAGCCGTTCTTTATGCGGGAACGGATTTCTTTAACAACGGCTTCAACGGTAGACTGTTCTTTTTCACTGAGAGGTTCGAAGTTCTCGAAGGTGTTGAGGTTATCCTGAACCTGGTCGAAAGCTGACATGCCGGAAAGGATAACCTTAACCTGAGGTTTTGTTCCGAGCCAACGAAGTGCCCAGGAAGCAATGGACTTGTCGGGACGAACATCTTTGAACATCTTTTCAACATCCGGTGCGAAGCTTGCAAGTTCACCGCCGCGGATGGACTCCATGATAATCATTGGAACATTGAGCTTTTCACAAAGGGCGTAACCCTTGTCGCCGGCCTGTTCGTTTGTGTCCATGTAGTTGTACTGAATCTGGCAGAAATCCCAGTTATGGTCTGTCAGTATTTTTTCGAATGCTTCATAACCGTCATGGAAGGAAAAACCAAGGAAACGGATTTTGCCTGATGCTTTAACTTCTTCGAGCCAGTCAATAACACCGAGAGCTTTGATTTCGTCGTAACGCTGTCCGTTGAAAGCGTGGCAGAGATAAAAATCGATGTGGTCTGTTTGAAGATGCTCAAGCTGTATGTTGAAAATGCGCTTTGCATCATCAAGTGTATGAACTTCCCAAAGGGGAAGCTTTGTAGCGAGGAAGAAGCTGTCACGAGGATACTTCTTCATAACTTTTCCGACAAACGGCTCGCTTTCACCATTGTGATAGGGCCATGCTGTGTCGTAATAATTGACGCCTGATTTGTAGGCGAGGTCAATCATTTTTTCTGCTTCTGCTTCGTCGATGTGACCATCCTTAACCGGAAAACGCATACAACCGAAACCAAGTAAGGATGTTTCAACCGAAAGCTTGTCTAATTTTCTCTTCTCCATAATTTACTCCTTATCCAAAGGCTCGTTTTTTACGAGATTATTGGCCCAAACACCACTCTTCATGATGGCAGTGCCTACCACGCATTTTACCACATCCAGAAGCTGAATTACAAGAAAAACCGTAACAATGTCAAGAGAGGTTTTTAATGTCAGAACCCATGCTGTCGGAATTGCCGCAACCCAAAGGAAAAAACTGTCGAAAAGGAAGGTGATGAGTGTTTTTCCACCCGAACGGATTGTAAAGTATGTTGAATGTAAATAACCTTGTATTGGCATACAGCAGGCAGAAACAAGAATAAATTTTTTTGCAAGTTCCTTAACTTCGTCTTCGGTGTTGAAAATCTGAGGGAAAAGACTTGAACAGCAGGCGAGTAAGGCCCCGATTACAAAACAGATTGCCGTACTCATTGCGATTATTCTGTAAGCGGTTTCCTTGCCTTCCTTGACTTTTCCGGCACCAAGCTGTTGTCCGACGATGATTGCCACGGAGTCGCCGAGCGCAATAAATACAATGTTGAATACGTTATTGATTGTTGAGTTAATGTTGAAGGCTGCAACGATTGAAAGACCTCTGTTAGAGAAAATCTGTGTCTGCGTTGCAACTCCGGCGGCCCAAAGTGTTTCATTAAATATGAGAGGCAAAGCCAGGAGAAGTGTTCTTCCGACAAGTTCTTTCGGGATTCTGAAGTGACGGTAAGCACCTGAAGTGAATTCTGCCTTATCCTTATGCCGATGTGACCAGATTATAACAATACCGCATTGGATGTATCGTGAGATAACGGTGGCAATGGCTGCACCGACAACACCAAGCTCGGGACATCCGAGGTTGCCGAAGATGAGAAGCCAGTTGAAAAGGAGGTTTACGCCTACGGCAACGGAACTTGCAACCATCGGAACGCGGGTTTCGCCACATTCACGAAGTGTGGAGGAATAAACCATTTCGAGCATCATGGGAGGTAGTCCGATGAGAATAACCTTGAGGTAGTCTTTTCCGAGTGCAAGAGTAAGTGCCAGGTCTCCTTCAAAATCGGAGGAATGAAGATAAAGGCTTATAAGCTTTTCATCGAGTGACGTAAAAAGCACAAAGGCACATAAAAGTACTATGACGCCGGAAATCAGTTTAAAACGGAAAGTATCGCGTACACCTTCTTTGTTTCTCTGACCGAAAAATTGTGCGGTCAAAATTCCCGCACCGCCGAAGGTGCCGAAGAAACAGAGAACAAGAACGAAGTTGAGCTGATTGACGATGGATACTCCGCTCATGGCTTCCGTGCTGAGTCTTCCGACCATTATGTTGTCCAGCATACTGACGAAATTGCTTATTCCGTTTTGAATCATTATGGGAAGCGCAACGCTTATAACAGACTTATAGAATTTTCTGTCGCCGATAAGTTTCATAAATTTTACCTCATATTGCCATTTGATAACGTAAACCCTATGGGATAAGCATTATGCCCTTACCCTAAGAGCCTGTCAAGATATTTGATAATTTTTTAATGGTTTGTGAGCAGATTTGATGATATACTGAAAAGTCGGAGAGTGGAAAAATATGGGAAACGAAAACAATATAACACCTTTCGGAAAAACCAATAAAGACATTGTGGACGATGTTGCGAGAATAATTGCCACCAATTCCTTGAACGAGGAAAAAGCAGTCGGAGAAGTGCTTAAACTTCTCGGATGTCATTATGGTTTGCAGAGAACATATATCTATGAAAACGATTTGGACAGTGATACCATCACCAACACGTTTGAATGGTGTGCAGACGGTGTCCGCCCTGAAATTGATTCTAAACAAAAACTTACCTACGAGACGACACTCGGCAGGCAGTATTTTGATTCGTTTGATGAAAACGGGATGCTTCTTTGCACGGACGTTTCCGAGATGAAGTCCGGCAGAAAAGATTTGTTGGGTTCAACAGGAACAAAGAGTTTTCTGCAGTTTGCCATCAGTAATGAAAGTGAATACGTCGGATTTGTCGGATTTGATACAAATTGCAGTACTTACGGTTGGACAGAGGAAGCCATCCACACGCTTTGGCTTTGCTCAAGCTTCCTTTCTCTTTTTGTCATGAAAAGAAGGAATCGCTCGGAAGGCGAAGATGCTACGGAACATTTGAGAGCTCTTGAAGAGACAGATTTATATTTCTACATCATCAATCCCAAAAACTTTGAAATCAAATTTGTAAATAAACTGATTCGTGAATCTATCGGCACCGATGTGTGCGGACAAAAGTGCTATAAGGCTTTTATGGGCATTGAAGCACCATGCCCGTCCTGTCCTGTTGTTATGCGTGAACAATGGGAAATAAATTTTCCACAGGAAATACTTCGCCCGGATGGCATGTACCTTTTAAGCAACGCCACACCTATGAGATGGAGAGGCAAAGACCGCATGCTTATAACATGTCAGGATG
The DNA here is from genome assembly GCA_045598045.1 of Lachnospiraceae bacterium. Lineage (GTDB taxonomy): Bacteria > Bacillota > Clostridia > Lachnospirales > Lachnospiraceae > RGIG3528. The sequence goes on along the minus strand of JAZLLG010000020.1, from coordinate 1,428 downwards.
TTACCCTGTACCGACGTGCCATTGGTGATGCGGAACTTGAAAAAGATTCACTGGAGCGTGCCAACCAGGCAAAGAGTGCTTTCCTTGCACGTATGTCCCACGACATAAGAACACCTATTAACGGTATAGTCGGAATGTCAAAAATGGCTCGCGACAAGAGCGATGACAAGCTTTGGGTTGAAAGTTGTCTTGACAAGATTGATGCAAGCGCAAAGCACCTTTCGATGCTGGTAAATGATGTTCTGGATCTTTCAAAGATTGAGTCCGGAAGTTTCAATCTTACTCCGGCACCCATAGACATCAAGGCTATTCTTGATAATTGTCTTGTTATACTAAATGGAATGCTGCTCGGCAGAAATCTGAAAATTGCTGTGGAATCGGAGTGTACGGCTTTCTCGATAGTTATGGGAGATGAGCTTTATCTTCGCCAGATTATAGTCAACATTCTCAGCAATGCCTTGAAATTCACAAACGATGGCGGGCGTATCACGGTAAGAGAAAAGATAACCGAAAATCCCGACGATGAAGGCCTTATTATGGATTTCTCCGTGGAAGACACAGGCATCGGCATGAGCGAAGCTTTCCTGAAGCGGATATACGAACCTTTCTCACAAGAAGATGAGCAGATAAAGACAAAGTACAAAGGCAGCGGCCTCGGAATGGTTATTGTGAAGAATCTTGTGGAACTTATGGGCGGGACCATTGACATAAAGAGTGAGGAAGGTTTCGGAACAACGGTTTCGTTAAGAATACCTTTTGCTCCCGTTCCGCCGGAAGAAATGGAGAAGGCAAAAGCAGTAATTGAAGCCTCAGGTAAGAACGGTGAAAAGGAAACTTACGATGAGAATACATTAAAAGGAATGAGAATTCTTATTGTTGAGGACAACGATCTTAATATGGAAATTGAGCAATATATTCTCAAGGAAGTCGGAGCACGAGTAATCGGAGCTTCGGACGGAAGGGAGGCCGTAAGAGTTTTCAACGATTCGAGAGAGTTCTTCTTCGATGTAATCGTCATGGATATAATGATGCCCGTTATGAACGGCTACGAGGCAACGAAAGCTATTCGTAAGCTTCAGCGCAGTGACAATAACATTCCGATTATTGCCGCATCCGCCAATTCCTTTGCCGATGATGTTGAAATGGCAACAAAAAGCGGTATGAACGCACACATTTCTAAACCGATTGAAGCGGATAAGCTTATTAGCGAGCTTCTGAAATATAAAAAATAGCCCTCGGGGCTATTTTTTATATCAGACTGTAGACAAACCCAGCGGATATCGTCGCTGGGTTTTCTCACTTTTTAGTAACAAAAAGTGGCTTAAAGCCTTGATTTTACTGGCTTTGAGCCGCTTTTTGTGGTATAATTGTCTTATCAAAATACAGGTAGGACAACCGCTATGATGTCTCGTGAAGGCGATAAATTCA
>JAZLLG010000019.1:0-60476 GCA_045598045.1 Lachnospiraceae bacterium | reverse complement strand
AAAGACTGATAAACAGTGGCTTTTATGATTTAGCCACAGCTTATCAGTCTGTGCACGTCAACTATTGAAAGCGCCGTATACCGAACGGTACGTACGGTGCTGTGAGAGGACGGCGGTTAGTCACCGCCTCCTACTCGATTGCAAACACATTGGCTCACTGCAAGCAAGCCTGACTATCCCATATAATGACTTAAGGCGTATTTGATGAAATCTTCTTCGGGTACAGGTGCTGAGAAGAAGTAACCCTGCGCGTTGTCTATGCCGCAGTTTTTAAGGGCGTCAATCTGTTCCGCTGTCTCAACGCCTTCGGCAAGTGTTGTAAGCTTCATATCCTTGCAAAGTTGAACAATATTTTTGAGAATGACTTTTCCTCTTTCCGTAGCTGTTGTGGAAGATATAAAGCCTCTGTCAAAATCAACATGTTGGAAGGGAAGATCCGCAAGCAGTGCGGGAGTTGTGCTTCCTGAACCAAAATCATCGATTGAAACGAGGAAGCCCTTTGAAACCATTTGCTTAATTGTACTTTCAACCATTCCTTTGCATTCATGGAAAGCTGCTTCGGGAATTTCGAATTCAAGCTGGTCGTGAGGAACGTGATAATTGTCGGCTACTTCCGTAAGCCGGTCAACAAGATCACTGAAGGAAAGGTTCAAAGTGGAAATGTTTACGGAAAGAATCAGGCTTTCCATAGGTGTATCCGTCCAAGTCTGTTTCATCTTGCAGGCTTCTTCGAACATATAGAAATCGATGGTTGTAATGAAACCGTTGTTTTCAAAAACCGTCATGAAATCCAAAGGCATACGAAGACCGTCAATCCAGTGATTCCATCGGCATAGCACTTCGGCTCCGATTACGCATCCGTCTTTCAGATTGATTTTCGGAAGAAGATAAGGAACAAATTCATTGTGGGAAAGGGCAGCGGCCATTTCGTCTTCAATGATTTTCTTACGTTTCTCTTCTTCTTCAAGAGACTTGTACATTACGCAGGAGTTCTTTCCGTTTTCCTTTGCATGATACAATGCGGCATCAACACGATTCAGAATGTTGTCCAGGCCTGTGGTTATAGGCTGATTTGCAACAATGCCGATGCTGAAGGAAACGAGAGAAAGAACTTCTCTCCTGAACCTGATGGAAGAAAGGTCTGAGGAAATGAGACTTACGGTGTTCAGCAAATCGGAATCTTCACGTTCACCTTTCAAAAACACGATGAATTCATCGCCGCCGGCATGGAAAATGTCAGCTTCGGGAAGCTTTTCACAGAAGTACCCCGCAAGAACGCAAAGAAGTTCATCTCCGACGGTGTGTCCGTAAACATCGTTAATTCGTTTGAAATTGTCGATATCGATAAACATTACGGTGATAACGGAATTTTTTGGAAGCTCAACATAATGAGCATACATAGCCCTTCTGTTGGGAAGCTTTGTAAGACTGTCATGTTCTTCGATATTCCGGCTTTTAATGAACCGTATGAAGTCACGGTTCAGCACTTTAACCTGTTTCATGCGACCTCTTTTTTTTCTTTGAAAACACCCACTACTTTCCTAATAATAACGCGGTCTGAAATACAAGTCAAATTAAGCAAAAATAAAAGAATTTTTTTTGGAGATTTTTTGAAACCGAAATGTGAATTTTTCGGGTTTTCTGTTGAAGTTATTTTTTACTTTTGTTATAATCCTGCCAGGGTAAAGGATTTCTTTATTATGGGCCGGCTTTTCCTGCCGAAAGCATGGCCAAATACTGAATAGGAGGACTAAAGAATGAAATTATTCAAGAAACTTGCGCTTGTTCTTTCTGCAGCTATGGTTTTAACACTCATCCCTGCAAAAGCAACTTACGCAGCAAAAGAAGCTAGACTTGCATTTCAGACAGCCAAGAGCTCTTCTGAGTGCATCACAGAGTTTGAGCTTAAACTCGGCAAGTCGCAGGACCTTAAGTTCTACGGTGTCGGAGACTATAAAACAACAGGCCAGGGTTGGGAAAGTTCCAACGAGGCTGTTGCAACAGTTGACAAGAACGGTGTCGTTACAGCCAAGGGCGTCGGCTCCGCAGCAATCATCTACAAGGCAAAGGGTTATGCATCCATCCCCACAACAGTAATCGTTACAACAGACGACTACAACGTATACCTTGCTGAACAGTACACAGGCATTAAGTACACAGCATACAATCTTCAGCCCGGCAAGCAGGTTGACTTCAAGTTCCTCGGTGCTACAGGCTGGACAGCTACACGTTATGCAGGTACATGGGCTTCCACAAATGAAGCAGTTGCTACAGTTGACAAGAATGGTCTCGTTACAGCACGTGCAGAAGGTCAGTGTCAGATTGTTCTCACACTTATCGATAAGAAGACAGGTAAAGTTGGTTTCAACGTTAAGCCTTGTACGGTTACGGTTGGCACAACAGCTACCGCAACACCTACACCTAAGGCTACAGGTACAGTAACACCTACACCTCAGCTTACAACCGCTTTCGCAGTTAAGCAGACAGCTTACAACGAAGCTGAAATCACCTTCAAGAACGCAAACATCAAGGCTTCCGAAATCAACCTTGCTGTTGCGGACGGTGCAAACTACATCACAACAAAGTCCGATCTTAAGGACGGCAAGATGACAGTTAAGTTCTCACTTGACTTCACAGACGGTAAAGAGTACACCATCACAAACGGTAACGATAAGTACACCTTCAAGGCATCCAACGGTGCAGCTTCTTCCATCAGAATCACATACAGCTGTAATGATGTTGAAGGCGCAGCTTACGAGTACGAAGAAGTTAAGGTTAAGGCCGCATGCTACGATGCAAACGGCATTCTCGTAAAGGGTACACCTTCACTCTCCGTTAAGGATGACTTCGGTGAAAGCGAAATCTATGACGGCACCATTTACATGGGAGCTGCAGGCGAAAGAGCCACAGTTACCGCAAAGATTACGGTAAACGGCAAGACCATCACATCTTCCGCAGTTATCACAGCAAGAACCGTTCCTCCTTATAACTTCGTTTCTGCAGAAGCAAGAATCGTAGATCCCGGAAAGACATTCTCTGATGGTAAGTCGGGAAGCCTTACAGTACCTTACGGTGATGATGTAAAGTGCATCGCATTCAAGCTTACAGATAACTTAGGTAAGGTTAATGAGTTTGTAGCAGGTACTGCTGCAGAGCCTAAGGACGGCTACTTCATGCTCACATCAAGCAACCCCGCTGTTCTTGAAGTAGATGACGATGGCAACCTTTACACAAACAATCAGGGTGCAGCAACCATCAAGCTTGTATACTTCAATACAGAGCGTGAAACACAGACAACACTCGGAAGCTTCAACGTTACGGTTCAGGCTCCTTCATACATTGCAAATGCTACTGCAAAGGTTGTCGGACCTCAGAAGAACGTTATTTCTTCAATCGGTGCAGGCTTTGATTCTCTTGAAATTGTTTACACAATCGTTGACCAGTACAACAACGTTATTCTTCCTGAATTAAGCGATTGTGATTACACAGTAAAGTGCGGTTCAGGCGAAGTTGACTGGCTCTATGGAACATGGGAAAGAGACGAGACAGAAAAGACATTAACACTTAAGCTTAAATATGCCGGCGGCATGGAAAGTGAAGATGTTCCTTATAAGTCTGTTACTGTTGAACCTTGCTTCACATACAATTTCGATTACAATGAAAAAGAGTTCAAGAGACCTACAACATCCATTAAGATTGTAAACTTCTCTAAGGAACATACACCTACATATGTTGTAGTAAAGGATCCTGATTCAGCAACATCACTCGGTGCATTGGCCGGATCCGGCGTGCTCACAGTTGGAGCAAGCATAGTTGAACAGTATCAGGGTGCCTATGGTAATCCTTTATCAGCAGGTTTCACAAAGTGGGATTCTACAAAGAAAGTAGACGAAATGGATGCGGGCTACTACTATGATGTTTCCATCAGTGGCTCCGGAGATGCATACAACGCAATCAAGAATGATAAAGACAGCGTGATTAATGCGACAGGAAGCGGCGTTACAGTTCAGGTAAGAGATGCTGTCAGCGGTGCTGATGAGGATGCTATTGCTACAGCTCTCAGAAAACAGGGCAGTATGACCGTAAAGATTACTTTCTACAAGATTGAGGAAGGCTCGAACGGTAAGAAAACCAAGAAGACTATCGGTACTTCACAGAGCTTCAGCATTAATGCATCAACAACAAGTGTTTCTACAGCAACTGTTACATTCGGTGGAAATATGACCGCTGATTATATTCCTTCAAGTGACTCCGATTGGGAGAGCTGGCTTGAGAAGCATGCAGTTATCACCATCCATAACGGAGCAACCGAGAAGGACATCGTTATTGCCAAGGAAGGTGACTTCGCTAAATATGGTGTGAAGGCTGTTGTTAAGTGGACAGCACGTACAAGTTCCGTAAACGGCTACGATTATGCTAACATCAGCAGAATCACTTTCTACGTTGAAACAAAGGCCGGTAATGGTGGTTGGGTAAGCATTGCAGCAACATTGCAAAACAACAACACAATTTACAGTGAATATTAATTAATCACTTCCCCCGCTCGGGATTCCGGGTGGGGGTTTTTTTATTCTCGTTGGAGCCGGCCTGCTCGAATTAATAATCCGATTTTCGTCAAAATACTTTTACGGTTTAAATTTATTTCGCTTTAAAGCGAAAAAGTGCTTGCTTAATTATCGAAATGGATGTACTATACAAACATGTTTTTTAAAGAACAAAATACGAAGCAAAATACAAAAGCTGTTTTGTAGTTGCTCGTTTGTTTCGGAGGTACATCAAGTGGAAGAATTAAAAGACGTCGTAGTGACGGAATACCTTGAAAGAAATGCCAGAGAGTTTCCGGATGAAATTGCGCTTGTTGAGTTAAATCCGGATGAGCCCGATAAGAGACGTACAACCTGGAAGGAGTACGAGCTCATTCAGCCTGAAGGTTTCAAGCCCTACAGACGTGAAATTACATGGAGCGTGTTCGATGAAAAAGCAAATCGTTTTGCAAACATGCTCATTTCAAGAGGAATCAAGAAAGGGGATAAGGTTGCAATCCTTATGTACAACTGCCTTGACTGGCTTCCGATTTATTTCGGTGTTTTAAAGTCAGGCGCAATTGCAGTTCCCTTCAATTTCAGATATGATGCTGAAGAAATCCTTTACTGCGCTGAACTGGCAGAGGTAGATGCCATTGTTTTCGGACAGCAGTTCATCGGACGAATCGAGACTAATGCAGATCGTCTCAGCAAGGGACGACTTATGATTTATGTTGGCGACGGATGTCCCGGCTTTGCGGAAAGCTACAGAGAACTTGTAGCAGACTGCTCCAGCCGTGCACCGAAGGTTCCCCTTACACTCGAAGATGATGGTGCTATCTATTTCTCTTCAGGTACAACAGGTTTCCCGAAGGCTATCCTTCACAAGCATTTGAGCCTTTCACAGGCAGCGGAGATGGAGCGCATCCATCACGCAACCGGAAGAAAAGATAACTTCCTCTGCATTCCGCCCCTTTATCATACAGGTGCAAAGTTCCACTGGATGGGCTCGCTCGTTGCAGGCAGCAAGGCTGTTCTTCTTAAGGGTACAAGCCCCGCAACGATTCTTCGTGCTGTTTCCGACGAGCAGTGCACAATAGTATGGCTTCTTGTTCCTTGGGCACAGGATATTCTCGATGCGCTTGACCGTGGGGACATTAAGCTTTCGGACTACAAGCTTGATCAGTGGAGACTCATGCACATCGGTGCTCAGCCCGTTCCGCCTTCACTTATTAAGCGTTGGAAGGAGTACTTCCCCGCACATCAGTATGATACAAACTACGGCCTTTCAGAGTCAACAGGCCCCGGCTGCGTTCACCTTGGTATGGAAAACATCCATAAAGTCGGCGCTATCGGCGTTCCCGGATATCGTTGGGAAACAAAGATTGTTGACGAGATTGGCGTGAGAGTTGCTCAGGGTGAGGTCGGAGAGCTTTGTGTAAAGGGCCCCGGCGTTATGACATGTTACTACAACAACCCCGAAGCTACAGCAGAGACCATAAAGGACGGCTGGCTCTTTACCGGCGATATGGCTATGCAGGATGATGACGGCTTTATCTTCCTTGTTGACCGTAAGAAAGACGTTATCGTCAGCGGTGGTGAGAACATTTATCCTGTTCAGATTGAAGACTTCATCAGAAAGAATGACAAGGTCAAAGACGTTGCCGTTATTGGTCTTCCGGACCACAGACTTGGTGAGAAGACCGCTGCCATCATTGAAATCAAAGAAGGCATGTCCGCAACAAAAGAGGAAATTGACGAATTCTGTCTTGGACTTCCCCGCTACAAGAGACCGAAGGAAGTTATCTTCGCAGACATTCCGAGAAATGCCACAGGAAAGATTGAGAAGCCGAAGCTTCGTAAGATTTACGGCGCCGATCGTCTCGTTGAGCAGGAAAACAGATCGTAATAATGCTATTTTTAGGGAACAGCTTAGGTTGTTCCCTTTTTTTTAATTGTAATAGTTCAAATATCTCTGTATAATGAAAAAGATGATTGTCAATTTGCAATCCAAGGAGGGGAATAAATGTTCTGTAGTAATTGTGGTGCTGAAAATAAAGATAGTTCCAAGTTTTGTGAGTCGTGCGGTGCCCAGCTCAAGTTTTCCGAAAAGGATCTTCGCGAAAAAAAGAATCAAACCGGAAATCTGTTCAATCAGGATCCCGGAAGGCCTGTGGAAGGTTTTGAACCAAAACACGACGAGTGGAAAGATGATACATGGGAAACAAATGTAAACGATAAAAAGGTAGCGTCTGCGTCCGGAACAGAGACATCAAATTCAAACAGTGCACCTGCCGCATCAAATTTGCAGCCTCAGCGCGCGCAGGAAAAGAAAGGAATGAGCACATGCTGCATCGTTTCTCTTTCAATCGGCATCGTTGTTGCTCTGCTTGTTTTGGCGATTGTTATTCTGTTTGTTGTTTTCATTATCAAAGAAGATGACAGACCGGTTGTTCAAAACCCTACAGTGCAGGTGACTCCTGTATCACAGGATCCCGTGCTGAATATTGCATACCCGACAGAAACACCGGTGCCCACAGAAGTGTCGACTGCTTCTACCAACGCTGTGGCAATGGCTTTTGGATCGGATGTTGTACGTGAACCTCTTGTAAAACTTAAAGGTAACGGAGAAGACACCGTAACCGTTATGGTTTATATGAACGGCTCGGACCTTGAGTCCGAAAGTGGTGAAGCTACCACCGACTTAGCGGAAATGATAAAGGCCGGCTCGTCAGATAAGGTTAACGTCATTGTTCAGACGATGGGCACGGAGAGGTGGATGGACTACAACATCTCTTCAAAAAAGACCCAGATTCACGAGCTTTCCGGCAGTGGACTTAAAACCGTAAAAGAACTTTCCCAGCTCGACTGTACTGAAGAAAAGACTCTTTCCGACTTTATCATATGGACTGCGCAGAACTATCCTGCCGACCGCTACATCCTTCTTTTCTGGAATCATGGAGGTGGCCCCGTTTATGGCTTCGGCTACGACCAGTACAATGAAGAGGGAATGCTAACTACTGACGAAATACAGCGTGCATTAAGAAATTCAGGCGTTGTTTTTGATTTCATCGGAATGGACTGCTGTATAATGTCTTCCCTTGAGATTTGCTGTGCGCTTTATGATTACTGTGACTATATGATTCTCTCGGAGGACTTTGAGTCCGGTCTCGGCTGGTATTATACGGACTGGCTGAAGAGTCTCTATGCCAACCCATCCATTTCTACTCCTGAGCTTGCGAAAGAAATCGTCGACGATATGATTTTGGAGAATGAAGCGCAGCAGTACGGTGATGACGGAATATTGGCACTTGTGGACCAGTCAAAGCTTAAGGTTCTTTACACGGCCTGGAAGGATTTTGCATACGCGAACGAAGACGCATTGATGGGCAACAATTACAGCCGTCAGGTTAAAGCACGCGGCAAGATGCATCCTCGCTTCGGCTATTTTTCCGACTGGCTTTCCGATGAAAGTGATGACACAACCCTTTCGGATTATTACATCACTGACATAATGGCACTGGCACAGAACATTGATTCCGACGAGTCAAAAGCTTTGGCTTCGGCAGTGAACAATACACTTTTGTATGTCGGAAGGACATTGGGAGACGAGAATCTTACAGGCATTTCAGTCACGCTTCCTTACGGCGACTATATGTTTTACGATGACCTGAAGACTATTCTCGAAAATTGCGGCTTTGACTCCGAATACATAGGCTGGCTTGAAAAGTTTGTAGGCGAATCCAATTACAGCAGCTTCTACGACTACAGCGATTGGGACGATGAGTGGAGCGGCTGGGACGATTACGAAGACGACTATAACTGGTATGACTGGGAATATGGCTATGACGACGATTACTGGTACGACGACAATGACTACTGGGGCTGGGATGACTTCGACTATGAAGATTCCTGGAATTCATGGTACTACGAGAGAGATTACGACTGGGATGACTGGTACTGGGGCGACGACTACTGGTATGAAGACGACTGGTACGATGACTGGGACTGGTAAATAGAAAAGACCCTTGGGAGAAAAGAGCCCGTGGGACGGAGTGAGCCTAAGCACTCACTCCGTCCCACGGATGTTTTAGTTTATTTCGGGTAATCCCTTAAAGCCTTTTTCAAGGTCTTCATCTGTGGGAATGTAGTCGGTCATTATTCCGTCGTTGAATTTCTGGTAGGACATCATATCGAAATATCCTGTTCCGGTGAGACCGAACACGATGGTCTTTTCTTCGCCTGTTTCTTTACACTTCATTGCTTCGTCGATGGCAGCGCGGATTGCATGGCTGCTTTCGGGAGCAGGAAGAATACCTTCAACACGTGCAAACATCTTTGCGGCTTCGAATACTTTTGTCTGTTCAACCGTAACTGCATCCATAATTCCATCGTCATAAAGCTGGGAAAGAACAGGATTCATGCCGTGATAGCGAAGGCCGCCTGCGTGGTTGGCTGCCGGCATGAAACCGCTGCCAAGTGTGTACATCTTTGCAAGAGGACAAACCTTTCCGGTGTCACAGTAATCATATGCGAAACGACCTCTCGTAAGAGAAGGACAAGCCTTCGGCTCAACGGCAAGGAACTTGTAATTCTTTTCGCCGCGAAGGACCTCTCCGACAAAAGGAGAAATGAGTCCGCCGAGGTTTGAACCACCGCCGGCGCAACCGATTATGATGTCCGGAGTGATGTCATATTTATCAAGAGCGGCCTTTGTTTCAAGACCGATAATGGACTGATGTAAAAGCACCTGATTAAGAACGCTTCCGAGAACGTATCTGTAACCGTCAAGCTTCGAAGCGGTCTCAACAGCTTCAGAAATGGCGCAGCCAAGAGAACCTGTTGTGCCGGGATGCTCAAGAAGAATTTTCTTTCCGATTTCGGTTGTGTCCGAAGGAGACGGAGTAACGGAAGCACCATACGTGCGCATTACTTCACGACGGAAAGGCTTAAGCTCATAGGAACCTTTAACCATGAAAACCTTGCAGTCAAGGTTAAGGTATGCACATGCCATGGAAAGAGCGGTACCCCACTGACCTGCACCGGTTTCTGTTGTAACACCACGTAATCCTTGGTTTTTGGCATAATAGGCCTGAGCAATGGCAGAATTAAGCTTGTGGCTGCCGCTTGTGTTGTTGCCTTCGAATTTGTAGTAAATCTTAGCCGGTGTGTCGAGCTGCTTTTCAAGGCAATATGCACGTACGAGAGGTGAAGGACGATACATTTTATAGAAATCGCGGATTTCCTGAGGAATTTCAATGTAGGCAGTGGTGTCGTCCAACTCCTGTTTAATGAGCTCGTCACAGAATACAGGACGAAGCTCTTCAAAAGTCATCGGCTTCATTGTCTTCGGGTTAAGAAGCGGTGCAGGCTTGTTTTTCATGTCTGCACGGACGTTGTACCAGGCCTTCGGAAGGTCCTTTTCTTCAAGGTATATTTTGTAAGGTATTTCTTTTTCTGTTAAGCTCATTTTTTTAACGTAAGGACAAAAACACTTACCCCTCCTTTTTTACTTATGAAAATTTATACATTATTTATAAGTCCGTGTCAAACCATTATTAAACATATCATTGACAACTACGGCTTATTACTTGATTATTCAAGATATTTGGGGTATAATTCACACGTTCGTCCCTTTAGTTAAATGGATATAACGGGTCCCTCCTAAGGATCAGTTGTGGGTTCGATTCCCGCAGGGGACGTTTTTTTTGTGCGAATAGCGAGAAGCCTCCTGCAGAAGCATAGCCTCTGCATAGCACCTAAATGAGCTATCCTGAAAGCTTGCTCTCGATGACCGTTTGTCCACGGAGTATATCCAAAAATACAATAAATTGTTAAGCAATTTTTACTATGATTTGCGTAATACATAGTGTTAAAATTGCAATATAACGATGTATTGATGCTTACATATGTGATAATTTACTCATATCATCGAAGACGGACAGGCAATCTTCGAAAAGGAGGATTTATATGGTATACAAAAAGAAAAGCTATTTAGGTTTGGGCTTATGGGTTGTTGCATATTTGGCAGCAAGTGTGGCGTGTGTTTTTTTACCGCTGGAAATGAAGTATCTGATGACGATATTCAATAACATTTTGTCCATATCCGTTTTCGCTCTTATATTGATTATTTATCTGACAGAGAAAGTCTACTGGATAACCGGTGTAACATATACGGAAGCTTTGAATGCAGGTCCGATAAGAAGAAAGGCATTTGCAAAAAGGCATCTCGTACGTTTTGGAATCTTTACGGCAGCATTTCTTATTTACAGTGTGGTTTCTCTCATAGTCGGCATCCCTTATGGTGTTGATATTGCGGTTGTATGCGTCGGAATTGTTGCGGTTGCCATTTCCACAATTAATATTAAACTGTAATTCCCCGAAAGGAATAAACATGAAACAGATATATAAATCCTACAGGTTTGGCGATATGAGCGCCATTTACGTACATGAGACCGATGGTAATATCGTCGGTCTTATATTACTGCCTTCATCACTTGAAGAAAAATTGTGTCTCGAAGGCAGATGGCGAGTAGAACCGGTTGTAACGGTCAAACTTGTGGGCGACCCATATCCGGACGGATTTGCACAGGGTCACTCCATGAAGGGAAGCTATGGAGTAAATGAATTCAAATTTGTCGGGCAGAACGTAAAAACCATTGGTACGACAACGCGCATTGTAACGGCGCATAAACGCGTAACCGAAAAGGGAGACGTTACACTTCGTCATACACTGGAGTATACCCCGGGAGATAAATTCATTAAAATGTACTCGGAAATAGAAACCGGGAAAAGCACGGATATTATGGTTGAAATGCTCAGCTCCTATAATATCTGCGGCTTTTCATGTCTTGAACCCGGGCTTCGCCAGGAGGACATGGTTCTTCACAGGATGCAGTCCAAATGGAGTATGGAAGGAAAGCTTGAATCCACACCTTTTCTTGATTTGCAGCTTGAACCTGCATGGATTCCCATAGGAGTTAACAGTGTTCGATTCGGTGAAGTTGGTTCGATGCCCGTACGCAGATATTTTCCATGGATGATTGCGGAGGATACGAAATACGGCTACAGCATAGGTTTTCAGCTTGCCATAAATTCATCCTGGCAGATGGAAGTCTACAATAAAGATGACCGAACATCATTTTCCGGTGGAATCGCAGACAGAGAGTTCGGACACTGGATGAAGCGCATCGGCCCGGGAGAATGTTTCCGTACTCCTGTTGCAACTGTTACGGTTGCCCGAGAGGACGTTGATGGAATAAGCTATAGGCTCACTTCGGCGCAGAATATTAATCTTGAAAATGTTCCGGATGTTGAAAAGAGTCTTCCGATTGTTTTCAACGAATATTGTACAAGCTGGGGCAATCCCAACGAGGAAGGTATGCTTAAGCTCGTGGAGGCACTCAAGGGACATGACATCACATACTGCGTTATGGATGCAGGCTGGCACGTCAAGCCCGGCAACGACTGGTCGGATATCGGAGACTGGATAGTCAACAAAGAGCTTTTCCCGAACGGACTCAAGTATCTTGCAGATAAAATCCGAGATGCGGGGTTGATTCCCGGAATTTGGTTTGAATTTGAAAATTGCGCCAAAGATTCTGATATGTTTAAGAATGAGGATTGTCTTCTTAAGCGTGACGGATATCCGATAACGGCATGCTTCAGGCGCTTCCTGGATATGCGTAAGCATGAAGTCACCGGGTTTCTTGATGAAAGAGTAATTGGTAACCTTAAGCACAACGGCTTCGGATATCTCAAAGTTGATTATAATGACAACGTCGGAATAGGCTGTGACGGAGCGGAGTCGCTCGGAGAGGGGCTTCGTCAGAATATGGAGGCATCACGTTTTTACTTCAAACGTATACGTGACCAGATTCCGGAGCTTGTCATTGAAAACTGTTCTTCCGGTGGTCACAGACTTGAGCCTTCCATGATGGAACTTGCGAGCATGGCATCTTTTTCGGATGCTCATGAGTGGACAAACATTCCTGTTGTTGCCGCAAATGTTACCCGCGCGATTCTTCCGGCGCAAAGTCAGATTTGGGCGGTGCTTCGTGCAAATGACAGTGAGCAGCGACTTGTATATTCACTTTCAAATACGTTCCTTGGACGTATGTGTCTCTCAGGAGATGTATATGATTTGTCCTCAAGCCAGTGGGAACTCGTCGACAAGGCAATCGCTCTTTACAAAGAAGCCGCACCGATAATAAAGTACGGACGAAACCGCAGATATGGCAATCTCAACAAGAGCTATCATCATCTTAAGGGATGGCAGGCGGTTGTCAGAAGAGGCGAGGACATAGAGGGCTGTCTTGCGGTTGTGCACAGCTTTGAGAAGCAGAATGATAAGGTTGTTGTTGAACTTCCGAAAGATATCGATTTCAGCAAGGTCGGAGTAAAGATTTTCTCTCGAACCGGTGTGGAAATCGTTCTGGACCAGGATAATGCGAAGCTTAGCATTAGCGGACTTGATGGATTTGACGGAGCAGTTGTATTAATAAGCTGATTGGTGAAAACTGCCAACTTGATATAAATCCTCGAAAATAGTAAAATAGTAATGTCGTGTTGATCAGGGGTACAATAAACGACAGACAGAAGGAGAAGAGAAATGTTTGACAGGTCAGTGTTTGAAGTAAACGAAACTAATTTATCATCTCGAATTTCCCAGGCTACTCATTATCTTGAGGAATATGAGAAAGAAATTGCACGTGCCATGGGGGCTACGAACTACACATTCCGCAACAAGGAAGATGCCCTTGAGCGTATCAAGATTCTTGTTGAATTTGCACCTGATGACGAGCGCGTAAAGGATCTTTTTTCCAGAGCAAGAGCGTGCGTTAAGGGTGGAGTAGGCAATGTTACCGATGTTGATACTAAGTTTACGCAGTATCTTGTAAACGAGGAGCAGATTCGCGAACGTTATGCCGCAATAAGTGAAAAAGCCTGGAAAGAAATATGCGAAAAATATGCGGCCGATACATTGGAGAAGTCATTCCCCACACCTGATTACAAAGCAGTTGATATTGAGGATATGATTGGAAAATATGTCATCCTGGATGAAATCCTGTATCCGGATAATCAGTTCTACGGTGTTACCGGTGAATATATTTACACCGGAAAACGCTCGACAGGCATGTATTTTCTGAAAATTGACGGCAGACAGTGGCTCGGACCGTATGAAGCCGTAAAGAGATATCGTAATTTGGTAGATACTACCATGAACGAAGTCAGAAACTGGTCGGTTATCGGAAAAATCGTTGATTTCACGGGCGAAATTCCGGAAGCCGGCGAAAAGAAGATTGGTTCGGTTGTAATGGCGTGGGTTGTAGAGCCTGTTGCACTTTATGTTCCCGGACATGTTTTGGCCGTTCCGGAGGAATATGACGGAAATACCGGCAAGTTCATCGGGGAGGAAGACGTTGAGGCAGTTAAGGATTCCTGGTACACTGTGAAGTCTGTTCCCGATGATGTTGAACCTGAACAGCTGGTTGAAATCTTTATGGCAGCTATCAAAGAAAAGAATATCAATCTTTATCGTGAGTGTATCGACCCCGAAAGACGGGAAACGGCTCTCCAGCTTGAAATGCTTGACAGACACTGGGAGTTCCATCAGGAGCGTTTCCATGGCGAATATGTTCACGCCAACATTCTTTCGGATAAGACAAAGATTACCGTTATCGGCGGCTTTGATGAAAACAGCGGGGACAACTTCTTCCTGAGCGATGAAGATATTGCACAGATGAAGGAAACCATGGGTGAGAAGGTTACGGAGGCCATCGTTTACACGGCTGCATTTGATAAAAACGGCAAGCAGCTCGGTACACCGGCCGGACACACCATGATTAAGAATGGTGACGGAAGATGGTACATCACCACATATGAAGTGAGATTCTGACGGAGGGGAAAATGGGCGATATAAAAATAACGGCCAAGAGCCGCTGTTCCTTTCAGGATATAACCATGGAAGATCTTGTTAACATGGGAATTGAGTTTAATAATAACTGCTGTTCCATGGCAACGGATATTTGGGATGCTCTTGAAGGCGGAAACTTTGATAAAGGTATAAAGGCCGCAAAAGAACTCAATTCCATAATGTACGCCGGTAAGATTATTAACTTTTATGGGACGAATCATAAGGTACTTGCATCAATTGCTTCGGGCGGATTCGCTCCCGGAACCGATCCGGAACTTATTGAAAAGATAAAGTCATTTAATACATATTGCAATAATATAGCTTCATTTCTGCCTCTTTTTGAAGGCACACGCAAACTTATGCTGATGCTTCTTAACAAAGGAATGGATGCATGCTACACGATGAGCCTGACAAAGCTCCTGTTTGAGTTCAGCGGATGTGATGATTCGCTCAGAAACCAGATTTCGAAAATCTTTTCGGAATTTGTGGAGTGCCGGAAATACTTCCTTAGTCTATCGTTTAACTATAGAAGTATCGGCTATGCGGATTCAACAGAGGAAGAAAAGCTGAAAATCATTTATTCCATTTTTGATGACAGAATGATGAAGAAATTCCCCTTGCTTTGCGAATATGCCGATCCGTTCAGGACCCATTGTATTTTCGGCAACCTTGCGGAAGTCAGAACGCTTGATAGCTGGAGCCGTTCGTATAAGGAAGTCAGGGATAAGGAAGAATTAATAGAAGAGGCTTCAAAACTTTGTGACAGTCTTTTGAAAATAACCGATTCATTTGATCTGACACAGGACCCCGCAAGTGACAAGGTTCTTATAGGTTTCGGCAATTTGTATATGAAACTGCAGGAAGCATTTAAGATGCCGCTTGAAATATACCAAAAATTCAAGTCCGGTTCCGATGAAAGCCCTTATTGGATCATGAAATACGACAGTGCGGTTTTATCGGCAAAAAGCACATATAATCTCGGAAGTACCGATGACCCCAAGGATTCAGGCACTGATTATTTCAAATCGTTCAAAGCCATGAATACATCCCTGATGGAAGCAGTCACAGACACCATACACCGAATGAAACAATAAAGGGGATTTTTATTCTGCTTTACAAAAAAACAAGCGTGCAACAGTACACGCTTGTTTTTTTTGTAAGAGAATTATTTCTTAATCTTGAACTGCATAGGCATACCGTTCTTGTAAGGGATGATGCACTCGCCTTCGATGAGAGGAAGGAAGTAATCAAGAGCTGCGTCGGCAACATTGGAACCATCGTTGATGATCCATTCCTTCGGGAACTTCTTTTCCTTGTTTGCGATTTCGCAAACGGGAGCTGCGAAGCAATCAACAAAGTAAGGCTTGTCGGAAACACGCTTGAAGCACATCATCTTGCCTGTCTCACCGTTAAGAGCAGCTTCAACTGCCTTTGAACCGATGAGCTCAGCTTCATCAACGTCTGTCTTTGAAGTGATGTGTGAAGCGGAACGCTGCATAACGTTAAGCTCGATGCTTCTAACCTTACAGCCGATCTTTTCTTTAACAACATTTTCAAGGAGCTTGCCGATACCGGAAAGGTACTTGTGACCGAAGTTGTCAACTGCGCCGGAACGGAACTCGTCATTACCAAGCTCGATGCCTTCTGAAACAGCTACAATAACTGTATTTGTTTTTTCAAGCTGTGCCTTAACGTCTGCAACGAACTTATCCTCGGAGAAGTTCTCTGCTTCGGGAAGATAAATGAGCTGAGGAGCCTGAATGCCGTTTGCACGGAGAACACATGATGAAGCTGTGAGCCAGCCTGCGCTTCTGCCCATGATTTCTACGATGGTAACGGACTTAACATCATAAACGGAGCTGTCGGAAACAATCTCAGAAAGAGTTGTTGCAACGTACTTTGCTGCACTACCGAAGCCGGGTGTGTGATCTGTTGTCCAAAGGTCGTTATCTACTGTCTTGGGAACTCCCATGAACTTGATGTTCTCGCCGTGAGCTGCTGCATACTTTGAGAGCTTGTCAACAGTATCCATGGAATCATTTCCGCCAATGTAGAAGAATGCGCCGATGTCATGCTTCTTTAATGTTTTGAAAATCTTTTCGAAAACTTCGGGATCCTTGGAAACATCCGGAAGCTTGTAACGGCATGAGCCGAGAGCTGTGGAAGGTGTAACCTTTAAGAGCTCCATGTTAGCGTTTGTATTGAGCTGCTCGTTAAGGTTTACAAGGTGATCGTTGATGATGCCTTCGATTCCGTTAACTGTACCGAAAACCGTATCAACAGCATCGCTCTTCATAGCCTGCTTGTATACGCCGAGAAGGGAAGCGTTGATGGCAACGGTGGGGCCGCCTGACTGTCCTACTACAATGTTCATATTTGTTCTCCTTTTTGATGTGCCGCAAGATGATTTCCAAAAATGAAAATTAACTTACGACGATTTTTAATTTGCGGTAAGTATAACACGAAAATCTCACTTTGAGTATTCAATTATTGTTAAGTTTTATTCAAGTAGTCCACAAAATATGAGTAATCACACGTATTCCACGGTTTTGCATTCGAACGAAACGGGGTCCTTTATGCTGTAATCAAACAGCACATAATGAGGACTCGGAAGAGTGAAATACTCGAGATGCGTCATATGTTCGATTGTTCTCAGAGGAATGTTTTTATAAGACGAAAAAGCTCCGGAAGCCTGTGCTTCTTTGTATACTCTGTCAAATTCGTCCTTGGGAATTTCATCCTTTTCGGAGAAACCGGGACGGGACTTTGCATTATCGCGAAGATAATAATCAAAAGTAAGAAGCTCTTTGTGCAGGTTTATATTTGAAGGGTCATTCTCCCCTGCAAAATCCAATAAAATATCATAGTATTCCGGACGACGCTTGTTTGTGTCGGTATAACCATGTGATTTAAAGAAATCCGCGAGCTTTTCATACATAACAAACGGACGCGGGAAGGCCTTTAAAAGCTGTTCCAAAGTGTGACGATACTGACTGCTGTTGTAATAGAGCTCAAGAACCTGCTCAATTCCCTTAAGCTTAAGCAATTCATCAAAACTGAGCCAATTTGTGTAGAGCACCTCATAAGGAGGATTGTCCGAGCATACAATACCGAATTCTCCTGCACGCTCCGACATCTCCGAACCGAAAAGAAGCTTCAGAAAGCCAAGCTGGAGCTGATCGGGACGAAGTGCATAGACATCATCGAAGGAATGACCGAAACTTTCGTAGTTTTCAAAAGGAAGGCCGGCAATAAGGTCCAGATGTTGGTGAATGTTGTTGAAAGCCTTGATTTTTAAAGTGTTCTCACTGATTTTATCAAAAGATGCATGTCGATGTATTGCATCGAGTGTTCCGGAATTTGTTGTCTGAACGCCGGTTTCAAGCTGAAAAGCTCCGGGACGCACACTCCGGAGCAGAGAGATTTCTTCATCGTTCAGTAAATCGGCGGATATTTCAAAATGGAAGTTGGTGACGCCGTTATCGTTTTCCTTAAGAAAGCGCCATATTTCAAGCGTTCTGGTATGGTCAATGTTGAAAGTTCTGTCAACAAACTTTACCTGACGTACGCTCTTGTCCAAAAAGAATTTTAGTTCTTCTTTAACAAGATTTAGGCTCCTGAAACGAACGGCCTTTTCGATTGAGGAAAGACAGTAACTGCAACGGAAAGGACATCCGCGACTGCTTTCATAATAAACGATACGGTTTTCGGGAATCGGCATGTTGTAATAAGGAAATGGCAGCTCGTCCATATTGAGACATTCGCTTTCACGAATGATATTCGGAAGTTCACATTGTTTTTCGAACACATAAGCTTTAAGAACAGCCAGAAAGATTCGCTCACCTTCTCCCTGCATAATTCCGCGAACTCCGGAGGGGATTGCATCCGTGAGACTGTTAACTTCGGGACCGCCAAGCCAAATGTCGGTATCCGGCATTATTTTTTTTAATACCGGAATAAGGGATCGTATCATTGAAATGTTCCAAACGTAGCAGGAAAAGCCGATAACGTCCGGATGCTTTTCATAAATATCCGAAATAATCTGCTCCGGTTGTTGGTTTATTGTGTATTCGACACAGGTGAGGTGCCGTGAAAGCGGCTCCCCGTCTGCATCACAGGCTTTTTCGACGTATGCGCTGAGTGAACGTATTGCCTGATTTGTATGTATGAATTTTGAATTGATTCCGACCAAAAGGAACTTCATTTTTCATCCTCATATGTTAATTTTTGAATTTTGCATTAAGAGAATACGTTACATCCCTCTATTTTTCAAGGAAAACGTAGAATATTTCACACTCTTTTAAGTTTACTTTTTTTGAGGAATTGTTATAATCGTAGTAGGACACGGATGTCCTTTAATTTGCGTATGAAAAAAACTTCTAAGGAGAAGGTTATGGGAAAAAAGACCGGAAGCTACAAAAAGAAAGTATACGGCGGATATGACAGTAAAAAGAAAAAAGGAAACGGTATGAAAAAGATTGTTTCCGGAGTGCTTTTTGCAGCAGCATGCTTTGTTGCCGTATTCGTACTTCTTGAATTCCATGATGTTTATTGGATTGTAGGTGTTGCATGCCTGCTTCTTATGGCTGCAGCTTACTTCTTCCTGAATGAAATTTTTGCCTCAAAGGAGGATGTGTTCGATGACCTCATTCAAGCGCAGGAAGCTCTTGAAGAAGTTAAGGAAGAAGACAGACAGCGTGCGGAAGAAGAGTTCAAGAAACAGATTGCCGAGCAGGTACAGTCGCTTGACCGTACAAGCCGTGCGATGTTTGCCGCTATGAAAAAGAGTGCGGATGCTCAGGAAGAGCATCTTGCGGTTATGCAGGATAAAATTGACAAGGTTATTGACGAGCAGAATGCCGGCATAAAGACCATTGTTAAATACAATAAAGAGAATGCAAGACAGATTGCCGAGAGCGAAAAGGAAGTACTTGATGATGTACTCAACAGTGTAAAGAATGTTGAATGCGGCATCGATGATTTAAACGGATCACTCCCAAAGCTTCAGCAGACAATTGAGTCTGTGGCGGAGAAAGCCGCAACCGCAGCTCCTCAGGTTGTGATGGCGGCTCCTATGTATCCTGCACCCGGAATGGCAGCTCCCGCATATACGGCTCCTGCTCCGATGCCTGCAGCAGTTCCTGTAGAAGAACCCGCAGCGGAAGAACCGTTAATTGACATTTCAAATCTTGATATTCCCGAAGAACCTATAGCAGAGGCAGCGGCAGAAGAACCCGCCCTTGAGATTCCCGACATAGAAATTCCTGAGGAACCCGCAGCAGAGGAAGCAGTTGCAGAAGAGCCCGCACTTGAGATTCCCGACATCGAAATTCCCGAGGAGCCCGCAGCAGAGGAAGTAGCGGAAGAGCCCGCACTTGAGATCCCCGACATCGAAATTCCCGAGGAACCTGCAGCAGATGAAGCTGCAGCAGAGCCCGTAGCAGAAGAAACTCCCGCAGAGGAAGCCGAAGCGCCTGCAAAGAAAAAGGGCGGCAGAAAGAAAGCAGCTGAGGAACCTGCATCGGAAGCAGACCTTGCGGCAGCAACAGGTGTGGACCTTTCAGACCCCAACGCAGCACTTTCCGCAGATGATATTGCCAAGCTTTTTGCGGCAGCAAACAGTAACGATGCACCTGCAGCAGAACCTGAACCTGAACCGGCTCCTGCATCGGAAGCAGACCTTGCGGCAGCAACAGGCGTGGATCTTTCAGATCCCAACGCAGCACTTTCCGCAGATGATATCGCAAAGCTGTTTGCAGCAGCAAACGGTGGAGATGCACCTGCACCGGATCCGGAACCTGAACCCGCGTCCGAAGCAGACCTTGCGGCAGCAACAGGCGTGGATCTTTCAGATCCCAATGCGGCACTTTCACCGGATGATATAGCAAAACTTTTCGCAGCAGCAGGAAATTAAGCAATGACAGATTTAGAAACACAAAACGGCCCTTCTTCCGAGGAACAGGGCAAGAATACAAAAAAGGCAAGAGCAAAGGGCTTTGTACCCTACATTCTGAACGGCATGTGCGTTCTGGCTCTTGTCGTTTTTGGCGTTTTATACTATGTAAACGTATCCGTTAAGGGCGGTGAAAATGTGCCTTCCGCGAATGCTCCGACACCTGTGCCGGGTGTATCCGCACCGAATTCATCTTCGGGCACGGAAAACACGGAGACATTAAGCAATCCGACGACTGCAGACCCTGTGCAGACTACGTCCGTGCCAAACACACCGACACCGACGGATACACCCACACCCACATATACGCCTACACCGACACCAACAAAATCACTTAAAGAACTTTCACGTGAACAAAGTTACTATGACACGAGAAAAGAAACGGTTCTTGCGAACATAACAAATAAAGTATACGACGAACTGGACCCTACATCTTACAACTGGAGCTTCAAGCGCACAAAGGACCATCTTCCCGCAGGAAACTGGGCGAAGTTCGATATTACCGAGTTTGACTGTTTCTACCTTAACCCGAATGTTACGGATGATGATAAAGTTGTGTATATCACCTTGGACTGTGGTTACGCGACGAAAAACACCATGAAAATGCTGGATATTTTCAAGGAAAAGGATGTAAAGGTTACATTCTTCTGTACAAAGATGTTTCTTGAAAAATCAGTGGAAGAAGTTAAGAGAATGCGTGAGGAAGGGCACGTTATCGGCAATCATACCTCGACTCACACAAAGCTTACGGAAATCTCCAACGAAGAAGCGGTAAATGAGCTTGTAGGGTTTGAAGAACGTATGTATGAGCTCACGGGACTTACGCCGGATCCTTTCTTCCGTTGTCCGGGCGGAACATACAGCAAACAGGTGCTTCAGATTATTCGTGATCTCGGTTATTCCACCTATCACTGGAGCGTGGCTTATGGTGATTACGACCAGAACAATCAGCCCGGCAAGGATTACGTTATCGACCACATAAAAGAAAACCATCATAACGGAGCTGTCATTCTCATGCACAACGATTCAAGCTCAAATGTTGAGGCTATGGCCGATGTCATCGACATGCTTCGCGCCGAGGGCTACAGATTTGGTTCTCTTTACGAATTTATGAGTGACGAAAATTGATAATATATTGACACAGACTGCGTGGACAGTTATAAATATCTAAGTTATAACTATCCCGAAATTTTCAGTAAGATACGAGGCATTTCCGCTTCGCAAAAACAGGAGGATAAATCATGGCAACAAAAATCGATCAGATGTCTGCAAACGCAATCCGCGTTCTCGCTGCAGATGGTATTCAGAAGGCAAAATCAGGTCATCCGGGACTTCCTCTCGGCTGTGCTGATATCGCGTACGAGCTTTGGGCAAAGAAGCTTAAGCACAATCCCGCTGACCCCGACTGGGCAGACAGAGACCGTTTCATCCTTTCAGGCGGACACGGTTCAATGCTTCTTTATTCACTTCTTCACCTGTTTGGATATGGTCTTAAGAAAGAGGACCTTATGCAGTTCAGACAGCTTGATTCACTTACACCCGGTCATCCCGAGTACCGTCACACAAGAGGCGTTGAAGCTACAACAGGCCCTCTCGGTGCAGGTATGGGTATGGCAGTCGGTATGGCAATTGCAGAAGCACACCTTGCTGCAAAGTTCAACAAGCCCGGCTATCCTGTAGTTGACCACTACACATACGCTCTCGGCGGCGACGGATGTATGATGGAAGGCATTTCACATGAAGCTTTCTCACTTGCAGGCACACTTGGCCTCGGCAAGCTCATCATTCTTTATGATTCAAACAAGATTTCCATCGAAGGAAGCACAGACATTGCTTTCTGTGATGATACAGCAAAGAGAATGGAAGCTTATGGTTTCCAGGTTATCGATGTTGCAAACGGCAACGATATGGATGCAGTAGGCAAGGCTATCGACGAAGCTAAGGCTGACAAGACACGTCCTTCATGCATCATCTGCCACACACAGATCGGTTTCGGTTGTCCCGCAAAGCAGGGTAAGGCAAGCGCTCACGGTGAGCCTCTTGGCGACGAGAACATTCTCGCACTCAAGGAAAACCTCGGCTGGCCTTCAACAGAGCCTTTCTTTGTACCTCAGGAAGTTTACGACAACTACGCAGAAATCACAAAGTCCTTCGCACCCGCTGAGGATGCTTGGAACAAGATGTTCAAAGAGTACTGCGAGAAGTTCCCTGAGATGAAGAAAGCCTGGGACGACGAGTTCAATCTTGACATTGCAAAGCCTCTCATCGACGATGCAGAGTACTGGGCATACGAAGACAAGCCGGAAGCAACAAGAAATCTTTCCGGTATGGTTATCAACAGACTTAAAGATAAGGTTCCTTCACTCTTCGGTGGTGCAGCAGACCTTTCACCTTCCACAAAGACATACATGAAGGATATGGGAGACTTCTCCAAGGACGACAGACTTGGCCGCAACATGCACTTTGGTGTACGTGAGCTTGCCATGACAGCTATCGGCAACGGTATCACACTTCACGGCCTCAGAGGTTTCGTTTCCACATTCTTCGTATTCTCAGATTACACAAAGCCTATGGCAAGACTTTCTTCCATCATGAGAATACCTACAGCATACGTATTTACACATGACTCCATCGGTGTCGGCGAAGATGGTCCTACACATGAGCCTATCGAGCAGCTTGCTATGCTCCGTGCACTTCCTAACTTCCATGTATTCCGTCCTGCAGATGCAACAGAAACACTTGCAGCATGGTATTCGGCAGTTACATCCAAGGAAACACCTACAGCTCTTGTTCTCACACGTCAGAACCTTCCTCAGCTTGCTGGTTCTTCCAAGGAAGCTCTTAAGGGTGGTTACATCCTCGAGGATTCCGCAAAGGCTACACCTGATGCAATCATTATCGCTACAGGTTCCGAAGTTCAGCTTGCGGTTAATGCAAAAGCAGAGCTCATTAAGGACGGCATCGACGTAAGAGTCGTTTCCATGCCTTCAACAGATGTATTTGAGGAGCAGTCTGAAGAGTACAAGGCAAGCGTTCTTCCTAAGAACGTACGTGCAAGAGTAGCAGTTGAAGCACTTATCGACTTCGGCTGGGGCAAGTACACAGGTCTCGACGGAGAAATCATCTCCATGAAGGGCTTCGGTGCATCCGCTCCTTACTCAACACTCTTCCCTAAGTACGGATTCACAACAGAAAACGTTGTTGCTGCAGTTAAGAAAGTTGTAAAATAATAAAACATTAACAATGTCCGCACTGTCTTTTGGCGGTGCGGACATATTGTTTAACAGGGGTTAAGATGAAGGAAGATTTATTCAGTATCGGAAAGTTTACCATTCACAGTTACGGTCTTTTCATCGCACTTGGAATTATTGTTGCTTACGTTGTTGCGGAAATCCGCACAAGAAAGCGCAAGTTAAGTGTGGACACATGTTTCGATCTTGCCATGTGGGCAGCTATCGGCGGCATCCTCGGTGCAAAGCTTATGTTCTACATTGTGGAAATTAAGTCCATTATTGCGGATCCGTCTCTTTTGCTCGACATAACAAACGGTTTTGTCGTTTATGGTGGCATTATCGGAGGCAGTATTGCCTGCATCATCTACTGTAAAGTCAAGAAGCTTGACACTATGATGTGGTTCGACTTAATCATTCCCGAAATAGCAATAGCTCAGGCTTTTGGTCGTGTCGGTTGTCTCATGTCCGGCTGCTGTTACGGCGCCGAGACCGATTCAGCTTTCCACATTGTGTTTGAGAATTCCCGTTTTGCTCCAAATCATGTGTGGCTTTATCCCACGCAGATTATGTCAATCGTGGCAAATCTCCTTAATTTCCTTGTTCTTGTATTTGTAATTTCAAAGCTTTTCAAAAAGAAACCCGGTGTAACAACGTCGTTCTTCCTGATTTTTTACAGCATCGGACGTTATGTCATCGAGTTGTTCAGAGGCGATGAGGAGAGGGGCAGCGTTGGCATTTTCTCTACATCGCAGTTCATTTCATTCTTCATAATCGTAATAGGCATCGCTCTTTTCATTTTCTTTGTAAGAAAGCCGGACAGAGACCCCGTTGCGGAGGCTCTTGCAAAGGCAGAAGCTGAAAAAGAGGCCGCTCCTACTGAAGAAATCAAAGCAGAACCGGAAGAGCAGGTTAGCGAAGAAACAGAAATTTCGGAAAAGACAGATGAACAGTAGTTTCTGTAACGAATGTCCGCGA
This sequence comes from Lachnospiraceae bacterium, assembly GCA_045598045.1. GTDB lineage: Bacteria > Bacillota > Clostridia > Lachnospirales > Lachnospiraceae > RGIG3528. The sequence goes on along the minus strand of JAZLLG010000019.1, from coordinate 35,876 downwards.
CGTTGTAATGCGGACCGAAGCAGCACCGGTAAACCCGGCGTTTGCGGTTCCCCAAACAAAATATTGATTACACGCGCGGCTCTTCACTTTTGGGAAGAGCCGTGTTTGTCAGGTAAAGAAGGCTCCGGCACGGTGTTTTTTTCAGGCTGTAACCTTCATTGTGTATACTGTCAGAATCGTGATATTTCAGGCGGAGCTGTCGGAAAGGAAGTAACTTCCTCCGAACTTTGCGAGGAATATCTTCGTTTGCAGGATATCGGCGCAAACAATATTAACCTTGTCACGCCTTCACACTATTATCTTCAAATAAAGGAAAGTCTTGAAATGGCCAGGGGAAAGCTTCACATCCCTGTAGTTTCCAATACATCTTCCTATGACAGTGTCGAAACGCTGAAAGAGATGGAAGGACTTATCGACATCTGGCTTGCCGATTACAAATACGATTCTTCCGAGCTTGCCGCCAGGTATTCAAAAGCTCCCGACTATCCTTCCGTAGCAAGGAAGGCTATTGCGGAAATGTTTCGGCAGACAGGAACTCCGGAGTTTGATGAACGCGGTATGATGAAAAAAGGCATTATCGTGCGTCAGCTTCTGCTCCCGGGCCATGTTAAGGAATCACAGGCTTGTGTTAAGTACATATACGAAACCTACAAAGATGATGTTTATTTAAGTCTTATGAGTCAGTACACACCGTTTGATATTCCTGAGGAGTACAGTGAGATTAATCGTAAATGTACGAAACGTGAATATGAGAAGCTTGTTGATTACGCTTTGGAGCTTGGTGTTGAAAACGCATTTATCCAGGAGGGAGATGTGGCCAAGGAAAGTTTCATTCCGTCTTTCGGATCGGACACAATTCAGCGTTGAACTTGTTTTTGACACAGAATTGACACATTTAGGATAACAATTTGCAATTTAATGGCAAAATTTTCATAAAATAAAAAAAGATTTATTTTCAGGGTTGACAATTCCAAAACGAAGTGTTATTTTCTACCCGATGACAAAATTAAGGAAAAGGAGGTAAGCAATAAATGTCAATCATCAATCTTAAAAACAAGAAAACAGCTTGCCTCGGTATCTTTTTCACTATAGCGTGAGTGAATCTTTACCGTGGCATTCTGAAGGTATGCCACGGTTTTTTTATTTTCCGAAACCTGTGATTCGGAAAATATCTTATCAGCGCCACAAAGTTCGTGGTATATCATCATCAAAACAAACAACTTAGACAACTTAGGAAAACTAGCAGTCCGACGGTGCTTTTTCAGGCATACTATGTCTTGCACCGGGATCGGAGGTAAAAATGAAGAAAATCAGTACATATATGGGACACTACTGGTGGCGCTATCTTATCGGCACCGTCAGCCTCGTTCTTTCGGTTGTGCTGGACAACTGTTCACCTCAGGTTACAAAAAGAATTATCGATGACGTAATAGGCAACGGCAAGACGGAACTTTTGTTCACCTGCCTCGGGGCTTTTCTTATCATCACACTTGGAAGAACGGTTTTCCAGTTTGCAAAAGAATATAATTTTGATATGGCGGGTGCAAGCGTTGCAAAGGATATGAGAAACGATCTTTTCCGTCATGTTCAGACTCTTTCAATGGGTTATTTTGACAGCACCAATACCGGCGAAATCATGTCAAGAATGACCGGTGATATCGGAAACATCTGGGGCGGCATCGGCTTTATCGGAATGCTTATGATGGAAATCATCCTTCATATGACACTTGTTGTAATCAACATGTTCAAGCTTTCCCCGAAGCTTTCGATATTCCCTTGTATAATGATTCCCGTTGCGGGTTTTCTCGCAATCTTCCTTGAGAAACGCCTTGATAAAGTATATGAGGATATTTCCGAGGAAAGTGCAACGCTTAACACCGTTGCGGAAGAGAACATTTCCGGAACACGTACGGTTAAGGCTTTTGCTCGTGAAAAGTTCGAGCTTGACAAGTTCCTTTCACACAATAAAAAGTATTACGAATTAAATATGAAGCAGTCAAAGGTAATGATTAAGTATTATCCTTTGTTCCAGCTTATTACCAGAGTGCTTCCGCTTGTAACACTTCTCCTTGGCGGAAAGATGGTAATTGACGGGGAGATTACTCTTGGTACGCTTGCTGCGTTCATTTCCTATTGCAACTACATCGGTTGGCCCATGGATATGATCGGCTGGGTATCAAACGAACTTGCCAATACTTTTGCTTCCTACAAGAAGATTAAGAAAATCGCAGATGAGAAGCCCGTAATCGTCAGCCCCGAAAATCCGGTCGTTCTTGACGAGGTAAAGGGTGCGGTTGCGTTTGATCACGTTTCCTTCTCAATCAACGACAAAGAGATTCTTAAAGACATTTCCTTTAATCTTCCCGACGGAAAAACCCTTGGTATCATGGGGGCCACCGGATCGGGAAAAACGTCCATAATTACAATGCTTTTTCGTTTCTACGATCCTTCAAGCGGCAAGGTTCTGCTTGACGGGACGGACGTAAAAGAGCTGTCATTGTCGCAGCTCCGTAAGAGCATTTCGCAAGTGTCGCAGGACGTTTTCCTCTTCTCGGATACCGTTAATGAAAATATTCGTTTCGGTAAAAAAGAAGATACTTCCGCAGAAGAAATTGCGGATTCACTTAAAAAGGCTTCCGCAGACTTTGTTGAAGAATTGTCGGATAAGGGTGAAACAGTTATCGGTGAACGTGGTGTCGGACTTTCCGGCGGCCAGAAGCAGAGACTTTCCATCGCAAGGGCACTTTCAAAGCATGCGCCCATTCTTGTTTTGGATGACTCCACCTCCGCGCTTGATACAGAGACGGAACATGACATCCAGAAAACACTTGAAACACTTAATGATACTACAAAAATTATTATTTCCCACCGTATTTCCGCTGTGCGCCATGCAGACGAAATTATCGTTCTGAAGGACGGAACAGTAGCTGAGCGCGGAACTCACGAAGAACTTCTGAAGAAGAAGGGGCTCTATTTCGAGACCTATTCCGCTCAGTACGGGGTTACAGAATAAGAAAGGGGGGATATACATGGCAGTCAATGCAGTCAGACAGGACGAAAACACGTCTATGACAAGTAAGACAAAGACGCTGTTCAGACTCCTCAAGTATCTGCTTAGTTACAAAGGGCTGATTATCGGAGTTCTCCTCACGATGGCGGTTACAATAGCCATTATGCTTATTAATCCGCTTTTGATTGAGCGCGCAATCGACGTGCATATTGCGGAGAAGAACACAAAATCGCTCATCAGCCTTATTATTCTCGGACTGATACTTAACGTTATTTACATTCTGCTTATCAAACTCAGAATGTACCTTATGGCACTTATGTCAAACGATGTTCTCGTTAAAATCAGAGTTGAGCTTTACGAGCACATTCAGACGCTCGGCTTGAAGTTTTTTGATTCAAGACCGGCTGGAAAAATTATTGCAAGAGTAATCGGAGACGTCAATTCCCTGAAAGGAGTTCTTTCCGATGTTGTAACCACTTTGTTCCCTCAGATTGCGACACTTATCGCAGTTCTCGTAATAATGCTTGTTAAGAACTGGGTTCTTACAATAGCGAGCCTTATTACTTTCCCGCTTCTTGCGGGCGGACTTTTCTTCATCCAGAATAAATGCCGTGTACTTTGGCATCTTCACAGAAAGAAGGATTCAAATCTTTCGGGCTTTATTCATGAAGACATTGCAGGAATCCGAGTAATTCAAGGGTTTGCGGCTGAAGATGAAACAAATAAAACCATGAATGAGGTCAATCAGGAGAACTGGCAGACTTTCAAGAATGCAGTTGCGATTAATGACTGGTTCGGCCCGGTTATCGAGTTCTGCTCCGGTTTTGCAACAATATTTCTATACTACGCAGGTGTTAAGATCCTCGGGGCGGATGCAGCTCCCGTCGGCACCCTTATGGCGTTTGTTACTTATGCATGCATGGTATGGGACCCGGTTTCGCAGCTTGGCAACCTGTACAATCAGTTTGTCAGAAATATTGCAGGTGCAGAGCGTATATTCGAGATTATGGACACTAAGCCGGAAGTATTCAATGCAAGCGATGCAGAGCAGCTTCCGGAAATTAACGGAGAAGTTGAGTTCAAGAATGTTTCCTTCTCCTATGACGAGTCCAAGGGCGTGCTTGATAATGTTTCTTTTAAGGTTAAGGCCGGCGAAACCATAGCGCTTGTAGGACCTACAGGTGCCGGCAAATCCACAATCGCAAACCTTATAAGCCGTTTCTATGATGTTACGGATGGACAGGTGCTCATTGACGGATATGACCTTCAGAAAGTTACCATTGAAAGCCTCAGAGAGCAAATGGGCGTAATGACTCAGGACAACTTCCTTTTTACGGGAACCATCCGTGACAACATCAGGTACGGTAAGCTCAACGCCACCGACGAGGAGATTGAAGCTGCGGCAAAAGCCGTGCACGCTCATGAGTTCATCATGAAGATGGAAAAAGGCTACGACACGGAGCTTTCCGAAAGAGGGGCAGGACTTTCCGCAGGTGAAAAACAGCTTCTCGCTTTTGCAAGAACGATGGTTTCGATGCCGAAGATACTTATTTTGGACGAGGCAACGTCCTCCATCGATACAAAGACAGAAATGCTTGTCCAGGAAGGTATTGCAACGCTTCTTAAAGGACGTACAAGCTTTGTTATTGCGCATCGTCTTTCTACAATCAAGAATGCGGATCGTATATTTGTCGTGAATAACGGACGCATCGCCGAAAGCGGTAATCATGAGGAACTCATGGCAAAGAAGGGCGAATACTACGACCTTTATACGGCACAGTTGCAGTAAAATGAAAAAGATGATAAAATATTGCAGGTTATGTCCCGGGATGTAACCTGCATTTCTTTTCTGTCGTTTATGAGGGTACAAACTATGAATATGAAAATATTTAACATTATGTTTACGATTGTTCCGGTGATAGTATTCATCGTTTTTGCAATTGTCATCATCGGCATAATTTTATCGATAGTTTCGAAGGCTAAAAATATAGCGAGACGAGGCTTCGGAACGGATGACCTTCAGCAGATACTGAAGCAGCAGGAGCTTCTGGATGAGGAGCCCAAATCGATTTCCGGAATGACGTCGGTTTATCTTCCAAAGCTTCAAAAGGACTTCCCTGAGCTCAATTGGATGCAGTTTCAGGATGAGACAAAGGAACATCTTGTTAAGTTTCTTGAGGATAAGGGTTTTGCAAAAATCAAAATACACAAATCCGCCCTTTACGAATACAAAAAAAATCTCGGCACGTGCTACGCAACCGTTCAGCATGCGGTTGAGTATGTAAGGCCGGATGAAAAGAAAGTACAGACACGTTTTAATGTAATTATGTCTTACGTTCAGGATGCGGAAAAGATGGGCTTTGAAAAGGCTTATGCGGCAACTTGCCCGAACTGCGGCGGTGCAATAACATCGCTTGGCAATAAATTCTGTGAATACTGCGGCTCTGCAATTCAGCCGTACAACATAAGAGTTTGGGAACTTACGGAGATTACTGAGATCTGATTGATATGGGGAAAGCAAAGCGAACAATTTTATATGTGTTGACAACGATGGTATGTTTTTTCGTTGTGATGCTTGCAGGGGGTGTACGGGAATACACAAGCGCAGCGCATCTTCCGGAGGAGCAAAAGACTTCGTCTGCCGATGTCGATAGTACGGAGAACGAAAAAAATGCAGTTCCGACTTTGACGTCTGCAAATGATGTGCAGGCAACGGCCGTGCCGGATACGCCCACGCCGACAAGCACACCTATACCGACGAACACGCCTACACCGACGAATACGCCTACGCCGACGAACACACCTACGCCGACAAATACGCCAACACCGACGTTTACACCGACACCCACACCGTCGCCAACGCCGGTATACTACGAGGCAGGCATTGTTCTTGCAAACATTACGACAACATTGAACATCCGTTCCGTTCCGAGTTCGGATGATAATTCCACCATAATCGGAAAGATTTACAAGGGAAGCTATGCATATCTTCTCGAAGACGGTGAAGAATGGATTAAAATAAAAACGGGTAGCATTTCCGAAGCGTACGTTTTCAAAGAATATACAACAATCGGCTATGAAGCGGCTTGCTGTGTTGACTATGACGGAGCGTGCACAGGTGTTGTTACCGAGACGAAAGTCAACATTCGAAGCGGACCGGGCACCGACTATCCTAAAATCGGGACACCGGCGAAGAAGGGAGACCGCTTCCATATTCTTCTTTCCGAAAGTACGCCGGAATGGTTCTGTGTTCAGCTCAGCGATGATAAAAAGGGATATATGTTTGCCGAATACTTTACGCTTGAGTTTGACTATGATGTAGGCTACACAAATAAGGAAATTGAGGACAAAAAACTCGAAAATCAGATTAAAGCAGCGCTTGCAAAATCGCAGATTTTCGAAGTGCCGGAAACATGGCGGGCGCCTCTTGAAATGACTGACGAAGAAAAGCTTTTGTTTGCAACGATAGTTCAGACGGAAGCAGGAAACCAGAAGTATGAAGGAAAACTTGCGGTTGCAAACGTTATCCGAAACCGAATGGAAGACGGCGAATGGGGCTATACTCTGAAGGAAGTTATTTATGCCAAAGGACAGTTTGCCGGTTCTTCCGATTATCTTGTTCAACGTGCTCAGAAAAACGGCATCCGCGATGATTGCTGGAAAGCGGTTGAGGAGTGCCTTGCGGGTCGCAACAACATTGGTGATTTCATCTACTTCCAGACGATAAATTCAGCCTATAAAAAGAAAAACGGGAAGTATCCTGTGCTTGAATACACAAAGTGCTACTTCCTCGAAGATCATATATTCTACAAACGCAAAAACTGGTAAAAATAAAGTCAGACCGAAATGGTCTGACTTTTTATATTAGCTGTTATACCCGTCAGGATTCTGACTCTGCCATCTCCAGGAGTCTTCACACATCTCATCGATGCTCTTCTCAGCTTTCCAGCCAAGCTCCCTTTCTGCTTTTGCAGGGTCGGAATAGCATTCTGCAATGTCTCCGGGGCGGCGGGGAGCAAACTTGTAAGGAAGGTCACGGCCACACGCTTTAGAGAAAGCCTTGACAACGTCAAGAACGCTGTAACCCTTTCCTGTTCCGAGATTGTAAATGGAAACGCCGCTGCCTTTTTCAACTTTTTTGAGGGCGGCCACGTGACCCTTTGCAAGATCGACAACGTGGATGTAATCACGAACTCCTGTTCCGTCGGGGGTATCGTAATCATTACCGGTAACATTTATGAACTCACGCTTGCCGACAGCGACCTGCGCAACGTAAGGAACAAGATTGTTCGGGATGCCTTTGGGATCTTCGCCGATATTGCCGCTCTTGTGTGCACCGATGGGATTGAAGTAACGAAGAAGAACGACATTCCATTCGGGATCTGCGGTGTTCATATCCGTAAGAATCTGTTCAAGCATCGCTTTTGTGCGTCCGTAAGGATTGGTAAGCTCACCCTTGGGACAATCCTCGGTAATGGGAACAAAAGCAGGCTTTCCGTAAACTGTTGCGGAGGAACTGAAAATGATATTTTTAACATTGTGAGAGCGCATTACGTCTAAAAGAGTAAGCGTTCCGGTAATGTTGTTATGGTAATATTCAAGAGGTTTGACAACGGATTCACCAACTGCCTTCAGACCGGCAAAATGGATAACCGCGTCGATTTTGTTTTCATTAAAGATTTTGTTGAGAGCTTCCTTGTCGAGAAGGTCGTTGTTGTAAAATTTTACGTCCTTACCTGACAGCTTTTTAATACGGTCTACAACCTTTTCGTTTGAATTGTAGAGGTTGTCGACAATAATACAAGAATGACCGCTGTTAAGCAGCTCTACACAAGTGTGGCTTCCGATATAGCCCGCACCGCCTGTAACAAGAATATTCATGGGAATCCTCCTGTAGGTTTTAGTGTTAAGTTGTTGCTTGAGATTTCATTTTATCAGACATTCTTTCAGCAGGCAATATTTTCGTCATTTGAAACGGCATTATTGACGTTTTGAACAAATGCTGATAAAATCTCAATGTGCAACCGCTTGCGCAGAAAAATAATACAACACAGAAATATGTGATGTCAATGCTTTCGGCTAAGTTGGTCGAAACTGCAATTGATTCATTAAAAAATGCAAAACGAGGGGACTTATGGACAAGAAAATTACGATCCTTGATGTTGCGGACGCTCTCGGTGTCTCAAAAACAACAGTATCGAGAGCCATATCCGGAAAAGGGCGTATCGGCGAGGAAACCCGTAAAAAAGTAATTGAATACATTGAAGCAAATGGCTATAAGCCTAACGTAATTGCGAAAAGTCTGGCTCAGTCAAAAACGTATAACATAGCAATGATTATGCCCTCCGACTGTAATGCCTCTGAACTCCCCTTCTTCCAGACATGTATGTATGGTGTCTGCGAGGCGGCAGCGGAGCGGGATTATGATGTTCTTGCCGTTTATGTATCCGAAAGCAATACAAAGAATCTTGAAAGAATACTTGTAAACAATAAGATTGACGGCGTAATCATGAGCCGAACAACTGTCGATGACGGAATTGCGGCAATGATAAAACGAAAAGAAATTCCTTTCGTAGCAATCGGAAACACGGAAGACACCGGAATCGTAAGAGTAGACCATGACCACCGGAGTGCTTGTCGTGAGCTTACTTCATATATTCTGAAGAGCGGCACCGAAAAAGTGGCACTTATCGGAGGAAACAATGCTCATATGGTAACGAGAAGCAGATATCTTGGCTTTGCAGATGCCTTCCGGGCTGCAGATATCCGCATAAATCCCGAACTCGTGTACCTTAATGTTGAAAATAACAACTCCATTGAATCCATCACCGGAGAATTATTGTCAAAAGGAGCGGAGTGTATCGTCTGCATGGATGATATGATATGCGCCAGAGTGCTCCAGAAGCTGCAAAGGGACGGTGTTTCCGTACCGAAGAAGGTTAAAGTAGCATCCTTTTACAATTCCAGCCTCCTGGATTCACATGTTCCTGCGGTTACTTCGCTTAATTTTGATGTTAAAAAGCTTGGCGAGGTTGCTGCCACTGTTCTCACGGAAATAATCGAAGGACGAGAAACTGCTGAAATCACGTTGCTTCCTTACGAAATCAGCATTCGGGAAACAACATAAACGGGTTTTTCTTGTGCAGAGTGCACAATTCAATACTTCATTTTTCTACATACACCCCCATTGACGAATCTGAAAACCGTCATTTACGATAATGACGGGCGTTGTATGACGCTAAGATTATCATTGGGGGTTTTTATGATCTATTGGATATGGCTCAGCGAGCTTAAGGGGTATGGCCTCGCTGAAAAGAGGCGGCTTATTGCAGGACACGGATCGCCGAAGGCAGTATATGATGCTTTGTCGGAAAAGCTCGAAAAGCCTTTTTTGTGTCTGGACAGGGCAAAACGCATTTGGGACGACTGCTTAAAAAAACAGGTTTACATTACGCCGTATAAGGACTACGGCATAATGGATCAAAACGATCTTCCGCTTATTCTTTATTGCCGCGGAGAATTCAGAACCGGTATGAGAAGCGTCGGAATTGTCGGCTCCAGACGATGTTCCGAATATGGTAAAAGCATTACAGGGACAATTGCGAAACAGCTTGCAGCCAGAGGTGTGGCAATTGTGAGCGGAATGGCGAAGGGGATAGATTCCTATGCACACGGGGCTGCGCTTGAAGTTGGTGGTTACACCGTTGCCGTATTGGGTTGCGGGATAGACATATGTTATCCTGCGGAACATCGTTTGCTTTATGAAAGTATCATCGAAAATGGTCTTGTTATTTCTGAGTATTCACCCGGTCATCCTGCCGGAAATGAAACTTTCCCAAGGAGAAACAGAATAATTGCCGCGTTTTCCGATTATGTTCTTGTAACCGAGGCGGGCAGAATAAGCGGAGCATTACTTACCGCAGAGGACAGCCTGCTTTATGGTAAAAGGCTGTATGCTTGTCCCGGTCCAATCGATTCGAAAACCAGTGAGGGCTGTAACAGGCTTATTGCGGAAGGAAAAGCAAGACTTTACATGCCCGGAGACCTGCTTGAGGACGAAAATGAACAGCTGACTTTGCCCGGGATTTTTCCTGATTCGGTTTTTTCATTCGCAAAAGAGACAAAGAAGGTAAATAAAACGAAGACAGCGGTTACAAAGGGGCAGACGAAAGAAAAGAAGACGGGAAATGACGAAGTGAGAACGATTATGGACCATCTGAAACAGACCGGAGGCAGTTCGACAATTCCTGCGGTTTCGGATGTGATTGGAAAAGACGGTTCAGCGGTTTACGGAATAATCACTGATATGGAGATGAACGACTTGGTTTTTGTGGAGGGGGACAGAATATGGCTTCGGAAGTAAAGAGTTTTTCAATTCAGGGAATAGACGGCTATGTTGTGGATATAGAGGCGAGCATACTGCCGGACGACCGGCAGAGCCTTTCCATCATCGGAATGGGAGATACTGCGGTAAAAGAAGCGGGAGAAAGAATTCGCTCTGCTCTCGGGGATTGCGGATACATACTCCCCGAAAGCAAGATTGTTTTGAGTCTGGCTCCCTGTGACAGAAGAAAGAGAGGATCTCATTATGATCTGGCGCTTGCAATGGCTCTTCTTATGCAGACCGGATATATTCATCCGGAAAATACGTCCTCTTATGGATTTCTCGGTGAGCTTTCACTCGGCGGAAGGCTACGCTCCTGTAAAGGGATTTTACCGATGATTCTGGCGGCGAAGGCTGCAGGGATAAGGCGCATCATTCTTCCGTCGGGAAATTATGCGGAAGCAAAGCTTGTCTCTGATATGGATATATACGCTTTTGATTTTCTTCAGGATGTTATTTCATTTCTGGAGGGAAGAATATCGGCCCCGCTTCCGCCCGAATATGATACCGCTGAAAATGAAGAACAAAGAGTGCCGGATTTTTCGGAAGTAAAGGGGCAGAATTCCTTGGTTGAGGCTATTGTGCTTGCGGCAGCGGGAGGTCACAATGTGCTTATGATCGGAAGACCGGGGTGCGGAAAAACGATGATAGCGAGGCGCATTCCTACAATTCTTCCGCAGATGACGGAATGTGAGGCGCTGGAAGTAACGAAAATCCACAGTATATCCGGAATGATTAAGGAAGGTTCGGCACTTATGAAAGAAAGACCATTCAGAGCTCCTCATCATAACGTTTCGTTGAATGCGCTTATCGGAGGCGGTACTTTTGCAAATCCCGGAGAGGTGTCGCTTTCTCATAACGGAGTCCTTTTTCTGGATGAGCTTTCGGAATTTTCAAAAAGTGCGCTGGATGCATTAAGGCAGCCTCTGGAAGACAAGCAGGTTATTATTTCCAGAGTTAACGGTACAAACCGGTACCCGGCCGCATTTACTCTCATAGCAGCCATGAATCCCTGCCCTTGCGGCTATTATCCGGACAGGAAATGTCGTTGCACGGATTATGAGGTTATAAAATATCGAAACAAGCTTTCCGGTCCGATACTTGACAGAATTGACATACAGAAGTTCGTAAATCCCGTGGACCTTTTCGAAACGGAGAACGCAACGCCTGCCCCGCCTTCTGCGGAATTGAAGAAGAGAGTTGAGGCAGCGAGAAAAATTCAGCAGAAACGGTTTGAGGGGATTTCGGGGGTAAGCTGTAATGCGGCCATGTCCTCGGGAATGATTGACGAATTTTGTGTTCTTGACGAAGAGGCGAGAAGCCTTCTTCGAAATGCCTGTGACAAATTCGGTTATTCTGCGCGTGTGATTCATAAGCTCTTGCGAATGGCACGAACTTCGGCGGATTTGGCAGGAGAGGACAAAATACGCAAAGAAGACGTGAGCTATGTTCTTCATCTTCGCGATCTTGACAGAAGCTCCGGTCTTCTTGGAATGTAGCGTCTGCTTTTATAGGAATGCAAGGACAGACCAAATTTTGTTCAGAGGAAATTTCTTGATAATAACGCATTTATATGATATTATCCCAATTTGCCTATAATGGTAGAAATGATATATGGGGTGTTTTTTAGTGGAAAAAAAGAAATCAGGAAAAATGAACATTTTGTACGGTCTTCTCCAGGGCGGATACTGGATGCAGTACTGTGCGGCTCTCAGCTTCGCCAGCGTTGTTATGCTGGACAGAGGCTACAACAATGCCGAAATCGGAATAATCCTTGCTCTCGGAAATGCTTTTGCTGTTTTATTTCAGACGGAACTTGCTAAGTTTGCCGATAAGTCAAAGAAGGTCAGTCTCGCTTCAATACTCATAGTCTGTTATGTTGTTGAGGCTCTTGTATTCGGTGTCATTCTTATGCAGGACAAGGCAGGCATTCTGTTTACCATCGTAATTATTTTGCTTTGCGTTTTGTCAGCATCGACACAGGGCTTTGTTAATGCGCTTTGCTACAGAATCGAAAACGAAACCGTCAAAATTAATTTTGGTGCGGCACGATCTGTCGGCTCGCTTGGATTTGCGGTGGTTTCGGTTATCATCGGTAACCTTGTTGATAAGTACAATGCAGACATAGCTCCGGAATTCGGCTTCTTTACGTGCGCATACATTATTGCCGTGCTGCTTGTGATCGCACTTAGTTCAGACACAAAGAGCAAGATTACCGAAGAACAGGCAAAGGAAAAGGAAAGCATGTTTTCCTTTATCGGACGCTATAAGCTGTTTTTTGTATTCCTTATCGGTGTTCTTCTGTTTTACATGAGCCATTCCTTCATCAACAATTTCTACTTCCAGATTATTGAAAATGTCGGAGGAACAAAGAAAGACCTTGGCGGTATGCTCAGCTTCGCAGCCGTTATGGAGCTTCTTCCGATGATTTTCTTCAGTAAACTCGAAAAGAAGTTCGGAACACGTATGCTCATTTTTGTCGGAGCAGTATGCTTTTTTATTAAGGTATTTCTTACGTTCATTGCGTGGAATGTTTTCATGGTATATGTGGCAACGTTCTTCCAGATGTTTTCATTTGCATTGTTTATTCCCGCAAGTGTTTCCTTTGTCAATCAGATTATGGAGGAGAAGGATGCGGTGCGTGGACAGGCTATACTTATGGTGGCTGTCAGTCTTGCATTCCTCATTGCGTCACTTACGGGAGGCCTTATTGACGGTCCCGGCGTAAAGGTTACGCTTCTCGGATATTCGGTTGCTGCTTTTGCGGGCGCTGCTCTGACAGGCTTTGTCATGAAGAAATTTGCAAAAGAGAAAAGAAGTTGATATAATCAAATATTGATTTTTATTTATGAAAGGCAGTAGTTATGTGGGTTGCCGATAACTGGAAAGATTATGAGGTCTTGGACTGCTCCGGTGGTGAAAAGCTTGAACGCTGGGGAAAATATGTTCTTCTTCGCCCGGATCCTCAGGTAATCTGGAATACAGACAAAAAAATACCTGAATGGAAGAAGCTCAACGGCCACTATCATCGTTCAACGAAAGGCGGCGGAGAATGGGAAATGTTTGATATGCCTGAACGCTGGTGTATCAACTACAAAGAGCTTACGTTCAATCTTCAGCCTTTTGCTTTTAAGCATACGGGCCTGTTCCCCGAACAGGCTGTAAACTGGGATTGGTTTTCAGAGCTTATCCGCAGAAAAAAAGCCGAGAATCCCGATGCAGAAGTCAAAGTGCTTAATCTTTTTGCGTACACCGGCGGGGCTACTCTTGCAGCTGCGAAAGCCGGAGCCATGGTTACTCACGTTGACGCTTCCAAAGGCATGGTTGGCTGGGCAAAAGAGAATGCGGTTTCTTCGGGGTTGGAGAATGCTCCGATCCGTTATATCGTTGATGACTGTCAGAAGTTTGTTGAGCGCGAAATCCGTCGCGGAAATTTCTATGACGCTGTCATTATGGATCCGCCCTCTTACGGAAGAGGTCCAAAGGGTGAAATTTGGAAAATAGAAGAGTCCATCCATCAGTTTGTTAAGCTCTGTACAGGTGTTCTTAAGGAAAAGCCGCTGTTTTTCCTTATCAATTCGTACACTACGGGGCTTCAGCCCGCTGTTTTGTCATATCTTCTGGGTACAGAAGTGTCTTCGCGTTTTGGCGGAAAAGTAATGTCGGAAGAAATCGGTCTGCCTGTAACCGCAACGGGGCTTGTTCTGCCATGCGGAGCATCCGGACGTTGGCAGAGTGAAGTAGTAAAGGCAGATTTCAGTAAGGAGATAAAGTTGTGTTAAAGTTTATTATGGGTGTCCTTAAGGGCATCATTATCGGCGTTGCAAACGTCATTCCCGGTGTATCCGGAGGAACGATGATGGTCACCATGGGAATTTACGAAGACATCATCGGTTCCATCAACAATCTTTTCAAGGATTTCAAGAAGAGCATAGTAACATTGATCCCGTACATCCTCGGTATGGGCATCGGTATCGTAGGCTTTGCAAAGGCAATAGAGTTCCTTTTTGCAAAGGCACCGATTCCTACGGCACTTCTTTTCATCGGCCTCATCTTCGGTGGCATTCCGATGATTTGGAAGAGCGTCAAGAAAGAAAAGATTGACTGGCTCAGCATAGTTCTCTTCATTGCTTTCTTTGCACTTGTTATCGGCTTGCAGATTCTTGGCAATACTCAGGGAGATGCAGCAAAGAGCCTTGACTTCTCTTTTGTACATGTACTCATCGGCACATTGCTTGGTGTTCTTGCCGCTGCCACAATGATTATCCCGGGTGTTTCGGGCTCTATGGTCATGATGATTCTTGGTTACTACAACACAATCATCTCATCCATAAACGATCTTATCGATTCTCTTGTTAAATTTGACTGGCATGGTGTACTTGCCGGAGTGGGCATTCTTCTTCCCTTCGGAATAGGCGTGATTATCGGTATGTTTGCGGTTGCAAAGCTTATTCATTGGCTTCTTGCAAAACATGAATCAAAAACTTACTGTGCTATACTCGGACTTATTGTTGCATCACCTTACCCCGTTTATGTTAACTCCGGTATTACAGAATTTTCACCTTTGATGATTATTCTTGGAGTGGCAGCATTTGGTATCGGTCTTTTAGGAGCTTACAAACTTGGAGAAAAATAGTAAAAAACGTCCGAAACTTGGTCTCGGAGCATTAATTGCATCAATACTCATCCTTTTGGTCGCTTTCATAATCGTTCTTTTTGCCAACAAGCCGGATGCTTTGAAAAAAGCGAAAGGTACCGTCGTATGTTCTTTCTATCCGATGTACGATATGGTATCAAATCTTATGGAAGGCACCGATTATGACGTTGTCAACATGACGAGCGGGCTTACAGGCTGCATTCACGATTATCAGATGACCACAAAGGATATGAAGGCAATCGAAAATGCCGATTTGTTCGTAGCAAACGGTATGGGAATGGAACATTTTGTTGAAAAGATTACCGAAGCGAAAACAAAGCTTCCGGTTATCTATGCAACGGATTGTTTTGAAGGGATGGACATCATCAATCGTGCCGAAGCTGATTTTTGTGAGGAAAACCCTCACGTATGGATGAATCCCGAAATGCTTAAGGAAGAGATTGAATACCTCTGCGGAGCATTGTCAAAGCAGTTTCCGGAGGAGGCATCCGTTATTTCCGACAATCGTAACAGATACGAAAGAACGGTGCTTGATGCCATAGATAAGGCATCCGATATCAGGCGAAGCCTTCAGGGGCTCACATCTGAAGAAAAGCTTCCGGAAACGGTATATTGCATCACCTTTAACGAAGCCTTCGGCCCTCTTGCCGAAAGCCTCGGAATAGACTGCCTCGCGGAATTTTCACTTGATGAAAACGAAACACCTTCCGCAGCTCAGATAAAAGAAGCAATTGAGAATGCCAAGAAAGAAAAGTACGTTTTTATTTTCATAGAAGAAGGAAATAAAAAGGAAGCAGAAAAGATTCTTGCGGAAACAAACGCAGAATGCGTATTCCTTGAGCCTCTTACAGCGTCCTTGAACGGTGACGATCTTCCCACAGGCCTGTGGAAAGATATCCTCGAAATCGAGACTGCAGTGGATAAGTTGTTAAATTAGGAAAAGGGAAACGATGAAGCTGAACTCTTTGTTAAAGAGAAATACCGAGCTTATGGAAATCATCGACGACGAACGTGCGGCGATGTTTAAGAACGGCAAGGTAAAACGCGGCAGTAAAAATGCGGCGTGTGGTTTTCATCGCATTGAAATAAAGAATCTCACAGTTAAAGCCGGCAGTACGCCGATTCTTGACAACCTTAATCTTTCCATATACTGTGGAAAACTTACGGTTATTGTAGGTAAAAACGGCGCCGGCAAATCAACGCTCATCAAGTCCATACTTGGGGAGCGCGCATATGATGGCGAAATCAGCTTTCGTGACATTAAAAACAACACCGTATCAAAGCTTAAAGTAGGCTATGTGCCACAGCACATTGACATTGACCAGAACGCCCCGGTTTCCGTGTACGATCTGGCAGCGGCCTACATAAGCCGCGTTCCGGTGTTTCTTTTTAAGAGCGGGAAACTGTATGACAGGATAAAAGCAAGGCTTGATTTGTTTGATGCTGCAGACCTTATAGACAAGCGTGTCTGCGATCTTTCCGGAGGCGAGCTTCAAAGGGTCCTTCTTGCTGTGGCATGCACTCCTGTACCGAACCTTCTCCTTTTGGACGAACCTGTTTCGGGTATTGATGAAAACGGCCGTGAGCTTTTCTATCGGATCCTGTCCGAGCTTAAGAAGAGTTACGATCTCTCCATCATTCTCGTTTCGCATGACCTTGAGCTCACAGCACGTTATGCGGACAACATCGTACTTCTCGACAAGACTGTTCTTGCCAGCGGATCGGCTAAGGAAGTCATGGAAAGCGACATTTTCAAAGAAACCTTTATGAATCTTAAATAAGGCGGCAGACGACATGTTTCAATATGAATTCATGAAAAACGCGCTTATCGCCATATTGCTTATAACGCCTATGTTCGGGCTTCTGGGAACGATGGTCGTATCCAACAGGATGGCTTTCTTCTCTGATGCTCTTGGGCATTCGGCATTTACCGGAATGGCCATCGGTATCCTTCTCGGCGTGTCTGATACGGATATTTCAATGGTTATTTTCGCTATAGTTTTTGCTGTGCTTCTTAACCTCATTAAGCACAAAAATGTTGTTTCTTCCGATACGGTCATTTCCGTATTTTCATCACTTTCCGTCGCAGTCGGACTTGCAATCCTTTCGAAGAACGGAGATTTTTCGAAATACTCCGGAATGCTTGTCGGCGACATATTAAGTGTGAATATGAAGGACAATATAAAGCTCCTGATTGCTTTGTTTGCTGTTGCTGTCTGCTGGCTCACCTGCTATAACGGACTTGCGGGAATCGGAGTAAACAGAAGCATTTCCAAAAGTAAGGGTGTGCCTGTAATTCTTTACGAGAACATTTTTGCATGCCTTGTGGCAGTTGTTGTTATGCTGACTGTCCGCATGGTGGGCATTCTCATCATAAATGCATTAATCATTCTTCCTGCGGCTTCCTCAAGAAATATTTCACGGAATCAGCGGGAATATAATCTTTACTCAGTAGTAATAGCCCTGTTTTCAGGCATTGTCGGACTTGTACTGTCATATTATCTTGACGTTGCGGTCGGCCCGATGATAGCTATCATCGCATCGGTTATTTTCTTCGTTACCTTTGCATTACGAGGACTTGCAAGAAAATAACTCTTTAGGAGAATTATGGAAGATAATAAATCTGCGGTAACCGAAAAAACAACAGTTAACAAAAAAGGAAAAAGAAGACGCGACAAACGACTTCAGAAACTGCGCGATGCACGTGAAAAGATGCGTCTGCATGCGGAATACGAAGAGCCGGTTCGTCCTGTCCTTGAGAAAGAACCTGCAGAAACGGAAGCTAAGGGAGGAAAAGTATACGTTAAGGCTCTCGTAAACCTTATCCTTGCTTTAGTGGCACTTGCGCTTGTTATTTTCGTGCTTCCCAAAGTCCTTTTGTGGTTCCTGCCTCTGGTTATTGCACTGATTATTTCCGCCATAGCGAATCCGCTTGTTAGATTTCTGAAAAACAAGATGAAAATCGCGCGTAAGGTCAGTTCGGCCATAGTAATTGTGCTTGTTATTCTTTTGGTTGCGGGCATTTTGTTCGGAATCGGCTATGTTGCCGTGGATGAGTGCCGCAAGCTTTACGAAAATCGTGAAACAATAATGACAACTGTTGAAAAGGCCTGGGATGCTGCAGGACAGAAGCTTTCTTCCGTTTACAACAGCCTTCCGCCTCAGATACAGACAAGTGTTTCGGAGTTTTCGAGAGACCTTCCCAATAAACTTCAAAATCTCTTTTCAGGTTTTGATCTTGAGAAAGTCGGAAATGCTTTCGGTGTATTCGGTGGCTTTATCGATGTTTTGCTCGCGGTTATTGCCTGCATTCTCGGAGCCTACTTCTTCACCGCGCAGCATGACGATATTGTTGCAACGCTTAAGAAAATAACGCCTCAGTCCACACAGGATTATTACAATCTTGTTGTTGATAACTTCAAAAAGGCTATCGGCGGCTATTTTAAAGCGCAATTCATCATTCTTCTCATTGTGTTTGCAATACAGTTCGTTGTATTTTTGATAATGGGAGTGCCGTATTCCGCACTCGTTGCATTTATCATCGCATTCCTTGATTTCCTTCCTGTTTTCGGTATGGGAGCGGTTTACTGGCCTTGGATTGCGGTGGATTTGATTATCGGAGGAACAACAGCCGTTACTCAGGCCATCTGGCTTGCTGTTCTTTACATTGTACTCCAGTTTGTAAGACAGCTTTTACAGCCTAAGCTTGTAAGTGATGCGGTTGAGATGAATCCTCTGATTACGCTTATCTGTATGTATATCGGATACCGTCTCGGCTCCATCGGCGGACTTATCATTTCAATACCTATCGGAATGATTATAATAAGTCTTTTCAGAATCGGTGCATTTGACCGTGTGATAAGAAGTGTTAAAACACTTTGCCAGATGATTAATAACTTTAGGAAAAGCTAATGGAAGATACCAAAGAACAATTAACCGAAATACTGGAGATGTACAATATCGGCAAGAAACCGCTTGCAAGGCTTTTGGGCTGGGGAGATACCACCGTTATGAACCAGATGAAAGCATCCAGTGCAAGCACGGAGTTTGCCGAGAAGATAAACGCCATACACGAAAGCCCCTACGTGTTTTCGGAAATATTGGAACAGAACAAGAGAAAGCTTACGGAAGTTGCATATCGTAAGGCGCGTGCTGCGGTTGACAAGCGGATGCTTAGGGACAAATCATCTCTTCTGGTGAGGTACCTTATGAAGCATGTGAACTTCGATATTGCCCCGTATCAGGTGATGGCGGCGTTGTTTTATTCGCAGGCGGCGTCACTGCTGCTTAAAGGGCGTCCTCTGTTTGATGATGATGTCTGCTATATGAGAAAAAGTGCCGTTCCCTATCCGGATATATATGCTACACTTATCAAGAACGGAATACAAAATACCAAAACCGCTACGGATGTTCTGACAAATGAGGAAAAGGACATTATTTCGTCCATGAATAAAGTGCTCAGCGGTTACAGCCCATTGGCGGTAAAGGCGATGCTTAAGGCTGACCGCATCGGACTTATGAAGGGACATTCGGATAACGAAGCAACCGATAACGACGGCGTAATGATTTCTCTTTCGGAATTTCAGGAGTACTTCAAAGATGAAATGCAGGAAATCGGGTTTGTCGAACTGAAGGATTTCAGAAAATACTGGGAACAGAAGCTGAAGAAACAGCACTAGGAGGAATATGGAAATAGAGCGAAAGTATATTGTTAAGGAAATGCCGGACCTTTCAACGGCAGCGGACGTGTGGGACATCGAACAGGCGTATCTTTGCGGAAAGCCGACTGTCCGCATCCGCAAAAAAAACGATGAATACATCCTTACATACAAATCACAAAAAGGGCTTACCGACGTTTGCATAGATGCGAAAGCGCGTGTTAACGAAGAGATTGAGATGCCGCTTTCCAAAGAGGCTTATGAGCACCTTTTGGAAAAGTGTGACGACCATATCGTAAAGAAAAAACGTTATATCATTCCGCTTGACCAAAAGCATAAGGCGGAACTGGACGTTTATGAAGAACAGTTGTCCGGTCTTCTGACGGTTGAGGTTGAGTTTGAATCTGTGGATGATGCAAAGAGCTTTGTTGCGCCGGATTGGTTCGGACTGGATGTTTCTGCCGATTCAAGATTTTCAAACAGAATGCTTTCAAAGCGTGAAAAGTATGATATAAGCGATCCCGGAAGTGATGATAAAGGTTTTTACTGATAAAAAAGGGGGGAGACGTCATCTGACGTCTCCTCCTTTCATTATCTTTTTGTTTTCGTACATTCTTGTGTCGGCTATTTTCAAAACGTCCTGAATGGTGCCGCCGTCTTTGGAATTGTAGACACAAAGTCCGCTTGCAATGGAAACCCGCTCCTCAGGAGGAAGAGTTTCGCTTTTACGACGATTAAGTTCTTCACCGAACTGTGCAAAAAGTGTATTTCTGTTTGTGAAGTCCTTACTTGTGAGGACTGCTACAAACTCGTCTCCGCCGATACGGTATATACTGCTGAATTTAAATGTGTCACAAATGAGCTTACAGCAGTTTTTAATATACTGGTCACCTGCGTCATGACCGAGTGTATCATTAACAATTTTAAGATTGTTGATGTCGAACATCGCAAAAGCAAATTCGAAGGAAGGATCGGACTGAACGCGCTCTTCCAGCTCGATTTCACGGGAAAAGAACGCCGTACGGCTTTTAACCGATGTAAGTGCATCCAGCTGTGACAGCTTAACAAGCTCTGCATTCAAGTGCGCCATTGCCTGATTCTTTCGGAAGGCGTTCATTGCATTGCAGGCTTTGGACTGATAACGCTGAATGGTGCGATTGTCGATGATTTCGACATTATCCGCAAAGATGAGGTAACCCATCATATATTCATGGTCATGGAGCGGAACAAAAATGTAAAGGTGTGTATCTTCTGTTGCGGAAGGAGAAGGAATGAGCTTTGATGTGTTCATTCTTTCCTGCTTGCCTACGATTCCGTCGGTTAGGGAGAAGATTATTTCCATTTCGTTACTGAAGAAGCCATCATGCAGTCCGTTGCTGTTTGATTTAACAGATTCGCCGAACTTTGGATCGACAAGAAAATGGAAGTTTTTGCCTTCATAATCATAATTGCCGGAATAAAGATTAAGTACATCATTGAAAAGATGTTCATAATCCTGCGCTCCATTGAAAGTGCCTTCGATTGCTCCGGTTTTGCTTTCGAAGGCATCGTTTTGCGTACGAAGCGCAAAAGCATCTCGTCCTGCCTTACGGCGAAGGGCGTCGTTAACTTCGACGTCCTGACATCCGCAGCTTTCTCCAAGTGAGAAGTGGCAGGAGATTTCTTTCTTTTTAGAACAGAAGTTTCCGGCAAGAAGTGCGGAAAGAAGTTTTCCGCTTTCTTTTCCGAGATGTGTGAAGTGCTGATTTATTGTAGTAAGAGACGGGAAGAAAATCTGCCCCTCTTTAAGACAGTCGAAACCGGTGACAATGACGTTGTTTGGAACATTTATGCCAAGTTCGTCCAGTGCAAGGCTGACAGCCATTGCAATTCCGTCATTAACACAGACGATGGCATCGGGGATATCATTGTCCTTAATGTATTGATTTATTCCGTCATGAGCTTTTCGGTTATCGTATTCGGTATAGATAATGTCGCTCAGATTAAGCTCCAGATTGTGTGCTGCGAGTGTATCACGCGTTGCACGAAGACGCTCGTTGGAATCGGGACTGTTTTTGGAACCGGCCATGTAAACAACTTTTTTTACATGGTGTACTGAAATGAGATGCTCTACAAGCTCGCACATTCCGTCATAGTTGTTGACAACTACGGTATATGTACCTGTGAGTTCACGACCGTGACCGATAACAGGGATACCGGCCTTGTGACATCTTTTAACAAGTTCGTTATTGACTTCTTCCGAGTCAATGCTGTTTGCAAAAATAACGACTCCGTCAAAGTCGTTTAAATCAGGAAGGTCAAAAATAGCAAGTTCACCTTTGTTCGTTTCATCAGGATGCCCGGGAAGCGGATATGCAAGGAAAAGATACGTGTCCGCAGGCTCGGTTTTTAATGCCTGACAAAGACCGCTCATATACTGTGAAAGTATTGAGGAGCCCCATCCGGAAGCAAAAACCGCTATTTTCTTTTTGTTTGTGGATGTGCTTTCTGCCATGTACAAAGCCTCATTTCGCGTGGATTATAGCATATTATAAGAGCATTCTAACAAAACTGCAAGAATTTAAGTATTGAATTATTCTAAAATGACTATGTAAGGTTTGAAGTTTTTCTAAAATAAGGTTTAAAGAACTGGAATATTAAAGACATTTAAAAAAAGACGTTGTATAATGCACATGACTATACTTTTGAATTACGTTTGTAGGAGAGAGACGTATGAGAACCTCGGTAATGATTACAGTGGCAATAAATTGCTACGCTTTGGTTAATCTGGCAATGGTATTCTTTTTCGGATGTAAGAAGAAGGAAAAAGAACTGAAAAGAGAAGTCAGATTCAGAAATGCGGTTTTGGTAACGATGGTGTGTGTTCTGCTGAGCACCATAATGTGGACCGCAAATGGCGTAGATACGGCACTCGCAAGATTTATAACCAAGTGGGTTGGTTTTGTGCTGTTTTTTGCCTGCCAGTTTATGCCTCTCCTCCTGGTTGCATACATTGACAGTGTTGTTTCGGTAAATTCGGATTCATCGGGCAAACGCATGAAACTTCTGTTGATTCCAATGCTTGTTCACAGTGTATTAAACGTTGTGAATCTGTTTGTTCCGGTTCTTTACGATATTGATGAGAATAACGTTTTTGGCTATATGTATCATGGAATACCGACCTTCGGAATAGTCGGAATATACCTCACCATAGCATTTGTTCTTACAATAAGCGGAAGAAAGAAGCTTGGCAAGAGATCTTTCGTAGTAATCATTATTATGTGCTTCCTTCCTGTGGTGTTTGCTCTCATTTCGGCGTTGTATCCGGATTTTTCAAGCTCCTATTGCGGATATGCGCTTTGTATGCTCCTTATCTACTTTACGATACAGAGAGACAGCCAGGAAAGTGACAGCCACATTATTTCAACTCTGGCAAGCATATATAGTACAATCATTGAAATCGACCTTAGAAAAGGTGAGTACCGTCTCCACAAGAGCGATGATCTTGGCCTGACAAAGCCGTTTTCGGGAAATGCACAGGCATTTTTTGAAGATTTCGGTGATTCCATGCAGAAAAATGCTTACGATGATTTCCGTTCATTTATCGACTTTTCGTCCCTTGATATGAGAATGAAAGACAATGACATGATAAACATGGAGGGTCAGAATTCAAAGGGAAAATGGAACAGATACAGTATCATTGCAAGTGAACGTGAGCAGAGCGGGCGTTTGCGCTTCGTTGTATTCGTTGCCAGAGAAATCGATGACGAAAGAAGGAAAGAACTGGAGCACAGACAGATTCTGGAAGAAAAGACCGAAGAAGCCGAACGCGCAAACGAGGCAAAGAGAAACTTCCTTTCCAGAATGTCTCATGATATACGTACACCTATCAACGGCATTATGGGTATGACCCGTGTTGCCATGGAAAACGAAGAAAACTTCGACAAGGTTAAAGGTAGTCTTGCAGTAATCGATCAGTGTTCAAAGACACTTCTTTCGCTCGTAAATGACGTTCTTGATATAAGCCGGATTGAAAACGGTAAGCTCGAGCTTGTACGTGAGCCTTTCGATCTTGTGACTTTGTTTGACAGCGCTGCAAGCAGCATTCAGGGCACTGCCGTCAGCAAGAACATTCAGGTTAATAAGGACACTTCCGAACTTAAAGACAGGTATCTTGTCGGAGATGAAGTACGACTTAAGCAGGTTGCCATGAATATCATGAGTAATGCTGCAAAGTTTACGGAAAGTAATGGTCACGTAGACCTTTCCGTTAAGACGGAAAGACGTCCGGGCGGAAGATTCTGCGACGTTACGTTTATCATTAAAGATGACGGCGTGGGAATGAAGGAAGAGTTTGTTCACAAGCTTTTCGAGCCGTTCACGCAGGAAAAGATGAGTGCCCGAAGCACATATGCGGGAACAGGCCTCGGAATTGCCATTTCCAAGCAGATAGTCGACCTTATGAAGGGCGAAATCAAAATCGACAGTGCGGAGGGTGTCGGCACCACCGTTACCATTGAAATTCCTTTGATGATAGACTGCGATCACGAAGACGACCGTGATAACCTTAACGAAACAAACGAAGTGCGTATCGACAAGCTGGCAGAAGAGCTTAAGGGCTCAAGAGTTATGGTTGTTGAGGACAATCCTGTCAATATGATGGTTGCCCAGACTCTCCTTGAAGAGCACGGGATGACGGTTGACTGTGCCGTAGACGGTGTTGAGGCCGTTCAGTTGTTCGTATCCCAGCCTAACTACACTTACGACTACATCATCATGGATATCATGATGCCGAGGATGGACGGCTATGAAGCTACAAAGACAATCCGTTCCCTTGACAGAGCAGATGCAAAGCTTGTTCCGATTATTGCCCTTTCGGCAAATGCTTTTCGTGAGGATGAAAGAGGAGCTCTCGAATCCGGTATGGATGCACACGTTGCCAAGCCCCTCGATCTGGCAATTTTGTTCAAGGCTATGAAAGACACAAAGAGAAGAAAGTAATATTGCAAGTCTCCCTGTAATGCGCTATTCTATCCTAAATGAAAAGCATTACAGGGAGGCATTATGAAAAGTATAAAGACACTTATTCTTGCAACGGCCGCAGGCTTTTTTATCGGCATCGGAGGAACGGTTTCTCTGATGCAGGATAATAAAATTGCGGGCGCTTTTTTGTTTTCTGTTGGTCTGTTGAGCATTCTTGTTTTTAAGTTCAATCTCTTTACCGGCATGGTGGGTTATCTCCTTGAAAATCTTGCAAACAGGAAGTTCGCATACCTTTTCACGCTCCTTCTTGTGTGGCTCGGAAATGCCGCCGGAGCAGCTCTTTGTGCTTTATGTGTGAGGCTTACGGGGCTTTCGGAAAAGGTTGTGCCCAAGTGTGAAACAAATGTACAGGCAAAACTCGGAAACACCTGGTACAGTCTGCTGATACTTGGATTTTTCTGCGGAATACTGATGTTTGTGGCAGTGGACACCTATAAGAAAAACATCGAAAAGAAGGATTTTCTTTGTGTAATAGCTGTATTTATGGGCGTTATGGTTTTCATACTTGCGGGCTTTGAACATAGCGTTGCCGACATGTTCTATTTCGCACTTACCGGACACTTCCTTGATACCCTTCCCGCACTTCTTCTGATAACCCTCGGAAATGCACTGGGTGGAAACTTTATTCCTTTGGTTCAGATGCTTACGAAGGAGCGCGAAAAATGATGAAAAACTATAGATTCGGAGCGGATTACTATCCGGAACACTGGCCGGAGGAGAGATGGGAAACCGATGCGGTCCTTATGGAAGAACTGGGCCTTAAGGTTGTAAGAATGGCCGAGTTTTCATGGCATAAAATGGAGCCTGTCGAAGGAAAATATGATTTTGACTGGCTCGAAAAAGCCGTAAATATATTGGGTAAGCACGGTATCAGCACTGTGCTCGGAACTCCAACTGCTGCTCCGCCGGCATGGCTTATGAGAAAATATCCCGAAATTCAGCCTCAGGGCCCCGACGGCATCCGGAGGAGATTCGGCGGAAGACATCATGATTGTCAATCAAACGAAACATACAGGACCTACTGCAAAGGCATCGTAAAAGCCATGGCTGAGCGGTTTAAGTCCAATCCTTACGTGGCCGGCTGGCAGATTGATAATGAGCTTGGCAATTCCCACGAGGATCTTTGTATGTGCGACAGCTGTGCCGCTGCATTCAGAAAGTGGCTCAAGGAAAAGTACCTGACCGTTGAGGCGTTGAACCGTGACTGGGGAACGTGCTTCTGGAGTCAGGAGTACAATTCTTTTGAAGAGGTTGAGCCGCCGAGAAAAACAGCTACAGGGACGAATCCATCGCAGATGCTTGATTGGAAGAGATTTCACTCTTGGCTTATTTGTGATTTTTCAAAGGCACAGGTTGATATCCTTCGAGCTGTTTGCCCAAAAGAGCAGTTCATAACACATAACTGTATGGGATTTTCGGAAACAGTAAGCTACTACGATCTTGCAAAACAGCTTGATTTTGTTTCGGAAGATTTGTATCCGGGCGGATATTGGCGCGGAACAGATGAGATTTCGCCCTTTGAAATCGGATACGAACTGGATGGAATAAGAGGCGTTACGGGAAAGCCTTTCTGGGTAATGGAGCATCAGTGTTCCGTTACGGGCTGGGAGGTAATGGGACGTGCCCCGAAGCCCGGTCAGATTTCGTTGTGGGCAGTTGATTCCATGGCACACGGAGCAGACACGATTGTATTCTTCAGATGGAGAAGCTGCGCTGTCGGCACCGAACAGTACTGGCATGGGATTTTGCCTCATTCGGGCATCCCCGGAAGAACATACAATGAGATTAAGAAGCTGATTAGTGACACTGCACCTGTAATGGAGCGCTTTGAAGGAGCGGTTCCGAAGTCGGAGGCAGCCATAATCCGTTCATATGAGCAAGGATGGGCAATGAACGTCCAGCCCAATACCACTGATTTTAACTACTATTATGGACATATGAGACAGTTCTACAAAGAGCTGTACAAAAATAACATTTCCGTGGATTTTGTTAACGAAGATGCTGACTTATCGGGCTATAAGCTTGTTGTTGCTCCTTTTCAATATCTTGCTTCGGAGGAGCTTGCGTCGAAGTATGAGAACTACGTAAAAAACGGTGGACACCTTGTACTGACAATGCGTGCGGGAGTTAAGGACAGAAGAAACATATGCGATACCGAAAGGCCTCTTCCCGGTGTTTTTGGTAATCTTCTCGGAATAAGCGTATTTGATTACGATCCGCTTGGCAGAGCATCGGTTAAGGTGAAACTGCCTGACACAGCCTGTGGAAATGATATGCCCGATGGAGCCGAGGCTGTGGAAAACAGAGGCCGCATGTGGGCTGACATTATTACTCTTCAGGGAGCGGAAGCCGTTGCGGTTTACGACGATGAATGGTATAAAGGCGAGCCGGTTGTCAGCAAAAACAGATTTGGCAGCGGTACGGCTTACTATTTGGGTACGGAGCCTGATGAGCAGTTCCTTTCAAAGCTTATGAAAAACTGGATAAAGGACGCAGGAATCCGCGGAAATGAAGCTTCGGGCGTTAAGGCTGAAGCCGGAGTAGAGGTTGCGGTCAGGGAAAAAGAAGACAAGCGATTCTATTTTGTCATGAATCATTCCTCCGAAAGCAAAAAAGTGACGGTTCCTCCGGCCTTAAGACTGATTTCGGGAGTGGCAGACAATTCTTTGATAGGCCCCATGGGCTTTGCAATTTATGAAGAAGAGATCTGATTGACGAATAAGTGATAAAACTTTAATTAAATCGTTGCTGTCAGACTTCCAAACAGTTGTATGAGAATAAATTGGATGTTATACTATTGAGAAGCAGAGCTTATTTTCTGCGGCTTTTGGAGAATTATTGGGGAGGTTGTTTTTGGTATGAAACTCAAACTTAATTACAAGCGTACGGCACTTATCGGTTTTGCCTTTTTTGGCATACTGCTGCTTTGGCAGGTATATGATTCATGGTGTCCTACGTTCCTTACGGATATTTTTGCAAAAAGAATGTATGGAATGACATCGGCGCAGCTCAAGGCGTCCGATGCGGACAAGATTCTTAATGTACAGTGGATTGTCGGCATTATCATGGCTTGTGACAATCTTGCCGCACTCATTCTCCTTCCTATTTTCGGAAGTCTGTCTGACAAGACGAAAACTCCCATCGGAAAGAGAATGCCTTACATCCTTATTGGTACATTTGTTGCTGCAATTGCTTTCCCGTTCATTCCCGTGTTCTTCCATTACAACAACATTGCGGGAATGGTAGTCATGATGGCAATCGTACTCATCTTCATGATGATGTATCGTAATCCCGCTGTTTCACTCATGCCCGATATCACTCCGAAGCCTTTACGTGCAAAGGCAAACGGTATCATCAACATCATGGGATACTTCGGCGGCGCAGCAGCCACTGTTCTTGGCATTTTCATGGTTCTTAGCGATTACATCAACGCAGAGCCTTCAGCAAGAAACGTATGGACCATTGAACTTCCGTTCCTTATCGCGTCTGTTCTTATGGTTATTTCCGCACTCGTTCTCTTCTTTACAATCAAAGAGAACAAGCTTGCCGTTGAAATGAAGGATGAGCTTGAAGAGGGCGAACGTCAGGCTGCAATTGCAACTCCTGTTGATGACGACAAGCCGATGTCAAAGGAAAACAAGACAATGCTTCTTGGCATTCTGGCTGCGGAATTCCTTTGGTTTATGGCTGATAACGCTATTGGAACATACATCGGAAACTACGTTATTTACTACTTGAATTCAGCTTCAAGTTCAACAATGGTCCTTACCATTCTCGGCGGTCTTGCTTCCGTAATCGGTTTCGCAACTGCAGGTTCCATTGCCGACAAGATCGGTCGTAAGTGGACCATCAGTGCAGGCCTTGCATTTACTTTCGCAGGTCTCATTATTATGATTTTTGCAGGTCCGACAGGTAACGTTACAGGTGCAAACGGTGAGTTTGCTTTCCCTGTCCTTCTTTACGTCGTATGGGCAATAAAGGGCTTCGGAATGGCGCTTGTCCATAACTGCTCCTTCCCTATGGTTGTGGAGCTTTGTTCTTCAAAGAACATCGGCAAATTCACAGGCTTCTATTATTCCGCAAGTATGTCCGCCCAGACGGTTACACCTGTTCTTCTCGGCCTCGTTTTCAATGCAACTCGTCAGTGGAGAGCACTTCCGGTTTATGCATCTGCACTTATCGCATTAAGCTGTGTTGTTTTCACACTTCTCGTAAAGAACATTAAGGCAAAGAAGGTCGAAAACGCCAAGGGCCTTGAGGCACTGGACAGCGCGGATTGATATTTACCAAGGCAAGGATGCCGTTTCGGTTATTAACACTTACAGCAAAAGGAGAATTGCTATGAGCGACAGGATTATCACAATACACGAGAATAAAGCTTACAAACAGCTTGGAGACATGTTTGGTATTTTCTTTGAGGATATTAACCATGCTGCCGATGGTGGTTTGTATGCGGAGATGGTTCAGAACAGGTCTTTTGAGTACTGTGAACTGGACAATAAAGACTACAATGGTTTTACTGCATGGAAAATGAACGAAGCGGCAGAAGCAAAGCTTTGCGATGATGACCCTGTTAATGATGTAAGCAATCGTTATCTTAAGTTGAATGCGGCTCCGGGAGCGTGTCTTGAGAATGTTGGTTTTGCAAATGGTATGTACTTGGAGAAAGGCAAAACTTATCGTTTCTCCATGTATTCCAGAAACAACGATGACTTCGGAAAGCCTGTTCTTGTCTGGCTTGGTGAGAAAGGTGAACCTCCGGTTCCGGACAAGGTAAACGAAAAAGACGCAGACGGTGCCGGAATGGCCATGCTTCCTTCCGGCGGTGATGATGGCTTCGTTAAACTTACACTTCTTCTTGATTCGGTTTTGACAACAAAGACAGGCGCTCTGTGGATTTCTTTCCCGGATGGGGCGAATGTTGATATTGATATGGTGTCCCTGTTCCCTTCAGATACCTTTAAAGAGCGTGAAAACGGCGTTCGTAAGGACATTGCTGAGGCTTTGGCGGAAATGACACCGAGATTTATGCGTTTCCCCGGCGGATGCCTCACTCATTGCGGCGATTTATTTGCTAATTCCAGATGCTCAATGTACAGATGGGAAAAAACCATAGCTCCCATAGACAGACGTCCGACATGGAGAAACACCTGGGGCTACAATCAGTCCCTCGGAATGGGCTTCTATGAATACTTCCTTCTTTGCGAAGATATAGGATGTGAGCCTGTTCCCGTTATCCCGGGAGCTTTCAATCCTCACACCGGTGAGGGAGCGCCGATGCATGAAATCCAGGAGTGGGTTGACGAAGCTTTGCATCTCATAGAGTTTGCAAACGGAGGCACATCCACGACATGGGGCCGTAAGAGGGCGGATATGGGTCATCCGCGTCCCTTTGACCTTAAATACATTGGCATCGGAAACGAGGAAATCGGAGAAGGTTTCTTCGAAAGATATCCGTATTTTCATAAGGCAATAAAGAGTCAGTATCCTGACGTTAAAATCATTAATACAGCCGGCCCGTTCCCGACAGGTGAGGGCTATGAGGTCGGCTGGGCTTCCGCAAGAAGGTTTGGGTCGGATCTTGTGGATGAGCATTATTACACTTCCCCGGAGTGGATGCTTGCCAACCTGCATCGTTATGATGAATTTGATGAAGGCGGCCCGGGAGTATTTGTCGGTGAATACGCATCCTGGAGCAATACTCTCTACAGTGCTCTTGCAGAGGCGGTTTATATGCAGTCTCTTGAAAAAGCAAAGGCCGTCAGCATGGCGTGCTATGCCCCTCTTCTTTGCAACAAGGACTATGTCAATTGGAAGCCGGATTTAATCTGGTTTGACAATTCGAGTGTTTTAAAGACGCCAAACTACTACGTTCAAAAGCTTTTTATGAACTACCAGGGTTCCGAAGAACTTGAATTCACGACAGAAGGTTTCAACGAGGGTACTCCCATGAACGAAGAAACCATTATTGCCGGAGATATTGCCATATGTGCAAATGATATTTCGGGCCTTATCTGGGGCGTTCTTATAAGAGACGAAGTTACAGGCGAAGAAATGCGCGCACTGGATTATCGTTTTGAAACAAAGGCTTCCGAGTCTGTTTTGGGCTTTATGGGGTCTGAAAAATATACTTTGGAGTTTTACTTCAGACGTAATTCCGGACATAAAGGACTGGACGTCGAATTCGGACGCAAGGACGGTACAAAGCTTGTCTGGAATTTCGGTGGATGGGCAAATCAGGACTGTAATATACAGAGCTTTGTAAACGGGAGAGGTTCCGTGATTTCCCATCGAATTTTCTCTGTTGAGGACAGAGATTACAAGCTCAGACTTGAAGTCGAAGGAAGACATATAAGAACATACATTGATGACGTTCTTTGGAATGATTGCGAGGACAGACAGCCGGTAATCGAGGAGCTTTATATTTCAGCATCCCGTGACAGAAGACAGAACAAGTCCTACGTAAAAGTTGTAAATCTGACCGAAGTGCCGAAGGACGTTACAATTAATCTTGAGGGATACGAAATATCCGCTTCCGAAAGAATAATCAGAGGAAATCTGTTCGTTATGAGCGGAGAGAATCTTGAGGATGAAAATACATTTGAGGAGCCGGAGAAGATTGCACCTGTTAAGTCCGCAATCATTATCGAAGACAGTTGCCTTAAGCATACATTCCCTCCTCACAGTCTGAGTGTCTTTGAGTTGTTCTGTTACTGATGTGAATTCAATTCGGGCAAGCTTATCCGTCTGCTCAGACGGGTAGGCTTGTCGTTGGTTTAAGGAGAAGTATGGTCCACTTCCGGAAAAACAGTAAAATTACCGCATTCGTTTTGGTTGTATCATTGCTTTTGTGTACCGGCTGTGCATTTGGAGGACAGAAGCCTGTTGCAACGAATGTTGTTCCCACGAATACAAGCGCGCCGGAAAATGCTACGGCCACATCGGATATTCCGGCTCCAACAGTGACGGAAAGTGCACAAATAACGACTGTACCGGATACGCCTACGCCAACAGGCACACCGACGCCGACAAATACGCCGACGCCGACGAACACACCGACACCGACAAATACACCGACGCCGACAAACACGCCGACACCGACAAATACGCCGACACCGACAAATACGCCGACGCCAACGAACACACCGACGCCGACTAATACCCCTACCCCGACTCCGATTGAAGCAAGAACACCGGAAGTCGAAGGATTTATAAAAAAGCTTGCAGACAGAAGTAATACGATTCTTCAATTTTCGGAAGACGAGTATTGCAAGACGACGCAGGAAGCTATCGACAAATTTACAAAATGTTCCGCATTGTATTCAGGCTTTGGAATAATTTATGCAGATGCTTCTGTAGTACTTATGCCTGACGAGTATATGGATGCAATTCCCGAAATATACAGCATTGAGCCGGATGTTTCTCTTGGCGGTGTTTTTGACAATTGTATTTACGTTTTCTATGAAATAAAAACGGTGTACTCACCGCAATATGACCAGGCTGTCAGAACAGGAAACGAAAGTGTTCTTACATCAGAGGAAAAGGCGGCAGTTTCAAAAATACGGCAGTATTCGGAAAGTCTTGGGCTCACGAATATGTCCGACTTTGAGAAAATCCTTACGGTACATGATTTTATAATCAACAATACACGGTATGATTCTTCGGTATCCGGTGTTTCGCATACTCCGTATGGTCTTCTTTCAAATGGAGTTGCCGTGTGCGACGGGTATGCGGATACGTTTAAGCTGTTTATGATTCTTAACGGTGTTGAATGTCTGACTGTTGACGGTTATGGAAACGGGGGTAGTCATGCGTGGAATCAGGTGAAGCTTGATGGTAAATGGTATAATATCGATCTTACCTGGGATGACCCTACAGGGGTCGGAGATGTTTGTGAATACAAATACTTCCTTAAAAGCGACAGCTTCTTTAAGAACGATCACTCGAACAAAGCGGTATATGCTAAAAATTGCACTCATACGGATTATGAATTATACTATTATGACAGCTTTATCATAGATTCGTTGAGTGATATTGAAAGAGTGCTGAATGCACAGGCCGGGAACGATGAATTGATTATTACATATAAGCATGGTTCGTTTTCGGAAGACGGAATAATCGACCGGATTATGGAATGCCTTCAGGCGAATTTCAATTATATGCCTGCGCAGACCATATCAAAGGATTATTCTTTTGTGGCGGTTGCAAATCCATTTAAGTAAAAGGCAGCTTGCGCTGTTGAAATAAAGAACATTGAGTTGGAAAGGATGAGTCATTATGTACTCGGAATATTTAAAATCAAGACATGACCTGTGCAAAAAGCTCGTAGACAGGCTTTCACCCGACTATGGCTTTGTATCTGTTCTTGGCAAGCAGATTAGCGGCATGACGGTCAGAGTCACCACTACAACAACATCCGTTTCAGATTCCTTTGAACAGGAATGCGGCTTCGTTGTTAAGCTGTTTAACGGACGTACGTATTCGGAATATTCATTTACGGATATTACTGAAGATAATTTTGATGAGTTGGAAAAGAAAATCAGAACGGAAATCGTAATAAGCGACAGACTTCTTGATAATCACGTGGATGTCAAGCTTATGAGCGATGAACCGCTTGTTAAGGATTTCGTCCGCCCCGATGAAGGGAAACGCTTTACAGTACAGGAAATCGTAGAAAAGCTCCGTGCATTGAAGGACAAGGTTCATGCAACCTCGGACAAGATTGTTCAGGCAATGGAAATCTTCAATTTCTACGAAGTGTCCGCAATGTTTGTATCTCCCAACAGAGATCTCACCCAGAATTATTCCTGGAGCAGCGTTGCGTCGGTTGCGGTTGCAAGAGAAGATGCCAATATTCGGCAGGGACGTGAGATATCTGCATTCAACAGTCAGGAAGAGTGTTTTGCCGATGCCGAAAAGAAGTGCGTAGCTGCAGCAAATCTTGCAGTTGAGCTCCTTTCTGCGACAAATATTGAGCCCGGTGTTTATGACATCATTACTGCACCTTCCATTACCGGCCTCATTGCACATGAAGCATTCGGTCACGGCGTAGAAATGGATATGTTTGTTAAACACAGAGCACGTGCACGTAAATATATCGGAAAGCCTGTTGCTTCGGAGCTTGTGGATATGCATGACGGTGCTGCCGCATGCAAGTCATGCGTAGGATATTTCTTTGATGACGACGGTGTTCCGGCTCATGATACGCTTATTATTAAAAACGGAATCCTTCAGACAGGCATTTCAGACGTTTTAAGTGCTATGCAGCTCGGAACGGAACCTACAGGCAACGGAAGACGTGAATCAACAAGGCGTAAGGCATATACCCGAATGACCAATACATTTTTCTCACCCGGAAAAGATAAGGTTGAGGATATGATTAAGTCCGTTAAGCATGGCTACATGATTTTTGAAACCAATAACGGAATGGAAGACCCGAAGAACTGGAACATTCAGTGTGTTGCCGAATACGGCCGTGAGATTAAGGACGGAGTGTTTACCGGAAAAATTGTTGCTCCGGTTGTTATGTCAGGCTACGTTCCCAATCTTCTTATGTCCATAAGCATGGTGAGCGACGAGTGGGTTGTTACAGGCTCCGGACATTGCGGAAAAGGTTACAAAGAGTGGGTTCCTGTCAGTGATGGTGGCCCGTATTTGAAAGCGAGATGTAAACTGGGATGATGGATAAATTTATTGATTTACTTAAAAAGAATAAGGACGTGGCTGAGTGGAAAATCAATCGTTCTTCAACAAAATCGTGCGAACTTTTTTACGTCCTCGACAAACTTGAGACAAACAGAGCAACAGACACGGTGGCGTACTCAGTAACCATTTACGTGGACAAGGATGGTAAGCGTGGTGCTTCAAACTTTGCTTTGTTCGATTACATGACAGATGCTGAAATCGAAGAGAAAATCAGTGAAAATGTATTTTCGGCATCTTTTGCACTTGATGAGTATTATGACCTGCCCAAAAAGGAAGAGGCGGAGCTCATTAAGAGCGAATCCAATTTAAAGGACAGACCTTTTGCGGATATTATTGAAGAGGTTGTTGATGCCTGCTTTAAAGCAAACACGTATAAAGAAGGATATTTAAGCGCAACCGAGTTTTTCCTCTATGAAAAGGAAGTCAGGGTTATTACATCAAAAGGTATTGACCTTTCTTCGAAATCCTATAAGGGACAGATTGAGATTATTCCTTCCTGGGAAAAGGACGGCGAAGAGGTTGAAGTCTATCATATGATAACATTTGAAGACTTTAAGCCTGAAGAAATTACCGAAAAGGTGAACGAGGAGCTTCTTCTTGCGAAGGCACGTTTTGAGGCAAAGGAATTAAAGAAAAAGGATGGTCTCAGAGTATTCATTCAGGAAGACGATGTTGCAGACATTCTTTGGAGCTTTGCCGATGAGCTCGGCTATGCCCGCGAATACATGAAGAGAAATAAATTTAAAGTCGGTGAAAATGTTCAAGGTGGTGAAATTACGGGTGATGCCCTTAATATCTCACTTGTGCCTTACTATAAGGGTGCTTCGGGTTCAATGGCTTTTGACGGTGACGGCGTTGCGCTCAGGAAGCTCTCTATCATTGAGGACGGCGTAGCAAAGGCTCTTTATGGTTCATATCGTTTCGGATATTATCTTGGCGTTAAGAGGCCTACGGGAATACTTCCCGTGCTTGTCCAGAAGGATGGAACGAAATCCTTCAAAGAACTGGCAGACAGACCGTATCTTCGTTGCGTAAAGTTCTCGGGAATTCAGGTTGACCAGTCCTCCGGTTATTTCGGCGGAGAAGTGAGACTTGGCTTCTATTTTGACGGTGAGAAGGAAATCCCGGTAACAGGCATTACCGTTTCCGGAAATCTTGACAAGAACAAGGCCGGATTTATGTTCTCAAAGGAAACATATACCGGAAATACGTATCATGGCCCCAAGTACATTGCAATTGACGGAATGACAATAATGTAGAAAAGGCGGTCCCTACTGTCTTAAGGCACGAGGGACCGCTTTTGTGGTGCGCCTAGCGGCGCACGTTTCTAACGGGTTAAAGTCCCGATTCCGCCCGGTAGTGGGAAGGATATAGCCGAAGGCAAGGGTGTCGAGGGCGACCTCGAATCTGAAGGAAGCTGGATGTGGGGAACATACTAAC
>JAZLLG010000018.1:0-47004 GCA_045598045.1 Lachnospiraceae bacterium | reverse complement strand
CGCAAACGTACGGAAAAAGAAAAGTCTTCCATGTTCGAAATGGGAGCAAGAGATATGGTTGAAAAGATTCTTCCGGTGCTTGACAACTTCGAAAGAGGTTTCGCAACACTTTCCGAGGAAGAAAAGCAGACACCTTTTGCCGCAGGAATGGATAAAATTTATAAGCAGATGGTTGATACGCTCACAGCAGCCGGACTTAAGGAAATCGATGCATTAAACAAAGAATTTAACCCCGAAGTACACAATGCGGTTATGCATGTGGAAGACGAAAACGTCGGCGACAACATTGTCGTTGAAGTGTTCCAAAAGGGCTATATATATAAAGACACCGTCGTCAGATATGCGATGGTAAAAGTTGCCAATTAAGAAAGAGAGGACATAAAAAATGGGAAAGATTATTGGTATTGACTTAGGTACAACAAACTCTTGTGTAGCCGTTATGGAAGGCGGCAAGCCGGTAGTTATTACAAATCCCGACGGTGGCAGAACAACACCTTCAGTTGTTGCATTCACAAAGACAGGCGAAAGAATCGTTGGTGATTCCGCAAGACGTCAGGCAGTTACAAACTCCGAGAAAACAATTTCTTCCATCAAGAGACATATGGGCACTGATTTCCGTATTTCCATTGATGACAAGAAGTATTCTCCTCAGGAAATTTCCGCAATGATCCTTCAGAAGATGAAGGCAGACGCCGAAAGCTATCTCGGTGAGAAGGTTACAGAGGCTGTTATCACAGTTCCCGCATATTTCAATGATGCTCAGCGTCAGGCTACAAAGGATGCAGGTAAGATTGCAGGCCTTGATGTTAAGCGTATCATCAACGAGCCCACAGCAGCAGCTCTTGCATACGGCCTTGATAATGAAAAAGAGCAGAAAATCATGGTATACGACCTTGGCGGCGGTACGTTCGATGTTTCCGTTATCGATATAGGCGACGGCGTTATCGAAGTTCTTGCCACAGCAGGTAACAACAGACTCGGCGGCGATGACTTCGACGACAGAGTAATGCGTTACTTCATCGATGAGTTCAAGCGCACAGAAGGCGTTGACCTTTCAATGGACAAGATGGCTGTTCAGAGACTTAAGGAAGCAGCTGAGAAGGCTAAGAAGGAACTTTCCACACAGACACAGACAAATGTTAACCTTCCCTTCATCACAGCTACAGCAGAGGGTCCCAAGCATCTTGATATAAACCTTACACGTGCTAAGTTCGATGAGCTTACACATGACCTTGTAGAAGCAACAAGAGGCCCTGTTCAGACAGCTCTCAGAGATGCAGGCCTTAATGCTTCAGATCTTTCCAAGGTTCTCCTTGTAGGCGGTTCCACACGTATTCCTGCAGTTCAGGATCTCGTTAAGCAGATGACAGGTCAGGAACCTTCCAAGACGCTCAATCCCGATGAATGCGTTGCCATCGGTGCATCCATTCAGGGCGGTAAGCTTGCAGGCGAAGCAGGCGCGGGTGACATCCTTCTTCTGGACGTTACACCTCTTACACTTTCAATTGAAACACTTGGTGGTGTTGCAACACACCTTATTGAAAAGAATACAACAATTCCCACAAAGAAGAGTCAGGTATTCTCTACAGCAGCTGACGGACAGACAGCCGTTGACATTAACGTAGTACAGGGTGAGAGACAGTTCGCAAAGGACAACAAGTCTCTCGGTCAGTTCAGACTGGACGGCATCCCTGCAGCTCCCAGAGGAGTACCGCAGATTGAAGTTACATTCGATATCGATGCAAACGGTATCGTAAACGTATCCGCTAAGGATCTCGGAACAGGTAAGGAACAGCATATTACCATTACTGCAGGTACAAACCTTTCCGATGCCGACATTGAAAAGGCTGTTAAGGAAGCAGCTGAGTATGAAGCTCAGGATAAGAAGAGAAAAGAAGCCGTTGATACAAAGAACGACTGCGATTCACTTGTATTCCAGACAGAAAAGACAATGAAGGAAGTTGGCGACAAGCTTACTGATGCCGATAAAGCAAACGTTCAGGCAGACCTTGACAGACTTAAGGACCTCGTTAACAAGGCAAATCCCGAAGTTATGAGCGAGAATGAAGTTAATGACCTCAAGGCTGCAAAGGAAAAGCTTATGGAATCAGCACAGACACTGTTCTCAAAGCTTTATGAGTCACAGCAGGGTGCACAGGGCCAGGCTGGTTCCGACATGAGCGGTATGGGCGGCATGGGAGGCAACTACCAGGATGCCGGTAACACAAGCTCAGCAAATAACGACGACGTCGTAGACGGAGACTTCAGAGAAGTATAAAAATGGCAGATAAACGTGATTATTACGAGGTGCTCGGTGTTCAAAAGGGCGCCTCGGATGATGAACTTAAAAAGGCATACAGAGTACTCGCAAAGAAGTACCATCCGGACGTAAATCCGGGCGACAAGGAAGCAGAAGCAAAGTTTAAAGAGGCTTCCGAGGCGTATGGTGTTCTTTCGGACCCCGAAAAAAGAGCGCAGTACGACCGCTTCGGACATGCTGCATTTGAAAACGGCGGTGGCGGAGCAGGCTTCTCAGGTTTCTCCGATATGGGAGACATATTCTCAAGCTTTGGAGACATTTTCGGCGATCTCTTCGGAATGGGAGGCGGCTCAAGAAGAAATTATAATGGGCCCCAGAAGGGTGCAAGCGTACGCGCGGGCATTACCATCGCTTTTGAGGAAGCTGTTTTCGGTACAAAGAAAGAACTTAATATCAATGCAAAGGAAACCTGTCCGGAGTGTAACGGATCGGGAGCTAAAAAAGGAACAACTCCGCAGACTTGTTCGCAATGTAATGGTAAGGGACAGGTGGTTTTCCAGCGCCAGTCACTCTTTGGTATGACTCAGAGCGTACAGGCTTGCCCTCAGTGTCGCGGTACCGGTAAAATCATTAAAGAGAAATGTCAGAGTTGCTACGGCGAAGGCTATGTATCCAAGAAGAAGACGATTGAAGTCAATATTCCTGCCGGCATAGACAATGGTCAGAGCATCCGGCTTTCAGGTCAGGGTGAACCCGGAACAAACGGCGGACCGAGAGGAGACCTCCTTGTTGAAGTCAATGTTAAGCCGCACGATACATTCCAGAGAGACGGCATGGACCTTTACGCAGAGGTACCGCTTCCGTTCACAAAGGCCGCACTTGGCGGTGAACTCAAAATCAACACGATTGACGGTGACATTATGTATACGGTTACACCCGGTACTCAGACAAACACCCGTGTGCGTTTCCGTAATAAGGGAGTGCCTTCACTTCGAAGTGCTTCCACACGTGGTGACATGTATGTTACTCTCGTCGTGCAGGTGCCGAATTCACTTACAAAAGAGCAAAGAGAACTTCTTGAAGCCTTTGACAAATCTTTCGGACCTTCTGATGACGGAACATCGACAGGTAAGGGAAAGAAAAAAGGAATATTCAAATAATGATCATAGAGAACTACCTCCGGTGTACGCCGGAGGTAGATTTCGTCTTGGTTTTTTGATTTATACGGATAAACGGGAGAATAAGTATGTACAGATTCTACTACGAACCTGAAGATAAAACAGAAAAAGAAATTATCGTAAAAGGCGAAGATGCCCATCACATTAAAAATGTACTGAGACTTGCAAAAGGCGAGAAAGCTGTTCTTTGTGACGGGGCAGGTTTGGAAAATGTATGTACAGTATCCGAATACACCGCTTCCAATGATGTTATTTTTGAGGTGCTTGAAACACGGGAGTCCGAGAATGAGCTTCCGGTTAAAATAATGCTTTATCAAGGCCTTCCGAAAAAGGACAAGATGGAGCTTATCATTCAGAAGGCAGTAGAACTCGGCGCATATGAGATTATTCCCGTGGCCATGAAAAGAAGCATTGCCAAAATTGAGGATGAAAAGTCCGAAAAGAAAAAGCTTCTGAGATGGCAGGAAATAAGTCGTGCGGCTGCAAAACAGTCCGGAAGAGGAATAATCCCGGAAATCGGACACTGTCTTACATTTAAGCAGGCCGTAAAGGAAGCGTTTGCCGATGGAGCAAAGGTTTGTCTGGCCTACGAAAATGCCAAAGGAATGAAGTCGCTTAAGGAATTTGCCGACGCGGTCAAGAAGGCTCCGGCAGGCGCAAAGGCGGCTGTATTTATCGGCCCCGAAGGCGGATTTGAGGAAAGTGAAGTTGAAGAGATTCTTAGTGCCGGCGGATGCTCGGTATCTCTTGGTAAACGAATCCTTCGAACGGAAACGGCAGGACTCACACTGCTTTCCATACTCATGTACGAACTGGAGACAAAAAATGAAATGTTATCTTGATAATGCCGCAACAACAAAAGTAAGTGATGCCGTTTATGAAAAAATGAGCAGTGTATTTTTGAAGGAATTCGGCAATCCTTCATCCATGCATGTTGTCGGTATGGAAGCGGAAAATCATATAAAAGCAGCCAGAGAGACGATTTGTAAAATACTTAAATGTGAGGCTTCTGAAATAGTTTTTACCTCCGGTGGCACAGAGTCAAACAATATGGCACTGGTGGGGGCAGCTCTCGCCAATAACCGCATGGGAAAGCATATTATTACAACACGTATGGAGCATGCCTCCGTGTATAATCCCGTTCTTTTTCTTGAAAGCATGGGATATGAGGTGTCCTTCTGCGAGGTTGATAAAAACGGCTGTGTCGATATGGATTCACTTCTTTCGCTTTTACGTGAGGACACCATTATTGTGTCTGTTATGTTTGTCAATAATGAGGTTGGCAGCGTAAACGATGTTGCGGAGATTTCGAAGAGAATCAAAGAAAAAAATCCAAAGGTGCTTTTTCACGTTGATGCAATTCAGGCATTTGGAAAACTCACAATAGTTCCCAAAAAGATGGGTATAGACATGCTTTCAGTTTCAGGACACAAAATTCACGGTCCAAAGGGAAGCGGATTCCTTTACATAAGAAAAGGAGTAAAGGTTAAGCCTATAATTAACGGCGGTGGCCAGGAAAGCGGAATGAGAAGCGGTACTGAAAATGTTCCGGCCATTGCGGGGCTTGGTGTTGCTTCGGAAGAAATGTATGCGAAGCTTTCGGAAAACCGTGAACATATGTTTGCAATCAAGTCGCGGCTCATTAAGGGTTTATTGGAGTTGCCGGATACTTTTGTACATACAATCAGCAACAGAATCCCGGACAGCGATGAAGAGCTTGTTTCGCTTATAGAAACAACTGCTCCGCATATAGTCAGCTGTGGTTTTGAAGGGGTGAGAAGCGAGGTCCTTCTGCATGCGCTTGAGGAAGAGGGAATCTATGTTTCCTCGGGGTCTGCATGTTCGTCAAATCATCCTGCAATCTCGGGCACGCTTAAGGCCATAGGTACAGACCAGAAATACCTTGATTCCACAATACGTTTCAGCTTCTGCAAATATACGACAGAAGAAGAGATTGACTACACTTTATCAACACTTGCAAAGCTGTTACCACAGCTCAGAAAATTCAGAAGACACTAATATATAAGCAAAAAAACTGTACCCACTACCTTTTGGTAGTGGGTACAAGTTTTGTCAGATGCGACTTACGTCTTTTTTTCATTATGGCGCCTATTCCGGCGCCAGTCTATCCTAATCTTGACTTTTCTTTCCATATAGGATACGCAAAAATCAGCTTCATATCCTATTTCCACACTTCTCCTACTATTTAGGATACGAAAAATTGTCCTGCGTATCCTATTTCTCCTTTTTCTGCTGTTTAGTATACATTTTTATCTCCACCCGTATCCTAAGTGGCTTCACAATTTTACTTTAGTATACGGCAATAGATATTTCGTATCCAGTCTTGCTCATTTGCAACGGAATTAGGATACAATCCGACAAATATATGTATCCGGAATATATACAACGGTATCAGTGCAAGTACCCATACCTGTAACCGAATAGCCTCCCGTCACCTTTTTGCAGCTAAGTCCTTGACTGAATGCGTCTGCAGTCTGGGAAGCAGGAGCAGGCGTGGCGGAAACTCCGGCAGGCATACCTTAGGGCTTGTTAAGTGAGTCTTTTGTTGAATGACAACCGCAAACGCAGGCAAAGACAATAAGAAGTACTGCAAAAATGAAATGTTTTTTTCATTGTGTTTCCACTAATAAAAAATGATTACAAACATAAAGTCAATGCACCATTTTTGAAGGAAAAAAGCAAATAAATCCAACGCTTCGGGGGTTTGCAAAAAATAAAGATTCATGGTACAATATAGTGTGATTTTTTGTGTCCATAAGAGTTGTTAAGGACGGTGTACAAAGCGGTTTTAAATAATGATGCAGGGGTGTCGGTAAAATGACAAAAAAACAGCTTAAGGAACATGTTCGATCTTTACAAAACGGGAAATATGCTGCTATTGACGTGTTTGAAAAGGATGTCAATGAGTTTTCCTTGCTTGCAAAAAAGGAAAAAGACGAAATTGCAATCGGGTATGCTGAGTACTATGACACAATTCTGAAGTACAGGAAAAACATAACCGGCGAAGAGAGCATAAAGAAGCTTGTCAAATCGTTGCAACTCAGCATAACGTACAACGAGCCGCCTCTCGAAGCAGGTTGTCATAATATGCTTGGCATTATCATGCTTTCTCTTTCAGATGACATGTCAGCCTTGGAACATTATGAGAAAGCTTATGAAATAGCACGTAAAGCAAAGCTTGTATTAATGCGTCCGCTTATTGCCAATAATATCGGAGATATATATTTAAGGCTTAACGAATATGATTTGGCTTTGGAGTATTTCAGAGATGCCTACAAAGCAATTAATGAAGCTGATTATGGCCAGGAAGATGATAATAAAGAATCCCGGTACACAGGTATGAATTTCTGCCTTATGAACATCGCTTATGCTCATTATCTTCAGGAAAGCTATGAAGAAGCATTCCGTATGCTTAGTTGTATGGAAGGTGTCAGAGGGGTAGATGATTCTTACTATGCTTATGGTTTTGCAGCTCTTTACGCAGTTGTTCTTTTGAGACTTGGACGTTTTGAGGAAGCTGACGGCTACATTATGAACGTCATCGACGACGTAGAGAATCAACGCGAGATTTTTGCAGCCGGAGAAATGTACATTGAGCTTGCAACAGTACTCGTTGAATTGAACCAGCAGCCGCTCGCAAAAAGGCTTATTCAGGGCCTCCAAAATATGTGCAGTGTTGCGAATAAAGTCAGCAACTGGTGCGATTATTACAAGGTTGCCATTCTTTATGAAAAGAAGTGGGGCATTGAACAGAATCTTTGTAAGTTCTACGAAAAGTTTTTCAACTATAAAGAGATGGAAGAAAAACTTGTTAAACAGCAGAAAATCAATGCTGCCCGAAACAAAAAGCTTTTGGAAGATGAAATAAAGAGGCGTGCTGTGGCTGAGGAACGTAACAAGAAGCTTAAGCTGCTGTCCGAACATGATCCGCTTACGGGTCAGTACAACAGATATGTCCTCAACGATATCTGCGAAAAATGGTTCGAAGACGCCGCCAAAAAGAAAAGCCGTTTTGCCATCACGGTGCTTGATGTGGACAATTTCAAACAGTACAACGACACGTACGGTCATCTTCAAGGTGATGAAGCGCTTCGCGAAGTGAGTGATGTGCTTACTGAGTGCTGCGTTAAAGATAAGGACATTATTGTCAGGTACGGAGGGGATGAATTCATCATCGTTTCACGTAACAAATCCGATGAAGAAGTCATCAGAATGTGCACTGACATAAGAAGGGCACTTGCATGCCGCATGATTAATCATGATGCATCTCCTGTGTCACAATATGTTACCGTTACCGAAGGCTCGGTTAACGGTAAAGTCAAAGAAGGGGAGACCGTTCTTGACTACATTCATCTTGCCGACAACGGCCTTTATAAAGTAAAAAATGAAAAGAAGAATGCATTGGGCTTCTACAGACAGGACGATGATAAGTTTGTCTTTGAAATGCTTGATGCAGCCAGGTAGACTATGAATTACAAAGCGTTACTTGTTAAATACGGTGAAATCGGAATTAAGGGAAAGAACAGAGGTTCTTTTGAAAGAGCATTGTGCTCTCAGATAGAATCTCATCTTGCGAAGCTCGGTGAGTTTATTGTTGAACGTGAACAGGGCCGTGTTTTTATTCAATGCCCCGATGACTATGACTATGATGAGACAATAGAAGAACTTCAGAAGGTCTTCGGCATCCATGCCATTTCGCCCGTAGTTGTTATTGATTCCATTGACTGGAATGACATTACGGAGGCTGTTCTCAAATATGTTGATGAACAATATCCGGACAAACATTTTACCTTCAGGGTAAACGCAAAAAGAGCGGATAAAAACT
This sequence comes from Lachnospiraceae bacterium, assembly GCA_045598045.1. Taxonomy (GTDB): domain Bacteria; phylum Bacillota; class Clostridia; order Lachnospirales; family Lachnospiraceae; genus RGIG3528. The sequence continues at coordinate 38,720 of JAZLLG010000018.1, read as the reverse complement.
ATCCCATTGAGTCCCCGGATATGTGCTGCAAGCTCGGAGAAGCTATCCTTTACAAATTTACCGACACAAAGGTTGACATCCATACTCCCCAGGTGCTCCTTACACTTGAAGTGAGACAGCGTGCCTACATCTATTCCGAGACCATTCCGGGAGCAGGCGGTATGCCCGTCGGAACGGCAGGCAAGGCTATGCTGCTTCTCTCAGGCGGTATTGACAGCCCTGTTGCGGGGTATATGGTCGCAAAGCGCGGTGTTGAAATAGAGGCTACATATTTCCATGCTCCGCCTTATACAAGCGAACGTGCGAAGCAGAAAGTTGTTGACCTGGCAAAGATTATCAGTGCTTACACAGGTCCCATAAAGCTCAATATCGTTAATTTTACGGATATCCAGCTTTACATATATGAGCAGTGCCCGCATGAGCAGCTTACGATTATTATGCGCCGGTATATGATGAAGATTGCCGAAAAGCTGGCTGAAAAAGGTAAGTGCATAGGACTTGTTACAGGTGAAAGCATCGGTCAGGTAGCAAGCCAGACGATGCAGAGCCTTCAGTGCACAAATGCTGTATGTACACTTCCCGTATACAGGCCTCTTATCGCATTTGACAAACAGGATATTGTCGATATTTCTCAGAAAATTAAAGCTTTTGAAACTTCCATACAGCCGTTCGAGGACTGCTGCACGATTTTTGTTGCCAAGCATCCCGTTACGCATCCGATTCTTTCTTCTATCGAAAAGTCGGAGCTTAAGTTGCAGGAAAAGATTGATGAACTTGTTGAGACAGCATTGGCAACTGTTGAAGTAGTTGATTGCAGAGCATAAAAAAATTGCATCTTCCTTTCGAAAGATGCAAAAAGCTTTGCTTTTACTGAACAATGTAAGGAGCAAGAGCGTTCATGATTTCGTCCATACCGTCGTTGCCGTGGATGCTTAAATCGATGGGCTTGGAAAGATCAAGACTGAAGATACCCATGATTGACTTAGCGTCGATAACGTATCTGCCGGAAACAAGATCGAAATCTGTATCGAACTTGGAAATCTCGTTAACGAATGATTTAACCTTATCGATTGTGTTTAAAGAAATTTTAACTGTTGCCATAAAGTAATACCTCCTTCTTAAAATAACAAGGTCATTTTAATATTTTTTTCCTTGAAAATCAATATACATAATCAACAAAAAGTGTGCCTAAAACCAACGACTTTTAGGTAAAAAGCACGTCATTTTAAGATATGAACTCAGAAAAGACTGACAAAATTACTATAGGGATTCTCACTTTGGGATGTAAGGTTAATGCTTACGAATCCGAAGCAATGGCAACATTGCTTAAAGAAGCCGGTATGCAGGTTGTTTCTTTCGAAGAAAAGGCCGATGTATACATCGTAAACACGTGCTCCGTAACAAATATTGCCGACAGAAAATCAAGACAGATGCTGCATCGTGCCAAAAAGCAGAATGAAAATGCTGTTGTCATAGCCGCAGGCTGTTACATACAGGCACTTTCCGATGAAGAACGTGAAGCACTCGGCTTTGACGGATACATAGGAACAAACCATAAGAGCGAAGTTGTGGAAGCTGTTATGGAGGCTCTTAAGGGAAGAAAAGAAAGTCATGTGTCCGATATGACTCATGAGTGCTCCTATGAAGAGCTGTCTCTTTCGGAACGTGGCGAACATACACGAACATATATTAAAATTCAGGACGGTTGCAACCAGTTCTGCTCATATTGCATAATCCCGTATACTCGTGGGCGTATCCGCTCCAGAGAACCTCAGGAAGTTTTCGAAGAGGCAAAGCGCATGACTGCGCTCGGTTATGAAGAAATTGTACTCACAGGCATTCACCTTTCCTCATATGAAGCATATGGAGAAAAAGGGGGAAACGCTTTATTGAAACTTATGGAAGAGCTTGCGGAAATTCCGGAACTTCGCCGCATCAGACTTGGTTCACTTGAACCGAGAGTTGTTACTCCCGAGTTTGCCGAAAAACTCAGCCGGAATACAAAAGTGTGTCCTCAGTTTCACCTTTCTCTCCAGTCGGGTTCGGACTCTGTTCTTAAGCGCATGAACAGAAAGTATACATCCGAAGAGTATGCTGCAGGCTGCGAGGCACTGCGTGCGGTATATGACAGGCCTGCAATTACCACAGACATCATAGTCGGTTTTCCGGGAGAAACGGAAGAGGAATTCATTGAAACCATGGAGTTTACAAAGCGTATAGCTTTTTCAAAGGTTCATGTTTTTAAGTACTCACGTCGACGTGGAACGAGAGCTGACAAAATGCCCGGCCAGGTGAGCGAGGCTGTTAAAAACGACAGAAGTGCAAAGCTTATTGCTCTGGAAGAGGAGCTCGGAAGAAAATATGCAGAAAGCTTTCTTGGTGAAGAACAGAACATTATCATCGAAGAAATTGCAAAAATAAACGGGAAAGACTATTATACAGGGTATAATGAGCGCTATGTAAGATGCGCTTCCACCAATAAAAAATGTAAAGGGAAAGCAGTTTCGTTTTCAGACAATGTACTTATTCTGGAATAGAAACATGACATACAAAAAAAGAAAGGTTTAAGCATGAAGGAACTTAAAAGAGACAACAACACGCGGTTTTTCAAGGCTCAGAAGGAAGAAATCCCCGAAGCAAAGAACATAGTTGACACGGTTTATCGTGCCTTGAGCGAACAGGGTTACAATCCGGTCAATCAGCTTGTCGGCTACATTATGTCGGGAGACCCCACATATATTACAGGACATCAGAATGCAAGAAGTCTCATCATGAAGGTTGAACGTGATGAAATTCTCGAGGTTCTTCTCCAAAGCTACATCGAAAACAATTTCGGAGGCAAGAACGAAAAATGAGAATAATGGGACTTGATTTCGGTGGAGCGACGATGGGAGTTGCCATTTCGGATGAACTGCTCATTACCGCACAGCCAATCGAGACGATAAGGCGTGAGAAGGAAAATCAACTGCGCCATACATACCAGCGAATTGAAGAGCTCATAAAGCAGTATGACGTGCAGGAAATCGCTCTCGGGTATCCGATCAATATGAACGACACAATCGGGGAGAGAGCCCGGGCCTGCGAGAAGGTGAAAGAAGATATTGAAAGAAGAACAGGCCTTCCCGTGACTCTTGTGGACGAGCGCCTTACAACGGTTGAAGCACACAGAATACTTGATGAAGCCGAGCTGGATTTTAAAAAGAAAGCTCAGGTTGTGGACAAGATTGCCGCAGCCATAATATTACAGACTTACCTCCAGGAAAGGAACGAAAATAATGGCAGATGACAGAATTGTAAAGTTCGTTACGGAAGACGGAGACGAGGCGATTTTTCATGTACTCGCCGATACAAAGCTTAATGGAGACAAATATCTTCTTGTACTTGATGATATCGAGGGCGAGGAAGAGGAAGCTCTGATTCTTAAGGAACTTAAAGACGAAAATGATGAAATAACATATACAATAGTTGACGACGAAAGAGAACTTAGCTGCATAGCCGGTGTCTTTGAAGAGATACTTGAGGACACGGAGCTTCAGCTTTAATCTTCCTGCCGTAACAGCTTTGATGCTGAACTTAGGAGGAATATGAGAAAGAAAAAAAGTAAAATAAAGGAATTACACGGAGTTAAAATCATACCGCTCGGTGGTCTCGGACTTATAGGTATGAATATGACTGCCTTCGAATATGAGGACACAATCGTTGTCGTAGATTGCGGTATGGCTTTCCCGGATGAGGATATGCCGGGTATCGACTGCGTTATTCCCGATGACACATATCTTAAAGACAACATTGATAAAATCAAAGGTTTTGTTATTACCCACGCACATGAGGATCATATCGGTGCGCTCCCATACATACTTAAAGACGTAAATGTGCCTGTATATGCAACAAAGCTTACTATGGGCATTATCACATATAAGCTTGAGGAACATGGCCTTTTAAAGACTACAAAGTGCAAAATCATCAAGCACGGCCAGAGCGTCAATCTCGGCTGTTTCCGCATTGAATTCGTAAAGACAACACATTCCATTCAGGACTGTACAGCCTTTGCAATTTACACTCCTGTCGGTACAATCGTACACACAGGCGATTTTAAGGTTGACTATACACCTGTATTCGGCGAACCGATTGATCTCCAGCGCTTCGCGGAAATCGGAAAGAAGGGTGTGCTTGCACTGCTTGCCGACTCGACAAATGCGGCAAAGCCGGGCTACACCATGTCCGAAAGAACAGTTGGAAAGACATTCGACACTATTTTTTCGGAGAATACAAAAAGCCGTATTATCGTTGCAACCTTTGCTTCCAATGTCGATCGTGTACAGCAGATTATTAACTCTGCCAAGAAGTACAAGAGAAAGGTTGTTATCGAAGGAAGAAGCATGGTTAATGTTATTAACTGTGCGGCAGAACTTGGTTACATCGACATTCCCAAAGGAATGCAGATTGATATTTCGGAACTTAAGAATTATCCGCCCGAAAAGGTTGTGCTTATTACCACGGGCAGCCAGGGAGAGTCGGCAGCGGCTCTTTCAAGAATGGCAGCTGCAGTTCACAAGAAGGTTACCATTGTTCCCGGTGATGTTGTAATTCTTTCATCGAGTCCCATCCCGGGCAACGAGAAGTCTGTTTCGAAGGTTATTAATGAGCTTTCGATTCTTGGCGCGAAAGTAATCTACCAGGATACACATGTTTCCGGTCATGCAAGTGCGGAAGAGCTGAAGCTCATTTATGCGCTTACAAAGCCCAAATATGCAATTCCCGTACATGGAGAGTACAGACATCTGTACAGTCATGCTCAGATTGCGGAATCCATGGGCATTGATAAGGATAACATTTTCCTCCTTAAGAACGGTGATGTTCTTGAAATGGACGATGAACAGGCACGCGTCACCGGCTCGGTTCAGACAGGCGGCATTTATGTTGACGGCCTTGGCGTAGGCGATGTCGGAAGCGTGGTTATTCGTGACAGACAGCTCCTTTCCCAGAACGGCATCATAACCGTTATCGTGACGCTTAACCATGTCACAAACGAGGTTATAGCCGGTCCGGAGCTTATTTCCAGAGGATTTGTGTATGTACGTGAGGCCGAGGATCTTATGGACGAAGCGTACGATGTTATTTGTGAAGCTCTTCAGAACATATCCGCCAAGGGTATTACCGACAGAGCAAAGATGAGAAACATGATGCGTGATGCATTAAGTGATTTCGTATGGAAAAAGACCAAGCGAAATCCGATGATTCTTCCCGTTATCATGGAAGGTGATGACTGATGGCAAAACTGCTGCGAAAGAGACAGGCCGGCGCCAATGCTGCGCTCGATGCGGTCTGGTTTCTGTTTTACATAATAGTGAATATTGTGTTCTATGCGGTTGTGGCTTTTCTGATTTACAGGGCAAGTATCTTTGCTTACGATTTCTGCTATCAGGTTTTCGGCGATGTTTCCGTGGACAATGACGAGGGCAGAAATGCCCGGATTACCATTCAGCCCGGCGCATCCACAATGGAGCTTGCTACAACGCTCGAAATGAACAAGATAATCATAAACCGTTATTCCTTTTACATAAGGGTCAAGCTTATGGAATCAAATATTCAGGCAGGCACGTTTATCGTCAATTCATCAATGAATTACGATGAGATTCTGCGGGTAATAACGGACAGCAGCAACTCTATTGACACCGGAGGCTGACATGATTGTTGACGAGAGAATTACGGACTACATTGCATCTCTTGAGACAGAGCTTCCTAAGGAACTTAAGGAGCTTGAGAAACATGCTCTTGAGACAGGTGTACCCATTATCCGCAAGGACACACAGAGCCTGCTGAGAGTTCTTATCGAACTGACAAGGCCCGAAAGCATTTTGGAAATCGGTGCGGCTATAGGTTTTTCGGCGTCGCTTATGGCTGAATATATGCCCGAAAACTGTAAGCTTACAACAATCGAAAAGGTTGAAATGCGCCTTGAAGAAGCAAGAGTGAACCTTAGAAAGCTTAAAAGAGCGGGCGACGTCACACTCATTGAGGCAGACGCTCTGGAAGCTTTGGAAAAGCTTTGCGAAGAAGGACGTAAATTTGATTTTATTTTCCTTGATGCAGCAAAAGGTCAGTATCCGGCTTTCTTAAAGAACATCATTCCGATGATGAAAAAAGGTAGTCTTCTTGTTACCGACAATGTACTTCAGGAAGGCTCCATAATAGACTCAAAGTATGTGATAGAGCGGAGAGACCGCACGATTCATATGCGCATGAGAGACTATCTCTACGAAATAAAACATAACAGACTGTTAACCACATCCGTTCTTTCCGTAGGAGACGGTATGGCCCTTTCTGTAAGGAATAACAATGACTGATTTTAACAGACAAAAGAAAAAGCCCGAACTTCTGATGCCGGCTTCATGCCCGGAAGTACTTCGCACCGCTGTTCTTTACGGGGCGGATGCCATCTATATCGGCGGTGAGATGTACGGCCTCAGGGCGAAGGCAAAGAATTTTACAAAAGACGATATGGCTGATTCCATCATATACGCCCATGAGCATGGTAAAAAAGTATATGTTACAGCCAACATCACAGCTCACAATCGTGACCTGGAGGGCGTGAAGGAGTATTTTAAAGAACTCTCCGAACTGCGTGTCCTTGAGGATGGGACGGTTGTCCGCCCGGACGGCCTCATTATTTCGGACCCGGGTGTTTTTGAGCTTGCAAAAGAGTTTGCTCCCGATATTGAAAAACATATAAGCACACAGGCTAACAATGTTAATTATCTTACTTACCGTTTCTGGCAGAAACAGGGTGCAACCCGTGTCGTATCTGCCAGGGAACTTTCACTTGCCGAAATAAGGGAACTTAGGGATAATATTCCCGAAGACCTTGAGATTGAAACGTTTATTCACGGTGCTATGTGCATCTCTTACTCAGGCAGATGCCTTCTTTCCAACTATTTCACCGGTAGAGATGCAAATCTTGGTGCATGTACGCACCCTTGCCGTTGGAAGTATTATATTTCCGAGGAAACAAGACCCGGAGAGTACCTTCCTGTTTTTGAAAATGACAGAGGAACATATATCTTCAATTCAAAAGATCTTTGTATGATTGAGCATATTCCCGAGCTTGTTGAGGCGGGAATCGATTCCTTCAAGGTTGAGGGCAGAATGAAAACGGCTCTTTATGTTGCCGCAGTTGCCCGCACATACAGACAGGCTATAGATGATTACTTTGAAGATCCCGCTAAGTATATGGCCAATATGGACGTATACCGCGAGGAGATTGCAAAGTGCACATACAGAAACTTCACTACGGGATTCTTTTTTAACAGGCCCGACAGTGATGCGCAGATTTACGATAACAATGTTTATGTCAAGGATTATACATACCTTGGCATGCCCCATGACATCGAAGGCGGATGGGCACTTATGGAGCAGAAGAATAAGTTCTGCGTTGGTGATGTCGTTGAGATTATGCGTCCGGACGGTACAAATACTTCTTCAACGGTGCTTGAAATCACCGATTCCGAAGGCGTTCAGATGCCGTCGTGCCCGCATGCTTCTCAGGAAATAAAAGTAAAGTTTTCGGAGATGCCGAATCGCTTCGAAGTTATAAGATGCAGGAAGGAAGACTAAGACCATGAAGGAGAACAACAAGTACATAAAAACAGGCTTGATGATATTTTCGGTACTTACTGCCGCTATCTTAGTGTTCTTCGTGATTTACAATCTGTCGAGCATTATGTCGTTCCTCGGCAAAGTAATCCATATACTAAGTTCTGTCATTATAGGTGTTGTTGTGGCATATCTCCTGAATCCTGTCGTTAATGCATTGGAAACCGGATTTCTGGGATTCTTTTCTCATTTTAAGCTTTCCATGAGAACAAGAAAGAAACTGTCAAAGGGTATAGCAATCACCATAACAATGCTTGCCTTTATTGCACTTATTACTGTGTTGATAAGCTTTGTCATGCCCGAACTCATCGATTGCTTCGAGACACTTGCTGACAACATTACAAGCTATGTAAATATTGTTTATGCATATATTTACGAAAACATTATTGAGAATTACATTTACAAAACGTTTGAAGAATATCCCGATATAAAGGATTCCATAGATCAGATGTTCGGATCCTCCTCCTCTTCGATTATCAACTGGTTTACGGTTGACTTGAAGAGCGGTGTTACAAACATTGTCGGAAAAACATTCACGGGAATCGTCGGAACGGTAAAGGGACTAATCAATACTTTGCTCGGTCTTTGTGTTTCGGTGTATCTTCTTGCCACAAAGAGCAGTCTCCTGGGACAGGCAAAAAAGCTTCTCTTCTCGAGATTCAAGAAAGAGAATGTTAATGTTTTTCTTGCAGTATGCCGTCAGGTAGACAGTATCTTCGGAGGATTTATTTCTGGTAAGCTTTTGGATTCGCTTATTATCGGCGTCCTTTGCTTCATCGGTGTTTCGATATTCGATATGCCATATAAGATTCTTCTTTCGGTGGTAATCGGAGTAACAAACGTTATTCCGATTTTCGGACCATGGATCGGTGCTGTACCTTGTACGCTTCTCGTACTTATTGCCGATCCTCAGAAGGCACTTATATTTGCAATATTCGTTCTTGTTTTGCAGCAGTTTGACGGCAATATACTTGGCCCCAACATCCTTGGTGACTCCACCGGGCTTTCGGCTTTCTGGGTTGTTGTTGCCATCACGCTTGGTGGCGGTCTTTTCGGAGTAATCGGAATGCTTCTCGGCGTTCCTACATTTGCAACGATATACTTCCTCATAAAGACCTATACCGAATTCAGACTTAAGCAGAAGAGTATGCCTATTGAGTCGGTAGCTTACACGCGGGTAAAACGTATCGACCCGGAAAGCGGCAATGCGGAGTTCCTGAATACTTCAATGTCAAAACGTGAAAAGAGAAAACAGGGAACAAACGAAAAAGACGTTTCTGCCGAAATTGAGATTGCTGCAAAGATGTCCAGACAGAATCGCGAAGAAAGAAAAATCGTTAAGGAAAGTACAAAAGATAATGAAAACGAAATTACAAAATTTGATTAAGAGCGAGATATTTATGTACCTCCTTTTCGGAGGCCTTACCACGATTGTCAACTGGATTGTGTACAGACTCTGCGATATGTGGATTTCAAATGGAAACACAGTCTCTGATGTTGTTTATGAGAGCGCTTTCAGGGAGTCTTTACAGACTTTTCTCGACAAGGGTCTTGCCGGTATCATTGCCTGGGTTGCAGCTGTGGCTTTTGCTTATGTTACCAACAGAGCTTTTGTTTTCAAAGAGAAGGCTCATGGAACAAAGGGTGTTGCCATGGAGTGCGGCAAATTTGTAGGAGCCAGAGTGCTTACCGGTGTCATCGAGATTCTTGGTGTTCCCGCTCTTATTGTTATCGGATTATCGGCAAAACTTTTCGGCATGGATGTCGCAAAACTGGTTGTAAGCGTTATTGTGATTGTTCTTAATTACATTTTCAGTAAGCTCTTTGTTTTTAAGGCAAAGAAAGAAAAGAAGGAAGAAAAATGTACGAAATAAAAGGAATAGTAACCCTTAAGAAGGGTGAAGGCAGAACTGTTAATGCAGGTGGGCTCTGGGTGTATGATAACGAAATTGAGTCCATAACCGGAAATATTACCGATGGCGATCTCGTTGTTGTACATGCAAATAATGGTTTTTCTCTCGGGACGGGTTACATTAACAGAAAGTCAAAAATAACCGTCAGGCTGCTCACACGAAATTCAGAGGAGGAGATTGACGGCTCCTTTTTTGAAAAGAGAGTTAGAGACTGTTGGGAATATCGTAAAAAGGTAGTGGACACTTCTTCATGCAGACTTGTGTTCGGAGAAGCGGATTATCTTCCGGGACTTGTCATTGATAAGTTTTCGGATATTCTTGTTGTGCAGAGTCTTGCACTTGGAATAGACCGCTATAAGGAAACGATAGTTGATGCACTTAAGAAGGTGCTTGCCGAAGATGGCGTTTCCATTCGCGGAGCATATGAAAGAAGCGACGCTAAGGTAAGAGAGCTTGAAGGGCTTGAGAGAGTCAAGGGCTTTATCGGACCTGAATTTGATACAAATGTGCAGATTGTCGAAAACGGTGTCAAATACATTGTTGATGTGAAAGACGGCCAAAAAACAGGCTTTTTTCTTGATCAGAAGTACAACAGACTGGCAATCCAGAAGCTCTGCAAGGGCGCCGAAGTGCTTGACTGTTTTACGCACACAGGTTCATTTGCTCTTAACGCAGGCATTGCAGGCGCAGCAAAGGTTACCGGTGTTGACGCTTCTGAACTTGCGGTTAATCAGGCAACGGAAAATGCTGCCTTAAACGGACTTTCGGATACGGTAAAGTTTGAGTGCGCAGATGTTCTTGACCTTCTTCCGAGGCTTAATGAGGAAGGCAGAAAGTTTGATGTTGTAATTCTTGACCCGCCTGCGTTCACAAAGTCAAGAGACTCCGTTAAGAAAGCAATGAAGGGCTACAGAGAAATTAATATGCAGGGACTTAAGCTTGTTAAGGACGGGGGCTTCCTTGCTACGTGTTCCTGCTCACACTTTATGACACCCGACCTTTTTGCGGAAGTTATTGCTCAGGCAGCTAAAAGCGTACATAAACGCCTGCGCCAGGTTGAATATCGCACGCAGGCACCCGATCACCCCATTGCATGGAGCGCAGAGGAGAGCTATTACCTTAAGTTCTATATCTTCCAGGTTGTGGAGGATAAGTAGTCGGCCGATACTCAGCGCTGTCTGAAATGTATCTTTAAAGGATGAAAAAATGGATTACATAAAATTTATTCGTTCCATGGTGGGACATGAGAAAATCATTTTGAATGCGGCCGGAGGAATTATTGTAAAAGACGGCAAAATGCTTCTTCAAAAAAGAACCGACAATGACAAATGGGGATGCTTTGGCGGGATGATGGAAATCGGAGAGACTTACCACAGTTGTGCGATAAGAGAAATAAAAGAAGAAACAGGACTTGACGTTAATATTGATTATCTCATCGGTATATACCCGAATTACCATATGGAGTATCCGAATGGGGATAAGGCACAGGTTATGTGCGCTGTTTTCAAGATGTGTGTACTTGAAAAAGACGGCGAAGAAGCAATACCGGTTTCGACGGATGGTGAATCAAAGGAAATAAGGTGGTTTGCCTTTGACGAAATTCCGGAGATTTATGCGGAAGACCATAGAAAAGGTATTGAAGACTTTTTAGCCGGAAAACAAAATCAGATTTATTGATGGATTGTAATCGGTGGGGAATAAATAAATCAGAGGAACAAGTGAGGGCGTAAAATGGAACACAGTAAAATCAACGAAAATGTAGTAATGCAGTTTTATCTTGACCTTCTTTCGGAAAACAAGGTTGTTTTCCTTGTTAAGAAGCCGGAGCAGAGGACACGGATTGAGGAATGCTTAAAAAAGCTTATGAATGAAACAACCATGAACCGAAAGATTCAGGTGGCTGTTAACCTTTGGAAAGAGCTGTTTGACGCATCAATGTCGTACATTAATCCGAATAAACAGGGTTACGATAAAATCTTATCTTACTTTGATTCTTATGTAGAGTTTGAGGAACTTATTTTTGCCTCGGATTCCTTCTACAGAGACCATACTTTGCATTGCCTCTGGGTATATTTCCTCGGAGAGTACATTAGAAGAAACGAAGAGTTTGCCCCGCTTTTTGAGACGTTCGATACGGAAAACAATTCTTTCGATTTGTATGGTGAGCTTTTCAAATATTCCGAGTCTACCGGCTTAAAGGAGTATGCAGAATTCTCAGACGGCCTCGGTGTTATGAAAAAAGTGTATGAGCAGGACGAAGCTTCCAGATGTGTTACATCACTTTGCCATGATCTCGGATACCCGATTAAAAAGGTTGAAAAGATAAACAAGAGCATAGCAAAAGTGCTTCCGGCTTTTGCAATTAATAACAGCAGTGGCTTTAATTTTGAATATAACAACATTCAGCAGGATTACATTCGTTCGTTTGTTGACTTTATTTCCAGACATTACAGCGGAAATCTGAAATGGGAATTGGATGATGTTGAAACTTCAATTACCGAAGATGAGCTGAGAAGTATTTTTGTGCTTGAAGAGGGTAGCAACGTTGTTGGCCTGAATACAGATGCTCTTCATAAGCTTGATAAGAATGAACTTGCAAAGCTTATGAAGCATATCAGTTTTAAGGCGTTCTTTTCAAAGGATCAGGGCACATATTTAAAACTTGCAAATGACTTTGAGCAGTATGAACATGGAATTATGAGCTCTTTCCTTCTGTTTAAGAACCTTGAAGCATTTACCAATATAAGTTTTGATGACATCACGAATGAACTTAACATTTCGAATATCACATATACTTCGAGAATGCTTACAAACTGCTATATTTTAAGTTCAATTGCCCTGCATACAAACAACGCATTCAAAATCCAGAACATAGATTTTACGTCATTTCTTACATTTGTTGATGAACTCGAAGAATTCTCACGTATTTCGCGTGCAAGCCAGAACAGAGAATACGTTGAAGAGTTCTGCGATTCCACAATTTACATGGAAGACGGCTGGTTTAACGTTATTTTTGAGTTTAACAACGCTAACCTTGATAACTTAAATCCTGAGAAGGCATTTAAGGGCAGATGTAAGAGATTTTTGTCTTTGTTCGATATTCCGAAAATGGATGACAAGCTTAAAATCAGACTTCAGTGTGTTGGAAAGCTGCCTACGGACCAAAACACATATATGCTTGAAGTAGCCAGAAACCATGTTGATGTTTCAATTAACGGGGAATCCGTGGACATTCCGAAGTACCTTAAATCCAACCAGTTTTATACTAAAGAAGAGTATGAATGGATATAGTTATATGAGAAAAATAGGCTTTTGGGTTACTATAGTAAAGACGGAAAAAATTGAAAAGGAAGAAGACGGCGAGTACGTTGTGGACTTCACGCCTGCGCCCACAAGCACCCCAACACCGACGGCAACCTCAGCACCTGAAAAGAAAGTGTGGAAAGGAGAGGCTTCGTCGCTTAATGACAGGTGGATAGGATATTATTACAGCACAAAAGAGACCACTGATGGAACGGAGGCGTTTGTCCTCATTCTTAGCCCCGCTTTATGTGGGGCTTTTTGAGTGAATGGTTAAATCTCCTGATTTTCATTGTTGGTGGGAGTAGTACTGCCCAGCTGATAAAAAGCTTTACTTGAGGAACGAAGGTAAATCAGATATATGATATCCCAGACAAGGGGCAGAATAGTACTGACGATATAAAGAGTAACATACAGGATGCGCATGCCCGAGGGATGGGATAGCAGAGACTTGGTAGCAATATAATTAATAAATTCTATGATGAGATTTAAGATAATAAGGACAAGGCGCAACTTCCAGGTGAGAGTACCTAAAGCTGTGAGACTATTATTTCCGTTCTTTTCAAGTTCAGCGATTGTTGTTCTGCATATATATATAACTATATATACACTGACTATAGCTATTATAAATTCCATGAGAGTAGGGGCAATACGTAGTGTTTTCAGAAGCCGCGGGATTAGTATAATAGGCACAAGGAAAAACGGAGTTCGATCTCCTATGTTTGAAGAAATAAAACAAATACCGACTATATACAGGATATCACATATTAAGTAGCCAAATATTGATAAAAGAGCATAGTCACTAGGATTCAACAGTACCCAGATAATGAGCACCAAAGAAAGAAGAACTTGGGCAATTATACTAAAGAACATCATAGAAAGCCCTTTTGATACTTTTAAATACATAAAATTAAACCTCCCCTTTTGTTGATAACAGTATACCATTGTTTGTATATGTTTGTATATGATTGAAAGAGATTTTTAAAAAGTATTGACAAAGGAAAATCATTGGGGTAATATTCACACAATATTTTGAAAGGAAAGCAATATAATGTTCAAGCATGTAGTCGAAAATACAAACATTATTACAAGATCTATTCGCACTAATAACGTGAATAGATTTAATGTTATATTTAAATCGGCTATCGGTAAAAGATGACTTCAGACTATATGTACTTGTGTATATGCTGACCACTTACTTTTCCGGTAAGTGGTCTTTCTTTATTCTTTTACAGAGGAAGAAGACTAAAAGGAACGGGATTAAAGTTTAAGGTGGAGATTATGAAAAAGGATGAAAAACTTTCGTTCGGACGGACGTTGTCCAACGACTTGTATGCAATCAAATTAGGCGCAAAGTATTCGGTGCCGACGGTTGTGTGCGCGTTTTTAACAAAGTGTATAGCATACTTCGAGTGGGTGTTTTACGATGCTATTTTTATAAGAAAAATCGTTGACGCACTTGATACGAATGCAAATACAAATGAAATATTCAAATTTATAGCTATTTCCTGCGTGGTTTTTGCTTCGACAGGTTTCCTTTACAGGTGGTTTGCAACAGTAGTATTTCCTCTGGAAGAGACAAAGCTTTTCGGCGGAATATACAAACAGCTTTATCGCAAGGCCTCCAATGTAGAATTGAAGTGTTATGAAGATTCGGACTTTTATAACCGTTACACAATGGCATGTGATAAGGCGGTTGAAAAGATTTCGCAGATTATTATGAGCTTTTTCGGTATGCTTATCGGAGCAGTGTCAGCGGGAGTTGTTTTCAAATTTATGTTTGATATTGACCCGTATTCGGTGCTTTTTATTCTTGCCCCTCTGATTGGCAATTTCCTTTTCGGAAACTTCAAAAATAAGGCTGAATATGCACGTTATCAGGAGCAGACACCAAATGACAAGGTGCTGAATTATGTAAACAGGGCTATGTATCTGCCCGACTATGCAAAAGAGCTGCGGCTATTTAAGGTGTTTACGTTGCTTGACAGGCAGTACAGGACAGCTACCGACAATAATGTGAAGGTTGCTTCAAAGTACGCCTTCAAAAATGCTCATCTGAACTTCTGGCGCATAACATTTACCTTCTCGATTATATTTGAGGGTATGATGGCGTACGGTATATATCTTTTTGCCGTAAAGGGCTCGATTTCTCTTGCACAGCTTACCGTAATGACATCCATGATGGTTTCGATGACATGGATACTCATTGACCTGTTTGATGACATTATGGTCATTATCAAAAACGGTATTTTTGTCAATAACCTGCGCGGATTCATTGAATACAAGGAAGAAATCCCCGAGGATCAGGACGGGGTCATGCCCGGTGACTTTGAAACACTTGAATTTGATAATGTCTGTTTCTCCTACAAAGACGAAGAAACAATCAAAAACCTTTCCTTTACGATTAAGAAAGGGCAGAAGATTGCTCTTGTCGGACATAATGGTGCAGGCAAAACGACCATCATTAAGCTGCTGCTCCGTCTGTATGACCCTACAAGCGGTGTTATAAGGCTGAACGGGACAGACATCAGGGAATACAATCTTCATGCTTACAGAGAATTGTTTGCAACTACATTCCAGGACTTTGCAATATTCGGGATGTCCGTCAGAGACAATGTTCTTATGGGACGGAAGTTTGAAAATCCCGACGAAGTCGCAAAGGAAGCTCTCAAAAAAGCAGGTGTGTGGGAAGTCGTTGAAAATATGGCAAACGGCCTCGACACAATAATGACAAAAGAATTTGACGAGAAGGGCGCCATTCTTTCGGGCGGACAAAGTCAGAAACTGGCCGTTTCAAGAACATTTGCGCAGCCTGCGCCTGTTAAGATTTTTGATGAGCCTTCGAGTGCGCTCGACCCTATAGCAGAGTATGATCTCTTTAAAAATATTATGACGGAAGCCGATGGGCATACGCTCATATTCATATCGCATCGTTTATCTTCGGTTAAAAACTGCGATGAAGTATTTATGCTTGAAAACGGTACATTAATTGAGTGCGGAACACATTCCGAGCTTGCAAAGGCCGGCGGACATTACGCAGAAATGTACAAGAAGCAGGCTATGAACTACCTTGCCATTACCGATGAAACGGAGGTGGTTCTGTAATGTTTGGAAAAAAGAAAAAAGATGAAACAACTCAGTCTGTAAAGACAGTCATTTCCAATAACTTGTTCTTAATTAAGCTTTGTATTTCTGCTTCACCGGCGTATGTTATTTTCCCGGTACTTGATGCAGTCCGCAACCAGGTTTCAATTTATTTTGAGCACACTGTCGGAATCGGTTATGTTCTGGAGGCTGCGGAATTCGGATATCCCTTCAGAAAAGTTGCACTTGTAATACTCATTCTGTTTCTTGCAATTACCGCAGGAATGGTATTTACCGTGTGGGCCGGCGATTATGTACAGGAAAAGAACAGGCCGAAGGTGCGCGAGAAGATTAAGCTCATGCTCTATGAAAAGGCGCAGGAACTTGACCTTGAGTGCTACGACAACCCTAAGTATTACGATGAGATGGTTCTTGCAATTTCTGAGGTTGATAATCAGATTGAGCGATGCGTTACGTTCCTTAAGAATCTTCTGTCGGGACTCGCTACATTCATTACTTCGCTTTATTACTTTTTTCACAGGGACAAGCTGTCAATTCTGTTTGCCGTGCTGTCTTTCATTCTGACTTATATTTTTACTTTGATGGTGAATAAGGTAAGCTTCAAAATCAGGGTGGAAAGAAACCCTCATGAGCGTGAACGTGAGTATGTAAAGCGTGTGTTCTACCTTCCGGACTATGCGAAGGAAATGAGACTGAATCCGAAAGTAAACGACCTGATGATGGAACGTTTCGACAAGGCAAACAAGGATGTTTATGATGCACAGAAGAAATATGCATATAAGCATTTCAGGCTTGCATATTTGCGAAATTATATAAGCAATGCATTTGTAAGTGACGTGCTTTATATTTCCTACCTCGTATTTCTGGCAGGTATCCGTCATGCATTATCCTTCAGCGCGGTTGCAATACTCTTTAACAACTTTGCACGTTTGAAGAGGAGCCTTTCGGTATTTACCGAGACGTATCCTTATGCTGCGGAGACAAGCTTGTACGTTTCCAAGATACGTAAATTCCTTGAATACGATAAGAAGATAGTAGCCGAGGGTGAGCTTGTGCCCACGGAAGGAGAGTCAAGAAGACTGGAAGTTGAGCATCTGAACTTCTCTTACAGCGAGGATACTGCGCCTATTCTGAACGATATTTCAATGACGATTAATCCCGGAGAGAAGATCGCTTTGGTCGGATATAACGGCGCGGGAAAGACAACCTTTGTTAAGCTTCTTATGCGTCTGTACGATCCGAATTCGGGAGAGATTAGGCTGGATGGTAACAATATACGTCAGTACGATGTTGAAAAATACAGGAATGCCATTGGTGTTGTTTTCCAGGATTTTCATATTTTTGCGGGTAATGTTGCCGATAATGTAATTATGAATGGCAAATCGGACTATGACGAGTCTGCTGTTAAAGAAGCCCTTAGTGAGAGCGGTCTTTTACCGCGTATTGAGGAAATGGAAACAGTGCTTGAGACTCAGCTCACTACGGAAATTATGGAAAAGGGCATTAACCTTTCAGGTGGTGAAGCGCAGAAACTTGCTATAAGCCGTGTATTCTATCAGCAGGCAGGGCTTATGATTCTGGATGAGCCTTCGAGTGCGCTGGACCCTATCGCAGAGTATCAGCTTAATCATGCGATGATTGAAGCAACAAAAGACAAAACGGTTATATTTATTTCGCACCGCCTTTCGACAACAAGGCTTGCAGACCGCATAATAATGCTTGAAAACGGACGTATTGTTGAGAGTGGTACGCACGATGAACTCCTTGCAAAGAACGGAAAGTATGCACAAATGTGGAAAGTCCAGGCGGGTGCATATTGCTAGTACGGCATGATGTACAGTAGGAGGTAGAGCAGGGAGGACAGAAAAATATGATTTCTTTCCGTTTACATGCGGATATATGGAAAAAACTCTGTAGCAGGCAATTCCAATTGGGAATATGGGTAGGATGTTATAGCATTGGAAGGACACTTACATGAAATTTGAAAATAAAACAGTAATAATAAAGGACGGACGGGAGTGCATACTTAAGCCAACTACGGCGGAGTATTCTCAGGAGATGATTGATTACTTGAAACTGACTGCAACAGAAACCCCATTCTTACTGAGATATCCCGATGAGGTTACATATTCACTTGAGCAGGAAAAGGAAATCCTTACAAGGCTCTATGAAGACCCGAAATCAGTTATGATGCTTGCGGTTGTAGATGGTAAGGTTGCCGGCAACAGCAGCATCAGCGGAATTGGTTTTAAACGCCGCATTCTTCACAGATGCAGCCTTGCAATTGCTCTCAAGATGGAATTCTGGGGGCTTGGCATCGGAAGGGCAATGAGCAGGCAAAGGCTTTGTACGAAAAATGCGGGTTTGTTGAGACCGGCAGACGCATTAAAGCAATGAAGTATGATGACGGAACATACAGGGACGAATTCTTAATGAGCAAGGAACTTTAAAAAAATCAAGGTTGCTATGAAGATGAGTTCCTGATGAGTTGGGAACTGCAAATGGTCCGGAAATCTACGAAATAAGAAGTCATAAGATGAACGTTATTTGGAAAAAACTACGTTGAATTCGCGGATACAACAATATAATTTATTGAAAAGAGAATTATAATGGATTTGTTGTAGCAATGATGCTGCAAATACGGTATCCATATTTGCGAAAGGAAAAAAAGGATCTATGGCTTTTGATTTGAACAAAGAAATCAGTGAAGCAATCTGTGCAGGTGAGGCGGCTCTCAGAAGCCTTAACGATGCTCAAAACCAGCTTAATAAAGCGAAAGGCTGGGGTGTTGTTGATATTCTTGGAGGAGGACTCCTTACAGACCTTATAAAACATTCGAAGATTGACAATGCTAAGCAATGTATGAATGATGCCAAAAGAAAACTTGCCAAATTCAGAAAGGAACTTGATGATATTGATGATTATATTTCTAATCTGGATGTGGGCAGCTTCTATACGTTTGCTGATTTCTTTTTTGACGGACTTCTTGCAGACATACTGATGCAGTCGAAAATATCGGAAGCATGCAGGCAAGTTGATGACGCAATTTACCGTGTAAATACAATTCTGGAAAGACTGCGCATGGAAGAAGAAAACTGGTAATCTTCAGTTGAACTCGGTGACATGCTTTCGCATCCAAAGAGGGAAATGAGAACGCTGGCAGATGTAATTCTCACGTTCTTTGATAGCGATGGAGTCGAAGTACGTTTTCCAAAGATTAATGAAAATATCGTGTGATTCAGAAGCTTCCTTAAGTTGGGAAGCTTCTTTTTCTGTTAATGAACGCAGATAATAGGGAGAATCTTTGGGATGAACAGCTGCAATGTTGCGGGCAGAGTCGATGATAATCCAGTGCTCGGAAGGCATTCTGTCGCAAAAGTGAGGCGCAACCATCATAATGACATCGGCCTTAGGCTCAAAATGAGCCACATAGACCTGATTGTCAACAGATGCAAAACGCATGAACTCAAGTGAAAGGTGTGCTTCGTTACCAACACGCTTTGAAATCTGCGACATATGTATTACATCGGGATCCTGAAGCATGTTCACGATAACGGGACCAATATGAAAGGCTTTAACAAGAAAGCGATACATGAGATCGAGCTTTTCGGGAAGTTCTGAGCAGGAGACGTTAAACAGAAGATGAAAACACTCATTTGAAAGCTTACTTTTAACAGAACGGACAACACTCTCAGCTTTGTTGTCGTCCGGATCTACGTGAATGTAATTCATAAAAAGCTCAGGCTCAAGAACCGGTTCGAGCTGAAGCAGAACATTGCTGTGACCAAGCTTTGAAGCCCAGGCGTCATATATGCATGTCATCATTGAAGTGAAGTCGTTTTGGCATGTGAAAACCGTCATCCGAAGTTTGCTCCTTGTATGTCAAAAATGGACATCTGCCGGTATTGCTCATTACTGTGGGCTATCAGCCAATTGTCTTTGTATTCGATGGATGTCAGCTGACCAAGTATGTAATCCTGCTCTATGCGGGTACGGAACATCATCTTACCGTTGCATGTGATAAAGTAGTGGGCTCGTTTTAATACGACGCCCATTTTTTTGAGCGTGTCGAAATTGAGATGACCGAAACGACGGGAGCTTACGATACGCTTGGCGGAAGTGGGACCTATGCCCGGAACACGAAGCAGATGTTCGTAATCGGCACGTTCGACTTCAACGGGGAAGTCCCCGAGATGCCTTAATGCCCAGTCACATTTTGGGTCGATGCGTTCGTCAAAGTTCGGCCTGTCTTCGGAAAGAAGTTCGTTTGCCTGAAAGCCGTACTGACGCATAAGAAAATCGGCCTGATAAAGACGGTGCTCGCGAAGAAGCGGAGGCGGCGTACCAAGGGCGGGAAGGTTTGAATCGTCATTAAGTGGAATGTATGCGGAATAAAACACGCGACGAAGGTCGTATGTTGTGTAAAGGGCCTGCGTTGTCCGGATGAGATTTAAGTCTGTTTCGTCGGTGGCACCGATGATCATCTGGGTGCTTTGTCCACCCGGAGCAAAGGGACGATAAACTTTGTCCGCTTTGGAGAGAACAGCGTCACGCCCCGGAAGGACAAGCTTCAAAGAGGCGGAGGGAAGTGAGGAACCGATGCCGAGAGAGTCTTTTTGTTCTATGCTTTTGGCATTAAAAATGCTGTTTGGAAGGTGATCGTTTAAGCGGGCACGTTCAAATTTGGAGTTTTTTCCTACGGCGAGCCTGTGGGCGGATATGGTGCTTGTAATTTTGCTCATCGGGTTGAGAATGGTGCTGAAAGATTTGTTTGGAGCAAGTTTTTTCAGGGACTCAACTGTCGGAAGCTCCATGTTGACACTGATTCTGTCGGCAAGGTAACCGGCAACGGCAAGAATATCGTCGGGAGCACCGGGAATGGTTTTTACATGAATGTATCCATTGAAATGATACTTTGTACGAAGCAAAAGGAGGGTGTCGCACATGAGCTCCATTGTATAGGCGGGGCTGTTTACAACGCCGGAAGACAAGAAAAGACCTTCGATGTAGTTCCTTTTATAGAATTCGACAACAAGCTGACAGAGCTCGTCCGGCTCGAATGCGGCACGGGGGATGTCGTTTGACGAACGGTTCTGGCAGTATTTGCAATCGTAGGCGCAATGATTGGACATGAGTATTTTAAGGAGAGAGATGCAACGTCCGTCCGCAGCAAAACTGTGGCATATACCACAGGCTCTTGCGTTTCCGAGCATGCCTTCGCGGCCGGACCTGTCTACGCCGCTTGAAGTGCATGCAACGTCGTATTTGGCGGCATCGGCCAGAATGTGCACCTTTTTCATTGTGCTTTCGCTTATTGAGGATGTGATGATTTCGTCCATATTAAAGAACCTTTCCGAAAACTATAAGGTCCGAATCGGTGCAGACCGGAATGGGAGAGTAGGTTTTATTGAGAGAAACAAGCTTAACACCGTCCTTGTTTTTCTGAAGCTTTTTACAATAAGCGTTTCCGTCCAGAAGGAAGATTCCGATATCACCGTTTTCGAGAGTGCTTTGCTCCTTAACCCAGACTGTCTGACCGGAAGTGAACAGAGGCTCCATACTGTCACCGGAAATCCTTATGCCGAAGGAAGCCTTTTCGGGAACGTCTTCGGTTCGTTCGACCTCTTCATAGGGGCTTTCATCAAGAAAGTTACCTTTACCTGCCGAAACGGGAATTTCGTAGAGCCTGATGAAACGAGGGTGCGAAACGTGTGTTCTTTGAGCTTTGGGGGCTGCGGCCTTTCTGAAACGCTTATCTTGAAGAAGAAAACCGATGTATTCGTCTGCACGTTCCTTGCCAAGGGAGTTAAGGCCGTCCGTTGACATGTTTTTGATAAAGGGATTCTTTCCATAGACCTCTTCATAGATATCCTTTATTTTGAAAATGAGACACAGCTCAAAAAAAGTGTCCAGAGGCGGAGTTGTCTGACCGCTTTCCCAGGCTGAAACAGCTTTACCGGATATTTTGAAACCACGTTCGTTAAGAAGTGAAGCAAGTTCCTGCTGCGTCAGACCGATGGATTTACGATGTTTGGAAATGACGGAACCGAATGAATTCATAAGTTTACCTCTTTTCTATTTCTGATAGAATGATACCACTTTAAATGGAATGACGCAATAGGCAGATATAAATTTGATAAATAAAGGTGGACAAATGGCGGCTTTTATGGTAAAAATGTGATACTGTTTTACGCTTTAACGCGTTGAACTTCCATAGAAAATAATATTTGGAGGGTTATATGAAAGAGAGGGAGAAGTTCTCTTCGAGACTTGGTTTTATTTTGATTTCCGCCGGCTGTGCCATCGGACTTGGTAACGTTTATCGTTTTCCTATTTGGACAGGAGCTTATGGTGGCTCCGCATTTGTTCTTATTTACATCCTTTTTCTTATTCTTCTTGGGCTTCCTGTAATGCTTGCAGAGCTTTCCGTCGGAAGAAAAAGTCAGAGAAGTATTGCTTCGTCATTTGATGTCCTTGAGAAAAAAGGGCAGAAATGGCACTGGGCAAAGTACATTGGAATTGCCGGTAATTACCTGCTTATGATGTTCTATACATGCATCTCGGGATGGATGGTAATCTACTTTGTAAAGTATGTCAGCGGTTCTATTCTCGAATACAAAACGGCAGATGAACTTGGTGGTGTTTTCGGTGGTATAGTTTCAAATCCCGGTATTAACATCGGATTTACTTTTGGAGTAATTGCCGTATGTTTCCTTATCTGTTCTTTAGGCCTTCAGAAGGGCGTTGAGAAAATCACAAAAGTTATGATGGTGGCTTTGCTTGCACTTATGGTTTTCCTTGCTGTTTATTCGCTTACTCTTTCGAATGCCGGCGAAGGCATGAAGTTCTACCTTGTCCCTTCATTGGATGGTTTTAAGGAGTACGGCTTCTGGACGGTTACTTCGGCAGCTCTCGGTCAGGCGTTCTTCACATTGAGCCTCGGCATCGGTTCCATTGCCATTTTCGGAAGCTATATTGACAAGAGCAGAAGACTTACGGGTGAAGCAGTCACAATCATCAGCCTTGATACGTTTGTAGCTCTTATGAGCGGTGTTATCATCTTCCCGGCTTGTTTCACATTTAACGGCGGAAAGACAGTCGAAGATGCCGGTTCTGTAGGCGCAGGCTTCCTTTTTACAACACTTTCCTCCATCTTCAATAACATGAAAGGTGGCAGAATCATCGGTGCTCTTTTCTTCCTTTTCATGGTTTTCGCGGCGCTTTCAACAGTCATTGCGGTATTTGAAAACATTGTTTCCTTCTGGCTTGAGCTTACAAAGCTTAACAGAAGACAGGTTTCCATCATCAACATTTTACTTATGTGCGTTCTTGCACTTCCTGCAATACTCGGAAACAATGTATGGAGTTCCGTAACCATTGGCGGAAAGGCATTTATGGACGTGGAAGATTACATTGTTTCGAATGTGCTCCTTCCCGTGGGTAGTCTTATCTATGTTCTTTTCTGCGGACATAAGTTTGGTATAGGTTATGATGCGTTTGATGAAGAAATTAATACGGGTAAGGGCCTTAAGATGGGTAAATGGCTGAAGCCATATTTCAGATTTGTTCTTCCGTTAATTATTATCGTTGTCCTTATTATGAGTGTTTTTAAGTAAACACATAAACAAAGCCGGCTTTTCGAAGCCGGCTTTATTGTGTGGAGTCTGTTTTCGAGGGAACGTATTCGTATAAAAACATTCGAAAATAGCGACAGTACTTGCGCTTTGGACCATTACGTGATAAAGTATTTTTAAGTTTGTTAAATCGGGATTTAAGTGAGGAAAATATGAAAAAATTAGTTGACACAATATCGGGAATTTTGAAATCTGCGTTTGCAGAATGCGGGTATAAGGAAGAGTACGGAAAAGCAAGCTTTTCCAATCGTCCGGATCTTGCGGATTACCAGTGTAACGGAGCAATGGCGGCTGCGAAGGAGTACAAAAAGGCTCCTGTTCAGATTGCAAATGAAATTGTTGAAAAGCTGACGGGAAATGAAGCCTTTGAGACTGTTGAAGCAGTTATGCCAGGGTTTATCAACATTAAAATCAGCGGAAAGTTCCTTACAAAATACATGAATGAAATGAAAAAGGCCGAGAAATTCGGTGTTGAAACACCCGAAAAGCCCATGACAATCATTATCGACTACGGTGGGGCCAATGTGGCAAAGCCTCTTCATGTCGGACATCTCCGCCCTGCAATCATCGGTGAAAGTGTAAAGCGCATAAGCCGTTATGCCGGACATAACGTTATCGGTGATGCACATCTTGGTGACTGGGGCCTTCAGATGGGTGAAGTAATTGAAGGGATAAAGGACAGAAAGCCCGATCTTCCTTACTTCAATCCCGATTTTACCGGTGACTATCCTGATGAGCCTTCCTGTACAATTGCCGAGCTTGAGGAAATCTATCCTGAAGCAAGCGCCAGAATGAAGGTGGATGAAGAGTTTGCAGCACGTTGTCACGAAGCTACCGTTAAGCTTCAAAGCGGTGACAAGGCATATACCGCTCTTTGGAAAAACTTCCTTGAGGTTTCAAAGGTTGACCTTAAAAAGAACTACGATAATCTTGATGTTCACTTCGATCTTTGGAAGGGTGAAAGCGACGCGGATCCGTACGTCGGTCCGATGCTCAAGGATATGGAAGAGAGGGGCATTGCTCATGAAAGCCAGGGCGCGCTTGTCGTAGACATTGCCGAGCCCGGCGACAAAAAGGATTATCCTCCCTGCATCGTCAGAAAGAGAGATGGTGCCGCAATATACGAAACAACAGATATTGCAACACTTATCCAGCGTGAAAAAGACTATCATCCCGACAAAGTAATTTATGTCGTTGACAAGAGACAGGACCTTCATTTCCTTCAGGTTTTCCGCGCTGCACGAAAAGCGGGAGTTGTACGTCCGGAGACAGAGCTCTTTTTCCTCGGAAACGGCACAATGAACGGAAAAGACGGAAAGCCTTTTAAAACAAGAGAGGGTGGTGTGCTTCGTCTCGAAAGACTTATAGCCGATGTTAACGAGGCGGTATATAATCGTATAATGGAAAACAGAGAAGAGTCTGAGGAACAAGCACGGGAGACCGCTAAAATCGTCGGTCTTGCCGCACTTAAGTATGGCGATCTTTCCAACCAGGCCACGAAGGACTACTGCTTCGATATAGAGAGATTTACGTCTTTTGAGGGAAATACAGGCCCTTATATCCTTTATACGATTGTACGAATCAAATCAATTCTTGCAAAGTATGAAGAAAACGTCGGCGATACACAGGAAAAGAATATCAATGAGTCCGGTTCCGCTTCCGAAAAAGCATTGATGCTTCAGCTTTCAAAGTTTCAGGATATGGTTCAAGGTGCTTTTGAGGATGTCGCACCGCACAGAGTTTGTGCGTACATTTATGAGCTTGCTGACGTATTTAACAGCTTTTATCATGAAACAAAGATTCTGTCTGAAGAAAACAAAGATAAGCAGGCAGGCTACATTGAACTTTTGAAACTGACAAGAGGCGTGCTTGAAGCAGGTATAGACATGCTCGGCTTCTCGGCACCCGACCGTATGTAATCATTCCGGAGAAAGTGATGCTGCTGGGGAGAAAAACAGAATTAAAGCTTCTGCAGGACGCGTATAACAGTGGGAAAAGTTGTGCGCTTGTCATGTATGGACGATATGGAATAGGTAAAACAGCATTGGCTTCCGAGTTTATTTCCGGTAAGCCTGCGTTTTATTACTGTGCCCGCGAGCTCAGCGCCCGCGAGCAGAGCCTCAAGCTTTGCGAAGAGCTTGGTTCCGATTGCGACGAGAACCTTTCTTTCAGTGTCTTCAGGGCATTGAAAAGTCGTATCGATGTCAATGAAGAAGCGAAGACGGTTATTGTTTTTGATGAATTCCAGTTTTTAATAAAATGCGGTGACACGTTTAGAAGTGCGCTTCTTTCCCTGCTTGGGGATGAAGCTCTTTCGGGGCGTGTCATGTTTTTGTTTCTCAGCTCATCCGTGAACTGGGTTGAGAACTCAATGGTTACCGATATGGGAGTGCTTGCACGCATCCTTTCGGGAATTACAAAACTAAGCGAATTCAGCTTTATGGAAACCGTTGAACGTTTTCCGACAATGAGCATGGAAAACACGATTTACGCATGGGCGGTTTTCGGCGGAGTTCCGGGGCTTCTTGATTACTGGAATCCCAAGAAGGATTTAAGAGAAAACATAACCGAAATGTTCCTGGACAAAAGAGCTCCGCTCTACAGAGAAGGCGAAAACTTCCTTAAAACCGAGCTGCGTGAACTTCCCGCTTACAACGCCATACTTGCTTCGATGGCGGGAGGTATGAGCAAATTGAATGACATATTCTCACGCACGGGCTTTTCGAGGGCAAAAATCAGTGTTTACATTAAAAACCTTATTGAACTTGATGTTGTTGAAAAAGTTTTCTCTTTTGAGACCGGTGAACACGAAAACGTCAAAAAAGGTATGTATACTATAAAGGACAGTTTCCTGAAATTCTGGTACAGATATGTTTTCCCGAATGTGTCGCTTATTGAACAGGGAAGAGGTCAGGAAGTGTATTTCGAACGTGTACTTGTCAATTTCGATGAGTTTATGAAAGAACGATTCTCGTACATTTGCCTGGAATATATGAAGCTTTTGTCGGATATGGACAAACTCGAACATAAATTCGACAATTGGGGAAGCTGGCACGGTAAAGCGGGAGACATAGACATAGTGGCAGGAAACGAAGACGGAGATGCTCTGGTTGGGTTCTGTACGTTCTCGGATATGCCCGTAACCAAAGAAGAACTTGAGGATTTTATCGGGCTGATGGAACAGGCCGGAATAAAAAATGCGGAAACGTATGTTTTTGCTAAGTCCGGGTTCAATAATGAGTTGAAAATTGAAGCAGAAAAGTATAATATCAAACTGATAAATATGGATGAATTTTGAGAAGGGTCAGGTTATGAGGAAACAGAGACTTTTTCGCAATGTAATAAACAAAGTTTTGCTTGTCGCCACAGCGGCAGCGCTTCTTGCGGGAGCAGCAGAGCCGAAGCAGGTTTCGGCCGAAATACTTCCGACATTTGAGCTTACCGAAGAAACAGAAGGTATTGATGCGTTTGAGGTTGAGGTCGTGACCGAAAATCTTAACGTTCGTCTGGGAAGGGGAACGGGCTTCGAAAGGCTCACCGTAAACGGTGATTATGTTGTTCTTCACAAGGGAGACAAAGTGGCGGGAATGTCCACGGGCAAAGCTCCGAACGGTGGAGAATGGTACGAAGTCAG
This sequence comes from Lachnospiraceae bacterium, assembly GCA_045598045.1. GTDB lineage: Bacteria > Bacillota > Clostridia > Lachnospirales > Lachnospiraceae > RGIG3528. Next base: position 11,481 of record JAZLLG010000018.1, on the reverse strand, counting down.
ATGGACGGACGACGGCGTCGAATTCCATGGATTTGTATTTGCAGGATACACGAAGCTTACCGGTGAGAAGGCCGTGAACATACCTACTCCCACTCCTTCTCCGATACCAACGTGTACACCTACACCTACTCCGATACCCACAAATACTCCGATTCCCACTCCGACGGTGACACCGATTCCCGCTGCGCCTGAAAAGAACGGCATATCGCCTTTAACAGCAGTGATTTTTACCGTACTTATACTTGTAATATGCGTACTCCTTTACTTCACATTCTTCAGAAAGAACAATGTTAAAGTATCTTCCGATGCCGATGAGAAAATCAAAAAGCTGAAAACCGCTTCGGAACGTGCGGAGATTGTTGAACGTGAAAAGAAGCTTTACGGCAATTCCGGAAGAAAACGCGGTGAAGACTCCGAGTATAAGAATGAGCCGGAACAGTTTGATGATGACTATGAAATGAACGCTACTCCTATGCCGGAGGAAGAGAAGAGCGCATTGGCTGCGGCTGTCCGTGAAAAGGAAGAGCTCAAGACCATGCTGAACGAACTCAAGTACAACGACATAGTAATCCATAAGTATTTTGGTGAAGGTGTTGTATTGGACAATGCCGATGTCAACAATGTGGAAGTGCGTTTTAATAATGGCGAAGTCAGATACATAAATAAAGAGAGTGCAGCTTCAAAGCGGCTCATGATGAAACTTTAATTAGCGGAGGACAAAGAAATGACAAAAATGTACATCAATCCGAACATAGAACTCGGAAAAATCAACAGAGAGATTCAGGGACATTTTTCCGAGCACCTCGGACGTTGTATTTATGAAGGCTTATATGTTGGTGAGAACAACAAGGACATTCCAAATGTCAACGGAATGCGTACCGACGTTGTTGAAGCCTTAAAAGAAATGAAAATTCCCGTACTTCGTTGGCCGGGCGGATGCTTTGCCGATGAATACCATTGGAAGGACGGTATAGGCCCCAAGGAATCCAGAAAGAAAATGATTAACACAAACTGGGGCGGTGTTCTTGAAGATAACAGCTTCGGTACAAAGGAATTCTTTGAACTCTGCAAGCAACTTGGCTGTGAAACATACATTAACGGAAATGTCGGCTCCGGAACCGTTCAGGAAATGAGCGAATGGATTGAGTACATGACTTTTGACGGTGTTTCACCTATGGCCGATCTTCGTAAGGCAAACGGCAACGAGGATCCTTGGACTGTTAATTTCTTCGGAGTAGGTAATGAAAACTGGGGATGCGGCGGCAACATGACTCCCGAGTATTATGCAAACGAGTACCGTCGTTACCAGACATTCGTAAGGCATTATCCTGATGCCAAGAATCCCGATAAACCCCGCATTTATAAGATTGCATGCGGTGCCAATGCTTCGGATTACTCATGGACCGAAACCGTAATGAAGCTTGCGGGCCGTTTCATGGACGGTATTTCACTTCACTATTACACGGTTCCCGATTGGAATCATAAGGGTGCTTCTACAGGCTTCACAAAGGAAGAGTACTACACAACCATGAAGTACATGACCTTTACCGAGGAGCTCCTTGACAAGCACATCGCTATTATGGATCAGTATGACCCTGAAAGAAGAGTCGGACTTATCTTTGACGAGTGGGGTACATGGTATGAGGTTGAACCCGGAACAAATCCCGGTTTCCTTTACCAGCAGAATACAATGAGAGACGCCATCGTTGCAGGCACAACACTTAACATTTTCAACAAGCATTGCAATCGTATTCGTATGGCAAACATTGCCCAGCTTGTAAACGTTCTTCAGTCTGTTATTCTCACTGAAGGTGCGAAGATGGTGAAGACACCCACATACTACGTATTTAAGATGTACTCCGATCATCAGGATGCTACTCTTGTACAGAGCTCCATCGAGAAGACAAAAGTCGGCATGGGGAAGAATATGGTTGATGACATTTATGAGTCTGTTTCCAAGAATGCTGACGGAACACTTACGATTACTCTTTCAAACCTTTCGGCAGATGATGCAAAGGAAATCGATGCAACCATTACAGACTTTGATTTCTCAAAGATTTCCGGCACAATTATTACTGCAGATATGGGTGCTTTCAATACTTTCGACGAAAAGGAAAACGTTGTTGAAAAGCCTTTTAATGATGTAAAGAAGACAGACAAAGGCATTTCCTTTAAGATGCCTGCATGCTCTGTAGTTAAGATTACTCTGAAGTAGGGTTGTTTTCGGGTTTGCTTAACCCTTGGAGGTAAAAATGGAAAAAAAGAAAAATCCCGTGGCCGGTATATTTTTGAGTCTTTTGCCTATGCTTGCCGCATTGGGATGTCAGATTGTCGGCGGATTTGTTGGTGAAATCGTCTACGGAATTAAAATCGGAATGGAAGCAGCATTAAACGGAAATTATGACGTTGCTTCAATCCTTAACAATTTGTTGTCTGACAGTGGTTTTGTTGGAACCGTAACGCTTGTTTCCGAACTGATGATGCTTTTGTGCGGTGCCCTCTGGTACTTCCTGGCTTTCCGAAAGAAGGACAAGGGCATAAAGACGTTAAAGCCGATGAACATCCTGTTTGTCGTTTTGCTTGGTCTTTCACTTCAGGTTGTTATTACGCTTATCCTCAATCTGATATTTACTATTCTTCCGGAAGCTGTTTATGAGAGCTATCAGGACCTTTCCGATATGCTTCTTGATACTTCTTCATGGATGTTTACGATTTCCGTTGCTGTTATCGGACCTATTGCCGAAGAACTTTTCTTCAGAGGCATTACGATTAAGATTGCAGACAAATACATGCCCACAATCGCCGCTGTATTTGTTCAGGCTTTCTGGTTCGGATGTATGCACTTTGGAAACGGCTTAACTCTCGGAGCACTTGTTCAGGTTATTTATGCATTTTTACTTGGCGTTCTTTTCGGACTTATTGCCGCAAAGTTCGGCTCAGTATGGCCTACGATTATCCTTCACATTGTTGTGAACAGCTCATCTGAACTGCTTACACAGCTTGCGGAGAAGGCTTCCAACCCGGACATGGTTTCATACCTTATGATCCCCGTAGGTCTTTTATGTCTTGGTGGTGCGGTACTTGTTTATATTGGCATCTCCAAGAAGATGAAATTAAAGGAACAGAATTAATTTATGAATGAATTTCTTTTCAAAGCGGAAAGAAAATATGGACAGTATGCCATCAGGAATCTTTCACTGATTATTGTTCTTCTTTATTGCACCGGTTTTGTGCTTGAGCTTTTTTCCTCAATAGGTGGAGTAAACATAGATATTTTGGGGTATCTTTCATTAAATCCGTACCTCATTTTGCATGGACAGGTTTGGAGACTGGTGTCCTGGCTGCTTATACCGCCGGATTCGTTTTCTCCGTTCATAATCCTTGTATTGTATTTCTACTTTTCAATAGGAAGAAGCCTTGAGCAGGTGTGGGGAGATTTCAGATATAACATCTACTTCTTTTCAGGTATTCTGTTTACCATTATCGGTGCTTTTATTGTTTACGGGCTTGCATTCCTTATTTACGATGAAGAACTGACAAGCGGAATAATAACCGCCGAAGAGCTGTTTACATATGTTTCCATTAAGGACGTTGTAAACATGAAATACCTGATACTCCCCGGAGCGTGGTTCAGAAGCATATCAACATATTATCTTTCAATTTCAATATTGCTTGCTTATGCAATGACACTTCCTGAAGAACGAATACTTCTTATGTTCTTTATTCCGATAAGGGCAAAGATGCTTGGAATCTTCTATGCTGTACTTATTGCATTTGAGGTAATAGAGCAGATTATTGTAGGAAACTATTGCATGGTAATAATTATTGTCGTTTCCATGCTTAATGCTATCATTTTCTTCCTGCTTACAAAACACTATTACAGTCGAAATAAAATTAAGAGTACATACAAACGCCGCGCAGATTTCACAAGGAAAATCCGCGTTGCAAAGGTAAACATGGGACAAGAAGCCGTTCATGAAGGCAAGACCGTGTTTACAAGGCATAAATGCGCCATTTGCGGCGCAACGGAGCTTGATGGCGAAAATATCGAGTTCCGATTCTGCTCAAAGTGCGATGGCAATTATGAATATTGCAGCAACCATCTTTACACTCATGAGCATGTTAAAAAAATCTGATAAATTCACAGGTAATTCGTGAATAACGTTAAGAGGAACATCAATGGCATCAATTAAGCAATACTGTAATGAAATAAGAAAAGGGCGAAACCTTGAAGAGAACATACCTGTATATCTTACGAACATGGCTTCTCTTTACGGAGAATTCTCCCTTTACAATCTTTGTATGACACTTTCCATCGTTCTTGATAAGTCAGAAGAGGACGATACGGACTTCAGTGAAAAAAACAAACCTCTTTACGAGGAACTTCTTAAAAAAATCAAACTTGTTACAGCTCCCGGTTTCGACCCGGATGCATATAAGGATGCGATTCAGGAAACCATTAAGCTTCGTGAAACCATCAAACATCGCATGGAGGCTGTTACAAGCTATGTGGATGAACTCATAATCTATGAGTACATTCTGAATCGTCTGGAGCCGAAATTTATGAGTATCCGGATGGACACGATGTCAAATGACGAGCTTGCAAGAGAGATTCTCGGTTGGATTTTCGGAACGGATGATGAGACGGGACTTGTAAATGAGCGCATCAGAACAGCAATGAGCTGTCTTCCCATCAGACTTACCAAAAATAAAATCATCGATATGGTCGATAACACATTTTCCCTTTATGGTGGTTCCGACAAAAAAGCTATAGACACCTTCGACTATATGCTTCGTTCCGCAGCGGGGATGTTCAAAGCCGATAAGCAGTTTGACGTATACACAAATGTTACCGAAATGCTTGATGAGCTGCGTAATGCGGATTTCAACGAACTCGAGGAAAGACGTTTCTGGGAACTTAAGGATGATTTCAGACTCAGTGCCAATATTTCCGAAAGCTTAAGCGACGAGCTTACAGACCTTCAGGAAATCAGCAATGCGCTTCTTGCCGTTCTTCTTACACGCCAGTATTTCACAACCGATGCGGAGAAGAACGCAGCGAAACCTGTAAGTATTCTTACCGAAATGCTTAACGGAAATGCTTCTTTTGACGATCTTTTTAACGGAACAGAAGAACGCGTGGATAATCTCAACAACCGAATCAACGATGAAGAATCTGTACTTCTTGTCATTAAAGAAAACTACAGGAAAAATGTTGAGGAGCTCATGCTGACGGTTCCTTTTGAACGGCTTCTTATGACTTCAAAGCTTTGCAGCGAAAGCACATTTGCAGATCTTCTTGAAGATAGTGAAACAACAAGCGACGAGTATCTTGAAAAGGTTCGTTATTCATTCGCTGCCGATCTCACAGAGCTTTTGAAGAACGGAAGCAGAATAAAAAACAGAGCTGTTATCGCACAGCTTTTACGCGAACTGCCGCTTACAATGTCCAACAGGACCGAAGTAATGGACTACATTCGTAACTCCTTGGATGCCTGCACGGATGCCGGCGAAAAACAGATTTCAATTAATCTTATAAGAGAGTGCTATGATTGATTTTGACAATAATCTCCTTGTCGGAGAAAGTGTCAAGAAACGAATCAGAAGAATAATGAGAAGACTTACGAAAGAAAAGGCGATTCCCGGTGTATGGCTTATTACGAACCCTACCAATGAGGAAAATCTTTTCGATATTTTCGATGCAAAGCTTCTCATTTTTTCATACTATAAAAGACAATGTATTCATGTATATGCTGTAGCAAAGGGGCAGGAGGAAGCTGAAAAGCTTCTCCTTAAACTGTTGGAAAAGAAATATGCTGATTCTGCAAATTCTTAAAATAATAGGGTTTGTTTTGCTGGGAATTGTCGGCCTCATCCTGCTTTTGGTGGGCATAGTTCTTTTTGTACCTGTCCGTTATAAAGGAAGAGCTGTGAAGAACGATGAGACTTATTATGTGAATGCTAAGGTCTCGTGGCTTCTGGCAATTGTAATGCTTAAGGTGAATTTCGATAAAAACGGCTTAAGCAAATCGCTTCGAATCGCATTTCATTACATTTTTAAGGATGATGTCAAAGAAGATGATGCAGCACCCGTTGCAGGAGAGGTAAACGCTCCTGTTGAGGAAGAGGAATCAGCGGAATCTGTACAGGAAGCGGATGAACACGAGGGTACGGAAAGCACAGATGAGTATCATCCTTCTGAAACCGTTCCGAACACGGAAAAACCGGAAACACCTGAAGACACAACCGATGAACATACGGATGATGCTTTGACAGAAGCGGAAACAGAAGAATTCGTTTATAATGACGACGATATGCCGGATGAAGCAGGCAAATCAGGGAAAAAGAAGAAAAAAGAAAAGAAACAGAAGTCTGAGGAACTGTCCTTTGGCAAAAGGCTTCTAAATCTTTATGAGAATAAAGACTATATCGAATCGGCCATTGAAAAGAAACAGAAGGCGGTCGATAAAACGTGGAGCAGAGTTAAAAAAATCATTGTTCATCTGCTTCCGAGAAAGCTTTACGGCAAACTTGCTTTCGGGTTTGATGACCCGGCTACGACAGGAAAGGTGCTTGGTGCGATTGCCGTTCTTTACTGCAGGATGGGTGAGCTTCTGCAGGTAAGCCCGAATTTCAATGAAAAAGAGCTTGATGCGGATGTGCGGCTCAAAGGCAAAATCAGAATTTTTACTGTACTTTTTCTGGCTGCCTTGGTATACTTTAATAAAGATATGAGAAAGCTTGTTAAGTACATTAAACATTGTTCCGAAGTAAATATAGACGAAGAAAGAGCAAAAAAACAGAAGGAGAAAGAAAATGGCTGAAGATAAGTTTAACACAACGGTAGATTCTCTTTTTAAAGGAATGGATGGTTTCCTTACAACAAAAACTGTAGTCGGAGAGGCAGTTAAGTTTGACGACGGCACGATAATTCTTCCTCTTGTTGATGTCTCCTTCGGCGTCGGAGCTGGAGCATGGGCAAAGCATTCGGGCGCAGGCGGAAGCGGCGGCGGCCTTGGTGGAAAGATTACTCCCAGTGCGGTTGTTGTTTTAAAGGACGGTCATGCTAAGCTTATTAATGTTAAAAATCAGGATACCGTTACCAAGGTACTTGATATGGTTCCGGATGTTCTTGACAGGATTACAGCCTCCAAAAAAGAAAAGAAGGATTTAAAGGATAAAGTAAAGTCCGTTATCAAAGGTAATAAAGAAAATAAAGAAGAAAAGGAAGACAAAGAAGAAAGCGCGGAAGAGTAGCATATATTCTTTTTTGAAACTAAAACAAAACCGTTATACTCCGGGGGTTGCCCGGGCATAACGGTTTTTTGTATTCAGCCGGTTTATCGGAAATTAAATGTGAATTCGTAAGAATACCTTCCGGAAGGAATACGATACTCGGGATGAATGTTTTTAAACCATCCGGTATCGCCGCCGAGGCCTGCATGCACGTCAAGCATCACGTATCATGCAGATGCCGAAGAATATAAAGAATAATTCAAAGCATGATTATGAAATCATTTCCGCGCCTACAGTATATGACCATGTTCCATCAGCATTTTTCTGAGCAGTGCACTGACCAAAAAAATAAGCTCCTAACCCACTGCGCCATTTGTGAGCATTAAACGCTGTTAGTTCAGGAACCGAATCTCCTTCCTTTATGGCAGGAAGATTCCATACAGCGTCTTCATTTGTCCCTATCGAGAAAAACAATCCATCTTCCCAGTAGAGGTTATCCTTGTCAATATACCCTTGTTCACAGAGTTCTTCCCATGTTCCTGCAATGTATGGAAGATTATGTTTCGAAGCAAAGACATTCATCACTGATTCTTTTTCTTCCTCAGTTAAGTGAGTAAGTCCGGAGAGGTCAATGCCAATCTGAGTAATTCCACCATTCAAACCTGAGTCAACATTCCATAAGTCTTCTAATACTTTAAGGTATAATTCACAGACATCGGTCCGAATATTTGTGGTAGCACTTATTGGTTCGTCAACACCGCCAACACTGCTAACTGAAGCATTATTTATAAAAGTAATGTCAATCCAGTAATCACTTGGTGAAAAGCTGTTAAGGTAAATGCGATAGGTTTCACCTTCTGTAAAATTGAACACTGACAAACTATAGGTTATTTCTTTTGCTTCATCCTTTTTTAGGCCATAAAGAATTGCATCAACTATGATGCTATCACTTTCCGGCATTCGTATAAGTTCACCGTCTTGATTATGATACACGCAGTAAGAAGGCCCAAATTTGAACTCCTCATCAGCGAGATTCTTCCATTCGACCGTTATTCGTGAATCCTCTGTATTCAGTTGATTCCCGATAACAGATAAAGATAACCTGTTTGAATCCGGAACGTGAATACTATTAGATGCTTCGTTTGGTGCAACTATGCTTACAGCCTCATTGTCAACTGTTTCGGCACGGGCTTCACTATACACCAAGGCAACCACCTTCTCGTAATCACCACTATGAGTCCTATAGTAGCGTTCTTCACCATTATACGATACTTTTGCCAGCTTGGGCTTTTTGTATATTGTTATCCGATAGTCACTCTCTATGCATATCTCTACAGAGCCTGATGATGGCAGAATGTTAAAAGGTGAACGTCTGTTTTCCACGATGCAAGATCAAGATATTTAGCAAATTCATTACCATTGACATATCCTAAGCATATCTTTCCATCCTCGTTTTTCCCGGTAACGGGATAATATATAGCATCTACATCTGTCATATCAGCAAGCGTTGAAATAACGTTTTCATAATTCAAGAATGACAAATCAGGTTCATTGTCTTTGGGGTTAGTCATAAAACACACACCAACAACAATACAAGTCACTACAGCAACGGCAATAATCCAAAACGCCGGCTTCTTATAGTTCAGCACAGATTTCACCCTTTCTTTTACACCCACTTCACCGAAAGCTAAAGGACAGGCTGCAATTCTTTTCCTGGGGAAGCTGCAGTTAAGCAGGGCCTGTGAATATGCCGCCTTGGCGCCATTATCCATATCGCGGATAACCTTCTCATCGCAGGCCATCTCTATGTCACGGCACAAAAGAATATACGCAAGCCAGCAGAGCGGATTGAACCAGTATACTGTCAACAGCAGATATCCGAGCGGCTTCCACCAGTGATCGTGACGCCTGATATGAGCCGTTTCATGGGCGAGAACGCTTTCCAAGGTTTCACCTGTCAGTGAAGAGGGAACGTAAATCATTGGCTTGAATATTCCCAAAATGAACGGGGACTTAATCTCATCACAATAAAGAATGTTGTCCCTGAAAATAACAGAAGCACGTACAGTTCTCTTCAACCAAAGAAAACTGATTAATGCGTACAAAACCAGAATTGCTATTCCTGCAATCCAAATCAAAGAATGAAGCATAACTTCGATTTGCACAGAGCTCACCGGACTCCCTACCGGCACAGAGATATCCTGTGAGAAAACAGGATTATCCACTACATCAACCCATGCTGTTGTATGCCCGAGGACTGCGTCGTAATAAAGAAATTCTTCGGGTATGGTTTCACTGCTCGGAATCAGACTCAGCGCACTTTCAAAGGAGAACGGACATATCAGCCGCACTGCAACCAGCGCCCAGAGAATACAGAATATCCATCGGGGAGCCTTTTTTAAGATAAGCCGCAGAAGAACAATTGCAAGAATCATCCAGCCGGCAACAATACTCATATTTACCAGTTTTAAAAATAAGCTATCAATACTCACTTCTGCTCCTCCTTAAAGGTATCAATCATCTTTTGTATTTCTTCGGCCTCTTTTGCGGTAAGGTTCTTGTGTGATATGAAAGACGCAATGAAAGCCGGAAGCGAACCGTCAAAGGATTCCTCAATAATCTGCTCGGTTTTTGATGAATAGAAATCTTCACGCGAAATCACGGAAGATACAATTCCGTTCTCATTCTTAAGAAGTCCTTTTTCACAAAGTTTGCGAAGGACTGTATAGGTAGTCGGCTTTTTCCAATTAAGCTCCTTCTCGCATATCTTTACAAGCTCACCGGAGCCTACGGGCTCATTAGCCCAGACAATATCTGCAAAACGTTCCTGTACAATTCCAAGTTCTAAATCCATCACTGAAAGATTCCTTTCTGCTTGGTTTATTAAAATAAACCTCGATTACTAGTTTACTCGAATAAACCAATTTGTCAATACCTGGTTGGAATGAATGCAAATGCTTATTAGAAATACAAGGGAAGAATATATCGCAAAAACACATACATTGGCAAAATAAATTTAATTTTGCCAATATATGTTGATATCTCTTGCAGGCAGTGATATACTATACATCGGCAAAACGATACTGTTTTTGCCGATGTTTGTGACGACTATTGAACCAAAGGAGGTCGTATAATGCAGTGGTATGAAGCTTTAGTTGATGACATTACAGAAAAAGACGTTTATTCACGCAAAGAGCTTGTTGGCATGCTTAGAAACATAAAAGCAGATTTGTCGGATGGTACTTATAACTGGATCCTCGGCAGTCTTGTGAGTGATGGGCAACTGATCCGTCAGGGATATGATACCTATAGCCTGTCAGATGGCATTTCGAAGATGGATTACCTGCCCGATTATTCCGGGGATGCTCTGGGTGTAATGAATGATGTTCAGAACAAATATCCTTATGTCCGGTTTACGGTTTTTGAAACTGTGCTTATGAATGAGTTTTTAAATCATCTGATAGCGAACAATACAATATTTATCCAAGTGGAAAAAGAAAGCAGCATTTTCATTTTCCGATACCTCCAGGAAGCCGGATATCAAAATGTATTATATAAACCGGATGTGTCCGATTTTGATTTGTATTGGGCCAAAGGCTCAATAATTGTGACCGATCTGATATCTGAATCCCCGATTCGTACAGACAATCCAGGGGAAATACTGCTGGAAAAAATACTGGTTGATATGCTCGCAGATAAACTGATTGCAACAACATTCAGCAAGGCAGAGCTTCCCGATGTTTTTGAACAGGCCGTGAGCAGATATAACCTTGATAAAGTTAGAATGTTCAGGTATGCAAGAAGACGTAACCGGCAGGATGAAGTGAAGAAATATATGGGGGAACAGTAAATGCTTTCCAAAGAAAACTACACGTCAGAATATATATCAACGTTACAGAAAAAGACAGGCGCGGACCCGTCGATTCTGGAGCGAACTGTTTATGCTTTCGGATTGCTTGAAGCCATCAGGAGTGTCGGACTGCCTTTCATTTTCAAGGGCGGCACTTCTCTTCTCATTATACAGAGAGCATAGAATAGAGGACGGCTAATTAATTTGCAAATAGGGCATTACATTTGTGTTAATAGAAATGCCATAATAACTGCTTTGTATAATTCATCTTGAACGATAATAAATTTTAATTTAAGAGGTAGATGTATGCACGTAAAATTTGTAAATCCGGGATTTCAATATATGTTAGATTCTATTATGGAATTTCAAAAAGATGATTCTACGTATTTTTGGAA
>JAZLLG010000017.1:0-5016 GCA_045598045.1 Lachnospiraceae bacterium | reverse complement strand
CTTTGGTGCCTTTTTTTCTTTCCAATATTTTAGCTTTTCTAAAGCTTTTCTCTTAAACATACTATCTCCTCAAAACAGCATAGTTCCATTTCTTCAAACTTATAAATGGATTATAGTACCATTTCTTCAATATTTCAAGGGTGTTGTTCCGTTTCTTCAAGATTAATGACCCCTTGGGGACGGGGTTAGAGGTTCATTTTTTCGTCACATTGTATATTGCATTTCCCTTCCAAATAGAATAAACTTCCCTATGCAAACGTTTATTTAGTTTATCTGGATATTCAGGAGTATATATGCCTAGAAAACCACGTATTTTCAGTCCCACCGGCATATATCATATCATACTTCGTTCTATTAATCAGCATATTATCTTCGAAGAAGATGAAGATTATCAAAAATTGCTTTACATCCTATCCGATTGCAAGAAGAAATATGATATCGATATTTGTGCCTATTGTCTCATGGACAATCATATTCATCTGCTGATTCATTCTTCAGAAGAAATATTAGCTTCTTTCTTTCAAAGTCTGGGAACCCGTTTCGTTCGTTGGTACAACACAAAGTATTCCCGTTCGGGGCATCTGTTTCAAGATAGGTATTACAGCGTTCCCGTGGTCGAAGAGCAGCAATACCTATCTACCCTTGCCTACATCCACAACAATCCCGTGGAATCCTCACTCTGTCGTTTTCCATCTGAATACCGGTGGAGCAGTTACAATGCTTTTTACGGTCAAAAAAATCCTTTGGTCAACACGTCATTTTCTTTTGACATAGCCGGCTCAAAGGACCTTTTACTTCAATATTTTGCTGTCAACTCTTCACCTTTCAATGAAGAACAGGTCAAACCTGCTTTAGGAAAGACCAGACATTTTATGCCTGACAGTGCAGCATTAATCATTTTCAAGGAAGTCACTAATCTGTCTTCGACCTCTGAAATGATTAATCTCCCAAGGAGCCTTCGTAACAAGTACATTGGCATTCTCCTGGAAAAGGGACTGACAAAAAAGCAAGTGGCACGCCTGATGGATGTATCGATATCCACCGTAAAACGATACTCAAAATGAACCCCTAACCCCGTCCCCAAGGGTCCACGGGGGTCACTTCAATCTGACACATTTTCATAGCTTCCAATGCATTCAGATGCGACTTTGGAGTTACGCCCGCGCAGCAGCTTGCATCAACTTTAATGGGTGTTTCCGGAAGAACGGCCTTGAGGCCAAGTGCGTTGGAAATTACGCAAATATCGGTGCAAAGGCCGATCAGCTCAATCTCTTCGCCTTTGATTATTTCCTTGTCCCAAACGTGACCGAAGGTGACTTTGTTGATTACTATGTCATCAGGTTTAACTTCCAGCTTATCTGAAATCTGCCAGCCCTCCGTTCCCTCAATGCAATGAACAACCGGAAGTTTCTTTCCTTCCTGCGTGTCAAGATAGTTTTCATGGTGCGTATCTCTTGTAAAAATAATCTGGTCACCGTTTTTTCTATATTTGCGGATTTTCTTTGCAACATTTTGAACAATTGCAACCGCTTCCTTTGTTCCAAGAGAACCGTCGATAAAGTCCTTCTGCATATCAACCACAACAAGTGTTTTCATAATCATTTCCTCTTTCTATTTTATCCGCATATGCGCTTTCTGCTTATCGGTCAGTTTATCCTTATTTGCCTGTACTCTTTGCAGTTCCTCTTCTCTCTTCCAAAGGAACCTTATGCGGTACTCGATTCCGTATCTGATATTCCTGAAGTTTTCCAGATGCTTTATCAGTACAATTATCGTTACCGGCAAAAATATCAGTGAAAAAAGGAATCCGTGCTGAATCCCGACAATAACGGTAAACATGACGGAACCGGTTGTGGGAATAAGGCAAATAAAGTCTACGATAATAACAAGCACAAGCTCAATCGCAAGTAAAATCAGGAAAAGCTTCCAGTCGAAGGCAAGAACCGCTCCGGCCATTGCAGCGAGGCCTTTCCCGCCTTTGAACTTCAGGTAAACCGGGAAAATATGACCGAGTACGCAACACGTTCCGGAGATAATCATTGCATATGAAAAGTCTGCAAAAAGCATGTTGCAAAGCCGTACGGCGAGGACTGCCTTAAGAATGTCAAACACCGCACATCCTATTCCCGCGACTTTACCCATTACTATGACCGCATTCGATGCCCCCGGATTCCCGGTTCCTTTAGTGCGTATATCAAAACCTTTGATTTTCGCAAGAATAAAGGACGGGTTCACTCCGCCGATTAAGTATCCGATTAAGACGCATGCCACTATTTTCCAAACTATTTCCATAAAAGACTAAACTCCCTTCGTATTTCCGATGAAATGTCAGGTTATATGAGGTATATTATATCACTTCTTTTTTTTTGTGAAAACTACTGTTTAGGAAACCCGAGTTCGTGAATCTTCACACCACGCATTCGATATGTCAAAATCTTCATTTACTGTATGATTCCTTTAAGTTTTTCTGTCTCAATGTCAATCACCTTTTTGTCAATTCGTTTGAAAAGGATGCCTGTTTCAGGGATTTCAACCCCCGCAGGAATGGTTTTCCTGTTCCAGTCGAGATCTATATTCAGCCATTCAGCCACCTTTTCCGACGAGAACGGAATAAACGGTGCCAGCAGGACGCTGAGATTTGCTATTATCTGAACGCATTGATACAGCGTGTTTTTACATTTATTTTCATCAGCTGTTCTTGTTGTCCACGGTTGTTCCGTGTCAAAGAATTTGTTTGCGAAACGAACAAATTCAAAAATCTCATCAAGAGCGTCCTTGAAATCGGCCTTTTCTGTTTTTTCACCGACACTTATGTATAAAGCATCGATTTTCCTGTCAATCTCAGGGGCAACGCTTCCTTCAGGCACTGTTCCTCCCAGGTATTTTGCAATAAATGCAAGAGACCGGTTCACGAAGTTTCCATATGCTCCAAGCAGCTCACCATTGTGGCTGTTAATAAACTCTCTCCACGAAAAATCAGCATCCTTTTTTTCCGGTCCGTTGGCTATGAAAAAATAGCGGATGGAGTCGGCTTCGTAATTTTCCAATAAATCCTTTACCCAGATTGCGTAATTTTTGCTGGTGGAAATCTTCTTGCCTTCAAGAGTCAGATATTCGCTCGAAACAATCCTGTCAGGGAGATGGTAGCCGCTGCCGTTTCCAATCAGAAGTGCCGGCAGGATAATGGTATGGAAGGGAATGTTGTCCTTACCGTGTACATAATAGTGTATGGAATCCTCTCCCCACAATTCATTAAAATCGGCTCCTCGTCTGTCTGCTGCCACCTTGCTTGCGGACAAATATCCAAGTACATTTTCTGCCCAGATGTAAATTGATTTGTTTTCATAATCGACTCTTGGTACCTTTATTCCCCAGTCAAGGTCACGGGTCAATGCTCGGTCACGGAGTCCTTCGTCAATGTACCTGTTTGTAAACGCTATGGCGTTCTTTCTCCATGCATCACCATTATTCACAAGTTCCCTAAGTTCATTTTCCATCTTTGATATTGAAATGTAAAGATGCTTTGATTTTCTGAAGCTGATTTTTTTACCGCACACGGCACAAATCGGGTCAACAAGTGTTTCCGGTTCGAGCACCGTGCCACAGGCGTCACATTGGTCTCCTCTTGTATCTTCTCCGCACTTCGGACATTTTCCGAGTACAAAGCGGTCTGCGAGGAAATTACCGCAATTCTCGCAATAAGCTTGCGGAGTCTCTTTCTCATATACGTACTTCCCCGAATACAACTTCTTGTGAAAGTCTCTTACAAAGTTTTTATGTTCGTCTGATGATGTTTTTGTATATACATCATAGCTGAATCCCAGCTTTTCGAAGCACTCTTTAAACTCCTCGTGGTAGAAATCGCTGATTTCCGCAGGTGTACGTCCTTCCTGTTTTGCTCTGATGGCGACAGGCGTTCCGTGGCAGTCGCTGCCGGAAACGAAATATACATTGTCGCCTTTAGCCCTGTGATATCTTGCCAGCACATCTCCCGGCAGAAGACTTGCAATATGGCCTATGTGCAATGAACCATTTGCATACGGCCATGCACCTCCGATTAATACATTTTTCATGGTTCTTACCTCATTTCTTTCTGTGATAACAATCCGACTTTGTTACAAAATACCATTTTTTAGAATTAAAAAAGCCCTCCTCTCTGAAAATTTCTTTTCAGGGACGAGAGCATAAGCTTCGTGTTACCACCCTAATTCACCTGTATCTCACGATGCAGGCCTTATCAACTGCGGACGAGAAATGATTCGTCGATAGTCTATCACTGTAACGGGTGAACCCGTCGTAGCCTTGGCAAAAAACGCTTCGGTACGCAGCTCCGAGACCATGTTCGGAAGTTCCTTCTGTACCTGCTCTCACCAAATGCAGGCTCTCTGTAACATATCTAACCTCTTACTCTTCTCTTCACAGCCTTTTGTGACAATATACCACAAAAAATTCTATTTGCAAGAAAAATATCTTTTACTTTTTTCAAAAGAACAAATTATTCCGCAGCGGGAGCAAAAACAACCTCTCCGTTGTCGACATGCCAATGATACATGCCTTCGTCGTCAAGTGAAAGTGTTGCGCCTTCCGAAACATACACCTCTTCGTGGCATTCATCATCTGAATAATATTCATATTCTGTAAAGGTACCATTCAAAATGATTTCATTTTCCGAAGAATCGAGAGCCTGTCCAAGGTAGCTCCAGTCGCATCCCGAAGATGCACTGTCGCTCCAATGAATTTCAACCACATACATGCCATCATCTTCGCATATTGTCATGGAAGCGCGCTCAGCACCGTTTGTGCCGAAATAAAGCTTTTCTCCGGCTTCGGTCAGATCCATTACGCTGTTCATATTCTGTCTGCGATTCGCGTTGTGGAGACCAGCTATGAAAAGTCAAGCCTAAATTAGGCTGAAATTTATTTTCTCTATCGATGGTAAAAAAAGGGTAACTTTAATAAAGCTCCCGAAGGTGCATTTTTTCAAAATCTATCGATATGGTGTTGGTATCAAGACCT
>JAZLLG010000016.1:0-26596 GCA_045598045.1 Lachnospiraceae bacterium | reverse complement strand
GCAGGGACTGTGTCTTTTTTATGCTTCTCTGTTGCATTCCTCCCCGCAAACGGGTTTGCGGGGAGGGATGGAGTGTTTCGGGTTTGTTGTTTATCTGTTGAGAATAAGCTTTGTGAGCTCTACGGGCTCAACGATGGTATTTCCCTTATATACGCGCATGTTTCCGGATGCGATTTCGTCGATAAGGATTACTTCGTTATTGTTGTAGCCGAATTCAAATTTGATGTCCCAAAGGTCAAGGCCGATGGATTTAAGGTCGTCTGCAACAATCTTTGTGATGGCAAGTGTCTGGGCTTTCATGCTTTCGAACATTTCGGGTGTCATGATGCCGAGTGCTGCAAGGCCTTCGCCTGTAACAAGGGGATCGCCGAGTGCATCGTTCTTAAATGTGCATTCAACATAACCGCCTTCAAGTCTTGTGCCGTTATCGATGTACTCACCGTATCTTCTGATGAAGCTTCCTGTTGCAACAAGGCGGCAGATAACTTCAAGTCCGTGTCCGAAAACCTTTCCGGGGAGAACTTCCATTGTTGCTTTTTCAACATCTGCAGAAACGTAATGTGTCTTGATGCCTGCCTTCTTGAGGAGTTCAAAGTAGTATACGGAGGTCTGGAGATTTGCTTTACCAATGCCTTCAATCTTAAGTCCTACAGAGTTTTCGCCGGGATCGAACACACCGTCTTTACCTGTGCAGTCGTCTTTGAAAAAGAGCTGAACATTGCCGTTGTCAAGCTGATAAACATCTTTTGTCTTGCCTTCATAAATCTTCTTCATAATCAAATCTCCTTGTTTAAGTAAGATTAAAAACTAAATTACGTTACAAGGATAGCACAAACACGGCAAAAGACAATTTATCATTTCTTATTGATTTCTACAGTTTGAATAATAATTCCCGAGTTATTCCTCTTCTGTGTACACAGGAAGATTAACGATGGTCGGTTCATGTTTCATGGCGGGGATAATCTTCTCCGTAAGGTCCTTTATTGACACCTTCAGGCTTGAAGTGTTAATGCATGGATGGAAGCCGATTTCTTCTCCCTTCAGTACATCCTCATCAATTACGAGTCGCACGCGCATATCTTTATCATTCATAAGTCCCATAACACTCACCGAACCGGGAGTTAAATCAAGGAACTGCTCCATATATGCTTCGTTCGCAAAAGATAATCTTGCAACCCCGAGTGCTTTTGAAAGGTCCTTAGTTTTAAACTTTTTGTCTCCGGGAATGAGGAGGAGATAGAAATCCGTTTCCTGCCTGTTACAGAGGAAAAGGTTCTTGCACGTTGTTGCTTTCAATGTCATGTCAATTTCAGCGCATGCCTCCATCGTCATTGCAGCTTCATGGTCAACGCGCTTATAAGCCACTCCGAGGCTGTCAAGCAGATCGTAGGTTCTTATTTCTTTGGGGAGTCTTCCTGTCTCATCCGCAGGTCTTCCTTCAAACAGTTCAAGCATAATATCCTGTCCTTCGTTTATTTTCCGTTTATTTCAATTCCACCGATTGATGCATCTACCGTAATGTACTTTTTGGCATCGATATTGTTTTCTTTATAGTTTTTGCCGACGCTCTTGCCATTAAGATAGCTTCCGCCAAGGCTTGCACGTAAATCAAAGTTGTAGTTGCCTCGTACATCGATAAGGTCAATTCTGACCTCTCCGACATCGGCCTCTGCTTTGAGTTCGTTAAAGGTACATTCGTTTATATGAACTTCCCCGACATTTGCAGTACATTTGATGTAATCGTACTTACCGCCATTGATTCCTACTTCTCCGACTGCTGCAACAATTTCGCACTCACCGGCGGAAGACTTGTCAATGTGTACCTCACCTACGTCTGCTCTCACATCGAATTTATCAGCAACGACATCTGTAACCTCGACGTCGCCGACATTACATACGATTGTGATTTTCTCGAGATCTGCGTCCGCAGGAATGCATACAACTATTTCATTGTTTAAGGATTTTACGCCCGACCTTTTGACGCTCGGCTGCTTAACAATAAGTGTCTTTGCTGAATCCGTTTTTACTTCGGGTTCGTATTTCTCATATCCATCAAAACCAACCTTGAAAGAACTGCCTTCTTTAACAACCAGGTCAGCTACGGTTGCATCAATTTTAATCTTTTTAACTTCGTCAGTCTCAAAATCCCATTCTCTTTCCATGTTATCGCCCAGATCTTCAGGCTCAACCAAATCATCCAGAGCATTCGAAACATCGCTGAAATTGAACTCTGAACTTATTTTAACATGATTTTTAAGAAAGGTGAAACCTTTTCTTATGTGTACCCAGGAACCAACGATAACACAAAGTGCTGCTACGCAGGAAATAATGATTATATACGCTTTTTTCATTTTATTGTCCTCTCATTAAAGATTATCTGATTTATTGTTTTGGAAAACCGCTACAAGAATTGCTCTTATAAGTGCAGCCAGCGGCCAGATAATCCATGTTATGTGCCAGTCAAATGTAAGGAAGCTCCATGCAAGATAGATGCATGTGATTGTGGGCCAGAAGCAGCTCATTACAGTTGCGGCTGTTCCGCTAAGTTCGCCGACTTCCTGCTGTCCTCCGACAAAATTTCCGCCAACCGTGTTTTTATCATTAATTGTAAGTAATGTGTTATATGCGCCGGTAATCTTTCCACAGTAAACGAAGAGGAATACTCCGAGTGCTATGAAGCAGAAGAAAACTACACCGCTGAAGTCCACGTGTGTAAAAATGTCATCAATGAATCCCGCAAAAACAGCTGCAAAGAAGCAGCATAAAACTCCGCCGGAGATGTATATTGCGCGCATTGTTTTATGGTTTTCGTAAGTCTTCTGAAGCTCCTTTGCCGTGCCGTATTCAATGGAGCAAAGCTCATTCTTTAAAAATGCCCACTTTGAATTCGTGTTTCCGTTCAAGGTGAAGAGAATGACTGCACCCGCGATGAACAGTGCCAGCCAAAGAAGGCCCAAAGTTCCCGATGTCACAACGCTTCTCTTGGAGATTAAGTCACCAAAGATCATCCAGCCTACCGGACTTAAAATACAAAGTACAACTCCGAGGCCGACTTTAAAGCCGCTCTCCTTGGATTCTTTAAGATACTCATTTGCTTCATTAAGCGTAACGATTCTTCTGTTTTCGTCTGCTGTTTCTTCAACAACATCCTTGATGCCGATATCATCGGCGATTTCATCAATATTACCGAACTCAGAGATGACAATCGCAACTGCTTCATTTTCCGATTTTCCTTCTGCTTTCAGTTCGTTATATTTATCTGTCATCATCTGAAGGAGTTCTCTTTTTGCTTTCTGAACTTCTTTGGAGTTCGGAAGCTTTAAGAACATTGATTCAAGATAATTAATTATTGTATCCATTGTTTTCCTCCTGCATATCCGAAGAGCTCTGCCCGTCGGCCTTTTCCATAATAAACCGCTCCACTACTTCCTTCGTGAGTTCCCATTCCTCACATTTCTCTTTGTAATAGTTCAGACCGTTTTCGGTTATTCTGTAATATGTTCTTCGGTCTGCTTCACCGGAAAAGCTTTCAATGTATCCGTTCTTTTCCATTCGGGTGAATGCCGAGTAGAGTGTTGTTTCTTTTATGATGTACTTTCCGTCCGAGAGCTGCTTAATCTGCTTTGAAATTTCATATCCGTATGACGGGCCCTGTCTCAGGATTGAAAGAATAAATGTGTCATTGTAGCCGCGGATGACATCACTGCTGATTTCAATCATTTCGTTCTCCTTTCTTTGCTACGTCTTTCGTGCTACGTCTGCCGTTACTATGTCTGGCGTTACTATGTCTGGCGTTACTATGTCAGTCGTAGTACGTTTGTCGTGGTAAATATACAACACCTTTTTTTGTTTGTCAACTGCTTTTTCAATTTTTTTCTTACAAAAATTTAACATGCCGAAATTTGTACCGGTTCTTTATACATTAAAAAGTCTTGTATGGATTGCTTTACCTTTTTACTTAACGTAGTCAAAAGACAGCCGACTGATTATCTTTTGGGAATTGAAATATGCCCCCTGTATCACAGGGGGCATATTAACATTCACATTATTTTTCGCTTGTACGTTTTCCGTTTTCATCAAGATTAATGAAGCACATTATTACGGTGTTCCCCGTAGGGTCAGAAGTATCACGTACGAGTTTTGTCTGGGCTCTTGCTATGGTTCCGTCATTTTTGTACATACGATAGTTGATATAGTATGCACGTTTCTTTTCCAGCTGTTTATAAACCATGTCGGGCTGGACGGATTCAAGGAATCTTTCCTGATCCGGCTCATATATTCTTGCATCGCAGAATATCCTGAGTCTCTCCATGAGTCCCGTTGCCGAGCGCCAGCTTTCGCTGACCGCTTCATAACGTTCACTCATGTAGAAATCCTTAAACGTATCTTCAACAAAATTAAAGAAGGACAACGCGTCATAGTCGACACTGAGAGCTTTGAAAGCACTTGACGTCTGAGCCTGCTTTTCAAGCTTCTTTTCATCTGTAACATCAAGGTAGAGGCTGTAAATAACTTCTTCACCATCCGTGTCTATAAGTCTCTTTCCCGAATCAACAATATACTTCAGCGAGCCGTCCTTACAGCGCACCCGGTACTCAAGAATATATCTTTCGGCTTCGGCAAGACGCTGTTCTTTGTCCTGCTGTTCCGCTTCCTCACGGTCCTCAGGTATACATGCCATGACGCCGCTGTTTTCGGAATACTCAATGAACTCCTCCACAGTATAGCCGAACATGGCTGCAGCTTCCTTGCTGACATATTGAAAAGTGTAACGCTCGTCGCATTTGCACACCTTTATTCCTCCGGGGATGGCGTGCATAACAACATCCAGCTGTCGGCTGCGTATTTTAAGTGCCTGAGCCATCTCATCAAGCTCGGACTTTGCGCCCTTATCTGCAGGCTGAACAATATATCTTGTGGATGCCGGAACGAATGTGACGTCATAAAGCCTTGTGCCGGATTTGATATCCAAAGAAGCGAAAGTTATTCTGTTTCGTCCGTTTTGTTTTGAATTGTAAAGAGCGTCATCGGCATGCTTTACGGTGTCAACAATGTCTTCCTTGCCGTTTCTTTCGGCGTAGCCGATGCTGACACTGACCGCACCCACAGGTGAAAAAGTATGTTCGATGTTTTTATCAAGAATATCCTTACTTATTTCTTCAAGGATATTTTCCATATCAGTCTTTGTTTTGCCTCTTGTAATGAGGATAAACTCTTCTCCTCCGTATCGACAGCAGAAAGCATCATTTTGTATTGCAACCCTGCTGATACTGTCAGCCACTGCCTTCAAGGCTTCATCACCCATAACATGCCCATAAGTATCATTGTAGGCTTTAAATTTATCGATATCGAACAGAGCAACGTACATCTCTTCCGTGCTCAGGTCGTATTCATCCATATAGTTTTTAAGAGCAGTCCTGTTGTTAATGCCTGTCAGGCCATCCATATATGCGGACCGCGTGGCAATACGCAGTGCTTCGGCCTGCCTTAACTCTGCTTTTTTCTGCTTATCGATGACACGTGTCATGATAAGTGCGTCGGTAATGTTACCTCTTTTATCTTTTCTGTAAGGAGCAACGAGGAAATTCATCCAGCCGTTGGGCTTTGTGAGAATATCGTCGGAAAGGACTCCCCTTTCCTTCAGTCTCTTCGGAGCACTTTCAAGGTCAAGAAACTCTTTATGATTCTCGTAAGTTTCATTGTCGAAATCCTTCATAATCCACAGCTTCCATGCCTGATGCAACGGAAGTCCGTAGAACCTGTCGGACTGTGATGTGCTGAGTTCCTGAAGCGCATCATTTTTAAAATCAACATGGTACATGGAATAAAATACGTTTGCTATGCTGCTTAAAAGGTTGATTCTTTCACGTACAGCTTTCTTCCATTCCAGTTCATTACTCTTTTCAATATCAATGTCCTGCGTAGCAAGCGTCACTGCTCTGACATGCCCATTTTCCGTTCTGTCGGATACAATAAGCGTGGCACGCATCCATTTACCGATGGCGTCTACATATTCGGTGCTTATCGTGTTTCTTCTGCGCATTCTTGAATCCAATGTACTGAAATCAAGGAATGCCGTCATAATGTCAACCGAACGCTCCGGCAGCATACTCAGCCAGTTCTGTAAAACCGATTCGGTACCGCAGGAACGGGACATATACGTCAGATAGTCTCCACCTTTAAGCGATGAGAACGTACCTTCGTCAATGTCAAAATTGAAGCACGTGTTGTAAGCGTTTGCCAGTGAATTGGTAACCTGATATGAACGCTCCAATGCTTCTGCACTCATTTCCTGCTTTGTGTTTTCGGGGGTGATGTTGTCCGTAGGCATAATATCCTCTTATTCTGTTTCTACCGTAACGTAAAAACCTCTGTCAGTTTCTCTTATGTCTGTTACCTTACCGCTTTTTATTACCTTTCCGGAGGCATCCAGAAGACGCTCTCCAAGTGAGAAATTACCACTCATAGCCACAGCCGGTTCAATAACATAGTAAAACACAGAGTTCGGAAGGCTTCCTTCTCTAAGTTCAACCACGTCCCCCACTTGAATCAGGCCGGTACGTTCCATTTTAAAACTGTCTATAGATCTCATTATACAAACTCTCTCACTTCAACCACTTTACCGTTTCTGTAATATACTCTCGGCACGCGCTTCGAAATATCGCAGACAACCTCGTAATGGAAAGAGTTGCCTACAGTCATGCCGATTTCTTCCGCGGAAATGAATTCATTTCCGTCAACTCCCATAAGCGTAACGACATCACCGACTTCGGCATCCGGGATGTCGGAAACATCCACCATACACTGATCCATGCATATACGACCGAGAATAGGTGCAGACTTGCCTTTTATGAGAACTCTTCCGGCATTGGAAAGGCCTCTCGGAAACCCGTCTCCGTAACCTACGGGAATGGTAGCCACTCTCGTGGTCCCTTTTGTAACAAATGTTCCGCTGTACCCAATGCCAATTCCTTCGGAAAGTGTCTTCAGCATTGAAATATGCGTTTTAATTTCCATGGCCGGCTCTACGGGAAGCTTCTCTTTCGTAACATCGTCCGTAGGGTACATACCGTATGTCGTAATACCGAAACGTACCATATCAAGATCAGCTTCCGGAATGTCTATAACCCCGGCACTGTTGCATACATGTTTTATCGGTATATTGATTCCGTTTTCTTTGAGTTTTTCCGCAAAATGCATATATTTTGCGAATTGACCTCTTGCGAAGGTCTTGTCTGCCTCATCCGCCTTTGAAAAATGCGTGAACATCCCTTCAATGAAAACATTTTCAAGAGCAGCGATTTTCTTAATGTCCTCAATACCCTCAGCAATCTCTTCTTCGGTGTCGCAGAGATATCCGATACGTCTCATTCCGGTATCGAGCTTGATGTGGACAATGGCTTTTTTGTTGAGTTTTTTCGCAACAGAATCATATTCCTTTACGGTATTGTAGTCAAAAGCAGCCATAGCTATGTCGTTTTTGACAGCTTCGGAACACATCTCCGGAAAAGTATAGCCAAGGATAAGAATCGGCTTTGTAATGCCTGCTTTTCTAAGCTCTACGCCTTCCTCAACAATTGCAACCGCATATGCGTCTACGATATCGTCAACCGCCTTTGCTACGGGAACGGCTCCGTGTCCGTAAGCATCTGCCTTGACCACTGCCATCATCTTTGTGCCGGGTTTTATAAGCTTTTTCCCGGCTGATATATTATTTCTTATTGCGTCCAGATTTACGTTTGCCTGAACTCGAAAGAACCTGTCTGTCATTTGTTTCTCCAATTACTTCGGGAATAGCTTCCAAAATGTCACTGGCTATCATGGACCTTCTTCCCTTTTTTGCTGCGGCTGTATTTCCGCAAAGGCCGTGAATGTAACATCCGGTCATTGCCGCCGAGCGCTGCTTTTCGCCTTGAGCTATGAGACCCGCAATTATGCCTCCGAGCACATCTCCGCTGCCTGCAGTTGCCATGCCGTCATTACCGGTCACGTTAATATAATTCGAATCTCCGAAGGATACAATCGTACGAACGTCCTTCTTTACAAAGATAAGCTCGTTTCCTTTTGTAAACCCGCTGCTGGCGGAAATCATACCAACAGCAAGCTCAGCCATGGAAACACCGGTAAGTCTGGAAAGTTCCATCTTATGCGGAGTAAGAATGGTGTCCTTGGGAAGCATCTTTGAAAGCGCCTTGATTCGATCTGCAGGCGTATTTTTCTTTTTTGTTTTTCCTGAAACTATCTTTGCGAGGATATTGATACCATCGGCATCAATGACAAGCGGACACTTGCACACTGTGATGACATAGCTTACAAGCGTTGCCGATGCTTTCCCCTGCCCGAGCCCGGGGCCGATAAGTATTACATCTGCCCAGCTTACGGCTTCCTTAACATCCTCAATGGAATTCTCGGAAATACTTCCGTCTTCTGCAAGGCCGTAGGTTGTGAGTACTGCCTCCGGCAACTGCTTCTGAAGCACTTCTCTGTTATCTTCGGTTGTAAGAACACGAACAAGGCCCGCTCCGATTCGATATGCCGCCGAAGCCGCAAAAAATGCTGCCCCCGACATATTCTTCGAACCTGCGATTACAAGCACTTTGCCATATGTTCCTTTATTGGAATCCGCTCTTCTTTTAGGAAGAAGAAGTTCGGGAGTTTCATCGTAGTAGAAGCACTTCGGAGGTTCCGAAAGTGTTGAAACGCTTGTGTCAATATCCCAAAGAACAACCTTTCCCGAATACTCTGCTCCGGGGTAAAGGATTGTACCGATTTTTATATGGCCGAAGGTAACGGTCATATTTGCTCTTACTGCTATTCCCAGTACCTTTCCGTCATCTGCGCAAACGCCTGAAGGAATATCAACCGAAATGACAGGTTTTCCCGAATCGTTTATTTTCTCGATTTCTTTGTAAAGATCACCTGTTATGGGCCTTGAAAGGCCTACGCCGAATAACGCGTCGATTATGCCGTCATAATTGGCGTAATCTGCTTTTTTAACGATATTTACACCGGAATTTCTGGCAATTTTAAGCTGAAGCTTCGTATCTTTTGTGGAAAGCTTTCTGTCTCCGACAAGGTAGACTGTTACGTTCCAGCCTCTGAGATGAAGAAGACGCGCACCGGCAATGCCATCTCCGCCGTTGTTGCCAAAGCCGCATACAACAACAATCCTGCTGCCGGGGCGGAAATACGTCTGTGCCGCATAAGCAACGCCAAGGGCGGCCTTTTCCATCAACACACTTGAAGGAATGCCGATATCTTCGATTGCTATTCTGTCAATCTCTCTTGCCTGCTCTGAATTCAGTGCGTATTTCACCAGTTTTCCTCCTTCGCTTTAAGCTTGTAGGAAAGCCTCATAAGGCTCTCCGTAAGGTGAACGTTCTCCTGAGCTATTTCTTTTGGAAGTGAAAGATCCGTTGGGGCAAAGTTCCAAATTGCTTTTATGCCGAATTTAACGAGTTCGTTCGCCACCTGAGGTGCCGAATCCTTGGGGATTGCTATTGCAGCAATATCAATCTTGTTCTGCTTTATGAAGTTCTCCAGTTCACTCATTCCGTAAACAGGAACACGGTTGATTATTTTACCGACAATATCTTCATCGATATCAAACAACGCTTTGATGACAAATCCTCTGCGTTCGAAATCGGAATAATTGGCAATGGCCTGTCCGAGATGACCTGCACCGATTACTATCATGGCGTTTTTCTGATCAAGTCCGAGGATTTTGCCTATTTCCGCGTAAAGGTGTTCAACATTGTAGCCGTAGCCCTGTTGTCCGAAGCCACCGAAATTGTTAAGGTCCTGACGAATCTGAGATGCTGTAACACCCATTCTTTCGCTGAGTTCTTTTGAAGATATTCTTACCACTCCGTGAATAAGCAGCTCGCCAAGATAGCGATAGTATCTGGGAAGTCTCTTGATTACGGCTGTTGAAATCTCTCCTGTTTTCATATGAAGCTCCTATTCGTACAAAAGATCGAACTTTTTCTCAAGTCTGTCTTCTGTCTCCTTGCCTTTTCTGAGTTTGTATGTCTGTCTGTAGTTTTCTCCGAACTCGCCGTTTTCAACATCATAGCTGTAGGAAGTAAGCATGTAGTTGAAAGCTCCGTTCAGGCGTTTAACAGCTTTTTTGCGGCTTCTGTTCATTGGAACATAACCTTTTGTTTTGTCCGAACCAACGGTTTGTGCCAGTTCTCTTTCGAGATTCAGGATGTATTCACTCTTGATAAGCGCCGTTGATACAGCTTCTACCATGCCTTCGTCCATGCCCTTTGAACCATCATCGAAATATGAGTAGCTTCTTTCTGAAAGAGTAGCCGTTCCAAAGTAATTACCACCTTTGTTGGCCTTTTTTCTTCCCATTGTGAGAAGAAGTCCGAGCCATGGCTCCACGCCTGCAGCGCTTCTCTTAACAGTATCAAGGCTGAAAGTTTTTGTATCGGTTTTCATTTGAAGGTTCATAACATCGGGGAAAATATCATCTGCCTTTGAAGAACCCCATAATGAAGAACAAAGATCATTTATTCTCCTGATATCTTTGATGCCGGGATAAAAATGATTTTCCAGCCCTATTGTAAGTACCGCGAAACCGGGAAGATATTTCTTAACAGATACGTCACTGCATTTAAGTACAAACTTTTCGTTTCCTTTCTCGCAGGACAGTCTGCCAAGTATTTCTACGGGAGCTGCATCTTTTTTCTTTTTATTTGGTTTATCCTGTCCGATAAGGATGTACTCATCTCCGCCTTCGTCAGCCTGTGACCAAAGTGAGTTTTTCTTAAAATTCTTCTTCCATGCTTTCTCGGAATTGTATCTTACGGGGAGAAGGAAGTAATGCACTCCCACTATTGAATTGTCTTCGTATCTGCCGAAACGAAGTGCTTCGGCATTAACAATGTAATCACGGTAGCCTTCGGCTGTAGCTGCCACATCACTTTTCCCAAGTGCGTGAAGCATACTTCCTATGGAAAATACAAGACGATTGTTTTCCTGTGAGGAAAGCGTCTCTGCATTTTTAATGAGAGTATAAATGCGAATACTCGTCTTATCTGCAATAACGTCCGCATCGGGATATTTGCTGAGAAGTTCACATGTTTTCGCAACCATGATGTCATCCTCAATGCGTCCGTGAAGCTTTATATCGTCAATAATATTGATTGCTCCGTCGGTAACCTTAAACGAGAGTTCGGGACCTGTTGCCGGCTTGTCATAGCTTATGAACAGGTGGGTGTTTCTAACTTTTTTAATCTCGCCCGAAACGTTATGGTACTTTTCTTTAAGGCGTCTGCGAATCGTAGCACCAAGCTCGGGTCTTTCGTCAAAAGTTGTCATAGCCATGACTCTTCCCATGCTCAGGCAGTCCGTAAGCCACTCTCCCGGAAGAGCCCCGTCGGCAATATCGTTAAAGTATCTCTTTGCCCTGCCGTCGGTATTCTTCAGAGGTTCAATGAGGTGCAGCATAACCTCTCTCGCATCAATGGCGAAATAATAAGTTTTTATTCCTTCTGTTTTCAGTTCAAGGAACTTATCAAAGAAAAAGCATTTAACGTCCTGTTTTTCCTCATCCTCGGAAACCTCATCCGGCACCGAGAACGTGAATTCGGAAGTTCTGAAACTCTTGTCAGCCTTCAAATCCACAAGATAAAGATAGATTTCAGAAAGCTCATTTTCTTTGATTGTTACATCAATGTACAGATCTCTTGATACTGTCTTTCCAAGTTCCATGTTTTCCTCCAACATTTTTACAGCTATTTTGAATAATATTTTTGAACTTCACGAAAAGCGCCGTTCAGTAATGCGCTGTTGTTCAGACTTTTGACTTTAACAGTCATTCTGGACACGTAGTCCTCAAGTTTGTTCATATATTCTTCCGAAGAAATGGTTCCTTCGGCCACCTGAGAAAGTCCCTTTTCCCAGCTTGCGGTCAGGTCAGCCCTGAGAAGCGGTGATATGGAGCCGGTAACAACTTCATATATCATCTCGCCAAGCTTTGTGGGCGTAAATATCTGCGTCTTATTGTTCAAAGCAAGATATTCGATTTTGACAAGCTTTGAAAGAATTTCGGCACGTGTCGCGCTTGTTCCTATGCCTGCGCCCTTAATCTGTGCCCTCAGTTCTTCATCTTCTATGAACTGGCCGGCATTTTCCATTGTAAGAATAAGGTCGCCGGAATTGTAACGTTTGGGAGGTTTTGTTTCGCCTTCCTTTACTTCCATACCGGTTATGTTGACAGCATCACCCTTTTTAAGAGCGTTTATTTTGTCCAGGGAGTCGGAGCTTACGAGAACATCCTCCTGCTCTTCCTGCTTGTCATCCTGTTTTTTTGTTTCATTTTCTTCTTTTTTTCGTCCGGTTACTTTTAAATAGCCTTCCTTCTCAAGCACCTTGAAGCTTGCAAAAAACTTTTCGCCGTCTATATCAAGAGAAAGTGCAATCTTTTTGTACTCGGCAGGAGGGAAGAAAATGCTCAAAAACCTTCTTACAATAAGCTCATATACGTTTTTCTGAAGGTTCCCAAGCCCTGAATAGGCATTTGTCTGCCCTGTCGGAATGATTGCATAGTGATCGGTGATTTTCTTGTCATCACAATATTTTGTTTTTTCGATGCCCTTGAAAGAACCTTTTTCGATTATTTCCTGTGCAAGTCCCGAAACCGGAGCAAAACTTCTCAAGCCGGATATGTTCTTATATATTTCCTTTGATACGGCTGTCGAAAGGACTCTCGCATCTGTTCGTGGGTATGTAACAAGCTTTTTTTCGTATAATTCCTGAGTTATTTTAAGTGTTTCGTCAGGACTGATTTTAAAAATCTTTGAGCAGGAGTTCTGAAGTTCGGCAAGGTTGAACAAAAGCGGAGCAGCCTTCTTTTCTACTTTCTTTTCGATAGAAGAAACCGTTGCGCTTTTTCCCGAAAGCTGCTCAATCAGCTTGTCGGCATCTTCTTTTTTCTTGAAACCGTTTTCCTTGTAAAGAGCAGGCGTATTGTAATACCTGCTGCCTTCCACTGCCCTGAACTCCGCGTCGAAGCCCTGTTCTGCTTTTGCAATCACTCTGTAGAAAGGCGTCTTGACAAATTCACGTATTTCTCTTTCTCTTCTGACTACAATTCCAAGAACACATGTCATAACGCGTCCTACGGAAATGGCAGCTCGCTTCTCTGCCTTCAGGAAATTCTGAACCGCACTACCGTATCTGAGAGTCAGAATTCTGGAGAAGTTTATACCCATGAGATAGTCTTCTTTTGCACGAAGATAAGCTGCATCTGAAAGATTATCATATGCATCCCATGTTTTTGCTTCCCTGATTCCTCTTAAAACTTCTTCCTCCGTTTGGGAATCTATCCACACACGGCGGCGTTCCTTTCCGGCAGGCACCTTTGCTTCCTGATCCACAAGCCGGTATATATATTCTCCTTCACGTCCGGAGTCCGTGCATATATATATGCATGTAACGTCTTCACGATTCAGAAGTCCTTTAACAATATTGAACTGTTTTGCCACATCCGGAATTATTTCGTATTTGTATTCCTTCGGCAAAAACGGCAAAGTCTCCATACTCCACTTTTTTAATGCCGGATCGTAAACCTCGGGATAACTCATTGTAACGAGATGTCCTACGCACCATGTAACAACGCTGTTTTCGGATTCCTGATATCCGTCTTTATTACTGAAATTCTCGTGGAGCGCCTTCGCAAATTCTTTTGCGACGCTGGGCTTTTCCGCAATGTAGAGATTCTTACTCAATTTCCTTACTTTCTCCTGTAACTGCCGTGCTGTCATCCAAGTCACCGCCATCGATATAAACAATAATCTCATCCGTAAACAGGTACGAAACGGGATTGATTTTCGAAATGCCGATGTACCTTACGGTATCGTCCGGCGGCGGGTTATCCTCTTCATATTCCTGTTGCTCGATTGATTTCTTTACAACAGGAGCATTATATGTAAACGTATAAATGGTATTAAACTCATGGTCTGCTTCAATGAAGCTGCTGTCAGTTCCTTTTACAAGAAGCTTATTGTCACCGAAAAGCTCAAGATGGGAGTCCTCGGTAATGCCTTTGACAACAATGCTTTCGTCAATTTGTCTGAGAGTACGTTCTTCATCGTCAAGAAGAAGCCTTGTATAATAGCCGAAATGCTCTTCCTTTTTTTCGTAATCATAGTCCAGATTTCTGTCCAGAACCCAGATGTAAGAACGGCTTTCACGGATTTTATCGTATTCCTCAAAGCCTTGTTCCGTGATTGTTGTCGGGAATGTAAAATCACCTTCATGGATAAGAAACATCTTTTTCAGAGAAGGCAAATCCTCGTAGTAGTCCGGCTCTCCGGCAAGATAAACAAGCTTCGGGCCGTTATAAATACGCCTCATTTTAATGAGAGTATTGGGAACATCCGCAGAAAGCACAACCATGTTGTCCCCTGTATAAGAAACAGAAGAAAGACCTATCCAGTCACGACATGCTTTCTTTTTCTTAAGTCCTGACATGAAATTGCCCATATCAAAGAGTTCATACACAGCTTCCTTTTCAAAGTCCACAATGCAGACAACATCATCGGCTGTATCGGAGCCTACACGGCTTGCCAGAACAATCACGTTTCCTTTGGCGTCTATGCAGAAGTCCTTGCCAAAAGTATATTCATCCGTTTCGTATATCTTCTTAACTTCACCGAGAGAACTGATTTTTACGAACTTCTTGTCCGACACAAAGAGATAAAGTTCTCCGTCCTTAACATATGCACTTTTTGCATAAGCACTTTCCAACGGAACTTCCATTCTCATGAAGCCGTCATTGTCATAAACAAGCATATAAGGATCGTAGCCGTTTTTTGCACGGAAAACGCAATAAAGACCGTCCGTCTGCTCCGCATCGGTAACGTTTACGGTAGCGGTTTCAAGTGTTTTCTCGTCTACTACTATTGTCTTTGTAGCCCTTTCCTTTTCAAGCTCGAGCTCGTTGGCATTTACAATGCCGTCTTCAAAGGTGTAGTAGAAACGTCTCATGCGGATGTATCCGGTCTGGTCTACAAGCCTGAAGGTTATTGTATTGTCAATACCGGGCTGGATGCCTGTCACCTGAAACTCGTGAATGTAAGAAG
The DNA here is from genome assembly GCA_045598045.1 of Lachnospiraceae bacterium. Classification (GTDB taxonomy): domain Bacteria; phylum Bacillota; class Clostridia; order Lachnospirales; family Lachnospiraceae; genus RGIG3528. Next base: position 11,498 of record JAZLLG010000016.1, on the reverse strand, counting down.
TATCAACCTCCTCTTCACAGCCGTCCGCATAGTTCATATGTTTTTTTGCGGCAACTATGTTTCCGCCGAAATCTCCTGCTTTGGAATCCGTTTTGGAAACATGAACGTTATATGCGACCGCACACGGCTGCTCCGTCTCGAAGTAGACATAGAGCGACTGTGAATTGGTCCCGAACGGATTGTGAATTACAAGCGGCTTATCTTCGGTATAGTGCCCGTCTTCGATAAGTGCGTTGATTTTCTTTCTGACTGCCTGCTGGTAGCCATATGTATATATCTGCTTTGCATCCACATAATCCACAAAATTCTCCATTACATGGATTACTGCAATTTCCTTGCTTTGATTCGGATCCGCAGCATAATCGTTTTGAAAAATGTCACGTGGCGTACTGTATTCAACGGTCGGTGTAGGCGTAAGTTCTTCATTTTTTTTGTCAGGCGAAAACACACCCGTGGTATAAAGCATAAATGCCAATACCAGGGCGCTTAACGCACCGATCAATATGAGAATACCGTTAAATTTCTTCATTCCGTCACCTGAATCAAATTACTTTTTCTTTACAGAGTATCCGAAGGTACCAAGGGTATCTCCGAGGCTTCTGTAGGAGCCATGGCAATACGTTGTAAGGTCAGCGTTGTTGAGATGGAAAACACCTTTTTCGTCCATATATTTGTCATCAACCGTAACGCCTGCAACTTCCGCAATGAACATGGTGTGCGTGCCAAGCACCTTGTGTTCCGTCACTTTGCATTCAATATTCACCGGACTTTCCGCTATGCCCGGTGCAGAAATATGGAGAGACTTCTGAGGAGTAAGTTTCATCTCCTTAAACTTGTCAACGTCCCTTCCGGACTTAACACCGCACCAGTCTGTGGCATATGTCAGTTCTTTGTTTATGAGATTCACCACAAACTCTCCCGTTTCGAGAATAATGTCGTGCGAATATCTTTCTTTTCTGACCGAAACCGAAACCATCGGCGGGTCGCTGTTTACGGTTCCTGCCCACGCCACCGTAATAAGGTTCGGCCTTTCCTCCGGTCTTTGGCAGGAAAGCATAACAACCGGAAGAGGAAAAAGCATATTTCCGGGCTTAAATTCTGTTTTCATATTACCTCCTATCTTGAACGTCCGCCGCCGCCGTGAGAGCCGCCGCCCGAACTATGGTGCGAGCTGCTGCTGTGTCCGCCTGAGGACGAACTGCTGGTGTCTATACTGATTTTTGAAACCGATTTTCTTAAGAAAACATCTGAACGGCGGCTGACGGCAAAGCTGTCCTTTTCCTCATATTTTTCCGCTTCCATTGCAACGACAACGGAGTTCAGCTTACTCTTCCAGCTGCCTGTTACGCAAAGTGCAACAATTATTCCGATGATAAAAGGAAGAACGCATCCCTTAAGATAAACAAGCACCCAGTCCATGAATCCGTAAGAAATGCTGAAATCTCTGCTTCCGTCACTGTTGTAGGTGAACAGTCTTCCGCTTTCCTCATCGTAGTACTTTGTTTTTCCACTGTTGGACCATATATCAACAGGGCTTCCTGTTTCTTTATATCGGCTTACGGTGTCCTCTACAAGAGTTCCGTAATCCTTAAATAATGAGAAATAATCATCGTAATCTATGTAAGAATCTACCGCATCAAAGATGAAATCAATATAGTCATCGTAAATACATGTAAGGCCTATACCGCTGGTGCTTATCCAAAGCTGTCTGTCATAATCGCTTATGTAGCGCAGGAATACGCATCCGTCAGTGTTTGGTCCGTACATTACATCATAAAAGTCATCCGCATACTCCATGGGAGACTTGCCTTCCAGGTCGGTTGTTGTAAGTGCTGCAACATCAAAGTCAAGGCGTTCGCTTATTTCGTCAAGATACGCTTCCAGTTCTTCGGCTTCGTACTCCGAAAGAAGGCCCGCCGCATCAACAACATGCACTTTATCTTCTGCAAAAACATTATTGTTCTTTGCAATACCTGTTAAAAACGCTGCCGCAAAAAGAACGGCGATAGCTTTAAATAAAATCTTTTTCATTATGCCGTCCCTCCCTTAAATGAGTTCGAAAAGGAACAATATTGTTCCGCCGATAATGGTAATCAACAATGTCCAGAGCGTAAGATATTTTGCATACAGACCTTTATCCAAAGGCAGATTTCCGACGAACTTTCCTGTCTGTCCGTTCATGGCAAAGGTGTATGTCTGATCCTTCCATTTTGTTGTAAGAACCCATACCGGGAGCAAAGCATACTTAGCCGTTGCACTCTTTATGGCTATGTTCTTCTTTTCTTCACTTACAGAGCTGTAGTCATTGACGGTTCTTCTGAGATCGGCCGCAAGAGAATTCGCTACGCGCCTCCGGACTCTTTCCATGTTATCCTTTGCTTCCACATCGTATTTGTCGGCAAGGAAGCCTGCAAGATAAGCCGAATTGAAAGGAACAGCCTGTGAATAATCGTAGGGTTCTATGGAATCCATAAGATTGTCACTCATTTTTGTGGAGGCATCCGCAGGTACTCCGCTGTAGGAAGCAACTCCCGCACGTTCGACACGATAATAACTCGTTTCGGTATAATGATATTTTGAATCGTTCCATTGTTTAACTTTTGTAGCCGTGAAAGTAGCATCTCCGCCCGCATCAACATTGTAAATCCAGAACGGAACATATACTCCTTTTACCTCATCCAGCTTGTTGTCACTGCTGAATTCGCGGTTTAAAAGCTTCTTTCCTTTGAAGTGATTTGCAAGAGCATCCTTGGCCATTTGTTTATTTAATTTGAACGGAATGACGTAATCCGGCTTCAAAGCTCCGGTAAACTGCTTTGTCATAACCACGTTGTTCCCGCAGAAAGGGCACGATGTGGAGCCGAGTGTTTTATCACCGATAATTTCGCCGCCGCAGGACTGGCATACATAAATGAGCAGATTCGGGTCATTCCACTCTTCGGATTCGGTATTTATCGAATTCTCAAGTCCTTCGGCCACAGCTTCCTTCTCTGCCATCATTTTTTTGTACTCATCAACATCATACATCGAGTCGCAGTACGGACATTTCAGCTTCTGCGAATCTGTATCAAACTCCAATATTCCTCCACAGGCGGGGCATTCATATTCAAGTAATTCAGACATTTTATCACTCCTCTTTCAAACATTGATCAAAAAAAGTTGCATCAGCTTGTTGCTTGATATACATAGTCGATTATAGCGAAATTGCTTGTTAAATACAAGACAAGGCGAGCAAATAATAAAAATAAAACCCCCGCAGAAATTCCTGCGGGGGAAGAGAGTAAATCAATTACGAGAATCGCTTCTCATTAAGTTAATAACTATTTTGTGGGAAGCATATCAGCTGTGCCGTATGTCTTCTCCCAAGCTGCCTTACGCTCATCAATAATAGCCTGGCCGCCTGCCTTGAGGTAATCCTGCATAGCCTTATCCCATACAGAATCGAAATCTGCAACAGATGCAATAACAGAATTACAGAAACCTGCATCACGCTTGCCGTTGAGATCTGTGCCTTCTGCTTCTGCAGCGATTGTACCAACAGATACATTCTTAGGAGCAACCCAGTCAACTGCTGCCTGAACCATAGCGTTTGCTACGTCTGCAGGGTCAACATCAGAGTATGTGAAAGCAAGAGACTTTGTTGTAAGGTCTTCACTTACAAGACGAAGACCGTTACATGTGATTGTAAGGTCGATGTTCTGACCGGAGTTCTGTGTATATTCCTTATGTGCCTCATCAACAGATGCGATAGCGATGGAACCATCAGCCTGAACTGTATGGTTGATGCCTTCCTCACCCTTCTGAAGGTATTCAACTACTTCAGGAGAAGAGATGAAGTTGAGGTAAAGGAGAGATGCAAGAGGCTCATCGTTTGTAGCGGGGAAGAATGCCTTACGATCGCCTGCTGCTGAGTATGCAAACTTAGTGTACTTACCGTTCTTATCTGTGAAGCAGTTGATAGCTACGAACTTAGCGCCCTCGCCATATGTTGCTTCAAGAACTGCGTTGAAGCTGTCCTTACCGTTACGGAAAGGATAGTCATAGTTGTGGATGAATGCGCCAACATAACCTGCCTTGCAGAGATCGTCGGGTGTTGAATCTCCTGAAGGATAGAGATAGAAATCCTTCCACATAAGGCCGTTGTTGTACCACTTGTTAAGAAGGCGGATAGCTTCCTTTGTGCCGTTCTCTGTGTACTTTCTGTCATCGAAACCGTTTACATAAAGTTCCTTATCGGAAATAGCGGGATCCATGAAAGATTCAATGATGTTTGCTGCTGTCCAGCCTACATCGGATGTTACCATCAAAGGAATCATCTGAGCTGCATCCTTGCCAAGAAGTGTCTCAGCATTGTTCTTGAATGCAACGAGCATGTCTTCGAATTCCTGTGTTGTTGTAGGAGCCTTCATACCAAGCTTGTCAAGCCAGTCCTGACGAACGAATGTGTTGATACGATAAACGTTGTTTCTTCTACCTTCAATAGCCCAGATTGTGCCTGTTGTAGGATCCTGATCGTAGTAGATATTCTCGTCCTTAAGCCAGTTCCAAAGATCGGGAATGAGATCCTTATACTTTGTAAGAAGGGGGTTAAGGTCTGTTACACCACCCATATCAGCGTATGTCTGAATTGCAGGGTACTTGTAGGTGTAGCAAATGTCGGGAGCTGTCTGAGCAGCAAGAAGGTTGCTGATAGCTTCGTCCTCTGTCCAACGAGGAACTGCAACGTACTCAACTTCTACGTTGTACTTCTCAAGCATCTGCTTCTGAATCCACTGTGTCCAATAGTTGTTGTCTGCGGGTGTTGCACCGTCACGATCGTAAACCTCAACGGAGATGTGTCTTGTAGTTGTAAACTTACCGTCTACGAGCTCGCCGTCCGTAACGTCACCGTCTGCCTTTTTACCGCATGCAGCCATGGAAAGAACCATAACTAAAGCGAGTAATAAAGCAATTACTCTTTTTTTCATTTTTTATCCTCCTCTTGTAGATAAAATGATATGAATAACGGTATACCACTATGGTATCCGATTATTCCTTAACCGCACCGAGTGTTGCTCCGGCTATGAAGTATTTCTGAAGCCAAGGATAGATGAGCAAGATCGGTATCGTTGAGAACATGACTACAGCACTCTTGAGCTGCTCGCCAAGTCCCGGTGTCTGGAAGCCTTCCTGTGTTGCAACTTCAACGCTGTTAATACTGTTGAGGATGTTGTAAAGAAGGTGTTGCAAAGTATAAAGCTTTGCGTTTGTCATATACAGAAGTGAATCGGTGTAGCCGTTCCATCTTCCTACCGCATAGAACAATGCAAGTGTTGCAAAAACAGGCTTTGAAAGCGGAATGTATATGCTCGTAAGTATCTTCACATGAGAAGCTCCGTCGATTTCGGCAGACTCACGAAGGCTGTCCGGAATGCCATAGAAAAAGCTTCTCATAATGATCATGTTGTATACCGACAGACAGCTGGGAATAATGAGTACCAGCGGGTTGTCGATAAGGTGGAACTGCTGCATGAGAAGGTAGTTGGGAATTGTTCCTGCGTTAAAGAACATTGTGATTGTAATAAGCACGTTAAGGATGTTTTTACCCTTAAGCTTCTCATATATCATCGGATATGCACAAAGAGCGGTAATTGTCAGAGACCATAATGTGCAGACAACCGTAAGTCCCGCTGTCCAGAAAAAGGCTCTGACATACTTTACATCACCAAGTACCTTTCCGTATGCGTCGAAGTTCAAAGACTTCGGAAGAAGATAAACCTCATGTCTTATAAGAAACTCCGATCCACTGAGCGACTTTGCCGCAAGGTTTACAAGCGGGAGCAGACAGATAATTGAGACAAGTACACAGATGGCGCAGAACATCAGGTCCCCTATCATTGTACTTCTTGATTTTACTTTCATTTCACGCCCTCCTTACCATATACCGCGTTCGCCAAGCTTACGCGAAATCGCATTGGCTCCGAGGACGAAGAACACTCCGACAACGGACTGGAAAAGGCCGACAGCCGTTGCAAGCGAGAATTTCAAGTCCTTAACACCGTTTTTATATACGTAGGTGGCAATTGTTTCGGCAACGTGCAAAACAGAAACGTTCTGCATTGCGAAAGGTCTGTCGAAGCCGCCGCCCATAATACCGCCGAGGTTCATGATGAGAAGTACGACAATAGTCGACTTAAGGCCCGGCAAAGTAACATGCCACATTTTTCTGAAACGTCCGGCACCATCAACCGCTGCCGCCTCATAAAGTTCGGGATTTATGCCTGCAATTCCGGCAAGATAAATGATGGAACCCCATCCGAAGCTCTGCCATACACCAAAAGCAATATATGTTCCCACCCAATGTCTTTCTTCATTGAGGAAAGGAATTGCATCATGTCCGAGTTTCATGATTATCTGGTTTACAAAACCGCCTGTGGGTGTGAAAAGTGTAAGTGCAAGACCATAAATGATAACCCATGAAAGGAAATGGGGCATGTATGCAATGGTCTGAACTGCCTTTTTAAACCGCTTAAACGGAAGTTCATTTAGAATAAGTGCAAAAATAATCGGTGCGGGAAAGCCGAAAACCAAATCCAAAAGATAAAGCCCAACGTTGTTTCTGAGCGCATAGAAGAAATCCGAGTTTCCCATCGCTTTCTTGAAGTATTTAAAAATATCAAGCTCTCCGGCAGTACGTGCCCACGGCATCTCCCATACGGACATATTGAGCTTGTAATCCTTGAAGGCGATAAGTACGTACTTCATGGGAAGGTACTTAAAAATCAAAAGGTAAACAAGCGGAAGAATAAGAAGCAGGTAGAGCTGCCAGTATCTTTTGATGTACGGCCAATACTTTCCCGTGCCTTTTCGCTCTGCGGTTAATACAGTCCTTTCATTCTTTTTCATAAATTACTCCTTTTTCGGTGACTCAAAGCTTATGTAACTTTCACGAGGCCCAAGATACGATTTCTTCAGGGCCGTCCCCTCCCGTACAAGAACAAGCTTTTCCAGAACAAGCGCAGAACTCATGGCAAAAAACCATATTGTGTTCACACCTTTTTGAAGCCTTGTTTTTGCGGTCACCTTTTTAACATTGTTTATTGCTTCATCGGACCACTGTCTGCTTAAGAAGAACGGTTTGTCCGGTTCAATAACCGTATTGATTTTTGTAATCTCCCCATCATTTACGGAATAGCCGATAAACTGAAGAGGTTTAAATGTAACGGGCGTTGTCGGTGAAAGCAGGAATGTTACTTCATACTCTCCGCCTTCCTCGGAAAGGACATCATATCCGATGGAAGGTAACTCTTTCGCCGAATCAAAATCGAATGTTACCGGCAAAACCTTGACTGCTCCGCCATATCTTCCGTATGGCTTAAGTACGCTGAATCCTGTTTCCCCGATATCACGTTTTTTGGAAAAATGCTCCGCGTTAACGGATATAATGCCATCGGTTTCAAGGAAGACATTCTCCGGTACCTCCGGACAGTCTGCGCATACTTTGATAACCGCGTGTGAAGGGCAATCCGACGTGATTGTAAAACTGCCTTCCGTTTTGCCGTGCACAAAGTCTCTGTTTATGCTGAGGACTATCCTTTCCTTTACCTTCACCTTTCCGGATGTTTTGGAAAAGCTCATCCATTCGCAGTCTGTGGAAATGCTGAAGGAAAAAGGAACATCACTGGCGTTGGCAATGTCAAACGTAACTTTGTCAACATCCGGTCTTATAAAATCGGTCCATGTCTGAGGTTTATCACACCATTCAAGACCTGTCATATAGTCTGCATCGTCGGATCTGGATACAAGCATTCTCGGTGTGTTTACCGGGAAAATCAAATGCATAACCGGCGGCTTGTTATCTTCATCGTTCCAGTTTGTAAAGCCGAGATGCTCGGAAAGCTCAAAGCCGTCGTAGTAGCCACCGTCAACGGTTCTGTACTCCTCGCATATCTCTTTGTCATGCACAAGGCATTCCTTGGCTCTCTCAGCGAAATCATTGGCCTCGAGTTTGTTCTGCTTCGCAAAAAGCTTATTTTTGCTGGACAGAATCCAAAGTTTCATGAGATTGGCCGTGCCGCATGCAGGATAATAAAAGAGCGAAATGAAAGCCGAACGATTGGGTTCCAGGCATCTTGCCTTAAGTCTGTCACACTCTTTGAGGATGTAGTCCGAAAGACGTAAAATCTCATCGGCCTCTCCATAGTTGACGGGATGATAAATGTCGGCATTCATAACCTCGTGCTTACGTTTTGCCAAAAGGCTTGTGTAAGTCATGATAATCTGCGACATCATATCCTGTCCGCTTTTGCCGAAAACGGCTTCGAAGTTTCTGCGAACCCATTCATCGGTATATTTCACGGTAATTGCGGCATCGTTACCGCCCCATTTGTCAATGTCATAGGCCAAATCAAGGAAGTAAGAAAGCGCATATTCGTTTGCGCCAATGTCTCCTATGTTTGTAACCCATATTTCACGCACTCCGAACTCGTATGCCTGTGTCATCTGCTCCCATACTCTCGGGAGATATGTTGCTCCTATCCACTGGAATGAATACGCACCTCCGTGCATATCCATATGGTAGTACATGCCGTAACCACCGTTATGACCCAACATTTCCTTTGTAGGAAGAGTTCTGGTACATCCGAAATTATTGTCACTGAGCATAATGGTGACACCATCAAGCTCAGGATCGTTCATAAAGCCTTCGTTCTCTTCATCACCATAGAAGAACTCTTCTACTTCGGTGAACATAACCATCTGCCTTTTGACTTTCGAAAGGTCTTTATTGATGGTCTCACGAATAAGCTGGTTCTGTGTTTCAAGTACATCCCTGAGCAGCTTAACATTTTCCTTCAGGCCCGCTTCTTTTCCAAGAATCGCGGAATCACGTTCACCACGCATTCCCAAAGTGATTATGTTCTCAAAAGGCTTGTTTCTTAAAAGGCCGTCACGCCAAAAGCGGGTAATTCCAAGTTCATTCGTTCGGAAGTTCCAATCATCTCCGTAAATGGAATTCTCACCGCGAAGAAGACCGTACTCTTCACCGCTTCTGCAGCAGGGCTCGTGATGCGAAGTGCTCATGACCACGCCGTATTCGTCGGCAAGTCTGGCGCTTTCAAGTCCAGGCCCGTCCATGGAAAAATTGGAAGCCCACATTGCCGGCCAGAGATAGTTTCCCTTAAGTCTTAAAAGGAGTTCAAAAACTTTTTCATAGCACTTTGCGTTAATTCCGCCAAAGTGCTTGTTGGCCCATGTACCGAAAGCGGGCCATTCATCATTAATGAAGAAGCCTCTGTACTTAACCGAAGGTTCTTTCGAAACGAAGTTGTCGGCGTCGGAAATGCACACATTTCTTCTTCTTTTGGGATAGACATGGTTCCAATTGATAAGAGGTGATACACCGATTACCTCTGAAAGATGAAAGAGACCGTAAATTGTGCCCCTTTTATCGGACCCTGCTATAACAAGCGCCGTATCGACGCCGGGAAGCGGATTCTCTACAATCTGGAAAAGATATGTTTCCCATTTATTGTTAATTTGAGTAAGATTGATTTTCTTTTCTTCGGAGAGTTTTTCAAGAAGGGGACTATGTCCTATCGTTCCGTATATGACCAGGTTCTTACACTTTTCATTTTCAGCGTATTCACCCGGGCAGAAGCCAGTTACGGCAAGAATATCCTGTTTCACCAGGTCAGCTATCCTGTTGACACCGGCATATGCAGATGTTTCATACGTAAATCTGCATGAACCGTTTAACTCCACCCTTAACATATACCTTCCTCCCAAGTACATAACTAACTATATCACTGGTTTTTTTACATCTACAACACCGAAAACTATCTTTTCTTTGCATAATCCGACCTGGCGTAGTATACTATAAAAGTAATCAGTGGAGGATTTTCACAAATGCAGCTGTGTTTCATCTGTTCAAACACAAACTGCGGCTTTCGGAGGCATCTATGAATAAAGACTATAACTGCCCATACAGCCTGCTTTATCTCGACATTAACTGCGAGCACAAAAAAGCACGTATTAATCCTAATGATATTTCACTTCTACATAGCCACGACGGTTATGAGGTCGTCCTCGATCTCGGAGGTGATGCTTCTGTTTATGTGGAAGCCGACGGCAAAAAAATGGAGCGCGGCGATCTTGTTTTCATTGCCCCGGGCTCCTTTCACGGCCTTTATCTCACGGACATTCCGGCTTACGAACGAATCGTATGGAATTTCAGAGAAGAATATCTTCGTTCCTTCTGTGATGCAGAAACCGACTTATCGCTTTGTTTTAAACGTGTTCCCGCCAACAGGCTTAATGTTATCCACCTGAATGAATCTCAAATCCAGGACTTCATCCGTATGGGTGATTCTCTGGAGCAGTCAATAGCCAACCATTCCTTCGGTGAAAATATTCTTTCAAGAGCTTATTTTTCCGAATTCATCGTAAAGAGCAATCGTTTGGCTGAAGATGCACCCAAGCCCCTATACTCCAGCACCGTTCCTTCCGTTGTAACGAAGATTTTCGAATTTGTCGCAGAGAATCTTACCGCAGATCTCACGGTTGAAATGATTGCATTAAACCTTCATCACAACAGCGATTACCTTAACAGAAGCTTTAAGAAAGTTACCGGATATCCTCTGAAACACTACATCATCGCAAAAAAAATATCGCTTGCCCAGCAGTATCTGCGTCAGGGGTACTCTCCGTACGACGCCTGCTTTATGAGCGGTTACAATAATTATTCAAGTTTCTCACGACGTTTCACGGAGGCATTCAACATTTCTCCGAAAGCGTATCAGATGAGATGCCAGTCACAGCCTTACTATAACGAAGAAACATAATTGTTGTTTTTCTCACCTTGTTTACAAAAAAACATAGACATTAAAATTGTCCAATTCGATTGACTTTTCATGCTTATTTTTGTATATTTTCTACATGAAGGGTGTTTATTTCGACGTATAAAATCCAGGAGGAAAAAAGATTATGGGAAAATTCGTCATTAAGGAAGCAAAAAACGGTGTTAAGTTCGACCTCAAGTCAACAAACGGCCAGGTTATCGCTACAAGTGAGGTTTATGCTTCTCTCGCATCCTGCAAAAAGGGCATCGCTTCCGTACAGAAGAACGCTGTAGCTGCAAACCTTGAGAATCAGACAAAGAAAGATTTCGAAGTTGCAAAGAATCCTAAGTTCGAAGTTTACAAGGACAAGAAGGGTGAGTTCCGTTTCCGTCTTAAGGCTTCCAACGGCCAGATTATCGCTACAGGCGAAGGCTACACAACAGAAGCAAAGTGCTTAAACGGCATCGAATCCATCAAGAAAAACGCTCCCGACGCTGAAATCGTTAAAGAGTGATTCTTCAAATTCACGCAACTGAAAATTGAATCGAGTAGGAGGCGGTGACTAACCGCCGTCCTCTCACAGCACCGTACGTACCGTTCGGTATACGGCGCTTTCAATAGTTGACGTGCACAGACTGATAAGCTGTGGCTAAATCATAAAAGCCACTGTTTATCAGTCTT
>JAZLLG010000015.1:0-44379 GCA_045598045.1 Lachnospiraceae bacterium | reverse complement strand
AAAATAACACCACCCCTCCTCCCCCCAGTATCACTTTCCCCCCCGTCCCCCGGTATCACTTTTCCGTTTTGCTATAAAAATACATAACAGATGCAAAACAGTCATGAATATGTTATATTTTTTATCATCGAATCGGGTTAATCTGTAATTTAGTGAGGTATAAATATGCCAACCGGAATTATGATAATTGGTCCATCAGGAAGCGGAAAGACAACGCTTGGGAAAATAGTTGCACAGAAACTGGGATATCCCTATTTTGATGTAGACGATTATATCTGGAAACAGAATACAGACAGTCCATATACACAAATGTACACAAGAGATGAAAAGATAAGCCGACTGAGCAATGATATTGCTCCATATGAACATTTTGTTATGGCCGGATCAATGAGTTCTTTCCACTATGCATTTGATGATATGTTTGAAATGATGATATTTCTTTATGCTGAACCGGATATTCGTGTACAACGAGTCCATAAAAGAGCAATAGAGCGATTTGGCGAAAGAGTGCTTGAAGGCGGAGATATGTATGAATCTCATATGAAATTCCTGAAAGACAATCGAAGGTATGAAGAAGATGGTTCACCGAATATGAAAGAACAGAAAGAATGGATGAAAAATATGTCGTGTGCAAAAATTGAATTGGATGGAGCTGCGGATCCTGAAAGTAATGCAGATATTATTGTAAATAAATTTCTGAAGTAAAGGAGCAATGAATCATGAAGGAAACCAGATTTAAGCCTGAAATCAAACGGCCCTACGGATTACATGACTGTCATATTAACGGAATTGATGCCTCCGATGGAAATATCACTCTAACGTTTAAAGATGTTTTTTATACTATCAATGGACCGGATGTTCGTGGAAACATTGTTATAGAAAATATCGACCCTGATTTCTGTGAAATAATTATTCAGGGCAAAGGCGGTAAAATGGGCGGATTTCGCGGAGAAAAGCTTACCATCGCCGAATTTACGGAGAAATATAAGGGCTTCAGCTTTGAGGTAATAGATGAGTATTATGGCTGGCATAAGCTGCAGTTTGCGGGCTGGCTTTGGATGCCTGATTCCTATCCGAAAGATATGATTTTAAGCCTCAGCTACTTTAAAGGCGATATAGTGTATAACACTGAAGAAGTGGAATAGTTTATCGGCGAAGGGACAATTCCATATGCCGGAGGAGGGGAAAACGTGATAAACTTATACATTCCCAAATATGAAGATTTGTGGTTTCGTAAAATGTTTATGAGTGATGAGAAAACAATGTCTTACAATCATGCCTGGGGAGGTACAATAGATTTCCCGGAAGATGAATGGGCGAACTGGTATGACTACTGGATTGATAATACCGAAGGAGAGCGTTTCTACAGGTATATTCAGGATTCGGATACAGAGGAGTTTCTGGGTGAGGTAGCGTACCATTTTGACGGAAATGAATATATAGCGGATATCGTTGTCTTTTCCAAGCACCGTGGAAAAGGATTTGGGAAAGAGGGACTTCGCCTGCTGTGTGAGGCGGCTCAAGACGCCGGAATAGAGAGCTTATATGATGATATAGCAATAGATAATCCTGCAATTTCCATGTTTCTGAAAATGGGGTTTGCTGAAGAATACAGGACCGATGAAATAGTGATGTTGAAGAAAACATTGTGTTACGCAGGTGGTACGTAAAATACGAATTTGTGCATAAGGGAACACAAAAATTCGATTTCTTCCCGTTTACCTGTGGGTAAATGGAAAAGAAACCGCAATGATAAATGGAGGTGGAATAATGGGACAGATAGCGAATCAAATGGCAATAGAGTTAATCGTAAAAATAAAAGAGCGGATTAATAATAAAAAAGAAGCGAAGAACCAAGAAAAAGCCAAGAGAAAAGAAGAGCAGAAGAAGTAGTGCCGCCCTGATCTCTGCAACAAAAAAATAACCGCAACAGACTCTGACGAATATTGAAGGAATTTGCCTTATTTGCTACAATGAACAACATATGACATATGATTTGGAGGAGAGCAATTCGTGAAAAAAAAGATTACTGTTTTTCTTTGTATATCAATTATGCTTTTGTCATTCGCAGCTTGTGGAGAAGCAGGCACTGCCGGCGATAATGGGAAAGAAAATAAAGTTCAGACTGAAGTGACCAAACAACCTGAGGCAACCAAACAACCTGAGGCAACAAAGCAGCCGGAAGTGACATCACAGCCGGAAGTGACATCACAGCCGGAAGTAACCGCACAGCCGGAAGTAACCGCACAGCCGGAAGTAACCGCACAGCCCGAAGTGACATCACAGCCGGAAGTAACCGCACAGCCGGAAGTAACCGCACAGCCGGAAGTGACTTCACAGCCTGAAGCAACCAAACAACCCGACAATGGAAAAACTCCGGAGGATAATGCTGCAAATGCTGTAAAGGCGCTTGAAAACCGGTTTACGGCACTTAAAACGGATAATATAAAATGGGACTACAACTCCTCTACAAAGACTGTAATTATTTCAGGTGAAGGTCCGATGAAAGATTATCTCGAAACGGCCCCCGACTGGGACAAATACAGCGACCAGGCTGAGCATGTTGTGATATGCGACAAGGTTACATCTGTCGGGGCAGGAGCATTCCTCTTCTTTACCGAGATAAAAGATGTCGACCTCGGAAATACAGTGGAGTTTATTGGTGATTTTGCTTTTGATACATGTATCAATCTTCAGGAAATAAATTTTCCGGCTTCCTTGAAATACGTAGGACAGTATGCTTTCAACGATGACCTTCTTCACAGTAAGCATGGTTTTGTATTCCCGGAAGGTATGCTTTTCCTCGGAAACAGTGCGTTCCGCTCAGCATTTAAAGACTCATATGTGTCAATCCCCGCTTCGCTTACATGTATTGAAAAAGGTGCATTTGCAAACTGCTTTGTTGAAGAATTCCGTGTGAGCCCGGATAATCCTTCATTCTCATCCGACAACGGAATTTTATATGACAAGAAGATGACAACACTTATCAACTATCCTGCGGATAAACGTGATAAGATTTATGAGATTCCCGAAACTGTAACGACAATTCTCACAGAGGCCGTGGCCGTTACAAATACGCTTGAAAAAATAACGGTTCCTGCCGGTGTTTCAAAGATTGAAGAAGCGGCGATTTTCTGGAATTATGCTCTTTCAAACATTGAAGTGGACGAAAAAAACAAAAATTATAAGTCAGACGGTGGTGTACTCTACACTGCGGACAATAAGCTCCTTTTAAACTACCCTGCAGCTTCCGGCAGAAAAGAATACACTGTACTTGACGGATGTGAAAGAATCTGTGATTATGCGCTGAGTCAGGCTAATAATCTCACAGAACTTCATATACCTGAAGGTGTGAAAGAAATAGGCCTTTGCTCCGTCTACTTTTGTACAGGACTTACGAAGGCAGGACTTCCGAAAAGCTTGAAAACAATCGATGAATATGCTTTCAAATACTGCGATTCGCTGACAAGAATAGATTTTGCGGGAAAGAGCGGCGAGTGGAGCAAAGTTGAAATTAATGAAAATAATGAACTTTTAACGGATGGCACTGTACGCATTTATTGTGCTGAATAGAAGTCGGATGGACAAAACATATATGATATTATAAAATTCATCGTTGCGAGGAGGGCTTGTAAGATAAGCCTGCAAGAAGAAAACATGAAAAAAACATCTTCTGTCGTTTTTACGGGTGACATCGGATTTGATAAATATATGGACAAAAAATGGAAGGACGAGGAGCTGGTGGCTTCGGATGTCCTTGCATTTTTACGTTCGGCAGATCATCTTGTCATAAACGTTGAGGGACCTCTTTCCAACGGCAGCAGGAATGCGGTGGCAGGAAGTGCGGGACAACTTATTCACAGCATGAATCCCGAAGCAACGGACTTCTTCAGACGCATCGGGGCAGACATTTGGAATATATGCAACAATCACATAATGGATGCCGGAGCAGCCGGAATGGCGGATACACTTGAAGAAGCAAAGAAGTGCAAAGCATTCACTCTCGGAGCCGGAATGAACATAGACGAAGCTTCAAAGCCGGTAATAATTAACGAAGCCGGCGGCATAGGAATGATTGGTGTCGGCTACCAGAGAGCTTGCAGAAAAGCGGGCGAGGATGCGGCAGGGTGCTTCTCCTGGAGCGATATGGAGCTCATTAAAAAACGCATTGAAGAGATAAAAAAGAACTGCAGGTGGTGCGTTGTTGTTGCACATGGCGGTGAAGAGTTTACGACTTTACCGTCGCCATACGTGAGAAAACGATACATGGACTACCTCGAAATGGGAGCTGATGTCGTGGTTTCACATCACCCGCACGTTCCCATGAATTACGAAACCGTCGGAGACAAAGCCATTTTTTACTCCCTTGGTAATTTTGTTTTCGATACCGACTATCAGAGGTCGCAGTACAATACGGAAAATGGAATACTCTTACGGCTGAATTTCACTGAGGAAAAGTTCGGCTTTGAGCCTTTCGGCATCTACATCGACAGAAAGAACGATCATGTTGTCGGGGGAGAGCTTTCGGATATTTTTACGGACGTTCAGCCTTCGGAATATGAAAAGCTTGCTCCGCTGGCAGCCCGGGTGCTTGTGGAAAACACAAAGAGGCAGCTGAGATATCTCAAAAAGGATGAGTTTACAAATGCTTCCGAAGAGGATTTCAAAAAGAATTTTTATGAACCGCTGAGAAGCGGGCGGGTTCCCGGGGAAGTGCTGGATTTTCAGCTTATTTATCCGCTTTCTTTGGAAGCTGAGAAAGGTGAGTGGAAAAAAAGTACACTTACGCAGGTCAAGGAATTTATGCTCAGACAGCTTGAGCACGATATATAGTTTATATGAGGAGGATTAAAATGGAAAAGTTTTCAGAAATCAAGTACACAAGACCTGACTTTGCCGAACTTAAGAAGCAGATGAAGCAGCTCCTTAAAAGATATAAGCAGGCCGCAAGCTATGAGGAACAGCGTAAAATCATTTTCGAAGAAGAAGAGTTAATGGCGAAGTTTGAAGATATGTTCACTGTTGCTTCCATTCGTAACACAATGGACACATCCGACAAATTCTACGATGAGGAAATGACATTCATCCGTAAGAAGGCAGCTATGCTCATGCCCCTGTCACAGAAGGCTTCAAAAGCACAGATTAAGTCAAAATTCAGAAAAGAGTTTGACGAGGAGTTCGGCACACTTATCAATTATTCGGCAGAGCAGCAGCTCAGACTTATGAACCCGAAGATTATTCCCGAAACCATCAAAGAGGGAAATCTTACACAGGAATATTCAAAAACTGCAGCTTCATGTAAGACGACATTCCGCGGTGAAGAATGTAACTTCTACGGCCTTCTTAAGCACATGCAGAGTACGGACCGCGCAGAACGAAAGGAAGCTTTTGAGGCATGGGCAAATCTTTACGAAAGCGTTTCCGGTAAACTTGACGAACAGTACGACAAGCTCTGTGCATTAAGAAGAAAAGAAGCAAAGAAGCTTAAATTCGACAGCTACATCGATCAGGCATATTTGAGTATGCAGCGTTACGACTATAATAAAGACGACGTCGAAGTGTTCAGAAAGCAGGTTGTTGAAGTAATTGTTCCCGAAGTTCAGAAGCTTTATGATGAACAGGCTAAGCGCCTCGGAGTGGATAAGCTTCGTTTCTACGACGAGCAGC
Organism: Lachnospiraceae bacterium; assembly: GCA_045598045.1. Lineage (GTDB taxonomy): Bacteria > Bacillota > Clostridia > Lachnospirales > Lachnospiraceae > RGIG3528. The sequence goes on along the minus strand of JAZLLG010000015.1, from coordinate 38,712 downwards.
TTGTATTCCCCGAAGGAAATGCTGTGCCGATCGGAACAAAGGACGAGCTTGTCGAGAAAGCAAAGAAAATGTACCACGAGCTTTCGCCCGAAACTGCCGAGTTCTTTGACTTTATGACAGAGTACGAGCTTTTCGATCTTGAGACTAAGCCCAACAAGCATATGGGTGGATACATGACATTCCTTCCCGAAAGAAAGGCTCCGTTCATCTTCTCCAACTTTAACGGTACAAGTGCTGATGTGGATGTTCTTACTCATGAAGCAGGTCATGCTTTCCAGGGCTATATCGGTTCCAGAACGCTGCCTTTGCAGGAAATGTTCAGCTCCACAAGTGAGGTTGACGAGATTCATTCCATGTCAATGGAACACTTTGCATATCCTTGGATGGACAGCTTCTTCGGAGACAAGGCAGACAAGTACCGCTATGCACATTTAACAGAGGCATTGAAGGTTATTCCTTACCTTGTTGCTGTTGATGAATTCCAGCATGAGGTGTTCAAAAATCCCGATACGGATGCAAAGAAGAGAAGAGAAATCTGGCATAACCTCGAAAAGAAATATCTACCTTGGAGAGATTACGACGGAAACAAGTTCCTCGAAGAAGGTGCTTTCTGGATGCAGAAGCAGCATATTTTCATGTATCCTTTCTACTACATCGATTATGCGCTTGCACAGATTTGTGCATTCCAGTTCTACGCAAAGTCATTAACGGACAGACAGGGAGCATGGGACAATTATGTCAAGCTTTGTAAAGCAGGCGGAAGCAAGGGATACTTCGATCTTTTAAAGATTGCCGGCCTTAACAATCCTTTCAAAGAAGGCACGGTTAAACAGGTTATTGATGTAATCGTTAAAAGAATTGATGTACTCAGAGAAAAAATCTGATACTGAATGAATAAATTAGTAGGGAAAATGTTAATAATCTCTTAAACATTTCCCTACTTTTTTGTTAAAATGATTTGTAGTAGTATGTACACATCAAGTGATGATATGGGAGCTCTTATGGTTAATATTCTTATTTGCGATGACGATCGCGACATTGTTCATGCTTTGGAAATCTATCTCACCGATCCGAACTACTCTTTTGTTAAGGCAGCTAACGGTGCAGAAGCTGTGGAAGCTGTGAAAAACGGCGACATACAGCTCTGCCTTATGGACATAATGATGCCTGTTATGGACGGAATAACCGCTATGGTTAAGATTCGTGAATTCAGTAATGTGCCGGTTATTCTTCTCACGGCAAAAGGCGAGGACAGCGACAAAATACTTGGCTTGAACGTGGGCGCGGATGACTACATCACAAAGCCCTTTAACCCTGCCGAGGTTGTGGCCAGGGTACGTTCACAGCTCAGAAGATACATTCAGCTCGGAGCGGGAAACGTAGGCAATAAGTCAGTTGTCTTAAACATTAAGGGTATTGAACTTGACGATGAGAAGAAACAGCTTCGAGTGGACGGAGATGAAGTTTCGCTTACTCCGAAGGAGTTTGACATTTTAAAGCTTCTTATGAAAACTCCCGGAAAGGTTTATTCACCCAGAGAAATCTACGCCGAAGTATGGCAGGACAGCCCTCTCGATAACGAAAGTACAGTGGCTGTTCACATAAGACACATAAGAGAAAAGATTGAAATAAACCCCGCAGAACCGAGACATTTAAAGATCGTGTGGGGACGAGGTTACAAATTTGAAGGATAAATCATTGAAAAAAGAAAAAAAGCTCTCTCTCAAAGGAAATCCTCTGATAAAGCTTCTGTTGCTCCTGCTCCTTTTGGCGTCAATTCTTGTGAGCGTTTACGGAGCGGGAGTGGCAGCGGCCGCATATGCATTTGATACCCGCTATGACGGTAAGGCAAATGTACTTCACAGAATATATGACGACATCGGCTATGCGGATGCCGTTCAGGTATACACAAAGGCTCACAGGTCTGACAGATATGAAAACCTGATTAATAAGGGCTGCAATTTCGAATATAAGATTGTTGAAGCTGACGGAACCGTTTTTTCGCAAAGCAATCCGGACGTGAGCTTTGACGAAAACGACTACAGAACCTTACATTACTCCATGACTTCTTTCAGCCCTTCGGTGAAGACAGCTGCCTACGAGGAGGAGACGGAAAACGGCGATGTGGTTGATTACTACCTTGAATACAATTTTGCCGATGTGTATCTGTTTATTGATTTGAGCAAAGGCTTCCCGGACAGGTATGCTGTGGCAGAAGTGGCAGTGGACCAGATGTATCTTTTCGGATACTGGGCTTTGCTGTTTACATTCGGTGGGCTTGCACTGGCTCTGTTTTTCATTATCCTGCTCTGTTCCATGGCCGGAAGATATGGCAGGGACGGTGAGGTAAGGGATAATTTCCTTTCGAAGGTATGGCTTGAAATCCCTGTTGCGTTGATTGCATTTTATGCTTATCTGGCATGCTTTGTGATTTATGAGATGGGAGAACGGCTTATCACGATTCCCGTTATTTTTGCGGGAGCAGGCATCTTTGTCATATTTATTGCTCTTTTGATTATGAACATTGCTCACCGGATTAAGGTGGGAGGATTCTGGAAACGCACACTTATAGGCATTGTTCTTATAAATTTGTGGAAAGGTCTTGTGTTCGTAGGAAAGAGCCTGTGGCATCTGCTTATGTCCATGCGCCTTATGGGAAGAACTGCCCTCGCCGCCGTGATATTCATTATAGCGGCAACACTTGTTCTCATAATGACATGCGACTACTACAACACGGAGGCACTTTGTGTATGCTGTGTACTGGCAGTAATCTTTATCGTATGCTTTATGTTTATCACCTCCTACATGCTTAAAAAGCTGCAGAAGGGTATTGATAATCTTGCATCAGGTAACTTTAACGAAAAGACCGATACGAAGCACCTGTTTCCGACGTTTAAGACTGCAGCGGAGAAAATCAATGTTGCTTCCGACGGTATGAATAAAGCAGTTGAGGAACGCATAAAGAGCGAACGTATGCGTACCGAGCTTATTACAAATGTTTCGCATGATATAAAGACACCACTTACATCCATTATCAACTATTCTGACCTGATTTGTTCTGAACAGGTTGAAAACGAGAAGGTAACGGAATACGCTGAAATCTTACACAGGCAGGGTGAAAGACTGAAGCGCCTTCTGGAGGATCTTCTTGAAGCATCCAAAGCATCGACAGGGAATCTTGAGGTTGTTCTCGAGCCGTGTGCATTGAATGTGCTTGTTTCCCAGATTGCGGCAGAATATGAAGAGAAGTTTGCAGGTGCAGGGCTAAAGCTCGTTACGGAGCTTCCTGAGCAGGAATCGACGATACTTGCCGACGGCAGAAGGCTTTTCAGAGTACTCGACAATCTTCTGAACAACGCCTGCAAGTATTCGCTCGCCGGTACGCGTGTTTACATGTCGGTTGACGTTAATGATGAGTACGGACGCATCATTATTAAAAATACATCCAAGTGCGAACTGAATGTCTCACCTGACGAACTTATGGAAAGATTTGTCAGAGGAGATGCATCAAGAACAACGGAAGGCAGCGGTCTTGGACTTTCAATAGCACAGAGCCTTACAGAGCTTCAGGGCGGGAAATTAACGCTTGCTATTGATGGAGATTTGTTTAAAGCAATTGTATGCATGAAACGCGATACTATTCATAGCTGATTTATTAATGTGCCATCCGGTGGGCTTGCTTACCGGATGGCACAATGATATTATACAGTTGGACTGTGGCCGGGAATGGTATTGCATATCTTTTAACGGGTAACAGGCTGAGAGTTCGATATGTAAGAGAATGGAGAAAAAGAAATGGCAGACACATTACTTAAAAGAAACGAAGTACCTGTAGATGAAACATGGGATCTTTCCCTCATTTATAAGAACGATGAAGAGATGGAAAAGGACCTGGAAAAATTAAAACAGGTTGCTGATAAACTGGCAGGTTATGAGGGTAAGCTTACAACCGCACAGGCTGTTTGCGAAGCACTTGAACTTGAAAACGAGTTCAGCATTTTGGCAGACTGGGTTTCAGCCTATACATATCTTGCTGTGGAAACAGATCATACAGATGCTAAACTTGTTCAGAAGAGCAGCAGAGTTGATAATATTGTTGTTGAATGCAGCACCAAAATCAGCTTTTTTGATAACGAGCTTGCAAATGCTCCGACAGATGTTCTTGAGGAAGCAAAAAAGCTTACAAAGATTAGCAGACGCACTATAGATAATGTTCTCAAAAATAAGCCCCATATGCTTTCCGCAGATACGGAGAAAGCCTTGGCAGCACTCAGCCAGACGCTTGGCAGCGGCTATGAAACATATCTTTCCTCAAAACATGCTGATATGAAGTTTGATGACTTTACGGCAGACGGAAAGAAGTATCCTCTTGGATATTCTCTTTATGAGGATGACTATGAATATGAGAAGAATACAGCTGTGCGTCGTGCTGCTTACAGGGCTTTCTACGACAAGCTTAAGCAGTTTGAGAACACTACCGCGACAGCATATAATCAGTGCGTAAGATACGAAAAGACAATGGCTGATTTGCGCGGATATGACAGCGTATTTGATTATCTTCTTTTTGAGGACAGGGTGCCTCGTGAGCTTTATGACCGTCAGATTGATGTTATCATGGATAAGCTTGCACCTCATATGCGTAAGCTTGCACGCCTCATCAAGAAGATTTACAAGCTTGATAAGATGACCTATGCGGATTTGAAGCTTCCTGTCGATCCTGACTATTCTCCGAAGGTTACTCTTGCAGATGCTAAAAAATTCTGCGTTGAGGGACTTTCCATTATGGGACCCGAATACGTTGAAATGGTTAAAGAAGCATTTGATAATCGCTGGTTTGACGTTTGCAACAATGAAGGCAAATGCACCGGAGGCTTCTGCTCAAGCCCTTACCGCAAGAATTCTTTCATTCTTCTTTCATTTAACGGACGTATGTCTGATGTGTTTACAATGGCCCATGAACTTGGACATGCAGGGCATTTCCGCGCCTGCAGCAACGCGCAGTCCGCACTTGACTGTAATACAGCCATGTATTTTACGGAGTCTCCTTCAACTATGAATGAGCTCCTGCTTTCACATTACCTGATTAAGACAAATGACGACCCTCGTTTCAGAAGATGGGTCCTTTCAAACATGGTAAGTAACACATATTACCATAACTTTGTTACGCATCTTCTTGAGGCTGCTTATCAGCGTGAAGTATATAAGATTATTGATGAGGGCGGAAGTGTACAGGCTGAGACATTAAGCGGCATTTTTAAATCGGTGCTTGAGAAGTTCTGGGGAGATGAAGTTGAGCTTACGGAAGGCGCCGAACTTACATGGATGAGACAGCCGCATTACTATATGGGGCTTTATTCATACACATACAGTGCCGGTTTGACAATTGCCACAGAGGTTTGCAATCGAATCGAAAGAGAAGGACAGAAGGCTGTTGACGATTGGAAACGCGGTCTTGCGGCGGGCGGTACAATGACTCCCGTTGAATTTGCAAAGAATGCCGGAGTGGATATTTCTACGGATGCCCCGCTTCTTCACACAATTGAAACAATTGGCTCCTATATTGATGAGATATGCAGACTCACGGAGGAGCTGGAAAAATAAATCGGGTTTTTGAAAAAAATATTTTTTGAAACCGATTTGAATATATTGCGAGAAGATAGTTGAAAGGAACAGCTTTTTTGCGATTCATTTCGACTACTACCAATATAAGCTACAGGATATTTTAGGAGGTTAGTTTTTTGAATATCGGTAACAAGCCTCGACAGCCTATTATCGAGGTGAAAAATGTAAAGAAAGTATACCGCATGGGTGAAGAAAAAATCCGGGCGGTGGATGACGTTTCTTTTACTGTGTATGAAGGCGAATTCTGTTGCCTTACCGGCCAGTCGGGTTCGGGAAAATCTACGATACTGAACGTACTGGCAGGCATAGAAAAAGTTTCGTCAGGACAGATTTTATTAAAAAATCAGGATATTACGAAGATGAGCGAGGCTAAGCTCGCAAAGTTCAGACAGTCCAGTCTGGGCTTCGTCTTCCAGTCGTACAACCTTATCGGAACACTGACTGCCATAGAGAATGTTGAACTTCCGCTTACGTTTAAACGTGTCGGAAGAAAAACAAGACATAAAGCAGCGGTTGATATGTTAAACAAAGTCGGCCTTGGCAAACGTATGAACCATAAGCCCACGGAAATGTCAGGCGGACAGCAGCAGAGAGTCGGTATAGCACGTGCATTTGTGGCTAAGCCGAAAATCATTTTTGCGGATGAGCCTACAGGAAACCTCGATACCCACACAACAAGCGAGGTTATGGAGCTGATTTCCCAAATGGCTAAGGAGAATAACCAGACAATCGTCATGGTTACCCACGACCCGACGCTTACAAGATACGCAGACAGAGTTATCACCATTTCCGACGGAAAGGTGATTGGCGAATATGAAAACAACAGAAGCGAAGGAGTAATCCCCGAACAGGTTGTAGAAAATGAGAGGTTAGAAAATGAAGAAAAGAATGTTTAAAAGTTTGACGGCAGGGCTTCTGGCACTGCTGATGATTTTTACAATGGTGCCCGGTAAGCCGGTTATGGCTGACGAGGACGTTCTGATGCAGTCAGGCTGTAAGTTCGGCATTAAAGGCGGGCAGACAAGTTTTACCGCTGCTGCGGGAAGTACCGTTACGGTTACACAGAAAATCGTAATGACGGCAGACTACTACTTAAGCGGTAATTTTGTGATTACAACTGAGAACAGCAACTCACCGCTGACGATAGACAACATAGTTTGCAAGAGTTCAAACTACAGAGGCGGATATGATGAAGTTGACGTTGTTGATTTATATAAAGGACAGGAAATTCTTTTATCTTACAGAGTTAAGATAAGTGATTATGCTACCGTCGGAACATACGGATACTCAATAGGCTTTGAATGCAATTCCTTTGATGATCCTGACGAATCAGGTTTTCCTGTTAATGTCGGAGAATTCAATCTTGAAGTGATTGTCAACTCCGAAAAACAGGCTCCGACGTTTAAGCTCCTCACAGAACCTTACGTATCGGCTAAGGCAGGGGATACCGTTACCGTAGCTTTTGACTTACAGAACGTTGGTTCACTTGATGCTTATGAAACTTATGTAAGCTTCGATGCAATGTCTGACCTTATTCCTGTCGGAACCACATGGAAACAGAAAGTGGGAAGAGTTTCCGCAGGTGAATCCTGTCATTTATCCTACAAGTTCAAGGTTGATTCCGAAATGGCCACAAAAGTCATTACAATGCCTATTGTTGTAAGCTGCAAAACACTTGCGGGAGTAGCGGCAGGAAATGACGGTGATTATGCAATTTATCTTTCCGTAGAGGGAACCGAAAAGAAGGAATCAACTCTCATTGTTTCCAAAGTAACACATAAACCCGAAATCCCGGCAGCGGGAGAAGAACTTTCTGTTACTTTTAAGCTCGAGAATACAGGTGATGAAGAGCTTAAAAACGTTAAGGTTTATGTTCCTCAGAGCAATCTCGGAACATTTGACCCTGTTTCCTCCGATCCTTATTTCTATGTCGGTACGATAGGAGCCAGAAAGAGTAAGGAAGTTACAATCAAAGTAAAGTGTAACGAAAATATAATCGAAGGTACAAATACCCTTGATCTTTCTTTTGCCTTTGACGGCGCACAGGGAACAAGCACCTCTGGGACCACTGTCTACATCCTTAACGTAATCGGTAAGGAAGAAGAAACTGTTTCAAAGCCCAAGCTTATGGTTACAGATTTTTCTACAGACGTAGACGCAGTAATGTCCGGCAAGTCCTTTAACTTTAAGTTCCTTGTAAAGAACACAAATGATGAGACAAGAGCAAAAAATATCAAAGTAAAAGTGACTTCCAATGAGTTTTCCGTATCATCAGGTTCCAACAGCTTCTTTATTTCTGAAATCAAGCCCGGTGAATCACACGAGCTTACAATAAACCTTAAGGCATCTGCTGCGGCAGCAACAGGCGCATATCCCATCACCGTATCCATGGAATATGAATACGATGGAATGCCTACAGGTAAGGAATATGATGCATCGATTACGGCAAGTGATGAGCTCCTGCTTCAGATAAACGAAACACTTCGTGCATCGCTTGAGAACATTCAGATCGGTGACTGGAATCCGCCAATGCTCGGATCGGCTACGGCTGCCACATTCGAGTTCTATAATATGGGCAAATCGGTTCTGAATAACGTATATGTTACCGTTGAAGGCGATTTTGTTCTTGCGACGGGTGACTCATATTACATGGGCAATATGCAGCCCGGTTACCCCGAGTTTGTTGAGTGCAGCGTTATCCCTCTTGTGGAAGGCGACGCAGTCTGCAAATTCATCATTCATATGGAAGATTCCAACGGAGATGAAGTTACAAGCGAACACTCCACAACCGTTTATGTAGGTAACGGCGAAAATATGTGGAATGACAACCCGGGCGGAAACATGGACTATCCCGGAATCGATTTCCCTGAAGGAGAAATCATCGGATTTGATGAGTTCGGGAATCCTATTTTTGCAAATGGCGGCGAGACAGATGAAAAAGCCGGCTTCCTTTCATTCCTCGGTAAATTCAAATGGCCTGTAATTATCGGTGGTTCGATTGTTATCGCTGCGGGAGTTGCGGTTGCTGTTGTTTTCTTTGTCAGAAGCAAAAAGAAAAAAGCTGATGCGGATTTTGATGAATAAACGGAGTGAAGTATGACGCTATTTGATCTTTTCAAAATGGGTCTGAAAAACCTCGCGAGGCGAAAGGCCAGAACGGCGCTAACTGTTCTTGGCGTAATCATCGGTACTGTTTCAATAGTTGCAATGGTGTCTATCGGTATAGGTATAAACACTACCTTTGACAAACAGTACATGACAAACGGGTCAATGACAATCATTCAGATTCAGCAGTACGGAAGCATCATTGATGACGATGGAAACTGGCTGGGTGAAAAGGAACAGGTGCTTGATGATGCACTTGTAGCATCGCTGAGAGGCATAGACCATATAAAAGCGATTTGCCCTGTAATTGATACGCAATTGCAGATGACATGCGGCAAATATGAGGGGAATTGTCAGCTTCGTGCCATCGGCCGTGATTCATTCTATGAGTTTGGCTATCCTGACACGGAAATCGGTACATACCCTACAAAAGAAGATTACAGAAAAATTGTTTTCTCAAATTATTCAATACAGGAGTTTTACTACTGGTCCACACGAAGTTATGAAACAAAAACCATTGACCTGACACAGGATTCCGTAATTGTAAAATTCCCGCAATGGATGTATCAGAGAAATGAGAGAAAAAAGGAATTTCAGATTAAAGTTACACCTAAATCCAACAACTGGGCATTAATGAAGGAGTCCGACAACTGGGACTACAATTATTACTGCTACGTTGATATGGATTATTTCAAAGAAATCTGGACGGAGTACTGCAAGACACTTACCGTTCAGGACAGAAAGAAAGCCATTCTTGAGCTTTCTAACTATGACTGCATATACGTAAACGTAGATAACATTAAAAACGTTGCATCGGTTCAGGAGGCAATAAAGGAGCTTGGATATGTTACTTACAGCGACTCACAGTACCTTGAACCATTAAAAAAGACATCAGATATGATTCAGATGGTACTTGGCGCCATCGGATGCCTTGCAATGCTTGTATCGGCCATTAATATTGCCAATACTATGGTAATGTCCATTTATGAGCGTACACGTGAAATTGGTATAATGAAGGTTCTTGGCTGCTATTTACGTGATATCCGAAGACTTTTCCTTTACGAGGCGGCTCTTATCGGCTTACTCGGAGGCATTGTGGGAATTGTCATAAGTTACATTGTTTCGGCGGTTATTAATAAATACGGTGGACCTATATTTGCTGCACTTATGCAGACGAGCGGCGTTTATGACATTGAAGGCGCAAAGTTCTCCGTAATTCCATGGTGGCTTCCTTTCGGAGCGGCAGCTTTCGGTATGATTGTCGGAGTGCTTGCAGGTTACTTCCCCGCAAGAAAAGCAACAAAGATTTCTGCCATTGAAGCCATGAAGACAAATTCATAAAGGATGATGCTTATGACGAGAGAAGAAAGAAAAGAAAAAGTAAGAAACGTCGGTGGCGGAGGATTTTTTCTCAGCCTTCTCCTTAATCTTATTCTATCCATAGTCTGGGCAGTGCCGGGTGCGCTTCTGATTATTGCGCATTTCATCTACAAGCCGCTTCCGCTTTGGGTCGGCCTTGGTGCACTGGGAATTTGGTTTGTTGTCGAATTTATACAGACACTTCTTCTTGTGCTTGTTGTCAATGTCGCAAACAAGCCTTCAATAAATGATGTGCGCCTGAAGGAAAACAAAAATCCTTATTCAAAAAAAGGTGAATATGAAAGAGACCTTCAGGAAAAACGTGATAACATCATATAGATATTCACAACAGACGATGGGGTGTTCAATAACGCAATGGGGCGTTCTTTGAACGCCCCATTGTGTTCGGGAACGCCCCATTCTTTATTATTACTTAATGGATTAAAATCTATCATTTATGTTATAATTTGTGAAATATATGAGGGATTTATCCAAGCAAACATTTAAGGGGCATATTATGACAGAGGAAAGACGAAGTCCAAAAAACAAAAACAACAGAAAACTGTTTTGGGAAAATATTGCGAGGGCGAACGTGCAAAGATGTTTTGTCTGTTCCATTTCACTCGCCATAGCGTTGTCGGTTATTCTCATTCTCGTCAACACAATCTTTCTTAATGACCAGCTTGTGCATTTCGTGTTGCCGGGCGCTTTCTTTGCCGTAGGCTGCGGAGCTTTTTCGTTCCTTACATACAGGACACTTGCCATGGATGCAAGAAGTTATTTCGATATGGAAGCTTTCTGTTTCGTTGGCTTTTCTTTCTTGTATCTGTCCTACCTTTCAATACTTGCCATCAAGTACTACAACAGTTTTGCTCTTTACTGCATAGCCGTTATGATAGGCGCCTACGTCATTTACACAACCACCACACAGTACATTGTAATGAGTGGCATTGAGTTTGTTGACTTGGCGGTTATCATCGTCATTACCGGAAAAAGCGGAATTACCATAGAGTTTTCACAGGTTATCATGATTGCGGCCGCACATTGCTTCGGCTTTATTCTTTCACGTGATAACTACACGATGCGCACTGAAATCACCCGACAGGAGTTCAGAGCCAAGAAGGAGACAAAACAGGCGGAACGGGATCCTCTTACCGGACTTATAAACCGACGTGGACTTGAGCGCGAGATTGCTCCCATTTGGAAGATATGTGTTCGACAGGAAGACCTGGTGGGCGTAATTATTATCGATATCGACCATTTCAAAAAATACAACGACGGCTTCGGACATGTTCAAGGCGATGTCTGCCTTAAGCAGGTTTCGGCACGAATCGCCACGACCGTCGGGGAAACAGGCTTTACTTCCCGTATAGGTGGTGAAGAGTTCCTTGTATTTATGTATGGTATGAGCGAAGACGAAATGTACAATATGGCTGAAAGAATACGTACCGATGTTGAGGATCTTCGAATCCAGCACGCTACGGCAAAGAATGCGGTAGTTACCATAAGCCTTGGTCTGGATATCGAAACGGCTTCCTCGGATTTGAATTTTACCGCTCTTTACGGCCGTGCGGATAAACTTCTTTACAAAGCCAAGCAAATCGGACGAAACAGAGTTATCTGCAACAGAAAACATCAGCTTACGCCCCCTGCCCGTACCGAGTGAATACCACTTGCAAAAAACACTTGATTCTGATAAAATACCTCAGTTGATAACTGGGGTATTTTTTTTGCCCGGTTTATTTTAGAAGAAAAAAGTAAGGAGCAATCAGAAATGGTTAAGGTAGAACAGCTTGAAGCTAAGAACATGGTAAAGCTCATCATCACAGTAGGAGCAGATGAATTCGAAAAGGCAGTAGAGAAGGCATATCAGAAGAATAAGAATAAAATCAGCATCCAGGGTTTCCGTCAGGGCAAAGCACCCAGACACATTATTGAAAAGATGTACGGCGAGGCAGTTTTCTTTGAAGACGCCGCAAACGATCTTATTCCCGATGCATATGATAAAGCAGCTGAGGAATCAGGTCTTGACATCGTTTCCAAGCCCGGCATTGACGTAGTTGAAATCGGCAAGGGCAAGGACTTCGTATTCTCAGCAGAAGTAGCAGTTAAGCCCGAAGTTAAGCTTGGCAAGTACAAGGGCGTTGAAATCGACAAAATCGACAGAACCGTTACAGAAGAAGACATCGAGAACGAACTTAAGAAGGTTCAGGAGCAGAACAGCAGAATGCTCACAATCGAGGACAGACCTGTACAGGACGGCGATACGGCAAACATCGACTACGAAGGCTTTACTGACGGCGTAGCATTTGACGGCGGCAAGGGCGAGAAGTACGATCTCGTTATCGGCTCCAACAGCTTCATTCCCGGTTTCGAAAGCCAGATCATCGGTCACAGCATCGGTGACGAGTTTGATGTTAACGTTACATTCCCCGAAGAGTATCATTCCGCAGAGCTTGCAGGCAAGCCTGCTGTATTCAAGTGTAAGGTAAACGGCATCAAGGCTAAGGAACTTCCTAATCTTGATGATGATTTCGCACAGGATGTTTCCGAGTTCGACACACTTGCAGAATATAAGGAAGACCTTAAGAAGAACCTTGCAGAGCAGAAAGAAAAGAATGCTGACGCTGCTAAGGAAGATGCAGCTCTTTCAGCTATCGTTGCCGATTCCGAGATGGACATTCCCGCACCCATGATTGACTCCATGGCTGAGCAGATGTTCGATGACTTCTGCCAGAGACTTAAGATGCAGGGCCTTTCAAAGGAAATGTACTATCAGTTCACAGGACTTGATGATGCAAAGCTCCTTGAGAACATTAAGCCTCAGGCTGAAACAAGAATTAAGTCAAGACTTACTCTTGAAGCTATTGCAAAGGCTGAAAACATCCAGCCTACAGACGAGGACGTCGAGATTGCAATTAAGAATATGGCTGATTCCTACAGAATGGAAGTTGAGAAGCTTAAAGAACTCATCAACGACAAAGAAATGGCTGCAATCAAAGAGGATGTCTGCGTAGCTAAGGCTGTAGATTTCATCAGAGACAATTCAATCGAGAAATAAGAGGTAAAAAATGAGTTTAGTACCGTATGTCATTGAACAGACAAGCAAGGGCGAGCGCTCTTATGATATTTATTCACGTCTTTTAAAGGACAGAATCATCTTCCTTGGCGAAGAAGTTAACGATGTAACAGCAAGCCTTGTTGTTGCTCAGCTCCTTTTCCTTGAGGCAGAGGACCCTAACAAGGACATCTCCCTTTATATCAATTCCCCCGGCGGTTCAGTAACGGCAGGCATGGCTATCTACGATACAATGCAGTTCATTAAGTGCGATGTTTCCACCATCTGCATCGGTATGGCTGCAAGTATGGGCGCATTCCTTCTTGCCGGCGGTGCAAAGGGCAAGCGTTATGCTCTTCCTAACTCTGAGATTATGATTCACCAGCCTTCGGGTGGTGCAAGAGGTCAGGCAACAGAGATTCAGATTGTTGCCGAGAACATCTTGAAGACAAAGAAAAAGTTAAACGAGATTCTTGCAAAGAATACAGGCAAGCCTCTCGAAGAAATCGAAAAGGATACAGACCGTGACAACTACATGTCAGCCGAAGAAGCAAAGGCTTACGGTCTTATCGACGAAATTGTAGAGCACAGATAGGCCGGAGGGGAAAGTGGCAAAATCACAAGATAAAAATATATGCTGCGCATTTTGCGGCAGACCCGCGAGCGATAAAGTCAGGCTTTTTTCGGGAATTCAGCCGGACACATATATTTGCGCAGAGTGCGTTATGCTCTGCTCCGATATGGTAAGCGACGATGAGCTCGATAAAATGGATTTCGGCTCCGATTCCTACGAACCGTATGATTCGTTCGACCGAATCGGCAATATGGGGAAAAGGGACAAATTTAAAGACATAAACCTGCTTAAGCCGGTTGAGATTAAAAAGTTCCTTGATGACTATGTTATCGGCCAGGACGAGGCTAAGAAGGTTCTTTCCGTAGCTGTTTACAATCATTACAAGAGAATACTTTTTGAAAGCAAGTCGGACGTTGAGCTACAAAAGAGCAACATCCTCATGATCGGTCCCACCGGTTCAGGTAAAACATATCTTGCGCAGACACTTGCAAAGCTTTTAAATGTTCCTTTCGCTATTGCGGATGCTACAACACTTACAGAAGCAGGTTATGTCGGCGAGGACGTTGAAAACATCCTGTTAAAGCTTATACAGGCTGCGGACTTTGATCTTGACAGAGCAGAATACGGCATCGTCTACATCGATGAAATCGATAAGATTACACGTAAGTCCGAAAATGTTTCCATAACACGTGATGTTTCGGGTGAAGGCGTTCAGCAGGCGCTTCTTAAGCTGCTTGAGGGAACCATCGCATCCGTACCTCCTCAGGGAGGCAGAAAGCATCCGAATCAGGAATGCCTTCACATTGACACGACCAACATTTTGTTCATATGCGGTGGTGCTTTCGATGGTCTCGAAACCATCATTAAGCGTCGTATAGGCAAAAAGATGATTGGCTTCAATGCAGTACTTATGGACAGTGACGAGGATATAGACATAGGAGCACTTTTCAGACAGACATTGCCTGAGGATCTTATGAAGTTCGGCCTTATTCCGGAGTTCATCGGTCGTGTCCCCGTAAATGTTGCATTGGACAAGCTTGACGAGGAAGCGCTTATCCGCATCCTTAAGGAGCCAAAGAATGCCCTCATTAAGCAGTATGGCAAGTTGTTCGAACTTGACGGCGTGGAGCTTGAGTTTGAGGACGAAGCACTTAAGAAAATCGCCAAGAAAGCACTTGATCTTAAGACAGGTGCGAGAGGCCTTCGTTCCATCATCGAGAAGATTCTTCTTGAGCCGATGTACGAAATGCCCAGTGATGAAAGTATTCTCAAATGTATCGTGACGGAAAAAGCCGTTGACGGCGAAAAGGTTACATACGAAGTCAGAGAAAAGAAAAATAAAAAAGGAGCCTGATGGCTCCATGTGACATCGCGTAGGAAACTACGCGATGTTTTTTGTGCGAATAGCGAGTGGGAGTCAGACTACTCTTTCTTAAATAGTCCGACTACCGCAGACCCGCTTCCTGTCATGAAAGAGGCAACAGCCCCACGATCAAGAAAGCTTTTTTTAACTTCTTCAATTTCGGGGCAGAAGGAGACGGCTGCTTTTTCCATAAAGTTGCCGATGTATTTGTAAAATTCGGGGTCACCTGATTTTATTGCTTCTACAAGCCTGCCGGTATCAGGATGAGGTTCTGTTTCAAGATAGCTGTCCACCTGCTCATACATAAGCTTTGTGGAGAGCGAAACATCGGGCTTTTCAACAATGTAGTCCATAGCGGGGGCGTCCGGAAGAGGGGTAAGCTTTTCTCCGATACCTTCGCAGAGAACGGTACCGCCGAGGACGCAGAAGGGAACATCGGCTCCAAGCTTTGCTCCAAGTGAGCAGAGCTTGTTTTTTTCGTATCCGAGACATAAAAGCTCATTCAAACCGTTGAGTACGGCAGCAGCATCAGAACTTCCGCCACCCAGACCGGCGCCGGAGGGGATGTTTTTTGTGACAAAGATATTAACAATTCCGGCCTTGGAAAGAGGAATACCTGCATCGCCCAGCAAAAGCCTTGCGGCCTTTACGACAAGGTTCGATTCGTCCCATCTGACATCGGGAAACATTTCCGGGTTTTCACATGAAGCATTGATGACAAGCTCAGTGGCGCTTTCTGACGCAGGGAGTACTTCAATTGTGATTTCGTCACAAAGGGAGATGGCCTGCATGACGGAACGGATGTCGTGGTACCCATCGGGACGTTTGTTTGTGATATCCAGTATAAGATTTACCTTGGCATATGCGGGAACAGTTGTTTTCATAAATTCATGCCTTTCTTGAATCACTTTGCATAGTGCGATTATACAGGATTTGCATACTGTTGGCAAATATTGCGACATAATCTATGATTTATTTTTCGAATATGTTAAAATGATTTATATAGATTACTTGCGGCAACTTTTTGCGCATGTTTGAATTATTGAGGGAGGGACTTGAATATGCCCAAAATTTTAAAAAACAAACTATTTCTTTATTTTACGGAATTCTTTTCCGGAATGTCGGTTATGGCGGTGGAGCTTGGCGCAAGCAGATTACTTGCTCCGTACTTTTCATCTTCGCAGATTGTATGGACGATAATTATCGGAACAATAATGATTGCCATGGCGCTGGGAAACATTTTCGGAGGAAAGAGCGCGGACAAAAACCCGGATCCGAACAAACTGTATCTTCGTATACTCATTGCGGCAATTTGGATTGCGGCCATTCCGCTTGTCGGGAAATATATTATCCTTGCAATCACGGGACTCCTTGTGTTCGCGGTTAACACGGGATACCTCATCTGGGCTGCGTTTGCTGCCTGCATGGTAATATTCGTATTTCCTCTGTTCCTTCTTGGAACGGTAACGCCGAGCCTTGCACGCTATTCCGTTGATAACCTTGAAAACAGCGGTAAAGTTGTCGGAACGCTCGGAGCTTTCAATACGGTCGGAAGCATCATCGGCACGTTCCTTCCTACATTTGTAACGATTCCTGCGGTTGGAACAGCAATCACATTCCTTATTTTTGCGGGAGTACTCATTGTGCTTTGCCTGATTTATTTCATTTCGGCAAAGAAACATATTGTAAAAAGTGCGGTTACCGCAGCGCTCCTCATTGTATGTTTTTTCGTTAAGTCCTCAGACAGTTTCGCTTTTTGGGAGTCCGGATTACTGTTTGAGGGTGAATCTGTTTACAATTACCTTCAGGTAAAAGAAGATCCGGCAGAAATCATTTTATCAACAAACGTTCTCTTTGGCGTGCAGTCCCTTAAAATGAAAGATGACAGACTCAGCGGCATGTACTATGACTACGCGCTTATGGCCCCTGCAGCCGCCAATATCAGCGAGAAGAATGCAGAAGATTTCGACATACTTATTCTCGGAATGGGAACGGGAACTTACGCCACTGCCTGCAGAAAGTATTTCGGTAATGTGCACATTGACGGTGTCGAGATAGACGAAAAAATAACCGAGCTTGCACACGAGTTTTTCGACCTCCCCGATGATATAAACGTTGTGACATACGACGGAAGAGCATACCTGAATGCCATTGAAGACAAATATGATGTTATTATGGTTGATGCATACCAGGACATTACAATTCCGTTTCAGATGTCTTCCACGGAATTCTTTGGGGCCGTCAAGGAACATTTGAAGGAAGACGGAGTAATGATTGTAAATATGAATATGAAGGGCTCCGCAAAAGGAAACATTACCGAACACCTTTCGGATACTATTGCTTCCGTTTTTGAGAATGTGTACACTATAGATGTGCACGGCTCCACAAACCGCGAGCTTTTTGCGGGAGGAGAGGGACTTACGGATTTTGGCGCTGTTCTTGCAAAAGAACTTCCGGCGCTTAAGGACGAAACCCTTAAAAACTATCTGACAAACCTTGCGTCGGACATTGAACGCTACTCGGGCGGTGATCTTATAATGACGGATGATAAAGCGCCGGTTGAACTCCTTGGTATGAAGGTTATAGACGAAATCATCAAAGACGAAGTGAGCTTCTATAAAGATGTCTACGATAAGGAAGGAATAAAGGGCGTTCTTTCCTATTTAGGATTTTAGTTCTTACGTTAAATTGAGGTGGATTGCTATGGAACTTAATGAGAAAATCGAACGGCTTCAGGAAATTATCAACACCTCCGAAAATATAGTCTTTTTCGGAGGCGCAGGTGTAAGTACCGAAAGCGGCATACCGGACTTCCGATCGGCGGACGGATTGTACAATCAAAAGTATAAATACCCTCCGGAGACAATTATAAGCCATACCTTCTTTATGAAGAAGACAGCCGAATTCTATGAGTTCTACAAGGATAGAATGATATATGATACGGCTAAGCCGAATGTTACTCATAAGTTCCTTGCCGAATTGGAAAAAACAGGAAAACTAAAAGCTGTCATCACACAAAATATTGACGGACTTCATCAGATGGCAGGAAGTAAAAATGTTATCGAACTTCACGGAAGCGTACTGAGAAACTACTGCATGGACTGCGGAAAGTTTTACGGTGTTGAGGCTGTTACAGGATGCGAAGGCATCCCAAAGTGTGAATGCGGAGGTATTATTAAGCCTGATGTTGTTCTCTATGAGGAGCAGCTTGACGAGGAAGCTATAGAAAAAACTTTGGATGCTCTTCAGCGCGCAGATACACTCATCGTTGCCGGAACGTCATTGTCCGTTTACCCTGCAGCAGGGTTCATCAGAGCCTTCAACGGTGAGAATCTTATCCTTATTAATAAGAGCGCAACGTCGTATGATTCAAATGCCGATTTGCTTATACAGGCAGGGCTTGGAGAGGTGTTCGGGAAGATGAGGATTTCGTATTGATTTTGAAATGAGATTTTATTCAGTATATTATAAATAATTATCCTTTTTATTATAGAAACTTAAGAAATGATTGACTAAACAGACACAGAAGAGTATAATATCGTCCACAAGTGAATCGGTATTTTTTTGTTCGTTAAGGTATCACTTTAATGCATTAAAGTGATAATACTTTAAAACAGTACCCAAGTGTATACAACAAATCCAAATAAAAACAGTTGGTTGATTTGAGTACATGCGAGACTAAAAAATACAAGAGGAGCTAAATAAAAGGAGGAAATAAAATGAAGTTGGCAAAGAAAGTTGTTGCTCTCGTTCTTGCTTCTGCTATGGTATTAAGCCTTGCAGCATGTGGCAAGAAGGGTAATGACACACAGACAACACCTACAAATGCTCCTGCACAGACAACTAAGGCACCTGATGCTGGAAAGACACCTGATGCAGAAGTAACAAAGGCACCCGATACAACGGAGCCTACACAGACACCTGATGTGCCTGCAGAAGTACCTACATACACATACAACACTTATTCCACATCTCTTGGTAATAACTGGAATCCTCATACATGGGAAACAAATGCAGATGATTCCATTCTGGGCTACCTTTCTTCTCCTTTCTGCACAATGCAGGTTAAGGATTCTGAAGAGGGTGTTTACCAGTGGGTATATGAGATGGCAACATCCATCACAGATGTTACAGCTGCTCATCAGGACGATCTTACAAAATATAACTGTACACTTCCTTCCGGAAAGACAGTTGCTGATGTAACAAGCGGTTATGTTTTCGAAATTGCTCTTAATAAGGATGCAAAGTGGCAGGATGGCACACCCATCAATGCTGATTCTTACATCTACTCCATGAAGGCTCTCCTTGATCCTTCCATGAAGAACTATCGTTCAAACCTTTACTGGGGCGGCGAATCTGCAGTTGCAGGCGGTCTTGAGTACTACTATGCAGGCGATGTTGCTTACCTTGACAACGGTGCAAATGCCGGCTACACATTAGCTGATTGCACAAAGGGTGACGACGGTCAGTACGTTTCTCCTGACGGAAACAAGATGTTCATCGGTCTCTATTCAGCAAGTGACTGGTGCGGTGGCGACAGCCTCGGAACATATGTTGAAGCATACGGTGATGCTTACTTTGATGTTACAAACTGGGAAGCTCTTGCAGCAATGGCTGACGATAACGGACTTATCCCTCTTACAGATGAGAACTATGCTCTCTTTGTTCCTGTAACAACAGGCAACCCTAACTGGGGTGAGACAGAAGACGATGTATTTAACTACTTCGTATATGCAAAGGAATATCCTGTAGTTGGTTACGACGAGACAGTAGGCTGCTACAAGGTTGATGATTACACAATCCGTTATGTCAATGCAGTATACATTGACTTTAACTATTTCCTTACAAGCTGCACATCAACATGGCTTGTATATGAGCCTTACTATGAAGCAACAAAGAACACAGAAGGCAAGCTTGTAACATCAAGCTATGGTACAAAGATTGAGAATACAATGTCTTATGGTCCTTACAAGCTTGAGTCTTTACAGAACGATAAGCAGATTGTTTTCACAAAGAACGAAAACTGGTATGGTTATGAGAAGAAAGACGGTCGTCTTGTTTCCACAACTCCTTACCTCGTTGACGGTGAGCATATTGAAAGATACCAGACAGACAAGATTGTCATCGATGTTATGACAGATGACGCTGCTAAGCAGGCATTCTTAAAGGGCCAGATTGATGACTGGACACCTTCAGCAGAAGAAGTAGCTACATACGCTACATCCGATCGTCTCTACAAAGTAGATGAGACATATACACAGTCCTTCTTCTTTAATACAGGTCTTGACGCACTTAAGGAAATGGATAAGTCAAAGGGTAACACAAACTCAGTTGTTCTTTCCAACATCAATTTCCGTAAGGCATTCTCACTCTCCGTTGACCGTACAGAGTGGGTTACAGCTACAGCAGGATATAAGCCCGCTTATGCTACAATGAACAACCTCTACTTCTATGATATTTACAACGATCCTTCATCTTCATTCCGTAACTCCGATGAAGCTATGCAGGCAATCTGTAACGTTTACGGCGTTAAGTACGGCGAGGGCACACCTTATGCTACACTTAAGGATGCTTACAAGTCCATTAACGGTTACAACCTTACAGAAGCAAAGGCTCTTATGAAGCAGGCTTGTGATGAGCTCGTTGCTGACGGTCTCTATACAGCAGGCCAGGATATCGTTATCCGTGTAGGCTACAAGAAGGGTGGTTTCGATTCATCCGACAACAAGCAGCTTGAACTCTTCAACAAGTACATCAATGCAGCAGCTGAAGGCTCAGGTTTTGGTAAGATCACTCTTGAAGGCGTAGACAACGTTACAGACCGTTACGGCGATACAGCAAAGGGCGAATTTGCTATCGGTTACGGTGCATGGGGCGGCGCTGCATTCTATCCTTTCAGAAACTTCCAGGTTTACTGCGATCCTGATAACTATGCTCTTCATGAAGCAGGATGCTGGGATCCTACAACGGAAACACTCACAATCAACGTAAACGGCGAAGATGTTACAATGACATGGCAGGCTTGGTCAGGAGCGCTTATAGGTAACGGAGCGTACTCTGAGTCTGATTTCTCTACAAAGCTTTATATTACAGCAAAGATGGAAGAGGAATGGCTTAAGAAGTATTACAGAATTCCTTTCGCAAGCTCAACAGCATGTTCAATGCTTTCATACAAGCTCTCCTACTACACAGAAGAGTACAACATTATGTATGATTTCGGTGGACTTGAGCTTATGTCATATAACTATTCCGATAAGGAATGGGCTGACTATATTGCAAACAATACACTCAGCTACGAATAATTTGTAATTAAAGCCTGATATAAACAGGTAGAAACTGCGGGGGAAAACCTCCGCAGTTTTTACCGTGTTTATGGTGTTTCTTTGTTTTTGCTTATTTATATACGTTTAAAAATAAATAAAATGTTGGTTATTGACTAGTAATAACGGCTGTAAATAAGCCAAAACAAAGAAACAGTTATAGTTTTGAACTAAGGGGGAAGAAACATATGGCAAAAACCAAAAAAATTGCCAAGCACGGAAACGGAATGGGCATTTACATTCTTAAAAGAATTTTGTTAATGTTCTTTGTTTTCTTTGTTACAATGACAATCTGCTTTGTTCTTGTAAGGGCACTTCCGAGAGAATTACCTATGGAAAAGAACCTTGCTACGGTGCTTCAGCAAAGGTGGGAAGCGCTCGGATATAATGAGCCGATATTTGTTCAGTACGCTATTTATCTGAAGAACATTTTTACGAAATTTGATTTCGGTACTTCATGGTACATACAGGCGAGAGAGCCGGCTTTGAATGTACTTACAAGCCGTCTTTTACCGACGTTTCTTATTAACATTTATTCGCTTATTTTTTCCGTACCTATCGGAATCGGACTTGGAATTTTTGCCGCAATTAAGAAAAACAAATGGCAGGATTCTCTCATAAGTACTTTGGTAATGGTGTTTATTTCAGTTCCTTCGTTTGTTTATGCATTCCTTGTTCAGTACATTTTCTTCTTTAAGCTCGGATGGCTTCCGCTTATGGTTTATTCTCTTGCGGATGCGGGCGGCTCATGGACGACGGGTAAGATGTTTTATAGTATGATTGCGCCCATCCTTGCGCTTTCCTTTGGTGAAATTGCGGGCCTTTGCCGTTTCACACGTGCTGAACTTACGGAAACTTTGACATCGGACTACATGCTTCTTGCAAGAACAAAAGGACTTACAAAAAGTCAGGCTACCGTAAGGCATGCTCTTAAGAACGCCATGGTTCCTATTCTTCCGATGATTATTGCAACATTTTCCGATATTTTGGCGGGCTCATTTGTTATCGAACAGATTTTCTCTGTACCCGGTGTAGGTAAACTCTATATTACATCCGTTCAGCTTTTTGACTATGATGTATTTATGATGGACACAATTTTCTATACATTAATCGGTTTGGTTGCAAGCATACTTGTTGATATAAGCTACGGATTTATCGATCCTAGAATAAGAATGGGGGCAAAATAGTATGGCTGAAATGATTAAAAACTATGACAATATCCCATCCGATAAGTTCGAATTTGTTCATGATGGAGAAAGAATTTCCGATAAGAAGCTGGATGACAAGCCTATCGGATATTTTAAGGATGCGTGGATTCGTTTCCGTAAAAATAAAGCGAGCGTTGTTGCAACCGTAATCATTATTTTGATTATTCTTTTTGCATTCCTTACTCCGCTTTTTACAAAAAAGTTCGATGCAAGATTTATGGATCCGTACTATGCGAAGAAAGGACCAAGAATCGAAAAGCTTGCTGAATTCGGAATTGCCAATGGGGCACTTAAACGTGATTTTGCCGACAAGGGACTTATAAAGGCTGTTGCCGTGGGAATGGCTGCTGAGGACCATGACGGCAAGGGTGGTATTACTCTTGAGCAGGGCCTTGCAAGTAAGTTCCAGCCTATTCTTGAAGGTTCAATCAGTGATCCCGTCATTACACTTGATGCCGCTAAAAAGGAAAAACGTGTATATACTGCCAATATTGATGTATATCTTGAAGTGGGCTTTATGTACAAGAGCATTGAGCAGTCTGAATATCAGAAGATAGTTGATTTCCAGAACGAAACGGGAATTCAGGTTTTATACCCTCTTGTTGAAGATAATGAGTGGAACTTCGACCCTCTTGATGCAAACTATTGGTATAAAACAAAGAAGGGCGCTCCCATCTATATAAACGAGAAGGGAAAAGCAAAGGAAATCGTCTTCGAGGAAGGAATGGTTCTTGAAGATAACTACGTGCGTGACGAAGAAGGCAATCCTGTTTACTACGCTTATACCGGCGGTGGTGACTTTGATAGCGCCCAGTATAAGATAAGAGTTCTTTACTATAACTATTATATATATAAAAATGGATTTACTCCTCAGTACATACTTGGAACGGACAGCCAGGGCTATGATTTGGCTCTTCGTCTTGCCGATGGTATTAAGCTGAGCTTACTTATTGCTGTTTGCGTATCAGCCATTAACTTTATCATTGGTGCCGCTTATGGTGCTGTTGAAGGTTATTATGGTGGAATTGTAGACCTTATCGGTGAAAGGGTTACTGATATTCTCAGTGGTGTTCCGTTTATCATCGTTGCTACGCTTTTCCAGATGCACCTTGCAAAGAAGCTTGGCCCTGTTCCGACATTAATATTTGCTTATGTTTTAACGGGCTGGATTGGAACGGCTTACCGTGTACGTACTCAGTTCTACCGTTTCAAGAACGGTGAGTATGTTATGGCTGCCAGAACTCTTGGCGCTTCAGACCGTAGAATAATTTGGAAGCATATTTTCCCCAACTCTTTGGGAACAATTGTTACAAGTGCTGCGCTCGCAATCCCCAGCACAATTCTTTCCGAAAGTACTTTGAGTTACCTTGGTATCGTTAAGCTTTCAACGGCAGAAGTAACGTCTCTCGGTAATTTGCTTGAGGATTCAAACGGAATTTGGACAAACTATCCTCATCTTATGCTTTGTCCTGCAATTGTGATTTCATTGCTTATGATTTGTTTCAATCTTTTCGGTAACGGATTAAGAGATGCGTTTAATCCGTCACTTCGTGGTGTGGAGGATTAATTTATGGATAATATTTTAAGTGTTAAAAACCTGAAAATTTCCTTCCGCACACAGGGAGGAACAGTTAAAGCCGTTCGAGACATTTCTTTCGATCTTGAACGTGGAAAGACTCTTGCAATCGTTGGTGAGTCAGGTTCGGGTAAATCTGTTACTTCCAAGGCAATCCTTGGTATACTTGCAGGAAATTCCATCATTGAAAACGGTGAAATACTGTATGACGGAAAGGAACTCCTTTCCATTTCCGAAGATGAGATGTACAAAATCAGAGGAGATAAAATCTCCATGATTTTCCAGGATCCGCTTTCTTCATTGAACCCGATTGTTAAAATCGGCCGTCAGATTACGGAGGCTATGCTTTTAAAGAATAAAGCAAACCGTAAGGAAGCAAGACAGGAGTTCAACAGTCTTCTTAAGGAACTTGGCGTTAACATTAAAAAAGCCAATACCGGTGTATCGGACAAAGAAGTTGACAACATAACAAAGACCTTTGATGACTTTGCAACTCTTGCTACAAAGCTTGAACTCCCGTACAATGACTCCATGGCTCTTGCGGATGAGCTCAAGGCTCAGATTACAGACCTTCTTTTCTTCATTGAAAAGAAGCAGAATCCGGATGTTAAGTCCTCACTTAATGAATATTATGCAAAACTCAAAAAGGTCCGTAATGAGTTTATCGAAGACGGTTCAGCTGCAGAACTTGAAAGAGTAATTTCGGAGCTTGGCTCTGAAAAGGGCAAATACAGAAAACCCGCACAGGGTCAGGATGTTGTCCTTTCGGCTTCGCTTGAAAAGCTTCTTAAGGATATTACTGCACTTATGGACAAAATCCTTAACCAGACGAAACCTAATTTCTTCAGAATAGGCTATTTCAAGCTTAAGGGAAATGATTGCTCAATTAAAAACAAGGGAGTTGATAAGCTTAATGAAGAGGCTCTTGCATATCTTGATGCAAACTTCATGAAGCATTTCATTGAACTTGAAAATAAGGGTATTTCATACTCTTTTGAAAGAGCTTTCGAAGAAAAGAAAAAGGTTATTCCTGCTCTTGCCGAAGCAAAGAAGTATTATGACGGCGAGATTTCAAAGGATGAAGCTAAAAAGCTTGCAAAGAAGCTTGGCGCCGAAGTTGCGAAGACAATTGACTCACTTGAAATCATAAAGGACAGCGTTGCTTATACATTTGAAAGCAGCCTTTTAAAGAGCATAGATAAGTATTATGCTGCTTTAAAGCACAATCCAAAAGAAGAAAGACGCTTTGAAAAACAGACAGCTAAACGCGATGCGCTCATCAAAAAGGGTAAAAACGTTGACTGGAAGGTTGTTCCGAAGAACATATATGATGTTGAAGAACTCAAAGGAAACATTTCTTATATCGTTGAGCGTCTTTTAAACAGATACACTGCATTTACTGACGGTTCTACAAAAGTAGACATCGAGAAACGAAGCGTTGAAACAATTGATTTTCTTAAGGAAAAGGCTTCACAGGTTGTATATCGTGTTACTAAAGCGATGGCAAGAGAAAAGGCTATAAAGCTTATGGATGAAGTTGGTATTCATGAGCCGAGACTTCGTTACTATCAGTATCCGTTTGAGTTTTCAGGCGGTATGAGACAGCGTATCGTTATTGCCATAGCACTTGCAGCCAACCCTGACATTCTTATTTGCGATGAGCCGACTACCGCACTTGATGTTACAATTCAGGCACAGATACTTGAGCTTATCAATGACTTAAAGAAAAAGAGAAATCTTTCGGTTATCTTCATCACACATGACCTTGGTGTTGTTGCAAACATGGCAGATGACATCGCTGTTATGTATGCAGGTAAAATTGTTGAGTACGGTACCGCAAACGACATTTTCTATGACCCGAGACATCCGTACACATGGGCTCTTCTTTCGTCCATGCCGGACCTTGACACTAATGAAAAACTTGATGCTATTCCCGGCACACCGCCTAACATGATTTATCCTCCTGTAGGCGATGCATTTGCAGACCGTAACAGGTATGCCATGAAGATAGACTTTGAACAGCAGCCCCCTATGTTTGAAATAAGTGAAACACATAAGGCTGCAACATGGCTTTTACATCCGAATGCTCCGAAGGTTGAAATGCCGAAAATTATTTCGGACCGTATTGTCAGAATGAAAGCTAAGAACGGAGGTGCCGACAATGGAAGATAAGAATCAGGAAGTTCTCCTTCGTGTTGAAAATCTCTGTCAGTATTTCGGACCGACCAAAGCTGTTGATGGAGTAAGCTTTGATATTAAAAAAGGAGAAGTTTTCGGCCTTGTAGGTGAGTCCGGATGTGGTAAAACAACTACAGGTCGTTCCATCATTAAAATTTACGATATCACCAGCGGCAGTATATACTTTAAGGGACAACGTATATGTGCAGGTATAAGAAGTTATAAACTTGCCATAAATGAAGCTAAGAAGGATGCAAAGAAGCAGATTTCGGAGAATCCTTCAAAGAAAGCCGGAATTCAGAAGAATCTTAAGAAGATTATTGCAGACAACAAAGCCGAAATTAAAAAAGCGCAGTTCGACCACAAAAATTGTGATAAGGAATACGCAAAGAAGATTCTTGCCGACTTAAAGAGTGAGTATGATAAGAATGTTGCAGCTGCAAACGGTGATGCTGTAAAGCTTGGTGAATTAAAGAAAGATTATGCCGATAAGGTAAGAATTGCTAAGAAGACAAAGCTGATTACTCAGATTCAGATGATTTTCCAGGATCCTATTGCTTCACTTAATCCTCGTATGACCGTTCGTGAAATCATTTCGGAAGGTCTTGTTATTAACGGTATTAGGGATAAGAAGTACATAGACGAGCAGGTATTTAACGTACTTGAAACAGTCGGCCTTGTTAGAGAACATGCCGGACGTTATCCTCATGAATTCTCGGGCGGTCAGCGTCAGCGTATCGGTATCGCACGTTCAGTAGTAATGCGCCCTGAAATGATTATTGCGGATGAGCCTATTTCAGCACTTGACGTTTCAATTCAGGCACAGGTAATTAATCTTCTTAATGACCTTCGCGATCAGCTTGGACTTACGATAATGTTTATCGCTCATGACCTTTCTGTAGTAAAGTATTTCTCCGACAGAATCGGTGTTATGTACTACGGCAACATGGTTGAGCTTGCTTCTTCGGATGAGCTTTTCGCGCATCCTCTTCATCCTTATACACGTTCGCTCCTTTCAGCCATCCCGCTTCCGGATCCTGAGTCTGAAAAGAAACGTGTTCGTATTACATATAATCCGCTTGCGGATCATGAAATTACGGATGAAAAGCCTGAGTTCAGAGAGGTTTCCCCGAATCATTTTGTAAGATGTACACTTAAAGAATTTGAGCAGTATAAGCAGATGAGACAGGAACAGTGTAATGAAAAAGCTTAAACCTATTATCATTCTCACAGTAATTGCAGCTTCGATTTTGGCATTCGTAATGTGGCTTAATAAATACTCAGAAGCAGAAGATACATTGGAAAAGCTGAGGATTATTGCAGATGCGTTTACGATTCCCGGTGTGCTGATTGCAGGCATGGGAGCACTTATATGGGCTTCAATGCAGGGAATTTTCGATGGTATTGCGTTTGGCTTTAAGCATGGCGCTCACATTCTCATACCGAGAATAATGCCTGAGCATGAAAACTTCTACGACTACAAGATGAAAAAGCAGGAGAAGCGTGAGAAAACTACAATTCATCGTACAATGATGATTTACGGCGCGGTGATGGTAGTGATATCTTTGTTAATTATTTTTATAAGACAAGCAATGAAATGATTAAAAGCGCCCGAAACAGGTAGTGTACCTGCTTCGGGTGCTTTTGTGAGTAAATGTATTTAGAAAATTTATAAGTCTTTACAAAGCTTTTTTGCCAATGAAGAATCTTTTTTTGTCATTACACTTTCTTTGTATCGAAGCTTGCGATATATGTCCGTTAATTCAGAAGCGTTGGAATTGACGGAAGCTCCGGAATACTTTAAAAGAATGTCTTCCGTTGAATCCGAGATGACCAACGGTTTTTTCTTATGAGCTTTTTTCATAAAAAGCAGATATTGTTTTTTTATCGTTTGCTCGGGGGAGTCAAGCTTTCTTTTCTTTATTTCGATATCTGATGGTTCGATGTCTTCAATGATTTCTTTTACTGCCAAAGATTTTTCTGCTTTTTTACGAGGTAACAAAAGAAGCAGTCCCAACACAAAAAGGGCAAGAATGATGATAAAAATAATCAGTGCTGCAGCCTGATTCATTACATATTTATTTGCTTCCGGGGGGTTAAGGGGAGGCGGTGTAATAACCACATTGTTTTCAACTCCTGTTTTGTCACCGACGTAATCGCCAAAGGCGTCCTGCACCGTTTTTTGTATGTTGTAGGATATATCAGGCAGGGTTATCTTGCCTGTTTTCGATAAAATTGAAGCTAACAGATTCCAAATCGGATTGAATATGAACCTGTAAAATGCATATAAAAGTAACTGAGGAAGCTTTGCGACAGTAATCAATATGCAGGAAATGAAGAATAAAAACGTAAAGCGTATCTGGTTTCTTTCATATCTGTGTTTGTCCGCGGATTCATTTTCGTATCGGACAATCTGGAGGAGCAGTATTCCTGCGGCAAGGTAGATAAGCGCGTATGAGAGTAAAGTTTCCAACGGAAGGGGTGAGTCCGGCTTTGAAACAAAAGCTATTGCGGAAACAAAGACGATTAATCCGATTAACGTTCCTCTTAGTGTGCGTCGAACGCTCTCTTTATCGTAAGGAGTTATATTCTTTACAAAAAAGAACAACAAAATAAAGAGGGATGTAATAACCTGAAATCTTCCCAAACTTTCGTGAATCCAAAGAAGCGGGAGCATTGTTACCGCAAACGAGCCGATAAGAAGCAAAATGTTTATTGTTCTTGTCAGTTTCTTGCGCATCGACATAAGAAGACCGCCGAGCATAGCAAGAAGGAAGGCTTTTGCATCGGTCAAATAATTTACGTCTGTAAAGTGAAGAAAGGCAAAGGAAGTTGCGGCGTAGAAAAAAGCAAGAAACATATTGTAATAATAAAATACATTCAGCATGCTTTTTCCTCCGTATAGTCGGCTCCGTAAAGGGTATATAACTGCGTGCCGTACTCAGTCTGAAGGCTTTTAAGAAGGCTCAAGGTTTCCGCATTCTCGGTCAACGATATGAAAATAAATTCTTTTTCGCGGCCGTATCTTACGAAGCTTTCTTTTATCAGCTCTTCCGTATGACATGTTATTCCGGAAGCAGCACCCAAAGCCTCTAAAATGTTTATGAGGGTTGCACCGTTTCCGGAACTCTCCATAACATTAACACCGTAATTTTCAGCGTTTTCGTAATAACAGTTCATTATGAGACGATATGAGAACTGCTTTTCCTCGAAGGCTTCACAAAGTGTTCTGGCAAGGCTGAAGACGGCCTCTCTGTTGTCGAAGTATTCTTCAAATGTACCTGTAAAGGACGAATCGAGGACTATGTTGATAATTTCTTTGTTCGTGTGATCGTATTCCTTGACCATAAGCTCGTCATATTTTGCACTTTGGGAAAAACTTATGGATTTCATGGGCTCACATCCGGTATAGGATCTGTAACCCCTGATAAGCATCGGATCCGGATTAATAAAGCTTTGTACGATTATATTGTCGCAAACATCGCACAATACCTGCTCAAGCCTGCTGTCGTTCAGACGTTTGGGGAAAACTATGATTTTTTCGGTCTGAATAATGGGACGTTTTCTGTCTCTTATTCCTAAAAAATCTCCTAAAAGCAGCTCGGCCTGACCGAAAGGAAACACCCCTCTTTTGTTTATTACAGCCTGTTTGATAACGTGAATGCGCTTCCCCTTTTTTAAGAAGATACGATGTGTGTACTTGGAAAAATCTGTTTTGGAGCATACAGCATCTTCGTGCCCTGAAATCGCTAATGAATGCGGGAAGTATTCATCTGTTTGAAGAAACGGAATAGTCTTGCCGGTCTGATTTTCCACGGTGGTTATCAATTCAAACGTCTCACCCGGCTCGACGGATCTTTTGGAGGCAACACAGTGGTATTTAACGAGGTGCGTCGGAACAGTCAGGGAAGAACGCTCGATAATCACTGCGGCGGCCAGAATAATAACAAACAGAATAATCATATTATCGGCCCATTTCTTCTGTAGGAACGGCAACGTTAGAGAGAAGCTCGTCAAATACCGAGGAACTTTCGCTCTGCTTAATAAGCCCTCTGTATGTAAGTCTGTGCCTGAGAACGGGAGCTGCAAGTTCCTTTACATCTTCGGGAATAACAAAATCTCTTCCTTGGAAAGCCGCATAAACTCTGGAAGCTTCGCAAAGCGCTATGGCGCCTCTTGTGGAGGCTCCGATGCTTATGTTGCCGTTGGTCCGGGTAGCTTCGATGATGTCCATTATGTATTCGGAAACAGCTTTGTTGACCGTTACTTCGCGGGATTCTTTCTTTAGCAAGGCAATTTCTTCGGATGTTACAACGGGTTGAAGCGTTTTTAAAATTTCGGAACTGCTTTCTCTCTGCATAACATTTATTTCGTCTTTTCTGTCCATGTATCCGAGGGAAAGACGCATAAAAAAACGGTCGAGCTGAGCTTCGGGAAGCGGGAATGTTCCGTAGGATTCGAGCGGATTCTGTGTTGCGGCAACCATAAAGTTGTCGGGGAGTGTGTAAGTTTCGCCATCCAAAGAGATCTGACCTTCGGCCATTGCCTCCAGAAGGCTTGACTGGGTTCTCGGTGTGGCACGGTTTATTTCGTCGGCAAGTACGATGTCGGCAAAAACAGGGCCTTTGCGGAGCTCAAAATCGTTTGTTTTTCTGTTGTAAAAATTGATGCCGGTTACATCCGAAGGCATAACATCCGGTGTAAACTGGATTCTTTTGAAATCACCGCCGATGCTTTTGGAAAAGGCACGAAGGAGCACGGTTTTACCGGTTCCCGGCACATCTTCAAGAAGAACGTGGCCGCCGCATAAGAAGCAAATGGCTATTTTTTCGGTGATATTCTCTTTGCCGAGAATTACTTTGGAACAGTTTGAAACAACTTTTTCTTTAAAGTCGATAAATGCCGATGTATTCATGCTTGTATATACCTCGTTTCATTGGTGATTATTCGGGATTTCATTTTACTATATCGGTTTGTCATAATCAAGCAAAGCGGAAGAACAGTCTGTCATTTTGGAGACCGGTTTGTTATTTTACTGTGGATTTTTCATGCCTGTTGTGGTAAAATTTCTTGAAAACTTAGCAAAGGAAGTACTTTTATGGCTAATGAAGAAGTAGTAAGCAAAAACTTTATTGAGCAGTTTGTCGAAGAAGATATCGCCGACAACGGAAGATTCGCCGGACAGCGCGTCCACACACGTTTTCCTCCGGAGCCAAACGGATATCTTCACATTGGACATTGCAAAGCTCTTTGCATAGACTTTGGTACGGCTGAAAAGTTCGGCGGCATCACAAATCTTCGTATGGATGATACAAACCCTGCGAAGGAAGACACCGAATTTGTTGAGGCCATTCAGGAAGACATTCACTGGCTTGGCTTTGACTGGGGTGATCGATTCTTCTATGGTTCCGATTATTTCGAAAAAGACTATGAATACGCCGTTGAGCTTATTAAAAAGGGTCTTGCATACGTGTGTGAGCTCACACCCGAGGAGTTCAGCAAGTACAGAGGCGATACGCAGACTCCTGCACAGAGCCCCTACAGAGACCGTCCCATTGAGGAGAATCTCGACCTCTTTAAGCGAATGAGAGACGGTGAGTTCGAAGAAGGTAAATACACTCTTCGTGCAAAAATCGATCTTGCGTCAGGCAACTTTAACATGCGTGACCCTGTCATCTATCGTATCAGATACATTGAGCATCACAGACAGGGCAAGAAGTGGTGCATCTTCCCGATGTATGACTTCGCACATCCCATTCAGGATGCACTTGAGGGCATCACACATTCACTTTGTTCCCTTGAGTACGAGGACCACAGACCTCTTTACGACTGGGTTGTTAACAATGTTTCAGTGCCTTCAAAGCCTCGTCAGATTGAGTTCGCAAGACTTGGCATCAACTACACCGTTATGTCAAAGAGAAAGCTTCGTCGTCTCGTTGAAGAAAAGTATGTTTCAGGTTGGGACGATCCCCGTATGCCAACCCTTTGCGGTCTTCGCCGCCGTGGTTATACATCAAAGTCCATTCGTGATTTCTGCGAGAAAATCGGTGTTGCAAAGGTTTCAAGTACAGTTGAGTATGCTTTCCTCGAAAGCTGTCTCCGCGACGATCTTAATGAAAATGCACCTCGTAAGATGGCAGTAATTCGCCCTGTTAAGCTTATTCTCACAAACTATCCCGAAGGACAGGTTGAGGAACTTGAGGTCGAAAACAATCCGAACGACGAGAATGCAGGCACAAGAAAGATTACTTTCTCACGTGAGCTTTACATCGAAGCCGATGACTTCATGGAAGTTCCTATTCCAAAATATAAGAGACTTTTCCCCGAAGGACCGGAATGCCGTCTGAAGGGCGCATATCTTATCACATGCACAGGCTGCAAGAAGGATGAAAACGGTAATGTTGTGGAAGTCTATGCAACCTACGATCCCGAGAGCCGCGGCGGAGATCCTGCCGACGGACGTAAGGTAAAGGGAGCAACTCTTCATTGGGTTAATGCAGGCGATGCAGTTGATTTTGAGGCACGTCTCTACGACAATCTTTTTGCCGATCCGGAACCGGACGCAGCCGAAGACTATACAACATGCCTGAATCCGAATTCACTTGAAATACTTACAGGCTGCAAGGGTGAAAAGAGCCTTGCGGATGTTAAGCCTTCCAAGTCGGGCGAGACAGAGCCTTCGTTCCAGTTCCTCCGCCTTGGCTACTTTGCATTGGACTACAAGGATTCAAAGGACGGAAAGCTTGTCTTTAACCGTTCCGTTGCCCTTAAGGACAGTTTCAAAAAGTAATAAACAGTCAAATTTATGCAAGAACTATTTAAAAAAGTTTTTAAATAGTTCTTGTTTTTTTGTTTGCGGATGGTATGCTATTTAAAAATAATTTTAAATAGCTGTTGAGCGCAAGCTGTTAAAAAAATAAGGAGAATAATATGGGACTTGCCGAGACATTTAAATGCCTGTCCGATCCTCAGAGAAGAGATATTCTTTCGATGCTTAAGGAAGGACGTAAGAGCGCAGGCGAGCTGGCGGAAAAACTGGACATAACACCTCAGGCCATGTCTTACCATCTGAAGCTTTTAAAACAGGCGGAACTGATAATGGAGTTTCGTGAAAAGAACTTTATTTACTACGAACTGAATACTACTGTGTTTACGGACATGCTTATGTGGATTAAGCAATTTGAAGGAGGAAAAAATGAATAATAAAAAGATTACCGTAAGCTATCGCATTGGTTTGCTTATTTCTTTGGTTTCAATTATCGTTTCGGCCGTTGTGGTATGGCTAAAGCCGCTCCCGTGGATGGCGGAAGTGTCTCCGGTTCTTGTTTATTGCATGGTTTTGTCTTTCCCGGGGGTTAATTTCCTTGTTGTTCTTGGACTTCAGTTCATGGATTTATATTATCGAAAGAAATATGCGGGGACAGAGGACGAAGAAGAAAGGGCCGGTATAGCTATTGCCGACAGAGTTGGAGCATATACGGTCATTTTTCTGGCCGTGGAATTTTTTGCAATGTGGATATGCATTTTGTATAAGGTTATGCCTGCCGCAATGAAGCTTGATGACGGCGAAACCGGCGATTTCCTGAAAAGCCTGTTTAAGCTGCTGGCAATCTTATTAAGCGTTATGTATATTTTTATTGGAAATTACATTCCTTTATGCAGAAGAAAAGGACAGGGATTCTCATGCAAATGGGGTGAGTACAGTGAAAATGTAAAGTACAAATCCAACCGTTACGCAGGAAAGGTTTTTGTCATTACAGGCCTCATATGTACTGCTGTCAGTATTCTTTTCAATGGTTATGTAGGAATGGGAGTTATGTATGTGGGGCTTATGACGGCACTGATTATTTGCAACGGAAAAGCAAAAAAATATTATCATGAAGAGATAAAAAGATGACTTGGCATTATGCAAAAAGAGTGTATACTTATGCAAAAGTTAAACATAACACACCAACAAACCGCGTAATTACGCGGCTGAATATGAAAGGGGATTTTTTATGAAAAAGTTCTTATGTATTATTCTCGCAGGCATGATGCTT
Organism: Lachnospiraceae bacterium; assembly: GCA_045598045.1. GTDB lineage: Bacteria > Bacillota > Clostridia > Lachnospirales > Lachnospiraceae > RGIG3528. Next base: position 4,310 of record JAZLLG010000015.1, on the reverse strand, counting down.
GCAATGTGCTTCGCAGGATGTGGCAAGTCTGCCAAGGGCGTTAAGGTTATTGCCATCGATCTTACTCAGGAAGAGTATGCATTCGGTATTGATAAGGACCAGCCGGAACTTCTTGCCAAAGCAAACGAGTTTATTGAAAAGATTATGAAGGACGGCACATTCGAAGCCATCTGTAACAATTACTTCGGCGACGGCACACCTGTACCGGTAAAGTCTGCTGCTCTTGATACTTCCAAGGACCAGCTCGTTGTAGCTACAAATGCAGCATTCGAGCCTTTCGAGTACATGAGCGGTGAAAACTATCTCGGCATTGATATGGAAATCGCCGCAAAGCTTGCCGAGTATCTTGGACTTGAGCTTGTTATCAGCAACATGGATTTTGATTCCGTATGTCTTTCTGTCGGCCAGCACAAGTGCGATATTGCAATGGCAGGCCTTACCGTAAAGGAAAGCAGAAAAGAGTACGTTAATTTCACAAACACATACTACAATGCGGCACAGCGCGTAATCGTTAAGACTGATGATACCAAGTTTGCAGCATGCACAGATGCGGCTTCTGTAGAAGCAGTACTTAAGTCTTTTGACGATAAGACAAAGGTAGGCTGCCAAAACGGTACAACAGGTCAGTTCTATTGTGAAGGTGATGCCGAGTGGGAGTTTGAAGGCTATGCATTCACAACAGTGGGCTACAAGAACGGCTCACTTGCTGTTCAGGACCTTATCAACGGAAATCTTGAGTTTGTCATCATTGACTCTGCACCGGCAGATGCCATTACAAAGGCAATCAACGCACTTCAGTAAAAGGATTTTTGAATTAATATTTCGAATTACTATTGTTAATTATGTTTGGTTTTGCTAACATATCCGCGTAGGGAAACTTACGCGGATATTCTACATTTCGGAGAAAAAGGTATGATTTTGTTTCTAAACAAGGTGAACAAGTTTATAGACATCTTCCTTAATCAGAATGGTTATGTGAAGGTGCTGGAAGGCCTGAGAAACACTGTTATTATTGCGGTACTCGGTCTTGCCATAGGTATTGTTATCGGCACGCTCATTGCTACAGTAAGAGTAATCCCGAAATACAAGACGCTTCCAAGAGTATTAAACGGCTTTTGCTCATTCTATGTCGGGCTTTTCAGAGGCACCCCCATAGTAGTTCAGCTTCTTGTGTTCTACTATGTTCTGCTTCCGCTTATGGGCGCTCATATGACCGGAGTTGAGGTTTCTATACTCATATTCGGACTTAATTCCGGAGCTTATGTTTCCGAAATAATGCGAGGCGGCATCCAGTCCGTTGACCCGGGGCAGATGGAGGGCGGACGTTCCGTTGGCCTTTCCTTCGGCACGACAATGCTTAAAATTGTTATTCCGCAGGCTGTAAAGAACATTCTGCCTACACTCGGCAATGAGTTTATAGCCCTCATTAAGGAAACATCCGTTGTAAGCTTTGTGGGCGCTGCAGACCTCTACGTTGCCTTCAACTACATCGGTTCAAACAGTTACGAATTTATGGTGCCGTACCTCGTTATGGCCATCATCTATATTATCCTTGTGCTTCTTATAAGCCTTGGAATAAAGATTATGGAAAGGAGCCTGAAAAAGAGTGATAGACGTCATTAATCTTGAAAAGTCCTTTGGGGACGTTCAGGTCCTTAAAGGCATCAATATGAAAATAAACAAGGGCGACCGAATTGTTGTCATCGGACCGTCAGGTTCCGGAAAGAGCACTTTTCTGCGTTGCCTTAACTGTATGGAGGATCCTACCGGCGGACAAATTATTTTTAACGGTATCGATATTGCGGATATGTCCGTTGATATCAATCTTCACCGCCGCAAAATGGGTATGGTTTTCCAGCATTTCAATCTCTTCAACAACAAGACTGTTATTCAGAACATTATGCTCGCACCGGTTCACATCGGCATCAAAGAGCTGAAAAAAGCAAGAAGAAAGGGCCTGACGGATAAAACTCCGAAGGATGTTAAAGCGGAGGCTTATGAAAACGCTATGCGCCTCCTTAAGCGGATCGGCCTTGAAGATAAAGCGGATGTATATCCGTCCACTCTTTCAGGCGGCCAGAAGCAGCGTGTGGCCATTGTCCGTTCACTTGCCATGAATCCGGATGTAATTCTTTTCGATGAGCCGACTTCTGCACTCGACCCCGAGATGGTCGGAGAAGTGCTTGATCTTATGAAGAGCCTTGCAAACGAGGGCATGACAATGGTTATTGTCACGCATGAGATGGGTTTTGCACGTGAAGTCGCCACAAACGTAGTGTTTATGGACGAAGGACGTATTCTTGAAGAGGGTAACCCACAGGAGTTTTTTGCCAATCCGAAAAATGAAAGAACAAAAGAATTCCTTTCGAAAGTTCTTTAAGCGTCAGTTTTGAGAAAACTATTGCTTATTGATATGAAGGATGCTATACTGTGCTAGTTTATTAAAGTAAAGTTAAAAAGCGCTAAAGTGAATGGCGCAGTTACGGAGGATTTTATGCAGATTTGGGAATTGATTGCATTCATTCTTTATTTTGCAATCGTTATTTACATCGGTATTCATTTCTTTTTGAAGTCCAGAAAGTCCGGGAACGAAAAAGAGTATTTCCTTGGCGGACGTCAGATGAGCGGCCCCGTTGCGGCTTTGTCGGCAGGTGCATCGGACATGAGCGCATGGGTTCTTATGGGACTTCCGGGGGCTATTTATGTTGCAGGCCTTGGACAGGTTTGGATCAGCGTCGGACTTATTCTTGGAACAATTCTTGCATGGATTTTCGTAGCTCCGCGTCTTCGTACTTTTTCAATTAAGGCAAATGATTCCATCACAATTCCCCAGTTCCTTACAAACAGATTTTTAAGTAAGAATAAGGCTCTTCAGATTGTGTGTGCCATCGTTTTCATTGTTGCCTACACTGTTTATTCGGCATCCAGCGTTTCCGCATGCGGAGATCTTTTCGTAACGGTATTCAATCTTGATTCGAAATTTGTTCCCATGCTTGTGGCAACACTTATCATTGTCATTTACACTTTCCTCGGTGGATTTAATGCTGTTTGTTGGACAGACTTTTTCCAGGGACTTCTTATGCTGGCAGCTCTTATGCTTGTTCCCATAGTAACCTGCTTCATTATTCAGGCAGACAGCTTTGTTCCCGAAAGTGCGGTTGCACTTCCCGAAACATACTACAGCTTCCTTTCAAGCGGTAAATTTGACCAACAGAGTGCTATTGATATTATCTCGGGACTCAGCTGGGGCTTCGGTTATTTCGGTATGCCTCACATCCTCATAAGATATATGTCCATCAAGTCGAGAAAAGAAATGAACCGTTCAAGAGTCATCGGTTCCTGCTGGACTTTCTTCATCATCCTTGCTGCTACGGCAGTTGCAATTGTCGGAAGACAGTACCTTGGCGGTGAACTTGAGACTAACGGCGCACAGTCACTTGTTTTCATTCAGATGGTAAGAAAGATTTTCCCTGCTTTTCTTTCAGGTATTCTTCTTTCGGCAATCCTTTCCGCTTCCATGAGTACTGCGGATTCACAGCTCCTTGCATCTTCCTCTGCTTTTGCAAGCGACGTTTACAAGCCTGTGTTCAGAAAGAATGCTTCCGACAAAGAAATGCTTTGGGCAGGCAGAATCATTGTTATCGTTATTGCTGTTGCAGCACTTCTTATTGCGGTTAATCCCAACTGCGGCGGTATCATGGACCTCGTATCCAACGCGTGGGGCTTCTTCGGAGCTGCTTTCGGACCTGTAATCATTCTTGCACTTTACTGGAAACGCTTCAATTATGCAGGCGCCATCGCAGGTATTGTTACCGGTTTTGCGGTTGATGCTTTATGGCTTTATGCAATCCCGGCAGAAGCATTCGGCGGATGGGGAGCTCTTTATGAGCTTTTCCCCGGTTTCCTTGCAAGCTTAATCATGAGCATTACCGTAACGTTCCTTACGCCGGCTCCTTCCAAAGAGGTTGAAGAGCTTTTCGATGAAGCTGTTGATTTTACAAAGAACGAAAAATAAGTTATTTTCATAAACAAAAAAACGAGACACCGGATTGATTTCAGGTGTCTCGTTTCAGACTGTAGACAAACCCAGCGGATATCGTCGCAGGGTTTTCTCACTTTTTAGTAACAAAAAGTGGCTTAAAGCCTTGATTTTACTGGCTTTGAGCCGCTTTTTGTGGTATAATTGTCTTATCAAAATACAGGTAGGACAACCGCTATGATGTCTCGTGAAGGCGATAAATTCAATAATGAACTTCAGATAGTAAATATGGATGACCTTGTGCCAAGAAATCACTTGCTTAGAATAATCG
>JAZLLG010000014.1:0-35774 GCA_045598045.1 Lachnospiraceae bacterium | reverse complement strand
CCTCCAGAAGCGACCCTCCTGCAGCAGGCTCGAGCAAACGTCCATCTCGAGAGCATGCTCCCGAGATGGCTTGTTCGCATATAATCGAGCAAACGTTCAGCGAGAGAGCAAGCTCTCGAGATGACGTGTTAGCACGCAAGCGAGTTGTCAAATAAGCTAAAAACCTCCGAGATGCTGTATGTTGATGGAGGCACATCGGCTTCCTTCTTCCATGGACTTCACGATGTCTTTTGAAATACAGTATTCGGCGATGAAACCGGCCTGATAGCTGTCGCCGGCACCGGTGGTGTCAACTACGTTCGGGGTCGGAACTGCTTTGCAACGCATCTCTTCGCCGTGATACAGCGCAACACTTCCTTTTTCGGCAAGCGTGATTATGAAAACGGTGTCAAAGCGTACTGACCATGGACGGAGAGTATTGATTACATCTTCATTTCCACTTATAAAAAACAAATCAATGTCTCCGACGAAGGCTTCCCATTTGTCAAAATCGCGATAGTCGTTAAAGTCGACCGCAAGCAGATACTTTGCATTTTTTCGAAGTGCAATAAGGTCCTGCAATGCCGGAGTATGGAGTGCAGTGTGGACGACGTCACAGGTTTTAAAAAGCGCGATGTCTTCGGCGGTAAGAATTTTCTCATCACAAAGGCCGCCCGTCCATGAGCCGGGAAGCATATATCTGTCACCTTCGGGAGTATGATGGATGATGTTGTTTGCAGTAACGCCATCCATAACATGAAGATTTTCAGTGTGAACCCGATAGTCTTTTATGCTGTTTATAACGGCCTGACCATACTCGTCCCTGCCAACGGCGGCCGCAAGATATGCCTCTATATGATTGTATTTGCATATGTTTCCGCAGAAATTAAGCGATTCGCCGCCGGCGTGAAGCTCACCTTTATCGACGAAGACGTCTACACAGGCACGATTGGTGGCTGCCACAATGTATTTTTTCTCCATTTGAATAACCTCTTTTCAGAGTGATTATAGCTTTCGAATCAATGAAAAGCAAGCAATTGGAAAAGCAGTGCTTGCCCAAAAGAGTATTAGATACGTTTATTTCGCTATTTTATAGGTTTATACATAAAGATACATATAGTAAAATTAAATATCAAAAATTTCCTGAGTTCAGACTACATATGTTACTGAAAGGAGAGCGGCATGAAACTTTACATTAAACAAAAAGTTTTTTCGTGGGGAGACAAGTTTACCATTTTTGATTCCGAAGGAAATCCCGCTTATTACGCTGAAGGTGAAGTGTTCACCATTGGCAAAAAGCTTCATTTGTACGATCTCAACCGAAACGAAGTGGCATACATTGAACAGGAAATTCTTACATTCCTTCCCAAATATTATGTGTACTTGAAAGGAAGCAGATTCGCACATGTGAAGATGGAATTTTCATTTTTTAAGCCGTTATATTCGGTTTGCGGACCTGAATGGACCGTCAAAGGTGAATTCTGGCAGCATGATTACGAAATGACCGATGCACAGGGAAGGCATGTAGCATCCATCAGCAAAGAATGGTTTACACTGGGTGACGCGTATGAACTGAATATTAATGACGATATAGATAAAGAGAAAGCTCTTGCTGTTTTACTTTGCATTGATGCAGCGGTAGCGTCCCAGAGTAATTGACTAACTGCGTAATGGTGGATAAAATGAACGAAATGGAAAACATAATCAGATATCACATTAAAAACTACCCGATGATGCAACCCACGGATGTTGTTAAGCTTGTGTTTCAAAGCGAATTCGGGGGCGGCCATCTCATAAAGGATCCCGAAATGAGCCTGGCACGCATAGAACAGGAACTTGAGAGCATCAAAGAAACTGCTGCGCCGCAAGAACCGCTTATCGTTCCGATTGGAAATGGTATCGTGCGTGTAAACCTCTTCAAACTCGACGAAAACGGCATAACACCGAAGGAGTTGAATGATTTCTTTGTTGAGTCGGCAAAAAAGGTTAAAGGCAACATCGAAGGGCTTGTCAGAAGGCTTTCTGTTGTAACAAAAATGGCAAAAGCCGGTGAATTTGCATTTACGTATGATGAATATGTAAAATATCTCGAAGAGTATGCGGCAGCAGGATATCCGATGATATCCCACAGTGAGCTATACAGAGAACTGTATAAGCCTGCCTACAGGGTCGTTTTATGTGAAGAGACAAGCGAAAAGGCTTTTGTCAAATACATAAAGTCGTTCACATGAACTACGAAAGAGAGGGAAAATATGAAAGACGAGTTAAGAGTTCAATGCATGAACTATATTGAAAACAGAAATATCATCAAAGAAACATATAAGCTTGAAAACGCATATATGATTTGCGTTGCGGCAAACATTGCTTCCGGAAAGAAAATGATTTTTACGAAGGAAAAACTTAAGGAAGCACAGAAAATCGTTGATTCCAAGACAGGTATCTTTTCGAGCTTCCGCGGTATTGCAAAGCTTGCTGTTGTGGCAATTCTTGCATCTTCCGATGATGCTGAAAAGCTTATGGAAAGAATTACCGAAACATACAAGAAAGAAAAAAGTGAGTGGAACGGAAGTGAATTTCTCGTTGTTGCCGCATCGATTCTTACATCTATGCTTCCCGATGACAAGATCGACGAAGCAGTTTCGCGAGGCAAACGTATCTACAAACTTATGAGAAAAGAGCATCCTATGCTCACAACAAGCGAGGACGCCGTTTATGCGTGCCTTTTGGCTCTTTCGGATAAGTCCGATGAAGCCCTCATTGAAGAAATGGAGAAGAGTTACAGCCTTCTTAAGCAGGAACTTAAGCCCTCCGACAATGCTCTGCAGACGCTTACGCACGTTCTTACGATTTCCGAGGGCAGCTTTGAATATAAGTGCAACAGAGTTATCGACATATACAAGAAGCTCCGTGAAAAGGGAAGAAAGTACGGTAAACATTTTGAACTCTCAATCCTTGGAGCTCTTGCCACTTCCACAGATAAGAGCGTGGACGAGCTTACAAGCGATATGCTTGAAATCGATGATTTCCTTAAATCCCAGAAGGGTTACGGCGTATTTTCCATTGATAAGAAGACAAGGCTTATGCATGCAGCCATGTTGCTGATGAACGTTTATGCAGACCGTTCGGGCCTTGAAAGTGCAAACGCTGCATTTGTAAACACAGCAGTGAAGGTTATTGCTTCTCAGAATGCTGCAATGTGCGCCTGCATAGCAACTTGTTGCATCACATCATCTGCCAATTCGACTGCCGGCGCTCGGTAATAATGCATAAAATGTTCAACATTTGCATAAAAATGCAAACGCAAAACTAAACATGTGCTTATTTTAATAGTAAGTAAATATTTAGACTTGAAAGCAAATTTTTCGGTAAAAGAGACAATATGCCGAAAAAGATGAAAAAGTTTAGATAAATGGACTAAAGTTTTAGAGATAACTGATAAGACTCGGACTTTAGTCCTATTTTTTATCTATCAAAACGGTAATAGTTTATTGAAAATTTAGAAATACGTGGTATATTTGGTAGGCACCTCAAAAAACGGGTCTGATGGTTTTCATCGGAAATGTTTTTTGAGGCGGGAGAAAAAATATAATCATTTATGGAGGGGACCATGAAAAACACACGGTTTCGCAAGAATCTGCTGGCAGCTTTACTCACATTAGTAATGGTTGTTTCACTCATTCCCACAACGATCTTTGGCGAGAATGTAGTAAAAGCAGCAGACTACCAGCACTATAACACAGGACACAGAGACACTGTAGCAACAGAACTCAGTGATGCTGCAAAGGCATACTACGAGGGATTTGCTTATGACTATGCAGATGGTGTTTCAGTAACGGGCGCTGAGCTCAGAGTAGCTCTTAAGGCACTTATGCAGCCTTCAAATCAGGTTACATACTCAAGCCTTCCCAACTACTGGACATACACAGATGCAGAAGACGGCAAGGCCGGCACAATCTACTTCTATTCAGATGTGTCCAGCAAGGATGTATCCGCATCACTTAACCGTGAACATGTTTGGCCCAAGAGCCACGCAAGCTTCCAGGAGAAGAACGGTGGTGCAGACCTCCATCATTTAAGACCTGCTGTTGATAAAGTAAACAGCTATAGAAGCAGCTATACAATGGGTGAAATCGACAACTCCAAGGCCGGTTCATACTCATTCGGCGGACGTCAGGTTGGTTGGATCAGCAACAACATTTTCGAGCCCCTTCCGAATGTTAAGGGCGACGTTGCACGTATCTTCCTCTATGTTTACACAACATGGGGACAGCCTAACCTTTTCCAGAACGTTTCATCTTCAAAGCTTCCTGCATTTGATTCTGATGATACAAAGAACGATGGCGTAAAGGTTATCGAGAGCCTTGAAACACTTCTTAAGTGGTGCTATGACGACCCTGTTGATACATGGGAAATGCAGCGTAACGACATCATCGAAGAAATCCAGGGCAACAGAAACGTATTCATCGATTATCCTGAATATGCTTGGCTTATTTTCGGTATTGACGTTCCTGAAGGAATGGCTTCACCTTTCTCAGGAAATGATACACCCGGCACATACGAGCCCGGTGATTTGAGCGAATACTATGATGACGAATATAAGATTGTCATCAACGAAGAAGACGTAATTTCTCTTGCAGAAGCTAACAACGCAGCATCAGGCGAGACAATTACAATCAAGGGTCAGGTTGCATACATTTACGGCAGAGGCGATGAGGCTACAACAGCCGCAATCGTTGACGAGAATGGTGATGCATTCAACCTCTATTTCAACAATAACGTTTTCTCTTATAGCATTGGCGATATCGTTCTTGCTAAGGGTTCCGTAAGTGAATACCACGGAGTTAAGCAGCTTACAGAGGGCTATGCTTCAAAGGTAGTTACAAAGGCGGCTGATGCTCCTGCAGTAGTAGCAAAGGAAGTTACTCTTGCAGAACTCAATGCAGACCCCAACGCATTTGTTAACCAGTATGTAGTTGTTAAGAACGTTGTTCTTGGTTCTAAGGACGCTGCAGAAGGCCTCCTTACAATCACTCAGGACATTGACGGTACAGTATCAACAATCGCTGCAAAGGATCCTGCTTCTTATCCTGCAGGCGTTGCAAAGACAGATACAGTTGATATTTACTGCGTAGCTTCCAGACGTGATGCAGAAGCTCAGCTTCGCATCGGTTCAAGCAAGGATTATATCCTTGTAAAGAAGGGTCAGGGCTCACAGATCGATCTTTCAACAGCTGACGGTATCATTTCAGCAGCTTTCGAGCTTGAAGCAGGCCAGTCACTCGGACAGGCAGTAACACTTTCCGGTACAGTTCAGGAAATCAAGACAGCTTACAGCTCACAGTACGACAACATCACAGTTAATGTTGAATTCGAAGGCGAGACACTTAAGAAGGTCATCCAGTGCTACAGACTTAAGGGTGGCGCAACACTCGCAGTCGGCGACAGAATTACTGTTACAGGTGATATCACAAACTACAACGGAACACTTGAGTTCGTAGCAGGCAGCACATATGTTTCCAACGGAACAGTAACTCCTACAACAGCTCCTACAGGCGTTCCTACAACAGCACCTACAACAGCTCCTTCTGTAGTTCCTACACAGGGCGTTGACCTCACAACAGAGGAAGGCATCCTTGCAGCAGCATTTGCTCTTGAGAAGGGTGCAAGCCTTGGACAGGCAGTTACACTTACAGGTGAAATCACAAGCATCAAGACAGCTTACAGCTCACAGTACAACAACATCACTGTAAACCTTAAGGTTGCCGACAAGACAATCCAGGGCTACAGACTCGCAGGTGGTTCTGAGCTTGAAGTTGGTAATATTATCGCTGTAACAGGTGACATCACAAATTACAACGGTACAATCGAGTTCGTAGCAGGCAGCACATATGTTCTTCTCGGTGCTCTTCCTACAGCAGCTCCTACAAACGTTCCTACAACAGCACCTACAACAGTTCCTACACAGAAGCCCGTTGAAGGCGATACCTTCAAGAAAATCAATTCCGTTGATGAGCTTGAAGTTGGTACACAGTACATCATCTATGGTGTAAACCATAACAATAACAGCGAGCAGACTGCATACGCTATGGGCAATGCACTCAGCTCCAACAGACCTAATGGTGTTGAAGTTACAGTTGTTGACGACACAATTGTTAACACAGACACAACAATCGTTTGGACAATTGGTCAGGATGCTGACGGTAACTATACACTCTTCAACGAAGCTAAGGGTCAGTACCTTACACTTAAGAACAACTCTACTAAGCCTTTCGTATTCGAAGCAGCTCCTTCATCTGCATACACAGTTTCCGCAGAAGACGGCAACTTCACATTCACAGGCACAGCAGTTGATCGTATCGTAAGTATCTATACAAAGGATTTCCGTGCATATGTTGCAGGCGGAAAGGAAATTCAGGAACTTAACCTCTTCAAGCTTTATGTTCCTGAGTATGCATTCCAGCAGATTGATTCTGTGGATGCTCTCGAAGACGGCAGCTACATCCTCTTTGGTGTAAACGGCGACTTCAACGGTGCACTTAACAATGTATGCACAAAGAATTTAATGGGTCTTACACCTGTTGAGTTCACAGAAGACGGCTTCATTGCTAAGGATGCTGATACTTCCGTTGTTTGGGAAATCAAGAGAACGGAAGCAGGCAGATTCACAATCTACAATGCAGAAGCAGGCAAGTATCTCTGTGTTGTAAAGAACGACAACAAGGGCTTTGGTCTTTCCGATACAGCTGACAGCACATTCGCTATCAAGTTCATGGAAGACGGCACAGTAAGATTTGAAGCTGAAAATGCAAACAGAGGTATCTGCATTTACCAGAACGACTTCAGATCTTACAAAGAAACAATCTTCGATCAGTTTGCTTATCAGAACTTCCTTTACAAGTTAAGCGAAGTGAAGGCACAGCCTGTAGTTACACCTGTTCCTACAGCAACAAACACACCTGTTCCTACAGCTACGAACACACCCGTTCCTACAGCTACGAACACACCTACACCTGAACCTACAGCAACAAATACACCTGTTCCTACAGCAACAAACACACCTACTCCTACAATCGAAATCATTGCTCCTGCTGATTTCGTTGAAGGCGGACAGTATGTAAAGGCAGCATTTGATGACATCGCTCTCGGCGGTCAGTTCATCTTCGTTTCCAACGGTTATGCAATGGGCTCAACAGTTAAGTCCAACAGACCTCTCGGTGTTGAAATTGCAGAAGCTGACGGCGTAATCACAGAGTTTACAAATGACATCATCTGGACACTTACTGCTCAGGAAGATGGCACATTCACATTCTATAACGCAGCAATCGGCAAGTATCTTGTACTCAGCAAGGACTCCACAAAGCCTTTCGAGCTTAAGGATGAGCCTGAATACAGATTCACAGCAAAGGAAGGTGCTGACGGAAGCTTCCTCTTCGGTACAACTCTTGAGGGTTGCCAGAGATACTTAAGCCTCTATCAGACAGACTTCAGAGCATATGTTGAGGGCGCTAAGGAAGCACAGCCTCTTTACCTCTACATGTATGAGGCACCGGTTGTTGAAGAGCCTAAGCTTGACATCAGCATCAACATCGTAAGCGCTTGGAATGACTGTGTTCAGGCAGAAGTTACAATTACAAACATCTCAGACGAACTCATTAAGAGCTGGAAGGCAGACGTTCTTTCAAATGTTGAGATTCAGCAGATCTGGAGTGCAGAACTCCTTGGCACAATCGATGGCGGTTATGTAATCGGTTGTCCTTCATGGAAGCAGAATCTTGCAGCAGGCGAGAGCTACAGCTTCGGTTTCATCGCAAGAAAGACAGCTGATGAAGTTGAATTTGGTCCTGCAGACCTCATCTCCGAGGAGAAGGAAACAGCAGCAGATTACAACGTATCCTTCAAGAAGACCGGCGAGTGGGCATACGGTTTCAACGGTGAAATCGTTATTGCAAACGCAGGCAACGAGAACATCGTTAACTGGACAATCGAGTTTGATTATGCAGACGAGATTACAAACATCTGGAACGCAGCAATTGTTTCTCATGAGGGTAATCACTACGTAGTAACAAACGCAAACTGGAATTCCACAATCTGGGCAAACGGCAACGTTTCCTTCGGATTCTCCGGAACACCTGTTGACGGCGCATATTCAGATGCAGTCATCGAGAACGTTAAGATGACATCCGTTCAGTAATAGTCATTAAATCGAATAAGTAATTATTTACCTGCAATAGGTACCTCGAAAGGGGATTGCCTATTGCAGGTTTTTCTTTTTTTCTATATATTGGATTCAGGTTTTCAAATTTATTCGGAGGCGTATTATGGGATTTAAAACAGAGATTCAACGAGTTATGGATGAGGCGGTAAGAAATAAAGAAGTTGCGGGCTGTAATGCACTCATTCTGCAAAAGGGAAGAGAAATTGCATATGCTGAAAGCGGTTATATGGATGTTGAAAATCAAGTGTGTTTTTCGCGTGATACCATTATGCGACTTTACTCCATGAGCAAGCCGATAACATCCGCTGCGGTTATGATACTTATGGACAGAGGTCTCATCGATCTTCAGGATGGTGTGGAAAAATACATCGACACATATAAGGATATGTGGGTTGAGGGTCGTGACGGACGCGAAAAGGCAGGCAAGTCCATTACTCTTCAGGATCTTATGAGCATGACGGCCGGAACATGTTATCCTGCGGACGACTGTGAGGCAGCACGTCAGGCTGCGAAACTTTTTGATGAAGCAATAGGACGTCTGAATGGTCCTGATGAAATGACAACAATGGAGCTCGTTAAGCGTATCGGAACGCTGGACCTTGCTTTCAGACCCGGTCAGACTTTCCGTTACAGCACATGTGCGGATATACTTGGCGGGGTTGTTGAAGTTGTCAGCGGTATGCGCTTCGGGGACTTTCTCAGAAAAGAAATATTTGAGCCGCTTGAGATGAATGATACGGACTTTTATGTACCTGCGGAAAAGGCAAAAAGACTTGCAAAGGTATACAAAGCAGGAAACGGCAATCTTTCGGAAGACAGAACGATGAATCTTGATATTAATTATTTCATGGATCACAGACCTGCTTTTGAATCCGGCGGTGCAGGACTTTGTTCAACGTTGGATGACTTTTCCAAGTTTGCAAGGATGCTCCTTAACGGCGGAAGTTATGAAGGGAAACGTATCCTTTCAAAGAAGGCAGTTGAGTTTATGACTTCCGGAAAGCTTCAAAGCTGGCAGCAGGGAGGCTTTGACCCGTGGCAGGGACTTCAGGGATATTCGTATGGCAATCTTATGCGTGTTCTTTATGAGCCGGGAAGAGCAGTCGGGTACGGAGAGGCCGGTGAATATGGCTGGGACGGTTGGCTCGGATGCTATTTTTCAAACGATCCCGAAAACGATCTTACAATCCTTATGGGAATGCAGAAAACTGATGCAGGTACATGGGCTCTTCAGAGAAAAGTAAGAAATGTGATTTATAAGGAGTTAAAATGATGTACAAGGCTGTTTTCAGCGATTTGGATTTTACTTTTTTAAATAGGGACGGACTGATTTCAAAGGAGAATAAAGAGGCTGTCGAGAGAGTGATAGCGAAAGGAATTCCTTTTATTCCTGCAACGGGCCGCTCTTTCGGATCGCTGCCAAAATGTCTTCTGGAAATAAAAGGTCTGAAATACGTAATCACATCAAACGGCGTATCGGTATACGATGTCGAAACCGGAAAAGCTGTCATCAGAACGACACTCCCCAAAGGCTTCGTCGACAAGTTTTTTGATTTTGTTGAGGCCGAAGGAAGAATGGCTGTTGAAGTGTACTATGATGGTGCGGCTTATGCTTCTCATGAATATGTCAGAGACCCGGAATCTTTTAATCAGCCAAGGGTAGACTACATCAGATCCACGAGAACAGGCGTGGATGATGTCAGGAAATTTGCTAAAGAACGCGACGGGCAGCTGGACGGGCTTACGATTATTGCTCCGGCCGGCCGCATGGAAGAACTTGTTTCCAAAGTGAAGGAACGATTTGAAAATGAAGTTTACATAACAAACTCCGACGGGCTCTACATAGAACTTTCCAATGCCGCCTGCGGAAAACACAACGGACTCAGAAGAACGTGTGAACTCCTTGGAATCAGTACTTCCGAGGCAATTGCTTTCGGAGACAATGACAACGATATTGAAATGCTGGAAACTGCCGGACTTGGAATATGTATGGCAAACGGAACCGGGAAATGCAAGCTTGCGGCAGATGAGATTGCACCCGAATTTGATAAAAACGGAGTTGCGGAAGTCCTGAAGCGCATCTGAATATGCAAAAATCCAACTTGAACCACCAACTGTAAAATAAGTCTAAACATCATTAACAAAGTGGTAAATCACTATGATTTCAGCGCTTTCCGTGGTAATATGGCAACTACAAAAGCCCAAAGAAAAAAGGAAGTTTCATGGGCTTACAGGAGGCGTGGTTATGCAAGGAAAGAAAAACATCACAAAGAGTATTATGTTCAAGCTTCTTCTGGTGAACCTTATTCCGTTCATCATTACGGTAGTGGTTATTGCTATCGTTGCGAAGTCGAAGTTGACAAAAGGCATGCAGGAACAGACCGTAGAAGGCCTTTCTGACCTGGTTCATTCCGTAGCAACAATGCTCGAAGACGGAACATATGAAATTAAGGATGGTCTTCTTTACAAAGACGGTGTGGACATTACGGGAAATGAGAGCTTCCTTGACGGTTATGTAAAAGGTACCGAAGCGAAACTTACTATTTTTGCAGAGGACACACGTATAGTTACATCGATTATTCAGGATGGCAAGCGTGTTGTGGGAACAAAGGCTGCCGACACGGTTATTGAGACAACATTGAAAGGCGGAAAGGTATTTACATCCACAAGCGTACAGGTTGTAGGACAGCCTTACTACGCATGTTATGTTCCGTTTAAAAATCCCGACGGAAAGATTGCAGGTATGATTTTCGCAGGAAAGCCTTCGGCAAAGGTTGATGAATTCATCAGCAAGAGTACAAGAGATATCATTATTTTTGCGGTTGTATTCCTTGTTATTGTTACAGTTATCATCATCTGGTTCTCGGATACCATGGCTAAGGCTGTACAAAGCGCAAAGGAATCACTTGAGAAGATTGCGGATGCCGATCTTACAAGTGAGGTTTCAGACAAGCTGATACAGAGAAGCGACGAGATCGGTGATATGGGTCGTGCACTTAAGAAGGTAAGAGACGACCTTTGCGATATCATGAGAAACATTCATACATCAACCGATGAACTTGCCAAGTCAGGTAAGATTCTTAATGATATGTCCGTGACAATCAGCGCTACATCTGATGAAATCAACGATGTTGTAGAAGCAATTTCTACAGGTTCTGTTTCACAGTCACGTGATATTGACAACGCTTCCAATGCTGTAAACGGCATCGGCGTGGAAATCGAGCAGATATCCGAAAGAGCTGATAATCTCAGAACTACGGCAAACGGCATGAAAGATGCCGGCGAAGAGGCCGTATCCATTGTTAAGGAACTTCAGAAATCCAATGAAAAGACGACAGAAGCTGTTGGTATCATTGAGAAACAGGTTTATTCAACAAATGAATCCGCAGAAAAGATTCGCTTTGCGGTTGATGCCATTACAAATATTGCATCCCAGACAAACCTTCTTTCACTTAATGCTTCTATTGAAGCCGCAAGAGCAGGTGAGGCAGGCAGAGGCTTTGCAGTAGTTGCATCTGAAATTCAGAAGCTTGCCGAACAGTCTGCACAGTCTGCATCCGAAATTAACGACATTGTAAGTACACTGTACGAGCAGTCTGAAAAGTCTGTTAAGGCAATGAAGGACGCGAAGGTTCGTCTTACAGAGCAGGAAGAACAGCTCAACAAGACAACAACACAGTTTGAAGATATTCAGTCGGGTATCGGACAAACAAATGAGGCTACAGAGGAAATCAATGTACAGACAACAAGCTGCCGTGATTCAAAGGAATCCATTATTTCCGCAATGAAGAGCCTTGAAACCGTATCGCAGGAGAACGTTGCCGCCATGGAAGAAACAGCAGCATCCATGGAAGAGCTCAACACAAACATCGGTGTTCTTGCTGAGGAAGCTAATAAGATTAAGGGACTCGCAGATAACCTTTATGAGAAGATTGCGGTTTTCAGGATTCCCGAGTAAATAAACTTAAATAAATAAAAAACGAAACCGGAGGTTTATGCGCCTCCGGTTTTTCTTTATTCTTATCTGAAATGCTCAAAATGAATTGTACCGCTTTTTTCGTCTATTGTTATTACACCATACTCAAAGTTTTGCACAGCACCGGGATTGAAGAGATGGACACCGTGACGCTCATCGTAAAATTGTTCGTGAGTATGTCCGAACAGGACAACATTACGATCAAGCTTTATGGCGTCTCCCAAAGCAATCAGCAGTCCGCTTTTTACGGATTGACGATAACCGTGAGTTATGTAAAAACGGAACCCTCCGATGTTGTCAAAAGACGTTTCGGGAAGAGGTGAACCAAAGTCGCAGTTGCCTTTGACCCGGATTACTCTTGTGTTGCCGAAAGCCGGAAGCATTTTTAATCCTAAATCGATGTCATCTTCTCCGTCGCCGAGATGGATGAGAAGATCGGTATCGGTGTTTGCGGCCATAATATCGTAGGTGTAACGCTCACGGCCGTGTGAGTCTGATAAAACAAGAATTTTCATGTCTTAAAAACGATTAAGAAGGTCCTCGTACGTATCGCGGCGACGAATGAGCTTGTGAGAACCATCATGCATAATCATTACTTCTGCGGGACGAAGCCTGGAATTGTAGTTGGAACACATGGAGTAGCCGTATGCACCTGCATCAAGGGCACATACCACATCGCCTTCTTCAATAACGGGAAGTTCTCTGTCTTTTGCAAGAAGGTCACCGCTTTCACATATATTTCCTGTAACGGATACTATCTCTTTTTCGGAAGAAAGCGGAGAAACGAGCAGGCCGTTACGGAATATTTCAATATCATGCCAGGAATCATAAAGCGCGGGGCGAATGAGGACATTCATTCCGATATCTGTTCCGACGTACTTTTTGCCGGAATTCTGCTTTACGGAATATACTTTTCCGAGAAGGACTCCGCCTTCGGAACATACGAAACGTCCGGGCTCACTCTTGAATAAAGGAACGGAAGGTTTGTCTTTGGCGAATTCGTCAAGAATGACTTCAAGTTTTTCCCTGAGCTCGTCAACGTTAAAGTCCTCTTCGCCGGAAAGCTTATGGTACGGAGTTCCGAACCCTCCTCCGAGATCGATGAACTCCAAATCCGTGAACTTTTCTGCGAGCCTTAAAAGCTCCTTTGCAGCTTTAAGAAAAGGTTCGGGAGTCATATAGAGAGAACCGACATGCTGGTTTATGCCGACAATTTTGAGGTCGTATTTTGCTGCAACCGTAAAAATCCGGTCCACGTCTTCCTCGGCAACACCAAACTTGGTGTTTTTTCCTGCGGTAACGACTTTCTCATTATGACCGGCACCGATACCGGGATTAAGGCGAACAGCGCATCTTCCGCCATGGTTGATTTTTCCGAAAAGCTCAAGCTGACTCAGAGAGTCCAGACTTGTGATTATGTTTCTGTCTATGGCAAAACGAAGCTCGTCTTCACTTACATTGTTTGGAATGAAAAATATCTTCTCTTTGGGGAAACCGGCCTTTTCGAGAAGGAGAATCTCGCCGGGAGACATTGCATCGGCATTCATTCCACATTCAAGGGCAAGTTTGAGAATCGAGGGATTTGTATTTGCTTTTACCGAGAAGTTTGCGGTAAAGGGATATTTTGTGATGATTCCCGTCATTTTCTTCATACGGTCGCAAAGAACATCCTCGTTGTAAACGTAAAGAGGACTGCCGTATTCTTTTATAAGCTCTTCCGCATTGGAATTTCCGAAGAAATTTGTTTTACTGATAAATGATTCCATGTAATCTCCTTTGTGATACACTTTCACACTTTACCTCTTTAAATTCTCGTCATTTTAGCACAGCAAAGTGTACACGTCAAGTTAATTAAACCTAAGATATTAATAAGGCTGACATATGACTTTGCAAATAAAAACGCAACAAACGAGAAGATATTTTTATCGGAATTTGTGTATTATTGCAATCAGTAAGAAGAGGAGGGCATTATGAAGAAAAAAAGGGCAACGGCATTACTTGTTCTTTTCGCACTTGTGGCAGGGCTTATCGCCAATGCCGGCGCAAAGAAAGTTGATGCTGCAGAAGAGAACATCATCATAAACGGTAATTTTGAAGGAGGCACGGACCTTTCGGAATGGAGTGCCCATCAGAACGATGCGGTGATTACATGCGAGAAGTCTGATACTCCCATAGTCGGAAATATCACCACATACGGTAAAATTACAAATCGTACAAGCAATTATCAGTGCTTTGCACAGGAAATAACCGGAAAGGTCGAAAGCGGAACATTATACCGCTATGCATTTTATGTTATGCTCGACCCTGAGGATTATAAAGATGCGCCGGAGGCACAGCGCAAAGTTGAAATTTCTCCGCATATCCGCGTAGACGGCGTTGACAATTACAGTCAGTTTGTCGGAGGTACGGTTTCGCAGACACTTGAGCCCGGCGTGTGGACAAAATTCGAAGGAACGTTTGCGCCCACGTGGGTGGGAAACTGTGAGTTCCTTGCTCTTCGCTTCCTTGAACAGGGTACGGAGTACGGACAGGGAGCCGGTGTTATGGGTACTTATTACATAACCGGAGTCCGTCTTTACATCGCAGATACTTCAGCCACTGAAGTTGAAAAGAACATTCCGGATCTTTGCGAAGCAATGCAGGAAAATCTTGGCGACGATGATTTTCTTGTCGGACTTGCCATTTGCGGCACGGACATATCAGACCCCAATACAATGGGACTTGTATACAAACACGCAAACTGTGTAACACTTGGAAACGAGCTTAAGCCCGACTGCATGTTCGGCTACAGCAACAACGCTGTACCCGGAAAACATACGATTGATTATCACGGAGAGCCGCTTGATGTTCCTAACCTTGATTACAGCCGTGCGGAAAAAATCCTTAATAAGATTTATGATTGGAATCAAAACAATCCGGATCATATGATTAAAGTGCGAGGCCATGTACTTGTTTGGCATCAGCAGACGCCGGCATGGTGGTTCCATGAGGATTATGATGTTAAAAAACCTTTCGCAAGCCCCGAGCTTATGAACAGACGTCTTGAGTGGTATATTCAGACGGTATGCGAACATTTTACCGGACCTGAAAGCAAGTATCACGGCATGTTCTATGGTTGGGACGTCGTAAATGAGGCAGTTGACGGAACGACATACAGAAAAACAGAAAGTGGCGCCGAAACAGGATGGTGGGCGGTTTATCACTCAAACGAGTATATTCTCAATGCATTCAAGTTTGCGAATATGTACATGGATCCTTCGGTAGATCTTTATTATAACGATTTCGGCGAAACCGCCGCACCGAAGGTTCAGGGCATCGTTAACCTTGTAAATGACGTAAAAGCTTACGAAGGGGCACGTATCGACGGTATAGGCATGCAGGCGCATTATGCGACCGGAGAGGACCCTACAACCATCAACATCAAGCTTGCAATCAAAAACTATTGCAAAGTTGTTGATAAAGTCATGTTCACGGAATTTGACCTTTCAACGTCCGGTTTTGACGGCTCCGAAGCTTCCAGAATTAATGAATACAGAAAACAGGCACTTCGTTACAAGAAAATATATGACATTGTAAGAAGCTGTCGCGAAGAAGGCTGCAATTTTATCGGTATCACCTGGTGGGGCGTTATTGACAAAGGCTCATGGCTTCAGAACCAGAGCAATGTCGGTGGACAAAGCGGAAGGGGCAAACAGCTCCCGCTTCTGTTCGATGACGATTATAAAGCAAAGCTTGCATTCTGGGCGTTTGCAGATGAAGAAAAGTTCCAGAGCGGTTATAAGGCAATGAATAATACACCTACCCCCGTACCGACAGCAACGTCTGCACCCACACCTACGGTAGAGCCGACGAACACACCGGTTCCGACGGAGGCGCCGACGGCAGATGGTGAAACGGAAAGTAATGCCGTTCAAACACCTGACGTTGAAAAGACGAATGATAACGTGCTGCTTATCGTAGTAATTGCGGTTGGAATTGTGCTTCTTGGCGGAGGCGCGGTGGTTTACGTTCTCTCATCAAAACGAAAGAAAAAATGACGCTTCTCAAATAGCAAGCTGTTTTTGAAAAGCAGCAATATTTGATAAGCGATATTTGGCAAAATGTAATAATATGATTCAAACATCAAGGGGCGGACGCGGGATGTCCGCCCTATTTTAAAAATTTGGATTCAGGAGGCTGTTTATGAAAAAGTGGGAAGGATATCAGCACGGAATTAATATCGGCGGCTGGCTTTCGCAGTGCATGCATACAACCGAGCATTACGACAAATTCATTACCGAAGAGGACTTCAAGACTATCAAATCCTGGGGATTGGATCATATTCGTCTTCCGATTGATTACAACCTTGTTCAGGATAAAGAAGGTAACTTCATTCCCGACAACTTCAAATATATCGATAATGCTTTGTCATGGGCTGAAAACAACGGCCTAAACATCATTCTCGATCTTCACAAAACTAACGGATATTCTTTCGATAAGGGTGAAGGTGAGGGAAGAGGCTTTTTCAGAACAGAAAAGCTCATTTGTCAGTTTGTTGATTTTTGGGAGGAAATGTCTAAAAGATACGGAAAGTATGACTCCTTCGTTACATTCGAGCTTCTTAACGAAATCGTTGATGCGGAAGACAATGAGTTGTTTAAGGATATTGCCAAAAGAGCCTTTAATGCCATAAGAAAGTATGCACCCACAATAAAGATTATGTACGGAAGCTACTGGAACAACAGCGTGCATGCAGTAAGGTACTGCGCAATGCCTTTTGACGAGAATTGTGTATACGATATGCACTGTTACGACCCGATGGTATTTACTCATCAAGGCGCACCGTGGGTTGATGACATGCCGCATGACTTCAGACTTTCATACCCGCTTACGGTTGCGGATTACGAAAAAGAAGCTGAGTGTACCGGACTTAAGGATGCATCCTACGCTCCTCAGGAGGATTCCCTTTCTTCGGATTTCTTTGAAAAGATTATGGCGGATGCGATTAAAACAGCAGAGGAAAGAAATGTTATTCTTTACTGTGGTGAATATGGTGTTATCGATCTTGCCGACCCTGAGTCAACTCTCAGATGGTACAGAGACATCCATAAGGTGCTTAAAAAGTACGGAATCGGCTCGGCTGCATGGAGCTATAAGGGCATGAATTTCGGATTTGTTTGGGGTTCTGTTGATTCGGTACGTGATAAGATGCTTGAGCTTATGTAGCATAAAGTCTTTTGGGGAGACATATTATGAAAAAAGCGGTAAAGATTATTCCTATTGTATGCATTGCTATGATGCTCATGGGATGTACAAATACAGGGGCGCGTCCGACAGAGGGACCGGTAACGCCCACACAGGCTGAAGTCGTGTCACCGGTACCTTCCGCTATGGAGACACCTTCCTTTACGCCGACACCTACGGCAACGCCCACAACAAGGCCTACAGCAACGCCGATTGCCACGGTGGCACCGGTGCCGACAAACACACCGGCTCCGGACATAGACCGTTCTGCGGCTTTTGAACTTCTTTCAAAGTTGAATGTCGGTTGGAATCTCGGAAATACGCTTGATTCCCACGGCAAAAAGGGCGTTGATGTTGAAACTTACTGGGGAAATCCAAAGACAACTCAAGAGATGATAGACGCGATAGCGGCACAAGGCTTTAATACCATCAGAATCCCTGTGACATATGCAAATCATATCGGAGCTGCGCCGAATTATCTTATAGATCCCGCATGGCTTGAACGTGTAAAAGAGGTTGTTGACTACGCATACAATGCCAATATGTACGTTATAATTGACACTCATCATGAGCCGGATTTCTGGCTCGTGCCGGATAAGAGTAAGCTTGATACTGTATCTGACGAACTTTGTTCCATTTGGAAACAAGTTGCCGAATGCTTTAAGGATTATGATGAAAAGCTCATTTTTGAAGGAATGAATGAGCCGAGAACGAAGGGCACGGCCGGGGAATGGAACGGTGGCACCGATCCTGAAAGAGGAGCTGTAAATCTTCTTAACAAAGCTTTTGTTGAGACGGTTCGTGCCTGCGGTGGTTACAATGAAAAACGTCTCCTTATTATCTGCCCTTATGCCAATTCGGTTTCCGACAGAAGCTTCAGGTCTTTCATGATTCCCGACGATGATATGATTGCGGTAGCTGTTCATATGTATACACCGTATTTGTTCACATACGATCCCGAAGGAAGCATTTTCGAGTGGAACATTACCATGAGAAACGAAATTAGGAGCCAGCTTCTTACGGTAAAGAGCTATTTCCTTAATAAGGGTGTCCCGGTCATTATTACGGAATTCGGAGCAGTGCATAAGACAAACGGCGACGGCGACAATACCGAAGATATACTTGAATGGCTTGAGGACTACATGGGTCTTCTGAATGACTACGGCATAAAGTGCGTGTGGTGGGATAACGGCGTTTATACGGGAAGTGGTGAGCGCTTTGCGATTTTCAACAGAAGAAAACTTGAATTTTTCAATCAGCCCATTGCAGATAAACTTATAGAAATGGGAAACAAAGGACTATCAGAATAAAATCAGTCCCGGACGATGATTCATCGGCCGGGACTTTTTGCGGTTTGAGTTATTTTTCTTTCTTTTTTGCCATCGTATGCATATATCGTGAACTCTTGCTTCGATATTCGGTGGGAGTGCACCCGCGGTACTTTTTAAACAGACGGTTAAAGGTCGGAATTGAGGAAAAACCGGTGTTTACAGCTACTTCCGTAACAGAGACCTCGGGGTTTTCGAGGAGAATCTCAGCTGCCTTTATACGACGGAAATTGACATAATCGCAGAAGGTAAAAGAAGTATACTCCTTAAACAATCTTGAAAAATGGTACTTAGAGAAGCCCATCTTATCAGCCATGTCCTCAAGGGTAAGATCTTCCGCATAGTGTACCTCGATATATTGGAGCAGGCTGTTGAAAAGCTTTGTGTACTTTTTATTGCCGGAAGAGTTTTTTTCGGTGGCAACATCCTTGTTAAGCAGACTGTATCCGAGAAGAGCAAGTATTTCAAGGATGAGCGAATGAATTGTGAGTTCATAAAGTTCGTGCTCGGATTGCAGGAAATATTCATCTTTAATCTTGAGCAGAAGACGGAATACGTCATCATATATAAGAGGAAACTCAGCCTGAGTAAACAATAACGGCTCGGTAAGAAGATGCTGGATACGTGCGAATCCGTTGAGGTTTTCAAGGGCGGTGGTTTTGAAAAGATATACGAAACGCGTGCCGCTTTCGGGAGCAATACACTCATGAAGTGTTCCGGGCGGAACAAACATTATTTCACCGGGTTGGATGCGATATAGGGAGCCCTCGGCCGAGACATCGTAGTAGTTTGTAAGGGGCATAATGACTTCGAATGTCTTATGCCAGTGAAGGGGATAACTTTTATTGACGTTATTGTACCAGACACGTATTGAAGAATTTCCGGAAAAAAGGATTTTTTCGCGCTCTCCGTACATTTGGGGGTAACCCGGATGATCGTAATTCGCACTGAATAAATCCAAAGTCTTCTTATCTTCTGTTGCTAAATCGGATGCTTTCATAAATAATCCTTTTCTTCTTAAATAATCTTTTTCGGCAAAACTTACATTACTAAAACGTTTTACTCGCGCTCCCTTTGTTATTTTAGCACAAAAAACAATAATGAAAATAAAAAGATTTTATTAATTTTTTAGCAAAATGAGAAAAGAAGACAGCAATATTTGGAAAGCCGATACTATCAATCGTTGCTATAATCAAACAAGATGCGTTGTCATACGCATTGAATTGCAGTGGAAAGCATAGGGAGAATGTGTACTTACTGCAAATTGTGGAGGATTTTATGAAAAGCTCTGTAAAGAAACTTTTAATCGCATTAGGAGTTATTGCCGTCATCGTTGTAATCTGTGTTCTTCTTAATGGCAGACCTACGGATGACAATCACCTTAAGTATGAGGGAGAAGATCTTCTTACCGACGTTGTAGGTGCAGAACGTGAAGGTACATACACAAAGTATCTCCTCGCACATGCAGATGCAAAGCAGCCTGCATGTACTGCAGAAGTTGATGTTTTCTCATACACCGACGCGGAGGACGTAGAAGTTCTTACAAACTTCTATGGCGAAGAAAAAGCTCTTCACACGGGTGACAAGTCAAAAGTTACCTGGAATGTTGAAGTGCCCGAAACAGGTATTTATAATGTTTTGATTGAATACCTTGCCGAAGAGTCACGAGGCGTTCAGGTTGAGCGTAAATTTAAAATAAACGGGGAAGCTCCCTTCGCCGATGCAGAAAATCTTTGTTTCTACCGCATCTGGACAGATGCATATGAACCGAAGTCAGATAACCAGGGCAACCAGATTCGTCCCAAACAGGTTGAAATTTTTGACTGGCAGAGTTCATATTTCCGTGATGATATGGGCTATCATATTGAGCCGTATCAGTTCTATTTCGAAAAGGGTCAGAATACAATCTCTCTTGAAGCTGTTAATGAGCCGATGGCCATCAGAAAGGTCTCTCTCGTACCGGTTCTTTACACGGCAACTTATGATGAATATAAATCCGCTAATTCCGGAAAGGCAGCTGCTACAGGCGAAGGTCTTACCTACTATAATCAGATAGAAGGTGAGTCGTCCGCACGCCGTTCGGAACCCTCACTCTATGCAAAGTACGATAAGGCTGCAGCAAACACATCACCTTACAGCGTTACGAAGACACTTCTGAACTATGTCGGCGGTGATGCATGGAAAGCTTCCGGTCAGTGGATTGAATGGGATGTAAACATTCCTGAGGACGGTTTCTACAACATTGCAGTCAAAGGCCGTCAGAACTACGCACGTGGTGCCGTTTCCAACCGTTGTCTTTACATTGATAACGTTGTTCCTTTCGAAGAGGTCCAGGAAATCGGTTTCTCATATAACACAGAGTGGGAAGTGCTTGAGCTCGCAGATGCTGAAGGTACACCTTATGAGTTCTACCTCACAAAGGGCACACACACCATCCGCCTTGAGGCTACACTCGGTAAGCTCGGTGATATCCTCGAACGTCTTGAGGACAGCACATTCAGATTGAATCAGGTATACAGAACAATGCTTGTTTACACAGGCGCTTCACCTGACTCAAAGCGTGACTACAGAATCAACAAAGTATTCCCCGATGTTATGAAGGCTCTCGAGCTTGAGTATAAGCGTCTTTACAAGGTTGTAGATGATACGGTTGTATACACAGGCCAGAAAGCGGATCAGATTGCTACCGCACAGACAATTGCCCGTCAGATGGAACGTTTCTGTGAGAGACCTGACAGAATCACTCGTGAGTTCCAGGCCTTCAAGGATAATATTTCCGCAGTCGGCACATCAATGCTTACACTTTCCGAAATTAAGCTTGATGTTGACTACCTTGTTGTTAAGGGTACAGACACGGAATTCAAGAAGGACACGGTAAACTTCTTCAAGAATGCGGCACATGAAATTAAAGCATTCGTTGCCAGCTTCGTTGTAGACTACAATGCAGTCGGTGATACATACGATAAGAAAGCAGAAGATGTTATCAAGGTCTGGGTTGCTACAGGACGTGACCAGGGTATCATCATCAAGACAATGATCGACGATACATTCACTCCTGAGACAGGCATTAAGGTTAACCTTGAAATCGTCGATGCGGGCGCACTCCTTTCCGCAGTACTTGCAGGAAGAGGACCGGACGTAGTTCTTACGGTTAATCCGGACCAGCCCATTAACTACGCACTCCGTGGTGCAGCAGTTGATATTACTCAGTTTGCAGATTACAAGGAAGTCCTTGCACCGTTCCATCCTCAGTCATACATCCAGTACGAGTTTGAAGGCGGTATCTACGGTGTTCCCGAAACACAGTCCTTCTCGGTTCTTTTCTATCGTAAGGACGTTATGGAAGAACTTGGACTTGAGATTCCCAAGACTTGGGACGAGCTCATCGCAATCCTTCCCACAATTCAGGGAAGCAACATGTCGGTAGGTCTTCCTTCCGCAGCAGGTTCCTCAGGTTCCGCACTTGCTGTTTCAACATCCGGTGACCTTACACTTTACTTCACACTTCTCTACCAGTACGGTGGAGACTGCTACAACGAATCCGGTGCAAAATGTACCTGCGATTCCGAAATCGGTGTAAAGGCACTTGAAGATTACTCAAGATATTTCACGGATTACGGCATTCCTACAATCTTTGACTTTGCAAGCCGTTTCCGTACAGGCGAAATGCCTCTCGGCGTTTTCCCTTACAGCATGTACAACACACTCATGGTTTCCGCACCTGAAATTAAGGGCCTCTGGGACTTCACATTTGCTCCGGGTACATTAAAGACAGACGAGAACGGAAACGAGTACATCGACAGAACATCCTTTGTTTCCGCTATGGCAACAATGATGATTGCAGACGCCGATCGTTCCGAAGAGAAGACACTCAATGCATGGAACTTCATGAAGTGGTGGGCTGAAGCAGATACACAGGTTCGTTACGGTCGAGAGATCGAAGCACTTCTCGGTGCATCTTCACGTTATAACACAGCAAACCGTGAGGCTTTCGTACAGCTTGCTTGGTCGGCTGAAGATATTGCAATCCTTGATGAACAGTGGGATGACATTCATGGCATCAGAGAGGTTCCCGGCGGTTACTTCACCGGACGTCATGTTACAAACGCAATCCGTAAGATTATTAATGAGAAGTCCGATCCTCGTGAAACGATTATCGACTACGTAATCAAGATTAACGGTGAGCTTGAGAAGAAACGAAAAGAATTTAACTTATCATTGGACTGATAGGAGAGAGGCAGTATGAAAGAATATTTACAAAAACTGGTTACGCTGCGTAAGCATAACTTCCAGGTTGCCTGCAAATTGGCAAAGAAAAGGAAAATGTGCTATCTCTTCCTGTTGCCCTATGCAGTAATCTTCTTTACATTTACCATTTTACCTGTATTCACATCAATCTTCCTGAGCTTCACGTACTATAACGTACTTGAGCCGCCCAGATTTACAGGCCTTACGAACTACTTCGGATTGTTACTTGACGATGAGGTTTTCATAACGGCAGTTAAGAACACCTTCGTCATAGCGATTATAACGGGTCCTGTCGGATACATAATGTCCTTCGTATTCGCCTGGCTCATTAATGAACTTCCGAGATGGATCAGAACGATTGCGGTTATCATTTTCTACGCACCTTCTATTGCAGGTAACGTAACATTCATTTTCGCAATCCTCTTCCGTGGTGATATTTACGGTTATATTAACCAGTGGCTCATTGAACTTGGAATTATCGATTCGCCTATACTCTGGCTTATCAATCCTCAGTATATGCTTCCTGTATGTATGGGTGTTATCCTTTGGTCCTCACTCGGCACCGGATTCCTTTCGTTCGTTGCCGGTCTTCAGGGTGTTGACAATTCACTCCTTGAAGCAGGATGCGTTGACGGTGTCAAAAACCGTTGGCAGGAGCTTTACTACATCACATTGCCCAGCATGAGACCTATGCTTATGTTCGGTGCCGTTATGTCCATTACCACATCATTCGGTGTTGCCGATGTTACTATGGCTCTTTGTGGTAACCCGAGTACGGACTACGCAGCACACACGATTGTAACTCACCTTATCGACTATGGTTCGACAAAGTATGAAATGGGTTATGCATCGGCTATTGCAACGCTGCTTTTCCTTACTATGATCCTTTGCAATAAATTCGTACAATCCTTGTTAAGGAGATTGGGAACCTGATATGATGAGCAAAAAAGAAAAAATCAAAAAAGTAAAAGTATACAAACCGAAGCCGAAGTTCCTTCGCAGAAGAAAGCCGAACCGTTCAAAAACAGGCGATTTCTTCCTCGGACTTTTCCTGGCATTTATGGCCGTAATAATGGCTATACCGCTTGTCTTCACGATAAGCTCCTCATTGAAGCCTTTGGACGAGCTCTTCATTTTCCCGCCCAAGTTCTTTGCAAAGAACCCTTCAATGGACAACTTTACAGACCTCTTTGTTGCAATGGGTAAGTCCTGGGTTACTTTCCCCAGATACATCTTCAACACAGTATTCCTTACGTTTGTAGGAACACTCGGACATGTTATCCTTGCATCAATGGCTGCTTTCGTACTTGCCAAGTACGATTTCCCCGGCGGAAAGGGTTTCTTCAAGCTTGTTACTGTATCCCTTATGTTCAATGGTTATGTAACGGCTATTCCCAACTACGTTATCATGAATAAGCTCGGTATGATTGATACATACTGGGCCATCATCATTCCCGCATGGGGCGCATCACTCGGACTCTTCCTTATGAAACAGTTCATGGAAGGTCTTCCTACATCACTTATCGAAGCCGCTAAGATTGATGGTGCAAACGAATGGAGTGTATTCCTTCACATCGTTATGCCGAACGTTAAGCCTGCATGGCTCACTGTTATCATCTTCACGGTAGGTGCTCTCTGGAACAACGGTGCCACAACGGTTATCTACTCCGAAGAGAAAAAGACACTTTCATTTGCACTCCGTCAGATTACTTCCGGTAATGCAATTGCCAGAACGGGTCAGGCTTACGCCGTAGCCGTAGTTCTTATGATTGTGCCCATAACAATTTTCATTATTTCACAGAGCCAGGTTCTTGAAACAATGGCTACATCCGGACTTAAGGACTAAAGGAGGGCGCAATGAAAAAATTACTTACAAAGATATGCGCACTCACATTTGCGGTTGCGTTTGTTCTTGCTCTTGCAACTCCTGCGTTTGAAACAAAAGCTCAGGAAGGCGCGGAGGTCGGATACACATATACGTTTGACTACTGGGGAGATGTTCAGTATTCTCCCGATGCATACTCGGTAACAAAGGTATTTACTTCTGTTGATATAGGCCTTGATGTTGTCGAACTTCCCATGGAAACTTCTGAGGAGGAAGGCGACAACAGTAAGTCTGTAGCTCAAAACATAAGCGGTCCGCGTGGACTTACCGTTAGCGGTGATATGGTTTACATCTGCGATACAGGTAATAACCGTATTATCCAGTGTCAGCGTACAGGTTCTGCAGAGCTTACCTTCGTAAGAACCATTACCGGATATGACGACGGTGAATCAAGAAAAAGCTTTAAAGGCCCCACAGACGTCGCTGTTTCCAAGCAGGGAAATATCTTTATCGCAGACAGAGAAAGAAATCGTATCGTTAAACTCGACAAGGATTTAAACTTCCTTCAGGTTTTCGTTAAGCCTACACATGAGACATTCGATCAGGCAGCTGCTTTCCTTCCTTACAAGATAGTAGTTGACTCTTCAGAGCGTGTTTACTGCCTTGCTTCACAGGTAACCAAAGGACTTATGAAGTACGAAGCAGATGGTACTTTCTCAGGATTCATCGGAGCAAACCCGGTTAACTACAGCTTTTATCAGTACATTTGGAAGAGAATTGCATCTGTAGAACAGCTCGAAAAAATGGAAGACTTCGTTCCCACAGAGTATGATAACGTATACATGGATCATGAAGGCTTCATGTACGTAACGACTTCCCACGTTTCTGAAGCAGGTCTTAAAGATGGTTCAGAGAACGCCATAAGACTTTTAAACCTTATGGGAAGTGATATTCTCATCAGAAACGGTAATTACTATCCGTACGGTGATATTCATATGGGCAGTGCCGGCGGTTATTCCGGAACATCTCTTCTCGTAGATATTACAGCACTTGAGAATGGTTCCTATTTTGCTCTTGACAGAAACCGCGGTCGTGTATTTGCATACGATGATCAGGGAAGACTTCTTTTCGCATTCGGCGGCTCCGGAAATATGGACGGATGCTTCAGATATCCGGTTGCGATTGATAACATGACTTATAACGACAAGCATGATATCCTCGTGCTTGACCAGTTTACAAATTCAGTTACACTTATGACTCCTACCGAGTATGGTAATGCGATTTTTAAGGCTATTGAAGAGTTCCAGGACGGACAGTACGAAGCATCATGCGAAAGCTGGAAGCAGGTTATTGATCTCAACGGAAACTATGACCTTGCATACATCGGTGTTGGTCGTACACTTCTTCGTGAAGAAAAATATAAAGAAGCTATGGAGTACTTTGAGCTTAAATACGACAGAGAAAACTACTCCAGAGCATATGTACAGTACCGTAAGGAATGGTGCGAAGAACATATTGTTGCAATAATTCTTGTTATCATCCTTCTCATTGCTACGCCGCTTATAATCGGCAGAATTAAGAAAGTTAAATGGGAAATCGATACAAATGATTATCTGCAGCGATTAGAGAAAAAGAATAAGCTCGATAATAAATAGGGCTCGGAGGCAGGCATGTTAAAAGCATCTTTTAAAGAAAAAATGATAAAGTTCCGAAAAGACTTAAAGTTTGCATTTTACTGCACGACGCATCCGATGGATGGCTTCTGGGACCTTACACACGAACATCGTGGTTCCTATCAGGTTGCAACATTAATGCTTTTCCTTGTTATTGTTACAAGAATAGCAATGGTTCGTTATGAGGGTTTCCTCTTTAATGACACCTATTGGCCTGAGGAGAACATTTTCAAGTATCTTGGAGCAATCATCTTGCCACTTGGCCTCTGGTGTGTTGCAAACTGGGCACTTACTACTCTCTTTGATGGTAAGGGACGCCTCGGACAGATTTATATCGCAAGCTGCTACAGTTTGATTCCGTATTGGATTGTTCATATTCCGCTCATTATTTTCAGTAACTTTGTTACATTAAATGAGGCAGACCTTATCTCGGTTATCAGTGCCGTATCTCTTGTATATTGCGGATTCCTTATCTTCTGCGCAATGACACAGATACACGAGTACAGCTTCGGAAAAGCCCTTTTGTTCATCATCGGAACCATTCTCGGAATATGTATAATTATTTTCGTATTGCTTATATTCTTTAGTATGGCAAGCCAGGGTATCGGATATTTTGTATCCTTGTATCGAGAATTAAAGTTTAGGTTATAATCGGAGGAAGACATGAAAAAAAGTTCTGAAAGAAAAGCGGAAATAAGAGCTTCAGTCATCGAAAACCTGAAGGGTCTCATTCTTCCCGGAATTCTTACGCTTATAATTCTTGGTGTTGTTGTCTTTGTAGCAACATATAAGGCGGTTGCAATAGAAGAAGAACCCCCGGTTCAGACCAGATCCTTTGATGGTGAGGCCACAGAGTATGTTCTTGAAAGTGACGGAACAAAATTTGTTTTTGACTCCGGAACGACGCAGTTCAGCGTTACAAACAAAAGAACAGGTGCGGTATGGACATCTTCACCTGAGGATGCCGCAAATGATACTTTGGCTCAGACCGTTGAAAAGGAAAAGCTTCAGTCGACAATTGTTGTAAACTATAGTGATACGACAGGATCAGACAGCTCATATAATACGTTCAAGCACAGTGTGACAAACAGTATTTATGAGGTTGAAGCTACCGATGACCAGATTAAGGTCCTTTATTCCATCGGTGAAGTAGAGCAGGAGTTTGTTTATCCTCCTGTCCTTACTGAGGAAGAGTACAAGCAGTATACAGGTGCTCTTGATAAATCAGATGCAAACTATGTATCCAAATATTATTCAAAGTACGATATTAATAATCCTACACGTTCTCAGAAGAAGACTCTTGAGGACGATATAGCCAGATATCCTTTACTTAATGATACTGTCTGCTATGTAGCTGCAACAGGTGTAGGTAAAGGTATTAAGAAGAAGCTTGAAACCACGTTTGAGACTGCCGGATATACATACGAGAAGTACGTTGAAGATAAGCAGCGTGATACAAGTGAGACAGTCAGCAACAAGCCTATATACAATGTTTCTGTTATTTACAGACTTGATGGTGATGATCTTATTGTTGAAGTTCCCTTCAGTGAGATAGAGTATCCCAGCAAAAAGCCGATTTACAGGCTTACGCTTCTTCCGAATTTCGGCGCGGGCAGTACTTCCGATGCGGGCTTCATGTTTGTTCCTGAGGGCGGTGGCGCAATTATCAACTTTAATAATGGTAAAACATCCCAGAACGCATATTATTCACAGATGTACGGATGGGACTATGCCAGCATTCATAAAGAGCGTGTTCACGAAACATCGTCTTCCTTTGGAGTCTTCGGTATTTCAAAAGGAAATGATTCATTTATCTGCATTATTGAAGACGGCGAGCCTTATGCAAACATTAATGCTATCATAAGCGGTAAGTCGACGAACTATAATCAGGTTAATGCCGAGTACACACTGCTCGCACGTGATTCATACGAAATCACAAAGAGATCCAACACTGCAAACTATCAGTATCAGGATCACTTCGGTGAGGGCGAATGCATAAGACAGCGTTACAGATTTGTTGACTCGTCCAGCTATGTTGATATGGCCAAGACATATCGTGAATACCTTATCAGCAAATATCCTGACAACTTCAAAAAGAATGCTGATTCGCAGGCACCTATGCTCCTTGAGGTGATTGGTGCAATCGATAAGGTTGAGCAGGTTGTCGGTATTCCTATGGATGTCCCCGTTGCGCTTACAGAGTGCGAGGAAACAACAAAGATTATTGAAGACCTTCAGAATGAGGGTGTAAAGAACATTTCGCTTAAGCTCACCGGATTTATTAATGGTGGAGTTAAGCAGCAATGGCTGAATAAGGTTAAAACGGTTTCAAAACTTGGCGGCGATAAAGACCTTAAGAAAATGGTCACTGATGTCAGGAATTTGGGTGTGAACGTTTACCTCGACGGTATTACCGATTTTGCAATTAACACCGATTTCTGGGATGGCTTCAGCATTTACAATGATGTTGCTCATTTTGTAAATAAAGAGAGGGCAAAGCTTTACGAGTTTTCTACGACCACATTCGGTCAGAGAGACGATCTTGACTGCTACTACCTCCTTAGCAATGAAAACATTCAGAAGATGTGCGATGAATTCCTTGAAGCCACAAAAGAGTTTGGAGCGTATCCTTCATTCCAAAACATTGGAAATAATCTTTCCGGAGATTACTCTAAGAAAGATTTTTATACGAGGCAGATGGTTCTGAATCAGCAGGATGAGCTGATTAAAGGAATTGCCGACGAGCCCGTAATGATTAATGAGGGAAATGACTACATTGCTCCGTACGCAACAATCATCGACAACATGGATTTTGACGGTTCACGTTACACAATCCTGGACGAGCTCGTTCCTTTCTACCAGATTGCTCTTCACGGTTACGTTAACTATGTAGGAGAGTCATTAAATCTTACAGGTAATTTCAACGATGAGCTCTTAAGAAGTGCTGAATATGGTGCCGGTCTCAGCTTCACGGTTATGGATGAGACGCCGTTCACTCTTCAGAATACTCTTTACTACATGTACTTTGGTTCAGAGTATGATGCATGCCGCGAGAGAATCATCGAAACATACAACAGATATAATACTGAGCTCGGACATATCTTTAATCAGACGATTGACAATCACAAGTATGTAAACAGTGACTGCACTGTTACAACCTATGAGGATGGCACTAAGGTTTATGTAAATTACAGCTACAATGAAGACTTCGAAGTCGATGGAATTACCGTTCCTTCAAGAGACTACGTTGTTGTTAAGTAGTTGGGAGGTGGTAAACAATGGCAAAAGCAAAAGAAAAAATACGCAGACCTAAATACGAAGGTTTGCAGAAGAGAAAAGCGGTAGCCGGATATTTGTTTATCCTGCCTTTCATCATCGGTTTCCTTGCCTTTCTGGTAAAACCGCTGTGTCAGTCGCTTTATATGAGTTTCTGTAAGGTAAATGTCAGCGCAGACGGATTCAGCTTCGACTGGGCCGGCCTTACCAACTATGACTACTCATTTACAAAAGACATCGATTTTCCTCAGTTCCTCACAGACAGCTCCTGGGAAATGGTTATCAATACGATTTCCGTAATGGTTTTCAGCTTGTTCGTAGCTGTTCTCCTCAACCAGAAGTTTAGCGGAAGAGCACTTGTAAGAGCAATCTTCTTCCTTCCTGTTATTCTTTCATCCGGCGTTATTCTCGGCGTTGAGACCAACAACTCACTTCTTGGTGATATGGCAGAAATGATTAAGGAGAATTCAAACGACTTCAGTATTACCGATACTATTAAAGGTTTGATTGAGACGTTTGGAATAGGTACGAAGCTGTTTGATAAGGTATTCGAAATAGTAGATAAGGTTTATGATATTGCGATAGCTTCCGGCATTCAGATTATCATTTTCCTTTCAGGTCTTCAGACAATTTCATCATCGATGTATGAAGCAGCATCCATTGAGGGATGTACGGCATGGGAAAGCTTTTGGAAGATTACATTTCCTATGATTTCATCTCTTTTCCTTGTAAACTGGATTTACACAATAATTGATTTCTGTATGCATACAGACAATCAGGTTATGAACAAAATTCAGACAACACTTGTTGAGTATCTCGACTATGGTTTC
The DNA here is from genome assembly GCA_045598045.1 of Lachnospiraceae bacterium. Classification (GTDB taxonomy): domain Bacteria; phylum Bacillota; class Clostridia; order Lachnospirales; family Lachnospiraceae; genus RGIG3528. Next base: position 5,201 of record JAZLLG010000014.1, on the reverse strand, counting down.
GCTTCGGCAATGGCGTGGGTATACTTCGCGATAATTATCGCATTTATAGGCATAACGTCATTCATCATATCAAAGGTGGTTTATTATTATGACTAGTAAAGCAGAACGAAAAGCAAAACGCGCAAAATTCTGGGAACGTAACAGAGCTTGTGATGGTTATCTTGTCAGAAAATTTCTAATAAACACATTCATAAAGCTCTGCATGGCTGTTCTTCTGTTTGGTATGTGTTTCATGATAATACAGCCTATTCTCCAGAAGATATCCTTAAGCTTCATGGCTGAGGAAGATTTGTACAATACTACAATCATTTCCATTCCCGAGCACTTTACGACATATAACTACTTGAAAGCAGCGGAGTTTATGCACTATCTTGAGTGCCTTCGTGATACAGCACTAATCAGCGTTACTTCTGCAATTCTTCAGGTGGCTATTTGTACTTTGGTCGGCTATGGATTTGCAAGATTTGAGTTTCCGCTTAAGAAATTCTGGTTTGCCTGTGTAATCCTTTCGATTATCATACCTCCCCAGATTATTTCCACATCTCTTCAGCTTCACTTCAAATATTTCGATGTTTTTGGATTAATCAAGCTGATTACCGGAAAGACTCTTGACCTTAAAGGTTCTGTTGCGCCTTATTATATGTTAAGTGCAACATGTATGGCTCTGAAAAACGGCTTATACATTTTCCTTATCCGTCAGTTCTTCCGTACAATCCCCAAGGAGCTTGAAGAGGCGGCATATGTTGACGGAGCAGGTACATTAAGAACATTTGTAAGGGTTATGCTCCCTGACGCAAAACCTATTCTCACATCCTGTTTCCTTTTTGCCTTTGTATGGCAGTGGACAGACAGCTTCTATTCAAAGCTCTTCCTTGGTAAAGCACGTATGATTTCCTTGCAGCTGTCAGCTCTTTCAGAGCGTATTTTCCAGCTGCTGCTTCAGGATCACGGCGGAGATGGTGCTTATGTTGCTTCTACCGCTATGATTAACGCTATTGTATGTGCCGGAACACTTATGGTTATTTTCCCGGTACTCATTCTTTACCTTTTTGCTCAGAAGGGATTCGTAGAAAGCCTTTCAAGCAGTGGTATTAAGATGTAATTTGGTAAAAGCTACCAAAAATGCAGAAACTTTACGAAAAAAGTAGTAATAATTTACTAAATGTGGTAAAATAGATAAGTAAACGTTTAAGTAATTGATCTTACGCATCTTCGTTCAAATATGCTGTACAGATATTTGAGCAGGTGCTCAAGATATTCCAGACGAAACTGCATCCCGGAAAATGCAGAAGCGTCAGAGGAGAAAAGAGAAAACCGACAAATCGGTTTTCGGTACTATCATTTAAAGGAGGAAATAAAATGATCAGTAAGAAACTCAGACAGGTTATGGCTGCTTCTATGGCAGTTGTAATGACAGTTGGTCTCGCTGCTTGTGGTGGTGAGACATCCACAGAAACAAAGCCCACAGAAGCTCCCAAGGCTACAGAAGCTCCCAAGGGTGGCGACACAACAGTTAAGGCTACAGATGCACCCGCTCCTACAGAAGATCCCAACTACACAGAAGAGGGTTACTTCATTCGTAGAGATGCTAACGGCGAAGTCGTTAACCTTGGCGGTATCACAGTTACAATCCGTGACTGGTGGACAGACGGTTCCAAGTGGCCCGGCGAAGCTAAGAGTGATTATGACAGAGCTTGCCAGGATTACTGGGAGTGGGCACAGGAAACATATAACTTCACAATGAAGAGAGAAACAATCTCTGACTGGGGCAATGTTCCCGCAGACTTCATCGACTACTGCACAACAGGTGGCGATGACAACAACTACATCTTCGCTCTTCGTTCTGATGCAGGTATCATCGAAGCTATGAAGTCCGGTCTCGTTACAGACCTCTCCAAGCTTTCAGGTGCTATTGACCTCAACGACGCTGAAAAGTGGGGCAAGACAAACGTTCATAAGCTTTATACATTCCCTCAGGGTACATTCGCTTGTGCACCCGGTGAGCCTGAAGCAAGAGGCGTTCTCTTCTTCAACAAGCAGCTCCTTACAGATGCCGGTGTTGACTGGCAGGAGCTTTATGAGAAGCAGGTAGATCCTTCATTCTGGAACTGGGATAAATGGAAAGAAATCATGGGCAAGGTTCAGAAGGATAAGGACGGCGACGGCGTTACAGATGTTTACGGTGTTGCAGCTAACTGGGGCAACATGTTCTCAGCTATGATCTTCGCTAACAACGGTTCATTTATCGCTCAGGACGCTAGCGGTAAGCTCATTAACAACCTTGAGTCCAAGGAAACAATGGAAGCTATTAATGCCGGTTGGGAAATCAGACAGCAGTTTGGTTATGAGCAGCCTGCAGACGGAACATGGGAATACTACAAGGACGCATTCAACAATGGCGTTTATGCATTCCTTCCTGATGAAGCATACTACGGAAACAACCTTAAGGCAGCAGTTGACGCTGGTTCAAGCCTTGAGTGGGGTTGTCTCTCATTCCCTGTTGGTCCTTCAGCTATGGCTACAGCTACAACTGAAAAGCATCCTATGTCTGTAAATGATAACCTTTACGCTATCCCTGGCTGCTACGATGCAGACAGAGCTTGGAAGATTGCATTTGCATATGATGTATTCAACGATGCTATCCCCGGATATGAAGATTATGAAGGATGGCAGTCAGGCTACGAAGCTTCTTATGAAGATTTCGAAGCTATCGACATCTCTATCAGACTTGCTATGTCAGATGCTCGCGTTCAGTATCATTTGATCGTTCCCGGTATCGATACAGGCGCTCAGCTTTCATGGTGGGGCTTCTCAGAGGATAACACACCTGCACAGGTTGCAGAAGCATGCCGTGCTACATGGCAGGCAGCTCTTGATGAATTCAATAAATAATCTCATCAAGTAACAAAAACAATAATTTTGGAGAGCGTTTTTCCGGGCGCTCTCCTTTCTTTATGTTCAAATGTGCATCGTACAATCTACGCACGCTCGTTGCATCTTCTGATTTTAGCAATGCATGATATGACATCTTATAAATATTGCTTTTTTACAGCGTGGATATGTGGTATAATTATTCCTATATTTTATATGAGGAGATATTTATGGACGTTATTTTTCATTTACCCGGATTACGCTTTAACTATCCGTTAAACATGCTCATGCTGAATCTTCTTCAGACAAAGCCCGAATACTTTAGAGAAGGCATTAAGATTGGTTCTTTTTTTGGTGAATTTCCTACTTCTGCATGGTCGGGTGGCCGTCTTGTGCTCGGTGATCAGTGCGATGCTTCCTACATCAGAAATGTTATCAAATCAATAAACAAGCAGGGGATTCCCATCCGCTATACATACACAAACCCTATTCTTACAGAGGAAGAGCTTGATGACTTTTACTGCAATTTCTGTATGCAGGAAGCAGACAATGGTATGAATCAGGTTCTTGTTGTTTCTCCGATTCTGGAAGAATACATAAGAAAGACATATCCTTCCTTCAAAATCTGCAGCTCCACATGTAAGGAGATTCGCACGCTCGAGGGACTTAATGAAGAGCTTTCCAAAGATTACCATCTTGTTGTCGTTGACTATAATCTTAATAATGAATGGGACATTCTTGAAAAAGTAAACGATCCTTCCAGATGCGAAGTTCTTGTTAATGCCTGCTGCGTGCCCAACTGTCCCAGACGTGGTGCACACTACGAAAATGTTGCAAAGAATCACCGCATTGAGCTTGCAAATCGTGAACTCCCGCCAGATAAGCAGATTCCTATTATTCCCTGGTCATGCCAGTATGGTGAACATAATTGTATTTACACCATTCAGAACTACAAAACTTATGTTTCTCCGGAAGCAATTTATAACGAATACCTTCCCAGAGGCTTCAATAACTTTAAGATTGAGGGTAGAACAGGTAATCTTTTCTCACTTGTCGAGACATATTGTCACTACCTTATTAAGCCTGAATTCCAGGGCTTCATCCGCATCCAGCTTTATGCAAATCTTGAAGCAAACCGTATTATCATCAAAAATAAGCCCAGACCGGGCGTATGGCCGTAAAGGAGAGTCAGATGGCAGATATATATTGGCATCTTCCCGGTTTTGTTTACTTCAGTACATTAAATCAGATTATCATCAATTTAATGCACGACTATCCGAGCAAATTCAGGGACGGATATAAAATCGGCAGCGTTTACGGCACCTTCCCGGGAGCAATATGGAATGGTGGCAGGGCAGTGTTCGGAACAGCCGCAAAAGGTGATATGGAACGCCTTATCAAGGCATATAATGCCCATGGCGTGCCTGTTCGATTCACCTGGACGAATTCTCTCCTTGAAGAAGAACATGTCCACGATACCTTCTGCAACCTTATCATGAAGCTTGCCGACAACGGCATGAATCAGGCACTTTGTAACCGCCCGTGCCTTGAGGAGTATATTCGTAAAACGTATCCTAAATATAAGCTGATTTCTTCAACAACGAAACGCATGACAGACATGCAAAGCCTCCTTGATGAAGTTAATAAAGACTATCACCTTGTTGTCCTTGATTATGATCTTAATCACGATGAAGAGGTGTTAAAGGCTTTGGAGCCGCAGGCAGGTAAAATTGAGATTCTTGTAAACGAAATATGTTTCCCCAATTGCCCAAAGCGCGCAGATCACTATAAAGCAGAGTCTCTTTCTCAGCTTGAGTTTGACAGGTCCACTGAGTTCCAGTGCCCGAATAAAAACGGAGCACGTGTTTTCTCCGAGTGCTCGAAGCGTCCTGCATTCATCTCAAATGAAGAGATTCAGAGTTACATTGACAGAGGCTATGTAAACTTCAAGATAGTAGGCAGAGGACTTCCTCAGGACTTCGTAAAAGAGTCATACCTTTATTTCCTCGTCAAGGATGAACAGCGTGATTTCATACGCGGAAAGATAGATCAGTGTCTCAGCGACTACGCCAGAGCGCAGCAGAGACCCCAAATGAGAAGATAAAAGTGATACAGGGGGAAGGCGAGGTGTATTCATTTTGTATTTTAAAATGAATACACATCCCCGTCCCCCTGTATCACTTTTATAATGGTGCGCCTAGCGGCGCACGTTTCTAACGGGTTAAAGTCCCGATTCCGCCCGGTAGTGGGAAGGATATAGCCGAAGGCAAGGGTGTCGAGGGCGACCTCGAATCTGAAGGAAGCTGGATGTGAGGAACATACTAACTCAC
>JAZLLG010000013.1:0-3864 GCA_045598045.1 Lachnospiraceae bacterium | reverse complement strand
TCTTAGATTATCTTGCGGTTTTGACTATGCTCATTATACAACACTTATGCTTTATATACAGCAGAAAATGCCGGAATCAGCAATACGTTTGATATATTTAGAACTTTTAGAATCTGTTTGCTGTTTTTCAGCAAACTCTAGGTAGGTTTCAAAGAATCGACGGACTTCATAATAGTCACCGGCAGGCACACCACAGGTGAGCAAGTAGCCGTCAAATTCATCGCTGACCAGCTCCTTTTTGCTCTTGAAGGCTGGAATGATACCGAAAATCTTATCCATCATTTCCTTAACCGTTACGCGGCGGTCAACACCGGTTGCGCGGCGGAGTTTGTCCCAGGTATAGTATTCGGCAGGCTGATTGAGATATTTTTCTTCGATATACCGCTGTGCTGCGGCATAATTGCCCTGTTCGTACTGTGCTCGTGCTTCGGTATCCTTTTTGACCTCGTCCTCGAATTTTTCAAAGAACATACGATCAATCTTCATGCCCTGCAAACCAATCTTTGTTTCCGTCATGGTTTTCAGCGGGTCAGGATCGAAGTTCTTAAAGGTGGTTGTAGTAACACCGCCACCGCCGGTGACTTTGCTGTCCGATGCGGGTCTGGGCAGCTTTATTACCTCGTCATAATTAAACTTCTCTTCAAAGTATTCGCAGTTACCGAAGAAGTCGAAGAGCTTAAATGTATCTTTTGGAGCAGTGTGTTCTTCCAACACGCCATTTTTGCGGGTTTTGTAGTTGAAAGTAAATGTTCTGGTTCCACGGCCCTTGATCTGGATAAAATCAGTTGGTGAAAATATGGGGCGGAATAGTCCGATATTCAGCAGGTCTTCACAGTCGTAACCGGTCGTCATCATGCCGACGGTTACGCAGATGCGGGTCTTGGAGGATTTATAACCCTCGAGAAACTTTGTGGTTCCGCTGAGGTTGTTGTTTTGGAAATTGATTGTGTATTCCTGCGCATTCTGAACGTCAGATGTGATCTGCATGGCAAAATCCGAATAATACATATCCGGGAACATCTTATCGGCATACACGTTCAAAAGCTGTGTGATCTTTGCGGCGTGTTTGCGGCTTACGCAGAAGATAATGCCTTTGCCGATCTCTCCGGTGATAGGGTCGCGCAGAGCATTGTCCATGAACGTCTTGACGAAGATCATATTTGTTTCTTCGGAAAAGAACTTTTTCTCGAAATCACGAGCAAAATACGTTTCTTCCTCGTCTTCGTCTTCTTCGTCGCCGTGGGATACTACGGCATAACCTTTGTCAGCAAGCAGCTGGGTGGTTATTTCTGTGCGGGCGTCCACAACGGTCGGATTGACAAGATACGGGCCATCTGGGTCGTTCACGCCGTCAATCAGGGAATAACGGAATGTAGGTTCTCCGCTCTCACAACCGAAGGTTTTGTATGTATCGAGAAGCTGACGACGCTCCCATGCACGGGGATCATTTACAGCCAGATCTTCGGCATCCACATTTTTCAGGTAATCCTTCGGCGTGGCCGTCAGGCCGAGCTTGTATCCGATGAAGTATTCAAAGACTGCCCGGCTGTTACCACTGATGGACCGGTGGCTCTCATCGGCAATAATCAGTGAGAAGTCCGTTGGCTTAAAAACAGACTTATATTTATTGTTATAGGATAACGTCTGAACCGTAGAAACAACAATATCTGCCTTGCGCCAGTCGTCCGTATGCTCTTTGTAAATGACGGTATCGTAATCCGGTTTCAGGTAATTAATGAAGTTCTTCTTTGCTTGGTTCTCCAGCTCGATTCGATCAACGAGAAAGAGCACGCGGTTTGCATTCCCACTTCGAAGGAACAGCCGAATCACTGCGGCTGAAGTAAGCGTCTTGCCGGTTCCGGTTGCCATTTCAAAAAGAAATCGCTGATTTCCTTCTTTCACAGATTTCTGCAATGCCTTCAGTGCGTTGACCTGGTACTTACGCATCATGCGGATGCCGCGATCTTTCAGATACTGTGAGCGGGTTTCTGGGTTTTGATATTCGGGAGCCTCTGCATATCGTGGCTCACGTACCACAGCAATATAGTCAGCGTTTATTCCTTCATTATAAAGGCGTGCAGGATCGGCATTGAGAGCTTTACTTCCCTTGACGCTTTCGCAGGAAGGGAAGGATACTATCACCTGTGGATTGCCTTTGTAAATGTTCCAGAAATAGTGAATGTTACCGTTAGACAAGATAACATATTTAACAAACTGGGACTTAGCGTAATTACGCGCCTGCTCTTTACCCATCAGCGGATCAAGGTCTTCGGATTTCGCTTCAAGGACGATAAACGGTTTCCCGTTTTCATCTAAAAGCAAGAAATCGACAAAGCCGTTCTTGATTTTTTCAAAGTTTTCCCCGCAGTCATCTATCTGCTTTTTTGTCAGCTTTACATTTGCCTCGAGCTGAATATTGGCAGGGCCTTCTTCACTATCAAAAAATCTCCAGCCGGCGTCTTCAAGCATCTTATTTATTTTTATGCGAGCTTTTGCTTCTTTTGCGCTCATATGAGCACCTCAATTCTCGTTATAAGCTCTATCAATTAGTGGCTTGGCTTTTTCAAAATCCGTTTTATTATGAATTAATACTTCGACATCGCCAGTTGCCCAATGTCCAATTTGAGAGGTGTCTCGAGTAAATCCCTCTTCGTAGTCAACGGTAGTGACGTCTAAGCGAAGATGTAACAGCAAACGGTTGTTGAAAATCTCTACACAAACAAAATTTTTAATTTTTTTAAACGCAGTATAAAGCTTTAAGCTATTTTCGCTAATATCATCGCCTTGGCTTAGCACATAATTTCTGAGGTCATCGTATAGCGTTTTGATTTCAGGCTTGGCATTTTTATACTGCTCGGCGAAAGATTTATCTTTTTGCTGTTTTGTAGTAGGGGCAACGTCTATATCCGGAATGGCGGCTGCAATATTCTCATTGACCTGCTCGAACATAAGCAGATCATCACCGAACTTTTTGTACCGAATAAGGCTAATGTTTCGGTTCATCTGTTTGATAGCAGATTCGTCATATTTTGTAAAGTCACCGGCGACACAAACTACACGAGGCATTGTCCAGTCAATATTGTTTGCCTCTTTCAAGCCTAGTTTTTCAATCACAAGAACTTTGAAGCTGTCTTTATGATCCAGTAACCAGTTCAGATAAAAGAGACCTTGGTTAATGACATTCTCTTTCATGGAACGCTTGTACTCAAAAATGACGGGGCAATGGTTTTCATCAATGCCTATACTGTCCATACGACCACCGTCTGTTGTTCGGTATTCCGACGCAAGAAATGTTACGCCAAAGAACGTGGTCATGTTATTTTCAATGACAGTTTGCAGTTCTTTTTCAAGAGTTACTGTACCGCTCTGATATTCTTTAACAGTTCCTTTTATGTTGAATAACTTAATGTCTGCCATAAAATCACCTTCCTTAATTCCTCTATTAGGCACAAAGCCGATGAATTCTTCTACACGAGCACCAAGTGTCTTTGCTGTGCCACCTTCATCGGCAATACGAATGGTTATTTCAGCAAATACTTCTTATCTTTGCCTCTGCCCTCAATGCGAAGCAAGCCAAGTTCCTTCATTTCGCGTGTTAAGTTATAGACGCGTGTATGCTTTACATCAAGAATTTCTTCAAGCTCAGTATCCGTAGCCTGACCGTTATCCGCGATATAATCCATCACCTTGCGCATTTGATAGGTGACTTTGCTTTCGTCCGGAGCTATCGGAGAGGCTTCGTTCATGTTTGGAAGCACGATTTTGAAAGCATTGGCTGTTGCCTCAATGGTCGGCTGTGCATCACAGTTTTCATACAGCTTATAAATCCTGCGGATGCCGGTGCCATAGCTTTCGATCAGCCGT
>JAZLLG010000012.1:0-44753 GCA_045598045.1 Lachnospiraceae bacterium | reverse complement strand
CTTTCCGTAACGGATGCGGCAGGCTCCGTAACGGAGTTTATGTATGATGAAAACGGAAACCTGACGGAGAAGCGTACAAATACAACCGAAAACGGAACCTCAGTGTTTTCTTACTGCTATGACACGGAAGGAAGACTAATCAGGTCTGCGGATGCTCTTGGAAACATCACGGAATATACCTATACTGAGGAAAGTGGAAACACACCGCTTACAGTTAAATACGCAAACGGAAGAACCGTGACCGGCGGGTTTGACCTGTATGGCCGGACCGTAAAAACGGAGGATGAGACCGGAGCGGTTGTCTATACCTATGACATGGCTGGAAACATTACCGGTATTGTCGATTCTTCCGGAAACGCGCAGCTCATGTTTTATGATGATGCGGGAAACCTTGTGAAGGTCGTACTTCCGGAGCAGGCAAAGGACATACCGGCCATAGGAAACCTTTCATCTGCTGCAGGAAACCTCAGCACGGAAGAGATAGCGGAAACGGTGTCAGGCATTACCGGGGATGATATAAACCGTGTCTCCGGATATACCTATACCTATGACGGAATGGGACGGCTCGTAAGTGCAAAAGACCCTCTCGGTAATGCGACGGGCGTGACCTATGACGTAAACGGAAATATTACGGGAAAAGCGCTTACCCAGAACGAAAACGGAAGCTGCGAGGACGCGCAGGGATACATCTATACCTATGACAGGGTCGGAAACCTCGAAAGCGTGACTGCACCCGACGGAGGAGTTACATCGTACGTGTATGATGCGGGAGGCCTCGTCATCAGGGTGACCGATCCCAACGGGAATACGACGGGATATTCCTATGATTCCCTCGGACGTCCCATAAAGGTAACCGATGCGACGGGAACGGTTACGGAAGCCTTCGTGTATGATGAAATGGGCAACATAATAAAGAGCATGAATGCGGAAGGGGATGCCCGCGGTGAAAACAATGAAGACCGTATAGGAACGGAATATAAGTATAACCTTAACGGGAACGTAACTGAAGTACTCGTCCCCGTCATGGAAGAAAACGGGAACGTATACGGTGAACTCATAAGGTATGCCTATGATAAAAACGGAAGACGGACGGAGGAGAGAAAGTATTCAGGCTTTGTTCTTTACGGAACGTATACGGACATAAACGGAACAGCCGTCGATGACTCTCCTGCATGGTTTGTGACGGAATACACTTATGACGTAAACGGGAACCTCACGGAGGTAAGCTGTTCCGACGGAAGCTTCGCCTCATACGGGTATGACCTGAGGGGTAACCTTGTCTTTGAAAACATAAACGGCATTGTATCGGAATACGTCCATGATAAACTTGGAAACCTCCTGGAGGAGATAAATCCTTACGGCGGAAGAACCGCGTATACCTATGACGGCAACGGAAACATCATTACGGTTACATATCCTGAAGGCGGAAAAACCGTGTTTACATATGATGCTGCGGGAAACGTTCTCACAAAGGCTGAAACGGACCCGGACGGTGCCGGGGAAACACGTGCGACGAAGTATTCCTATAATGCCCGCGGAAACGTTACGGAGGTGACCGATCCGCTTGGAAACATTACATCCTATGAATACGACCCTAATGAAAGACTGATAAAAATAACGGATGCACTTAACGGAGTTACAGGATATAAGTATGACCTTAACGGCAACCTTACGGAATTAACGGACGCGGCAGGAAATACAACAGGATATGCGTATGATTCGCTTAACCGCCTTATAAGTACGACAGATGCCGACGGTACGGTCAGCATGACCGCTTCCTATGATGCCGTGGGAAGGGTTACCGGCAGAAAGGATGCCGCGGGAACACTTGATACCTTCTCCTATAACCTTGCGGGTGACCTTCTGAAGACGGAAACATTTTCGGAGGAGGGCACCGCTGTAAGCCTCTCACTGTTTACATATGACGTGAACGGGAACATGACGTCCTTCACCGACGGTGCGGGAAACGTGACACTTTATGAAACGGACAGCAGGGGAAACGTAACAAAGGTAACCGATGCCCTCGGATACGAAACCCGTTATTCGTACGCTTTAAACGGTAACGTCACGGGCGTAACGGATGCAAACGGTGCAGTGACGGAATACGTTTACGACACTGCGGGAAACCTTTCAGGGATTATTTACCCGGACGGTACAGGGGAAACATATGCAAGAGGGCTTGACGGAAGGATACTGGGAAAGACCGACAGGAACGGAACACTTTACTCTGCAGAGTACGATTCCTTCGGATACGTGCGTAAGGAAGAATACAGCGTGCGGGACGAAGCGGGAAACACTGCAGTCACCGAGACATACTTGTATGCATATGATCTCCGCGGGCTCCTGACTTCAGAGCAGAAGATAACCGGAACGGCCGCAGACACCATAACCTACACCTGCGATGAACTCGGAAGGACGGTAAACAAGGCAGTACGCGGCGAAAGTAACTATGATCTTGCCATATCGTATGATGCCGCCGGTAACGTAACCGGCATAGCGGGAACCGGGGATTTATCCTATGACGTGACTTACACCTACGATAAACAGGGAAACATTCTTACCGTAAGTGACGGCCTGACCGGGGACCTGGTAACCCATGCCTATAACGCCGACGGTACGCTCCGTACAAAGACATTAAGTACCGGGGATACGTGTATCCGTACGGATTATTATTATGATGCACTTAAGCATGTTTCAAGTATGAACACGTCAGACGGGTACGGAAACATCATTTACTCAGAGAAAAACGATTATGATATTCTCGGAAACCTAATAAGTCAGGTGACTCCGGATGAATATGTCACGTATTCTTATGACGGACTTTCACGACTTGTTTCGGAGAACCATAAGTGGAACAGGGAAGTAAATCTCCTGGATGGCGATTCCGCAACTGCTCTGTATATTTCTTATACCTATGATTCAATGGGAAACCGCATACTGAAGGAAGACACGGTGAACGGGAAAACCTCATACACCTATGACATAATGAACCGCCTGGTCCGTGAAACCACGGAAACGGAAAGGACAGACTATGTTTACGACGGAAACGGTAACCTTACGGTTGAAACTAAGACAGTGCTGCCGAAGGCTTCGGACACGATTGTTCCCATAATAAAAAAGCCGTTACAGGGAGAAAATGAAACCGGGGGAACAGATACTGCCGGGAAGAACGGGATGTCAGACCGAATCATTGACAAACCCATAGGCGGCAGTGCGTTTGCCGACATGTTATGTACCACCTACTATACCTATTCCCCGCGTGACCTTCTTCTGACGGTAACCGTAAACGGAGTAATCAGGGAGGAAAACACCTATGATGCCGAGAACCTCAGAAACTCAAGGAAGACGTATGTAAGCGGAAGCAACACGGGAAATCCGTCAGGAAACGGGTTAACCGGAACGTATACGGAGATTCTGGACAGCTTCATAACCCTTTCGGGTCTGATCCTTTCCGAAGTACATACAGAGAACGTTGACGGCGGCATTCCTGAGAGTTCCACAAAGAACTTCCTCTACGGAAACGAAATTGAACGTACAGGAAACGACTATGTCGTAACAAACTCACACGGTGACGTGAAAGCCCTTGCGGACAGCCACGGAAGCGTGGTAGAATCATACCTGTACGATGCATTCGGAAACCTTCTTGAAAGGGCATCCGGAACGGCGGGCACAGCGCAGCCTGCAGACTCTCTGACTCACTTCCAAAACGATATCCTCTATGCAGGGGAGCAGTATGACTGCGTAACTGAGACCTATTATCTCAGGGCAAGAAACTACAGCCCTGCGGAAGGCAGGTTCCTGAACGAAGACAGGTACCACGGTGACGGCAGGAACCTGTACGTCTACGTGGGCAGCAATCCCCTGAGGTACACGGACCCCAGCGGGTACTGTAAGAGAAGCATAAGCGATTATGCAGGTGAGTTCTGGGGAAAGGTATTGGACGAGCTTGAGTCAATATCTGACTATTTCGATTTCTTTAGTTCAGATGATATTGTATGGGCTTTTCTGACCAACAACGATTCGGGGAATGATCTTACTGTAAATTTCCCGGTATCAAAGACTATTGTTACCATCATCGGGAATGTTGGTGACGATTTTGTGGACGAGCTAATCGAGGTAGCCGGAGACTATATACCGCCGGAATATCTGTTTGGCCTTTCGGTTGCGTATGATTATCAGTCAAAACATAATGAAGCCGTAGCCGAATTAAGCGAAAAAGCCTCTCTGTTTTTTATGGGGGCCACGCTTCCGACTCTTGCATTTACAGGTACAATGATGGGATCTGCTGCGCCATCTTTAGCTACGCCTGCGGGACCGGTAGCGGAAGGTGGAACGGCTGCTATCGGTGTGACTGCTGTTATAGGAGAATTATTACTTGCATTGGTTAGCTGGGCCGCTTCAGGCGGAAACAGTTCAGCAGCTGAGAGAAATAAAGACATTTCCGAGAAGCTCCAGGATAAGGCCAACGAAAAATGGGCTGAAAATAGTGGGGCTGGTAAGGGTGGAAACCCATCGGAAGCATACAATGCTCCAGATGGGGGAGGAGGTATAACTTCAAAAATCAATGCAAATGGAAAGGAAATAACATTTGGACATGGAGGAAGGCATCTGGAAGGTACTGGATTAAATGTTGATAATGTAAATAATTCTCTTGCGGATTTTGTATCTAAATTAGACTTAAAAGAAGGTCAATTCTACAAGGGAATAATAAATATTGATGGTGTTAATATAGAGTTCACAAGTTATGGCGTATCAGATTTTGTAACTAATATTGGCACATATTATACGGTACCATAAATGGAGAACTATTATGGAAGAGTTGTCAGAAAAAGAAAAAGAATGGCTTCATTATTTGATGGAAAAGGATTTTTTGGGCAAAGAAATATTAATAGAACAACTGAGCAATGTTGAGGTTACAAGACAATCCGGTTTTGATTTCTTATCAATTAAGATGCATACAACGCATGTGAGCAAGATGTTTCCATTTGATATTAGAGTGCCGATTGAGATGATATGTTATCAAAGAACAAGAGCCCCAATTGTTTTTCTGCTACACGTTCTGGAAGGAAAAGTGAATGAACTGGAAATAATTACAGCAGATTCTTCTTTTCTTGATTCTGAAAAAATAGAAATGATGGACAGAGAATACGTTGTAGATTCGAAAATAATTCCTTAAAAGAATAACTAGGGAAAAGTTCTTGTAACAGATTATTTGTTTAGTAGAATGAAAAATGTCTCTGGATAACAAAATGAGGTAATACAAAGGAACTGTAAAAATTCTCCTAAAAAAGGGAAGGACATTGCAACAAACGTCCTTCCCTTTTTCTTCTTTAAACTTTAACTGACAAAGCAACTATTCCATTATGATAATTTACATTTCTATGCTTCCGAGAGCAATTCTCTTTCCGCTCTTTCTGTCGAACAGAATTGCATTGTTTCCTGTGAAGTTAACTTTGCTCTTTTCGCCAATCTTGAAGAGTGATGCGCCGAATACAACGCCGGTAATGAGGAAGCCGTCGACATTAACTTTAACGGTAGATTCCATACCTGTGGGCATTGCACCGTATACTTCCGCATCAAGACCTGCAGAGGCTTTGATGTCTACAAATTCAGGTCTTATACCGAGAACGAAGTCTTCGTTTGTGATAACGGGCTCCTCTGCAAGAGAATCGTCTTCTTCGACAACCTTCGGAATGTGATATTTGAAGGTCTCGTCCTTATTTCCCTTTTCAACAAATCCCTTTTCAGCGGCTGCTTTGTCGTGAGCAGCTTTCTTTTCTGCAGCGAGTTTATCGCGCTCTGCGAACCAGTCGTTGAGGTTAAAGCTTTCTGCGGGCTTGAACTCGATGGAGCGATTATTGAAGATGGATAAGTTCAATGTTCCGTTCGCACCCTGTGTACCTTTTGCTTCAACAAAGTTGATGGAGGGATTTCCTACGAAGTCGGCAACGAAAAGGTTGTTGGGCTTATTGTAAACTGTAAGAGGTGCATCGTATTGCTGGAGTGAACCATTGTCGATGAGGCAGATCTGTGTGGCAAGAGTCATGGCCTCCATCTGGTCATGGGTAACATATACGAATGTTGAACCTGTTTCAACGTGAAGTCTCTGAAGCTCATATCTCATTTCAAGGCGAAGCTTTGCATCCAGATTGGAGAGGGGCTCATCCATGAAAAGAACCGAAGGCTCCGGAGCAAGAGTACGGGCAATGGCAACACGCTGCTGCTGTCCGCCGGAAAGCTCTGCGGGATATCTGTCCATGAACATACCGATTTTAACGATACGGGATACACGTCTTACAGAAAGATCGATTTCTTCTTTTGTAAGTTTTCTTACGGATGTAACGGGCTTGCCGTTCTTTGTTACCGTGAAGTCGTCTGCGAGCTTGCAGCCGTCAGCTTCGTATTTTTTACGTGCCTCGGCAACTTTAGCCTGCAAAGTGCTGATTTCAGCGGAGAAATCCGACTTGCTCTCTGTTTGATAGTTGAGAAGTTTCTTTGCGGTGTATTGTGAAACAGTGAAAGCATCAATAAGCTTTAAAACGGCTTTGTTTTCGTCAATCTTGCCGTTCTTGTCACGACACTCTTCGATGACAGCCTTGATTTCGGAAGGATTCTTAAGAAGCTCTGCGATTCTTGCGGCGTTCTTTGCTTCGAAGTCAACCTTGTTCATCTCTTCCTTGATGTTGGAAAGACCGAAGGAAATGTTCTGATAAACAGTCATATTGGGCCAAAGAGCGTAGTTCTGGAAAAGGAAGCCCACCTTTCTTTTGTTTGCGGGGATGTTAATTCCCATCTCGCTGTCAAATACAACCTTATCACCGATTGTGATTTTACCGGACGTAGGTGTCTCAAGACCTGCAATCATTCGGAGTGTTGTTGTTTTGCCGCATCCGGAAGGACCAAGCAGTGTTACGAAAGCATTGTCTGCTATTTCAAGATTGAGATGATCGGCACCGTAGAATTTGCCCCATCTTTTTGTTACGTTTTCAAGTGTGATTTTCGGCATGTCAACCTCCGATTCCTTCATCAAGGCTTGCGCCTGTGAGTTTATTTACAATTGCGTTACATACAAGAATAGTGATTATAAGTATCAGGTTAATACCACTGGAGAAGGCGTAAAGGCCCATCTCGTCGAAGTAGTCCAGTGTGGTGGAAAGAATGAAGCCCTGCACACAAAGGAGCATAAAGAGTGAAAGCTCTCTGAGGCATGTCATGAACGGAAGAAGATATCCGCTTATGATGGATGACTTCTGAATGGGAATGATGATTCGAAGCATTCTCTTTACCCACGGAATGTCCTGTATGATGGCGGCTTCTTCGATTTCGCCCGAAAGCTGAAGCATGGAGTTCAGTGCGCTTCGGCTTGCAAAAGGTATGTATTTTACCGTGCCGACGATGATAAGAAGCGTATAGGTGTTGAAAAGGTTCAGCTTTCCGCTTGAGAAAAGAATGAAGAATGCAACGCCTACTGCGATGGAAGGCATCAGGTAGGGAAGGAAAGCAACGGAATTAACGTAACCGGCCCACTTACTTCTTCTGTTCTTTGAAACTGCATATCCGATGAGCGTTCCGATTGTTCCTGCCAGCAGTGCACAACATACTGAAACGAGAATTGTACCGCCGTAAGCATGCCAGATGGTGTTGTTATAAAGGATACCTTTTTGGCCGTACATGCCGTTTTCTGTTATGTTTTCACTTGTAATCCACCACTTGACGGTAAGGTTGTCCGGATTACCCGTGTAAAGGAAGGAGTAATCGCCGGGGTTCGGGAGGAAAGTCTCGAAGGCAAAGGACACGATGGGGAAAATACTTGTGAAGAAGGTTACTACGGCAAGAATTGCAGCGATGACGTATTTGCCTGCTTTTCCGAGGTTAATCTTTGAAATCTGTCCTGACTTACCCGTAACGGTGGTGTAATTCTTTCTTGAGTGAAGTGAAATCTGATTTAAGAGCATGATTGCCACGCCGAAGAACATCATGATGATGGCAAGGATGCTGGCTTCACCCGTGTACTTGGAGTTCATTGAAACATACTTTGTTGCGAGTGTTGTGAGTCCAAGATAATGAGGAACCGGGTAGCTTCCCATTGAGCTTCCGAATACAAGAAGGATTGTGGAAAGGATAGCCGGCTTAACCATGGGAAGAGTGATGCGGAACATGATTCTTGTTTTGGGAGTGTCAAGAATTGTTGCAGCTTCTTCCAGGTTAGCGTCCATGTTTTTGAAAATGCCGCCGATTAAGATGTATGCAAAAGGAGCATAGTGAAGACCGAGCACCATAAGTGAAGGGAAGAGTCCTTTACACCACCAGATAGGCATTTCGATGCCGAAGAGGGCAGCAAGCAGTCCGTTGGAGGTACCTGTAACCGCATTGGAGTTAAACAGGTTCTGCCATACAACAGCAAGCGTCCACTGAGGCATGATATATGGGAAAATAAATATCGAGCTTAAATATTTCTTGAAAGCCAGATTTGTTCTCGTGATTAAGAATGCAAAGAGTCCGCCGAAAATGATGGATACGATGCATGTGCCCACCGCAAGTAAAACCGTGTTCAAAAGCGGTGTCCAAAGGTTTGTGTTTGCAAGCTTACTTGTAAACAGATCTTTGTAGTTTATTAGTGTGTAACCTGCAGACTGACCTGTGAGATGAGCGTCAATCGTGCCGGGATGGATTTTAAAAGTGTCCTGAACAATGGCGATGATGGGAGCCACCGTGCTTACCGTCAGAACAATTCCCATAAGCAGTAAGATGACATTATACGGCTTTGAGAAAAAGGTCTTTATTTGATTTCGGATTATCAGGCCTTTATTTGCCTGTGTAGCTGTCTTTGTCATATTGTCTCCCGACTTTTATGTCTTTCTTTAAAAATGTCCCCCCCTCCGAAAGGAGGAGGGACGAAATGAAAACTTTTTGGAGAATTATTCACCTGTATACTTGGAGAGCATTTCAATCCAGCTTCCTACTGTGAAAGCTACGGATGCGCAATACTCGGGATCTTCGAGAACGAGCTTGCCTGTTGTTGTCCACCAGTCATATCCTCTGTCGTTACGGCAAGGGAATTCAACTGTACCGTCAGCTGCGTTACCGCCTGTTGTATGATGGAAAGCTTCTTCGTTAGCCTTTGCAACTTCAGGGTTGGATGAGTAACCACCGATATCCTTGCCCCATGCGGAGAAACCGTCTGCAGTACATGTCATGTATGCGATGAATGCACATGCTGTCCAAGGAAGAGGAGAGTTATCTGTTACGAAGAGGTAATGGCAGTAGCCGTAGCCGCCCATTCCTTCATAACCGTCCTGATATGCAGCAACAGTGATGTTGTTCTTGGAAACGCTGTCGGATTCCTCAACGGAACGAAGCTTTGAGTAAACAAGGAGACCAAACTGGTCTGTAGCGGAATTTGTAACGAGAGTATTGCAGATAGGACCGTCATCTGTCTGAGCGTTGTAAGATTCAACCCAAAGCTTAATCCATGCAAGGGCATACTTGCCGTTTGCACCGAGACCAAGCTCTGTAGCGTCCTTTGCAAGACCATCGATTACAGGCTGGAAGTAAGCTTTCTTGTCAGCGGAGAGCTTGTCGAAAGCGTCCTTAAGCATTGTAGCGTTTTCTTCCTTTGTAAGCATGTAGAGGAAGTTCTTACCAACGATTTCGGAGTCGATGTCCATGAAGAGACCGTGCTCGCCTTCAGCAACGAAATCCCAGCAGTTTGTATATGTCTTGCTGCCTGTGTTGTTGAATTCGAAAATCTTGTTGAGTGTCTGAAGAGGAAGGAAACCTTCAACCTTATCAGCAGTTGTCTTGTTGGCGTCAGCCCAATCCTTGGGAATGAATGTATCAAGGATGCCTGTGTTTACCATCTTGGACTGAATCTGGTTACCGTCCTGGATAAGGGTCATAGCGAACGTACCGGTTTCCTTGAGAGAGTCAGCTGTGAGCTGATCGAAAATCTTGTTGTTCTTAGGCTGCTGCCACTCATATTCAAGAGTGTAGCTGGGATCGATTGTCTGAAGATACTCGATGAAGAGAGGAAGTGCAGACTTACCACGTGATGAGTTACCTACGCCATAGAATGTCTTTCCGTTGGACTCTTCGATAGCTTTCTTTGCAAGCTCTTCAAGAGACATGCCTTCAGCTTCCTGAATGATTTTTTCTGTTGCGGATAATTCTCCGCCCTTTTGCTTGGCGCCACCGCAGCCAAACATGGAAATGCACATAACGAGTGCAAGACCGAGAGCAATTACTTTACGTAATTTCATATTTACTCCTCCTTAAATAAATCCTTTCGTCGTATCGACGTTACATAAATCATACTTCCTAAAATCCTGATTTTGTAGATGACAAATCTGCGATATTTTGTAAAATCTTGCTTTTTTTGTGCAATTTTGCTAATGTGTGGTATAATTTATTCAGATTTTTGTGCAAGGTGAACATAGTTGATGCAAAAGAGAAGTCACATTAAAATAATACAAAAAAGGTTAAGCTGTGTCGGTCTTTCCCTTTTACTGGCGTTTTCCTGTCTGGGGTGCGGCAAAGAGACGACCGATTCTTTTTATGCTCCCGGTGAGGAAAAGAGGCTTGTAGTGTACACTTCCCATAAGGAGGAAGTGTATCTTCCTATCATTGAAGAGTTTGAAGAGCGGACCGGTATATATGTAGACATTGTTTCGGGTGGAACAACCGAGTTGCTGGACAGAATTGCCAAAGAGTCGTCGTCTCCCGTTGCGGACGTAATGTTTGGCGGCGGCGTTGAGTCTTTGGAGGCATATCGTGACAGCCTTCAGCCGTACCGTACAAGCGAGTTCTTTTCGCTTCGCAGGGAGTTTATTTCTCCGGACGACCTTTGGACACCGTTTTCTGCGCTTCCCACAGTACTCGTATACAATAACAAACTCGTTGACGGGGGGGATATCAAGTCGTGGAGAGATATCCTTAAACCTGCTTTTTTCGGGCGCATAGCGTATTCTTCACCGGAAGTGTCAGGCTCCAGTTATACGGCTCTTGTAACATTGTCTGCGGCGATGAGCGGCGTAAGCGATGCAAACATCCTGAATTTTGCCGAGGCTTTGAACGGTCGCGTGCTTTCGTCTTCTTCCGATGTTCTTACAAATGTGGCGGATGGTACAGACCTTGTGGGCATCACTATCGAAGAAACCGCATTGAAGCGTATTGCCGACGGTGCCGATCTTACAATTGTTTATCCTTCCGACGGGACGAGTATTGTTCCTGATGGAACTGCAATCGTCAGAGGAGCAAAGCATACTGAAAATGCGAAACTCTTTATCGATTTTGTTTCCGGGGAGGATGTTCAGGGACTTCTCGGTGAGCAGTTCTGCAGACGCTCCGTACGTTCAGATATGACTCAGGACCTTGAACATATCAATATATCCGACATAAAGATCATTGACTACGATGTGCGTCGGGCCAGTGAACAACGCGAGGCAATCATTATGTCCTGGAAGTTTTATCTTGGGGGTGAATACGATTGAAAAAACATTCCCATCATAAATTCAGAAACAGACTATTTATATCTTTGATACTTATTTCCTCATTACCGCTTGTCATTTGTACCGTTTTAATCATTGAACTTGCAAGAAATCAAATGAACAAATCGGCAAAGAATTCCGGAAACGACGAGCTTCAGGACATTGTTACCTATTTCAACGACAAAATAAGGCAGTTTGATTCGGTTGGCGTTCAGGTTGAAGCGGATGAAGAGCTCGTTAATGCCATATTAAACGGGAACGAAGAAGAGGCAACCTTGGTGTATCAGAAATTGTTTGATATTACCGCCGAACTCCGAAGCTATGCGCGGTTCAGCCTCTACAATTCTTCTGCGGAGCTTTGCTATTCCACGGGAAAAGGTGATGCCGTACAGCTGGCGGAAAACTGGGGTATTCTCAATAAAGCAACATCCACTTCCGTGCATATACGTCCGGTTCTTTCCGATGGAAACACGCCTGAACTTCAGAGTGCGGTAAGGCTTGAACGCGATGGGAATCTTGCGGGATGGCTTGTTATCACTGTTGACAGCACCGGATTTAATGAGCTGTTTGGCGGAAAATACGGTGCAGGCAATGAACTGATGGTGCTGAATAAGTACTACAGACCTGTATATTTCACACAGAGCTCACTTCTTGATAAAGCGCCGATGCTTCGTTCGAAGCTTATTAAAACAGGCATGCTTGAAGAAGTCGACCAGAATTATTTTTATCTTGTCAGAAAACATACTGCAACGGGTATCTGTTTTGTATTGCAGATTCCGCGTACATTTACACCGAATTCGACAAAGCTTCTCTACATCGTAAGCTGTATATGCGCCGTTACCGCTATCGTTATATCCGTCTTTATCGCCGCACGACTTTCCAAGCAGATGTCCAAGCCCATTTATGAGCTGAAGAAGGCTATCGGAGAAGTCGGACAGGACAATTTTGACGTCGCTTTGGAACCCGTGAGAAACGATGAATTCGGACGTCTCACAAAGCGTTTCAACGAAATGGTCAAGGCACTGAAAACAAACAGGGAACAGCTTATAGAAAATCAGCATGAGCTGAACGAAGCGCAGACAAGAATGCTTCAGGCCCAGCTTAATCCTCACTTCCTTTGTAACACCTTGGATACTATGAAATGGATGGGGAAAATAAATAACATTCCCGAAGTGTCACTTATGTCCACTGACCTTGCCGAGGTGCTTCGTTTTGCCATTTCTCCCGACGAGTTTGTTACTCTTGATCGTGAAGTGGAGATTACAACCCGTTACATAGAAATTCAAAAGGTTCGTCTTTCGGACTCTTTCACGTTTTGTGAGGATATTGAGGACGAGGTCTGGGATTGTCTTGTGCCCAAAATGATGCTGCAACCTCTTGTCGAAAACGCCATTCTGCATGGAATATCCGGCGTGGAAAACGGAAAGATAACCGTTGCGGCACGAAAGGATGAGCAAGGCAGGCTCGTCATCAGCGTAAGAGACAATGGAAAAGGCATGCCAGAGGAAATGACAGGACCTTATTCGGCACATGACAGGGAAGCTTACAGAGGTCATCTTGGTCTTTATAACGTTGATACAATACTTCATAAAAACTATGGTGATGACTTCGGTCTTGTTCTCAATAATCTTCCGGATAACAGCGGCGCCGAAGTAACGGCCACATTGCCGTTTAATCCGGATGTATAAATAGCTAAGGAGAGGTTAATGTACAAAGTTCTTGTAGTTGAAGACGAGGATCTTATCCGCAAAGGTATAATCCTGACAGTTGACTGGAATTCAATAGGGTGCGTTGTTGTCGGAGAAGCAGCCAACGGAGAAGCTGGCATTGCCGCTGTTGAGAAGTTTTCACCGGATATCATCATCACAGACCTGAATATGCCCGGTATGGATGGCATAGAGATGCTTACGAAGCTCCGTGAGGGTGGGTGCAATGCTTTTGTTATTGTGCTTACTGCTTATGACAGCTTTAAATATGCCCAAAGTGCATTAAAGCTTGGA
Source organism: Lachnospiraceae bacterium (assembly GCA_045598045.1). Lineage (GTDB taxonomy): Bacteria > Bacillota > Clostridia > Lachnospirales > Lachnospiraceae > RGIG3528. The sequence goes on along the minus strand of JAZLLG010000012.1, from coordinate 31,267 downwards.
GCGGTAGATTTCATCCTTAAGCCTTTCCATGATGGCGAGCTTGAGAACGCAATTCTTTCAATTCAGGAGAAAAACAGGAAGGATGATGATCCGACTTCTGCGGTATTTTCCGTAAAGAAAGGCGACAAGAGCAGATACGTGATGGCTGCCATGGAATATATTGATAAGCATTATGGTGACGAGAATCTGTCAATTGCGGTTGTGGGAGATGCCATAGGCATAAGTGAGGGTCATTTGAGTCACATCTTCAAAAAAGAAACAGACTATACACCAAATGCATACATCACCCGTTTCCGTATGCATAAGGCCATGCAGATGCTTTCGGATGTAGCCGTTAAGGTTTATGAAGTGGCCGAGCGTGTTGGATATAAAGATATTGCGTACTTTTCTTCGACTTTTAAGAAAGTTGTTGGTGTAACACCATCAGAATATCAATCTGGAAAGTATTGAAATAATTATTTAAAAATGGTAAAATAGTCCCAGTTCCGCTTTGGGGTAGGAGAACAGCTTAAAGGAGGGGATTAAAATGTTGATGAGTGAATTAAGAATTCATACCGAAGGGAAAGACATTTTCGGAATGCTTTACAGACCTGAGGGCGAAGGAAAGCACCCGACAGTCATTTTGTGCCATGGTTATAACTGTTCGTACACAGACATGCAAAAGGAATGCGGTTTTTTTGCGGAAAACGGTTACGTAGCATATGCATTTGATTTTTGCGGCGGTTCTGTACGGTCAAAGAGCTCCGGAGCAACAAAAGACATGACATTGTTCTCGGAGAAGGAGGATTTACAGGACGTTTTTGACTACATCAGGGAGCTTGACTTCGTTGACGAGTCCCGAATATACTTTTTCGGCCAGAGCCAGGGTGCATTTATTGAGGCAATGCTTCTGGAAGAAGAGGGCGATGCGGTGCGCGGACTTATTATGTATTATCCGGCTTTCTGCATATTCAGCGATTGGAAGAGTAAATATCCTGACTTCGAAAATGTCCCCGAAACCTTCAGCTTCTGGGGGATGACTCTCGGTGCCGATTTTGTTCTTTCTATGAAAGGGTATGACCTTAAAGAGCATTTTGGAAACTACAAGGGACCTGTACAGATTATTTACGGTGCGAAGGACCCTATTGTCAGCAATGAATACATTGATTTGGCAAGTGGTTTCTATAATAACCCCGAGGTTATTGTTTATCCTGATGAGCAGCATGGTTTCAGCGAAAAAGCTTCAATTGAATCCATGAAGCATGCATTGGACTTCATGAACATGCATTGATGTTTGTTATTTGAGCACTCTTTGTTATAATTGCTGTCTTTTATCTTTGCTCGTATTTTGTTGAAAAAGCGTTTGAAATAGTGCATAATTTTATAAAGTATCGGTCAAATACCGAAAAACAGCACCTCTACGTCGGGAAAGAAAACCTGATCGGGGGTGCTTTGTATTACGGCTGAATTATGGATGATAGTTTTGTTTATGGCAGGATTAATGTTCACGGGTTGTGGGCGGAAAGAGCCTCTTGGCGATGAGGAACAGATGAAAAAGGATGTAAGTATTGTAATTGATTATGCAAAACAGCTTCTTGGCGAAAACAGTCCGAAACAGATGGGTGGATTTACGTGGGATATGGAACGCAAGGAGCGCAGTTGGACATATTATACCGGCTGTATGAATGATGCTTTTTTACGTGTTTACGCTTTGGATAAAGCTGCGAACAAGGATTTTTACGAATGGACGGATGCCTTTTATGATAATCTGATTGAGGAGAGCGGAACGGGCTTTGCTCTTAAGTACGATCAGTATGTTTTAGGAGAGCTTGACAGCGTGGCATGCGGAAAACCTTTGCTTGATTTGCTCGCGCTTGAAAAAGAAGAAAATCAGCCATATAACGAAAAGTATATTGCGGTTACCGAATTTATTTATGAGCAACTGAAAAACCAGACAACTTTTGAGGAATGTGGCGGTAACTTCATTCATAAAATGAATAACAAAAACTGGAAGTACTGGGGCATTGCTCTTGACGGGCTTTATATGTCAAATCCTTTTCTTCTGGAATATGCAAATCTCATAGAGTCCGAAAAACCGGAAGAAGCGATGGAAATCAGGAACAAAGCGGCCAAAAGACTTCATTGGGCAGCTGATAATCTTGTTCGTGAAAATGGTCTTTATGCTCATGCATACAGCCCATCGGATAAAAAGACAAATGACATTTCCTGGCTTCGTGCAATCGGCTGGTATGCCATGGCAATGTCAAAAGCTATAGATGAAATGCCTTCGGGAGAAGGCAAACAGTTGCTTCAAAAGGATATGAACAGGTTTTTTGATGGTATGTTAGCTTTTGCCGATCCTGAAACCGGGCTTTGGTACAATGTTGTCGATGAAACGGAGAAGAGCCTTGATGGAAACTATCTTGAAACAAGCGGAAGCGCAATGGTGGCGTATTCGCTCATGCATGCATATCGTATGGGTTATGCGGATAAGAGTTGTTTCGATGCGGGGTATAAGGCGTTTAACGGAATAGTAACCACAAAGATTTCCCAAAAGCCTGATGGAAAGTTGACCATTTGCGATATCTATAAAAAATCCGGAGTAGAAATAGAAAAAACAGAATACCTTAAAGAGGACAGGACTTCGAATGAAGCTAAAGGAACGGCAGCGGTGATAATGGCAGCTGTTGAATTGCAGGCAATATTAAATAAATAACAGGTTAAGGGGCACTTATCAGCGCCCCTTTTTTGTTGGTAAAGAGCACCTACATTGTCGGGAAAATCGCTGATTGTTTTGACGCAAGTAAGGCGAAATGCTAAAATTACAGTCACAAGGAAATATGTTGATAAATTCTCAGAAAAAGGAAGAAGGGGGGATTGGGGGGCATATAATTCGGGAAAAGGGGTTAAATGAATATATGCGGTTGGAGCCCCATTCGTTATGGCGGAGGGGTTACGACAAATATTATCGCGGTTTCAACATATTTGAATTCAAAAATGGGTATGAGTATCGGAATGCGAAGCAACAGCCTTGGCTCCGATATGCTGGAAAACTATTATTCGGTTTCAAGCAGAATCGGTTGCGTTTCCGAGGAAGCAGGTTTTTTCACAAGTCCGGGAAGCCCGGATTACTTGAAATATTTGCTTCGATACAGGGATGTTTTCGAAAGTACGCTTTATCGCGGACGGCTTGGTGTTGAAAGAGAGCCGGGAGTTACTCTGTACAGACCTCCCGAACCGGGCGAAAAGCCGTTTCTTGAAAGGTCGCATGAAGATTTTTTCTTTCTTGACGTCAGCGGTGAAAACAATAAAGCTGCTTTTGAAGCAATAGAAATGGCAGATTTTTGCATGGTTTTCCTGCCTGGAGATTTTCAAGAGGCCGTAAGTTGTCTTGACGCGTATTACAGGTATCTCGGACCATCCTTTTTTGTTATCAACAAAGGAAAAAGGGGATCCGGGTTTCCGCTTGATGAATTCAAAAAAACTTTTGATATCCCGTCAGAAAGGATATCAATGATTCCGTACTGCAGTTCGCTTATGAGTGCATGTCTGAGGGGTGACGTGGACTTGATGATTAAAAGAGAAGCAGAAAATCCCAATCAGAACGAATATATTAAAAAGATTCACAGTATTTCCAATAAGTTAGTAAGAATCAATAAACGATTCACAACAAAATAATAGAAAGATGCGAATATATGCCCTTTCAACCGCACGGTTCACACTTGGGAACGTGCGATAAAAAAGAAGCCTTCCTTTCCGGAAAGCTTCTTTTGTTTATTAATTGAATTTGGCGTTGGCGATTATGAAATCATATACAATGTTTTTGTAAATGAAGTAATCACATTCGAAATCGTTGTATTCGCCGGTCATCTGTGAAATGTAGTTGTTGTAAAGAGTAGAGTAGTCGATGTCATCAAGAGACACATTCATATCCTTTGCAACACCTTTGAGGATGTAGTAGTACTTGTAGGATGAATTGGCAATACCGTCGGTGTTTTTCCTTAACACATCAAGATTGGAGAAACCGAACATATCGTAGAGGCATGCAACCGTATCGAAATCATACATGTATGAATTTGCGTTTGCAATGTCGATGTACTGCTGATAAAGGAAATCGGAATACTCTTGGATTTCGCTCTTACTGATGCCTGTAGCTTCACAGTTGTTAAGAAGGTATGTGGAAATGGAATCCTCATAGCTCTTTCTGTTAGCTTCTTCTCTGATGGCAGAAGTGAATTCATAGGCGGAGCCATAACCGAAGTATTCGGAAACCTCTTCGTCGGTGCAGCCGGGATGGCCGATGGTGTAGATGTAGTTAATGGTGATGATGAAGTTAACCGTTTTTCCGGCATAACGATCGTCTGCGTAGTCATCGGGGAAGGTGTTCTTGTAGGAAGTAACATCACCTGCGGGTGTGCCGACGATTGCGGAGTCGAAGCCATAAGGAAGGTCGTAGGAACCAAGGCGTCCGACGATGTCATCCTCGCGGAACTCGTATTCATCTTCACCGGCTCTTACCTGTGCGATGTAGTTGATGTTTACGAAGTCACCGATTTTTGCCGTGTCGTAGCTGGGCTTTTCAATGTTTACGGTAGCAAGCTTTGCATAGATGGCTGCAGCAAGATCGTCGTCAGAAGCGGGATGAAGAGTGAGACCTGCATAAGGTGCAATCTCAACCTTGACACCGTCTACGTCAACAATGTAGTTTTTAACGTCTCCGCTCTCATCAACCTTTCCCTGCTCACTTACCTCACCGACAACAGTATTCGGGTCGACGCCTGCGGCAGTAGGATCCTGATTAGGGTCAACAACCTGTGAAATGTTTACGTCCGGAGTGGGAGTAGGAGTTGGTGTAGGCGTTGAGGGGCCGATAATCTCGCCACCCATGTTGTTATCGTCCATATCGTTAGGGTCCTGGGTGAGAACGGGTGTGGGCGTATTGTCTCCAACGGCGAGAGGGCCGGTGGTAGGAGTATTTGTAGGAGTATCATTACCGTTCTTGGTGCAGGCTGCAAGACAAACAAGTGATGTAATTAATGCAGTGCCAAGAACGATTTTTCTGGTGAGTTTGTTCATTAATAAGTCCTCTCTGAATGAAGCTTAAGAAACGTCGATATTATACTACCAAAAGCACTTTAAAGCAAGACAAATGAATCCTTGCGGCAAAGCAAATTAACGGAAGTTAATTAACATTTCGACGGGTAATTCGAGGTATGTGAAGGAGGTATTGTACGGAACCATAACGCCGATACTCTTGAGAAGAGCGGAGCTGTTATGGTATCTGACAGCCTTGACGCTCCAATTTGCGGGAATCGGATTGTCTTTATCTATGGTGTAGTCCTTTTCTGTGCACGGGTCGTAAATCTTTATGCGGAAAAGTGTGGTGATGACATCTGTCCAGCCTTCTTCCGTTGTGGGACAGAAACCGGAGTAATTGAGGGTGTCAACAACCTCAAGATAAGGCTTGTAAGGAGAACGGTCGTTACTGAAAACGACTGTGTCTGACTTGAATGTTGTGTCTGAGGTTTCAGGCGCTTTGGACACTTCGGGAGCGGATGTGGGAGCGACGCTCGGAACAGCTTCCGGAGTGGGAGAAACAACAGGCTTCGAAGGATCGATTACGGTAACAACTACGGGAACGCAGCTGTATTCGCCGGTACCGACCTGAAGCGAAATCTCGCAGATACCTTCGGAAACAGGAGTAACGAGACCACTTTGGTTAACGGATGCAACCGTGGAATCGGAAGAAACCCAGAGAAGTGTACCGTTCTTAAGCTGGGTTTTGTAGTCCGAAACACCATAATACTTAAGGTCGTAGCCAGAACCGCCAAGCTTAAGCGTAAGAGCAGTAAGTGAAGATGCTGCGCTTGTTGCATATTGCGGTGCAAGAGACACCGTTTTAACCGGGTTCGGTGCGGGCGCAATGAGTATCGGCGCGCTGATAAGCAAAGGTGTGTCCTCTGCAAATGCTGTTGTTGAAGGGATTAATGCGGTTAAAAGCGCAACGACAAGCGATGCGGAAAGAAATTTAATGTATTTTTTCACGATGAGACTCCTTTTTATATTCAGCTAACAACACGTAAAATTACGTGTCATGTTTCAGTAAACATACAAAGTAATTGTATATCTTGACGACTTTTTTTGCAAGAGTATCCTGAAATGCAATTCATGAAACAGATGGTGGAAATCTGCAGGAAATAGCGGTAAAATGGATGTTAGCTGACAACCATCAAAACGGAGGTATTATTATGGAATCGGTTTTAGACAGATTTTTACGCTATGTTAAGCTGGATACGCAGTCACAGGAGGATGTGGAAAGCGTTCCCAGTACGGCAAAGCAGTTTGAACTTGCAAAGCTTCTTGTAAAAGAACTGAAAGAAATAGGCGCGCAGGATGTCAGGATGTCGGATAATTGCTACGTTTACGCAGTAATTCCGTCCAATCTTCCCGATGGGGAAACTGCTCCGGCACTCGGCTTCATTGCTCATATGGATACGAGTGATGCGGTGAGCGGTAAGGACGTTAAGCCGCAGATTATAAAAAACTATGACGGCGGTGTTGTTACACTTAATAAAGAACTTGGCATTAAAATGGATGCAACGGAATACCCGGACCTTCTTACAAGAATCGGAGAGGACCTGATTGTAACCGACGGCACCACGCTTCTCGGCGCCGATGACAAAGCCGGAGTAGCAGAGATTATGGCTATGGCAGAGCGGCTTATCAACGATTCGTCCATCAGGCACGGAAAGATATGCATCGGCTTTACTCCCGACGAAGAAGTTGGAAGAGGCGTTGATTTCTTTGACGTTGAAGGCTTTAAGGCGGACTACGCGTACACTGTTGACGGCGGAGCAGTAGGAGAAATCGAATATGAGAACTTTAACGCAGCAGCGCTGAAGCTTTCCGTAAAAGGCAGAAGTGTTCATCCGGGCTCGGCAAAAAATGTAATGAAAAACGCCATCACTCTCGGAATGCAGTTTAACGCAATGCTTCCGGCCGAACAGGTTCCGGAGCATACGGAAGGTTACGAAGGTTTTTATCACCTTAACTATATTGAAGGAGATGTTGAAAACTGCAAGCTACATTACATTCTCCGTGACCACGATGATAAAAAGCTTGAGGAAAAGAAAGCTGTTGTCAGAAATGCGGTTACTTATCTTAACAGTGTGTACGGGGAAGGTACTTTCACGGCTGAAATCGTGGATTCCTACTCCAATATGAAAAAGATGATAGAGCCTCATATGTTCCTTATAGATAATGCAAAAAAGGTTATGGAGGATCTTGGAGTCACACCTAAAATCTGCGCAATCCGCGGAGGTACGGACGGAGCCAGACTTTCTTATATGGGGCTTCCCTGCCCGAATCTTTGCACCGGCGGAGCAAACTATCACGGACGCTTCGAGTACATCACAGTACAGGCGCTTGAGAAGTGTACCGAAATACTTCTCGGTCTTGCGGAAAAACGTTAATTCGCTTTTTGGCTTCTTTTTTGCAGATTATTTTGCTTTTTACCGACGAATCGGTCCTTTATTTTGCGGATGTGTCACTTTAACGCACCCAAAAAGTATGTTATTATTTAGACAATCAAAGCAGAAGCGCATGGGGCGCCCTGCAAATTATAAGGAGGTTCTTATGGATAATTGGTACATCTATGTTATTGTCGCAGCAGTAGTTCTTTTACTCATCATCCTGGCAAGCGGCTACGTTAAGTCCCCGCCGGACATCGCTTACATCATTTCAGGTATAAAAAAAGAGCCGAAGGTTCTTATCGGACGTGCAGGCATCAAGATTCCTTTCCTTGAAAGAAAAGATGCTCTCCTCTTAAAGCAGATTACTGTTGATATTAAGACAAACGGATATATTCCCACACAGGACTTCATCGGCGTTGATATTGACGCAGTTGCAAAAGTTCGTGTTATGACAGATAAAGACGGTATCAAGCTTGCAATGAAAAACTTCCTCAACATGAGCGAAGATAAGATTTGCCAGGCGCTTACCGATTCCCTTCAGGGTAACATGCGTGAAATCATCGGTACAGTTGACCTTCGTGTCCTTTGTACAGACCGTAAGAAATTCGGTGATGAGGTTCAGGAAAAGGCTCAGGCCGACATGAACGCCCTCGGTATCAAGATTATTTCTTGTAACATTCAGAAAATCGAAGATGAAAAGGGTCTCATTCCTGCACTTGGTCAGGACAACATGTCCAAGATTCAGAAAGACGCTTCCATTGCAAAGGCCAATGCCGACAAGGAAGTTGCTATCGCTGAAGCAGAAGCCAAGAAGCTTGCAAACGACGCTAAGATTGAGTCTGAAACAGCTATTGCCGAGAGACAGACAGACCTTGCAATTAAGCAGGCAGAGCTGAAGAAAGCAGCCGATATCAAGAAGGCTGAGGCAGACGCAGCTTACGAAATCCAGAAGGAAGAGCAGCGTAAGACAATCGAAATTACAACAGCTAACGCTAACATCGCACGTCAGGAACGTGAGATTGAACTCAAGCAGAAGGAAGTTTCCGTTACAGAGCAGACTCTCGAAGCTGAAATTAAGAAGAAAGCAGAAGCTGAGAAGTTCGCAAGACAGCAGAGAGCAGAAGCTGAGCTCTTCGAGAGACAGAAAAAGGCTGAAGCAGAGAAGTTTGAAAGAGAAAAAGCAGCTGAAGCCCGCAAGGCAGTTGCCGAAGCTGATATGTTCGCTAAGATAAAAGAAGCCGAAGGTATCAAGGCTCTCGGTGAAGCTGAGGCTGAAGCTACCAGAGCTAAGGGTGTTGCCGAAGCAGAAGCTATCGACAAGAAGGCTGAAGCTATGAAGAAATACGGTCAGGCAGCTATGATGGAAATGATTGTTAACGCTCTTCCTGATATGGCTAAGGCTATCGCTGAGCCTCTTAACTCCATCGATAAGGTTACAATCATTGATTCCGGCAACGGCAACGGCGGTGTTGCTTCCATGGGCGACTACGTTCCTGCAGTTCTTGCAAAAACAATTGAGTCCATCAAGCAGACAACAGGCCTTGACATTACAGAAATCATGAAAGCTGAGACATACGATGCAAAGGTTAACAAGAACATCAATGTTTCCGGTCTTGAGAATGCAGCAAGCGTTAACGTAAACGTTAAGCCTGAAGATATTGCATAATCGACATTTTAATTAAATATTTCGATAAGTTTATTGACAAACTCACAAGGCAGGTTCATAATCCTGCCTTGTGTTTTCTTTTTATTATTGTAAAAAAGGTGTTCGCGGATAATGACAACAATCGCTTTACAACATCATAACAACGGTCATTGGAACGGCCTGCACAAGCTTGTGGAATTTGCGCGTGCACAGGTTGTTCTTTGCGTCGCAGTTGTTGCAATGCTCATTACCTGCTGTATAGTTCCGCCTGATGCAAAATATCTTGATTACTTTAACTTCCGCACGCTGGCTACGCTCTTCTGTACGCTTGCGGTGGTTGGTGCATTCTCGCACATACATGTTTTTGAGATTATTTCCAAGAGCATTATCATTAAGCTCCACAACCTTCGTAATGCAACGCTGGCTCTTGTGGCAATTACATTTGTAGGGTCGATGCTTCTTGCAAACGATATGGCCCTGCTTACGTTCCTACCTCTTGGTTTCTTTGTACTTGATAAAACCGACAATAAAAAGGCAATGGCTTTTGTATTTATTATGCAGAACATTGCGGCAAACCTCGGAGGAATGCTCACACCGTTCGGTAATCCCCAGAACCTTTATCTCTATGCGTACTTTAACATCGGTACCCTGGAGTTTATGCAGATAATGTTCCCGCCTTTTCTGGCTGCTACATTAATGATTATCGGTATATGTTTCTTTGTGAAGCCGGTTGAACTTGAACTCAAGAAAGATGACGACTACAAGCTGAATGTTAAGCTTACCTTTATTTATTCTGTTCTGTTCGTGTTCAGTATTCTCATTGTGTTCAGAGTTGTAAATTATGTCATCGGAACGGTTGTTGTAATCATCGCGCTGTTATTCCTTGACAAAAAGGCTTTGAAGGATGTTAATTATCCGCTGCTTTTAACATTCTGCGCGTTTTTCGTATTCAGTGGAAATCTAGCCAGAATTGATGCAGTGAACAATATTTTCTGCTTCCTGCTTCCGAAGAATACTCTTCTTTTCGGAATACTGTCCTGTCAGTGCATCAGTAATGTACCGTCAGCAGTTCTTTTGAGTCATTTTACGACAGACTACGCAAGCCTTCTGCCTGCGGTAAATATCGGAGGATGCGGCACATTAATTGCTTCTCTTGCCAGCCTCATTACATTTACCGAGTTCAAAAAGCATAATACTTCGCCTGCCGTAAAAAAATATCTTGGACTGTTTACACTCCTCAATGTATCGTTTATAATCGTCCTGTACATTGTAGAGAGGCTTGTATGAAAGTAACTGTTAAGGACGATTTCAACATTAGAATAATTGCTGAGAGCGGCCAATGTTTCCGGGCAAATCCGGGGGCGGAAGACGGCTCTTTTTGTTTTATTGCGGAAGATAAAAAGTGTGAGATTAAACCGATTCCGGGTGCTTGCATCGAGTACGAAGTGAGCGTTTCGGAGGAAGAATGGAACACTTATTGGCATAAATATTTTGATTTCGAATGTAATTACTCAAACGTGCGTAAAGAAGCGTCAAAGCATAATGACTGCTTTATGATGAAAGCGTGCGAGGAAGGCCGCGGAATTCGCATTCTTCGTCAGAATAAATGGGAGATGCTCATTTCGTTTATCATTTCCCAAAGAAAAAATATACCTGCTATTAAATCATGTATTGAAAAAATATGTACCAATTTTGGAAAGAAAATGGACGGTTTTTATGCATTCCCCACGCCAAAGGAGCTCTTTGAGGCAGACGAGAAAGTTCTGGCAACGTGTGGGCTCGGCTACAGGCTTGAATACATCCGTGATGCGGCTGAAAAAGTGTATAAAAAAGAACTCGTGCTTGATGAACTGTGCCGTTTGTCGGATGATGAGCTGCGAAGCGCGTTAAAAACGGTAAAGGGCGTCGGTGACAAGGTGGCAAACTGTGTAATGCTTTTTGCTTATCATCGTACGGCTTCAGTGCCTGTCGACACATGGGTTAAGAAGATTATGGAAGAGGACTACTGCGGCGGGAATCCCTTTCCGAAATACGGCGAAGCGGCAGGAATAATGCAGCAATACGCATTCTTTTACAAGCGCGGGAAATCGGGGACGGTTCTTTTGTCATAAGGAGCGTCACTTTGGCAAGGTAAATTGTAAGTGATTTGCATTTACCACACATTTGGGTTAGAATGAAAAGGCTTTTTAAAGCAGAAGAGAGGTAACAAAATGGCTGACAATGAAAATATGGACATTACAATGGAGGATTTTGAGCGTGCAATTAACGCAGGCTGCAAGCAGATGCTTCCCGGCGACATCGTAAAGGGTACCGTCATCGGAATAAGCGATTCCGAGGTTACGGTAGATCTTAACGCATATGCAGAAGGCATCATAAAGATTGACGAGCTTAGCAATGATCCTCATTTTTCAATAAAAGGTGACGTACACATCGGTGATGAAATAAGCGCAATCGTACTTCGCGAGGACAGAAAGGGCAACATCCTTCTTTCCACGAAGCAGGCAGATGATATACTTGCGTGGGATAAGCTTCGTACAATGATGCAGGAAAAGAGCGTTGCATCCGTTAAAATCAACGAGGCAACAAATTCGGGCGTAATCACATACCTTGAAGGCATCCGCGCATTTATCCCTTCCTCAAAGCTTGCGCTTGAATACGTTGAAAACCCTGACGAGTACGTTGGAAAAACCTTGGACGTTATTGTTGTAAACGTTGATGAAGAGGATAAAAAGCTCGTTCTTTCAGCAAAGGACATTCTTAAGCAGAAGGAAGTCGACGAGAGAAATTCCCGCATCGCAATGCTTCCTATCGGAACGGTTGTTGAAGGAACGGTTGACCGTATTGAACAGTACGGTGCTTTCATCACCATCGGAAAAGGTCTTCAGGGCCTTTGCCACGTTTCACAGATTTGCGATAAGCGTATCAAGTCTCCCAAGGAAGTGCTTGAACTTGGCCAGAAGGTTAATGTCAAAATAATTGACACCAAAGAGGGCAAGATTTCTCTCTCCATCAAGGCAGTTAATGAGCGCGAAGAAGTTGAGGAGAAAATCGAAGAAATCCCCGCAGCAACATACAGCTTTGGTGATGACGAACCTGCCACAATGGCAAGCCTCTTCAAAAACATTAATTTGAAATAAGGAAAAAAGATGAAACTATATTTGTTGAGACACGGTCAGACGGATTGGAATGTTGTATGGCGCATGCAGGGGGCAACGGACATTCCTTTGAACGAAAAAGGAATTGATCAGGCCCATGAAGCTGCCGAACGCATGAAAAACGATCATTACGACGCGATTTATTCCAGCCCGCTTATTCGCGCCAGAGTTACCGCAGACATTATTTCCGAAAAGCTGGGGATGACTTATAGTGTGGATGAGCGCCTTAAAGAGATGAGCTTCGGAATTCTCGAAGGCACCACGCTGGATTACAATACCGTTAATCCTAACAGGAAGCTTTTCTTTGAGGCTCCCGAGAAATATGAACCGGATGAAACCGCGGAGACGTTTGAGGATGTGGACAAGCGTTGTCTGAGCTTTTTGGAGGATCTTAAAAAAACCGGCTACAATGATGTTCTCGTTGTATGTCACGGGGCACTGACCAAATCATTTCTCCGTGTAATACTAAACAAACCCATAAAAGATTATTGGGACACACCGCCTCAGCCGAACTGTACGGCAATTGAGGTTGAGATATAAAGAAACAGGAAGGAAACAGTAACATGAGAATTGCAGTAACATATGAAGACGGAAAGATTTTTCAACACTTTGGCCACACCGAGAGCTTCAAGCTTTACGATGTTGAGGACGATGAAGTCATTTCAACGGAGGTGTTCAGCTCAAACGGCACGGGACACGAGGCTCTGGCCGATCTTCTTGCAGAGAATGACATTGACACACTCATCTGCGGCGGACTTGGAGCCGGCGCAATGAATGCTCTTACGGCAGCAGGTATTGAAGTAATTGCCGGCGCAGAAGGCGATGCTGATGAGGCAGTAAAGAAATATATTAACGGCGAACTTGAATCAACCGGCGTTAATTGCGACCATCACGACCATGAAGAGCAGGAAGGTGGCTGCACAGGAAGCTGTGGAAGTTGCGGAGGCGGATGCCATGGCCCGAGACCGGTGATTATGGAAGGCTTAAATGCAGGAAAGAGCGTTAAAGTACACTATACCGGAACCTTTAATGACGGACAGAAGTTTGATTCTTCTTACGACCGCGGCCAGACACTTGATTACGTATGCGGCACGGGCATGATGATAAAAGGCTTTGATGCGGCAGTTGTAAATATGAAGGTTGGAGAAACGGTAAAAGTTCATCTTATGCCCGAGGAAGCTTACGGGCCTGTTGATCCGGAAGCAAAGTTCACCTGTGAAATCGCGCAGATGCCAGGTGCGGAAGAGCTGAATGTAGGTGACGAGGTTTATCTTTACGATCAGATGAGGCGCCCTCACAGAGCAAGGGTTGCAGAGAAGGACGCAGTGACAATAACCTTCGACACAAACCACGAAATGGCAGGAAAAGAACTTAATTTCGAAATTACTCTCGTTTCCGTTGATTCCATTTAATTTATATCCAAAAAAACAGTAGAAATAAGGAAAAAATACCATTATAATGGTATCGTTTTCGGTTGCTGGTTAACAGTGCGATGCAAAAAACATCTTACCCGGGAGAAAATGTTTATGAATGTTAATATGGTATTGACGGCAATACTTAATCTGTTAGCCGGCATTGGTATTTTCCTTGTTGCCTGTTCCATGATGAGCTCAAACCTTGAATCGTTAAGTTCTGAAGGGCTTAAAGTTTTGTTCTCAAAAGCGTCTAAAAGCAAATGGCTCGGCGTAGGTATTGGTACGGTCGGAACAGCAGCTATTCAGAGCTCAGGAGCTACAACCGTAATGGTTATCGGCTTTGTAAATGCCGGGATTATGTCACTGCAGCAGGCGGCAACGATTGTCTACGGTGCGAATATCGGTACAACCATAACCGGTCAGATTGTAGCGCTTGGTATGTTCAGCGGCGATGCGCTTTCAACTACGATAATCTTCTCAGGACTTGCCGGTGTTGGCGCATTTATTAAAATGTTTGCAAAGAGTGACAAACTGAAGCTTATCGGAGGAATTTTAACCGGTTTTGGTATGCTTTTTGTGGGACTTTCAATGATGAGCGGTGCCATGGAGAATTTTGCACAGCTTGATTCTGTTAAGGAATTCCTGGCAGAGATAACCAATATTTTCCTTTTGGTAATCATAGGTGCAGTATTTACAGCTATTGTTCAGAGTTCATCGGTTATGACCTCAGTAGCAATTACAATGGTTGTGGCAGGACTTATTACCTTAAATCAGGGTATTTATCTCACGATGGGTTCCAATATAGGCTCCTGTGTTGTTGCGCTTCTTGCCGGTATGAGCGGAAGCAAGAATGCGAAGCGCACCTCGTTAATTCACCTTATATTTAATGTCAGCGGTACGGTTGTCTTTGTTCTGCTCGGGATGATTTTCTCGACGGTTTCGGGTGGAAGCTTCAGCTACGGAACCATATTTGAAAAGCTGTTCCCTGCAGCTCCCCAGACCCAACTGGCAATGTTCCACACAGCGTTTAATGTACTGACTGTTCTGATGATAATGCCGGTTACGGGTGTTCTTATCAAATTTGTAAAAAGAATCATCCCTGAAGTAGAAAAAATTGAAAAACCTGTTCGTGAATTGATAAAAGAACGTCTTTACTATGTTGACGAAAACATGTTAAAGACACCACCAATTGCAGTGTCGCAGACAAAGAACGAAATTGTAAATATGGCCGGGATTGCTCTCAGCAACTTCGATCTTTCGCTTGATATCATATGTACCCTTGATTTCTCAAGAGAAGAGGAGTTCAAGGCGAATGAAAGAGAATTGAATTACATCAACAGAGAATTGGTTAACTTCATTGTTAAGCTTTCAAAGCTTCCGATGAGTGATAAGGATCATTCCTATATTTCAACAGCTATACGCTCGATAAGTGACCTTGAACGTGTAGGAGATTATGCTGAGAACATTGTTGGATATGCCAAGAGCCTTGCTGAGACGAAAGAACGCTTTTCTGTTTCTGCGATTGCCGAAATCAAATATATGCATGAGAAGGTTACATCGTTGTTTGAGCACGTTATGAATGCGTATATCAAGCACGATTTTACGGAGCTTGAAGCCACTGAGAAGGTTGAGGCGGAAATTGATAAGATAACTGCACGTATGGAAGAAAACCATATTTTCAGACTCGGAGATGGAATCTGTACGCCAATTGTCGGTGCCCATTATCTTTCGCTTTCTTCTAACTCGGAAAGAGTTGCAGACCATCTCGTAAACATTGCGAAGACAATAAAAGAATATAAATAGATTTAACAAAAAAGAGTGCATCCGCTTAATCGAGTATACTAAGCGGATGCACTTTGGAGCGGCTGCATTCGCAACCGCTCTTATTTTTATCAGATCTTGTAATCGTGAATCTTTCTCTTAACGTATGTTGTATGGAGAAGTTCATGAGCCTTGTGTGATCCGGGCTCACCGAGGAATTCCTTGTAAAGAGCCTGAACATCAGGATTCTCGTGTGAGAAACGAAGTGTGTTAGCTTCATCAAGTGAGTAGAGAGCCTTAGCTCTTTCTGCACGGATATCAGTGAAGTTACGAACCTTCGCAGGAACCTGAGGCTGACCGCCGCCGTTTACGCAGCCGCCGGGACAAGCCATAATTTCGATGAACTGGTAATCAGCTTCACCTGCTTCAACCTTCTTGAGAAGTTCATTTGCATTCTTGAGGCCGGATGCAATGGCAACCTTAACCTTGAGACCTGCAACATCGTAAGAAGCTTCCTTGATGCCCTGTACGCCACGAACATCCTTGAACTCGATAGGAGAACCATCCTTCTCGCCTGTGAGCTTCCAAACTGCTGTACGAAGAGCTGCTTCCATAACGCCGCCTGTTGCACCGAAGATAACAGCTGCGCCTGTGCCGCTTCCGAGAGGTGAATCAAAGCCTTCATCGGGAAGAGCTCTGAAGTCAATGCCCATACGCTTGATGAAACGAGCAAGTTCACGAGTTGTGAGTGAGTAATCAACATCAGGAACACCTGCTGCATTCTGATCGTCACGGCCAAGCTCGAACTTCTTTGCTGTACAAGGCATGATGGAAACGGAAACGATATCCTTGGGATCCCAGCCCATCTTCTCAGCGTAGTATGTCTTAACGACAGCACCGAACATCTGCTGAGGGGACTTGCAGGATGAAAGATTATCTGTAAGGTTCGGGAAGTAGTGCTCGCAGTACTTAATCCAGCCGGGTGAGCAGGATGTGATGAGAGGAAGCTTACCACCCTTGTTAATTCTCTCGAGAAGCTCATTGGACTCTTCCATAATGGTAAGGTCTGCAGAGAAGTTTGTATCGAATACCTTCTCGAAACCAAGACGACGAAGAGCCGCAGCAAGCTTACCCTGAACAGGTGTGCCCATATCATAACCGAACTCTTCACCAAGTGCCGCACGAACAGCGGGAGCTGCCTGAACAACAACGTGCTTTGCAGGATCGTTGATTGCTGCAAGAACATCGTCGATTGCGGACTTCTCATAAAGAGCACCTGTAGGACAAACAGCGATACACTGACCGCAGTTTACACAGGATGTTGTTGCGAGACCAAGGCCGAAAGGAGAAGAAATTTCTGTAGCGAAGCCTCTCTCGTTTGCGCCGATAACGCCTATGCCCTGTACGTTTGCACATACAGCGGAGCAACGACGGCAAAGGATACACTTATTGTTATCACGAATCATGTGAGGAGCGGATGTATCAAGCTCGAAGGTGTTTGTAACACCATCGAATTCGCCCTCGAAATCAACGCCGAGATCCTTGCAGAGCGCCTGAAGTTCGCAGTTGCTGCTGCGTACGCAGGAAAGGCACTCTCTCTTGTGATCCGAAAGGATAAGCTTAAGTGTTGTCTTACGGTACTCAAGTACCTTAGGTGTGTTTGTGAAAACTTCCATGCCCTCGTTTACAGGGTATACGCAAGCTGCTGCAAGGCCTCTTGCACCCTTAACTTCAACAACACACATACGGCATGCGCCGATTTCGTTGATGTCTTTTAAGTAGCAGAGAGTAGGAATATCGATATTGGCAAGCTTAGCAGCTTCAAGGATTGTAGAATTCGAAGGAGCTGCAACGGCAATGCCGTTGATTTTAATATTAACGGTTTCCATTATAATTCTTCCTCCTTGATTACTGTTTGCTGATAGCTTTGAACTTACATGTAGACATACAAGCGCCGCACTTTACGCACTTAGAAGTATCAATTGCGAATGAAGCGAGCTTATGACCTTCTGCTGTGTAATCTGTTCTTGTGATTGCGCCTGCAGGACACTGCTTAGCACACATGCCGCAACCCATACATTTGTCTTTGTCAATGCTGAATGCAAGAAGAGACTTACATACGCCTGCAGGACACTTCTTGTCAACAACGTGAGCAACATACTCGTCACGGAAGTAACGAAGTGTTGAGAGAACAGGGTTGGGAGCTGTCTGGCCAAGTCCGCAGAGAGCGTTAGCCTTGATGTAGTAGCAGAGCTCTTCCATCTTGTCGAGATCTTCAAGAGTAGCCTGGCCCTTTGTAACCTTATCAAGCATTTCGTAGAGTCTCTTTGTACCGATACGGCAAGGTGTACACTTACCGCAGGACTCGTCTACAGTGAACTCAAGGAAGAACTTAGCGATATCAACCATACAGTTATCTTCATCCATAACGATGAGTCCGCCGGAACCCATCATGGAGCCGATAGCAATGAGGTTATCATAGTCGATGGGAACATCGAGGTGCTCGGGAGGAATACATCCGCCTGAAGGACCACCGGTCTGAGCAGCCTTGAACTTCTTGCCGTTCGGGATGCCGCCGCCGATTTCTTCGATGATCTCACGAAGTGTTGTGCCCATAGGAACTTCTACAAGACCTGTATTCTTGATCTTGCCGCCGAGTGCGAATACCTTAGTACCCTTACTCTTTTCTGTACCCATGCTCTGGAACCATTCAGGTCCGTTGAGGATGATCTGGGCAACGTTAGCATATGTCTCAACGTTGTTGAGGATTGTAGGTCTTGCGAAGAGACCCTTAACTGCAGGGAAAGGCGGTCTCGGTCTCGGCTCACCACGGTTACCTTCGATGGATGTCATAAGAGCTGTCTCTTCACCACATACGAATGCACCTGCGCCAAGACGAAGGTCGATATCGAAATCGAAACCTGAACCGAAGATGTCCTTACCAAGAAGGCCATACTCGTGAGCCTGCTTAATAGCAATCTGAAGTCTTTCAACAGCGATAGGATACTCTGCACGAACGTAGATGTAACCCTGGTTAGCGCCGATAGCGTAACCTGCGATAGCCATTGCTTCGAGAACTGCATGAGGGTCGCCTTCGAGAACGGAACGATCCATGAATGCACCCGGGTCACCTTCATCTGCGTTACAGCAAACGTACTTCTGTCCGCCGTCCTGAACAAGGTTTCTTGCGAGCTGCCACTTCTTACCTGTAGGGAAGCCTGCACCACCACGTCCACGAAGACCGGAAGCAAGGATTACGTCGATAACCTGCTCAGGAGTCATTTCTGTGAGAACCTTACCGAGAGCTGCGTAGCCGTTTGTACCGATGTACTCTTCGATGTTTTCGGGGTTGATTACACCACAGTTACGAAGAGCGATACGATGCTGCTTCTTGTAGAATGCTGTCTCAGCAAGAGGTGTGATATCTTCGTCACCTGCTGTCTCGTCGTAAACGTACTTCTTAACGATACGTCCCTTTACAAGATGCTCGGAAACGATTTCGGGAATATATTCGGGCTTAACCATTGAATAGAATGTGCCCTCAGGGTAAACGATCATGATGGGGCCGAGTGCGCAAAGACCGTGGCAGCCTGTCTGAACAACTGCAACTTCTTTGTCGAGGCCGGCCTTAGCAATTTCGGACTTTAAAAGGTCCTGGATTTGCTGGCTTCCGGAGGAAGTACAACCGGTTCCGCCGCAAACTAAGACGTGTGAACGATACATATTGTTTCCTCCTTATTTTAATGCGTTCTGAATGGTGTATTCAGAGATGACCTGGCCGCCGATGAGGTGCTTCTGGACAACCTCAAGAGCCTTTTCTGCAGTCATCTTGATGTATGTAACCTTTTCCTTGCCGGGTTCAAGAACCTCAACGATGGGCTCGAACTGGCAGAGACCGATGCAACCTGTCTGAACAACAGCTACGTTTTCGATCTTCTTTTCCATGACAGCATCAGAGAGAGCGTTAAGAACAGGTCTTGCACCGCTTGCGATACCGCATGTAGCCATACCGACTACAACTCGTGTTGCGTTTTCGCTCTCTGAACGAAGACCAACCTGGCCCTGCATTTTGTCTCTGATTGCCTGTAATTCTGCAAGAGATTTCATGTCTGATCCTCCTAGTTTATTTGTCAATGAATGACAGTGATTATTTAAATGACCGGTTTTCCAAGGTTTACCTCTGCGGTGTTTTCCGCAAGATAAGACTTGATGTAGGCCGAAACATCCGGCGAATCGAAAGGGATGCCGCCGAGAATCTCGCGAAATTCTCTCGTGTCGAGTGTGAACTCTTTGCCATCGTAGGCGTAACGATAGAGAAAATCGCATTCCTGATGCATGAGAATAAGCTGATGTATTGTCTGACATATGTCACCGAGCGGGATACGGTCAATGCTGGAAAGCACATAACGCGAATCAATCTGAGTGCCTTTCCCGACTTCTGAAGTGATGGAAAAGCTACCGCCCGTCATTTCGGCCGATTGCTTGAAAAACGGTACTCCGAGGCCGACTTTTCTTGTCGTTCTCGTTGTGAAGAATGGGTCTGTAACGCTTTCGAGCTGTTCAGGACTCATTCCGCAGCCGTCATCGTCGATTTCGATGAGAAGCGTGTCCTCTGCCGTGTCTGCTTCAACATTGATGCGGATAAGCGAGGCTTTTGCTTTCGTGGAATTTTCGACGATATCCAATACATTTAAGGATAACTCTGTCATCATAGGGGTGTACCTTACTTGTACTTTGCGAGTATTTCGTCAAGTTTGTCAGGTGTAAGCTTACCATAAACGTCATCGTTAATCATCATAACGGGTGCAAGACCGCACGCGCCGATGCAACGGCAGGCATCAAGAGAGAACTTACCATCAGCTGTACACTGACCGCCTGTGATGCCGAGCTTTTCCTGAAGCTTCTCGTAAACTTCGCCCGAGCCCTTAACGTAGCAGGCTGTTCCGAGACATACAGAGATTTTGTACTCACCCTTCGGATAAAGCGAAAACTGTGAGTAGAAGGTGGCAACGCCGTAAACCTTCTCGAGCGGAATGTTAAGCTCGTCAGCAATCAAGGTCTGAACCTCGATGGGAAGATAGCCGTAAATACCCTGTGCTTTCTGCATGATGGGCATAAGGCATCCACTCTGATCCCTGAGGTCGTTGATAATGGCCTTGAGCTGAGCTTCCTGCTCCTTTGTTCCCTTGAAAGGAACTGAACAAATCTTAGAGCTCATTTGGAAACCTCCTTAAAGAAATAAGTAATTTGTTTGGGTGCGAAAAACGCCCACAAACCTGATATAATCCGCACCCGCAATGGCTTTGTTAAAAAAATAACAAAGAAAGGCGCGATTCATAGTATGGATTATAACACTATGGTGACAATAAATCCACTAATTCCTTATTTTTATTTAATTGATTATCACTATTTAGAATGATATAGTAACATATACAGCCTAGTGGGCTTATATGAAGCGAAAAGCTATTAAAGCGTATTTTCGGAGGTATTTTTATGACAGTTAGGGACGTGCAGGAAGCTCTTGGTGCAAGGTTTGCATCGGGCGAGGAGTGGGCAGACAGAGAAGTCCATATGGCATGTGGTTCAGATATGATGAGTGATGTCCTTGCATTTGTTAAGGACCGTGCGGTTCTGCTTACGGGACTGTGCAATCCTCAGGTAATCCGCACCGCGGAAATGATGGATATCGTTGCAATCGTATTTGTCCGTTCAAAAAAGCCGGATGAACAGATGATTGAACTTGCCCGGGAACGTGAAATTCCTCTTCTCTGCACAGGGCACAGAATGTTTTCTGCCTGCGGAATCCTTTACGATAAAGGCTTGCGAGGAGGTCCGGATTATGAGCGACTCTCTTAAACTTCATTATACGGTATCGGATGTTGACTTCACCAGAGCGGGAGAAGCTTCCGGTGATGTTAAAAAGCGTCTTCGCCAGATGGGCTGCAATCCTGAAATAATCAGAAAAGTGTCCATTGCAATGTACGAAGGCGAGATAAACATGGTTATTCACGCTGATGGCGGAGTGATTGAGGTGGAAATAAGTCCCGAGGAAATTGTTATGGTTCTTAAGGACAAAGGCCCCGGCATTCCGGACATCGACAAAGCAATGCAGGCCGGCTTCTCAACAGCGCCGGAAAACGTCAGGGCGCTTGGTTTCGGAGCAGGTATGGGGCTGCCAAATATGAAAAAGTACTCGGACGAAATGCACATCGAAACCACCATTGGCGTCGGAACAACGGTAACAATGAAGGTTTTTCAGAAATAAAGGGTTAAAAGACATATATAAACAGGGTGAGCAAATTGGATTCTACGAACAAATTCATTAATTCCGTCCGTTTGGATTCCGAGCTTTGCAAAGGATGCATCAACTGCATCAAGCGTTGTCCCACATCCGCAATACGTGTGAGAAACAAAAAGGCAAGCATCACAAAAGAATTCTGTATAGACTGCGGCGAGTGTATCCGCATATGTCAGAATCATGCAAAGCTTCCGACCTATGATTCTTTGGACGTTATTAAACAATATAAATATACGGTAGCGCTTCCCGCACCTTCGCTGTATGGTCAGTTTAACAATCTTGACGATACGAACATCGTGCTGACGGCGCTTAAGAAAATGGGTTTTGACGACGTTTACGAAGTCGGAGCATCTGCGGAAATAGTTTCGCAGCTTTCAAGGGACTATGTTGAAAAGCATCCCGAAAAGTGGCCGCTGATAAGTACGGCATGTCCTTCGGTTACACGGCTTATCCGTGTCCGCTATCCGGATCTTATCGATCACCTTCTTCCTATCCTTCCGCCTGCGGAAATTGCTGCGAAGGAAGCAAGAAACAGGGCGGTAAAGAAATCCGGGCTTGAGCCGTCTGAAATCGGCATTGTTTTCATTTCTCCGTGTCCGTCTAAGGTTACTGCGGTTAAGTCCCCTCTCGGAATGGAGAAAAGTAATATAGATGCGGTTTGTGCCATCAAAGATGTTTATCTTCGGCTGTTGCCTGTCATGAAGGACATTGTCGAGCCCGAAGAGCTTGCAACAGCAGGGCGTATCGGCGTAGGCTGGGGCATATCCGGAGGAGAAGCCGGAGGCCTTCTGAACGACCATTACCTTGCAGCTGATGGCATTGAAAATGTTATAAATATTCTCGAAGACCTTGAAAACGAGAAATTTATGGATCTTCAGTTCATTGAACTGAACGCCTGCAACGGCGGATGTGTGGGAGGCGTTCTCAATATTGAGAATCCGTTCCTTGCAACCGTTAAGATGAACCATCTTAAGAAGTATATGCCCATTGCACGCAGACGCATTGAAAGCAGCGACTCAATCCGGCGTGAAGACGCTTTCTGGACCGAACAGGTTGAGTACGAGCCGGTCTATAAGCTTGGTGAGTCCATGAGTGAGAGTATACGGAAGATGAATGAAGCCGAAGAAATCACAAAGAGACTTCCCGGACTTGATTGCGGTGCCTGTGGTGCACCTACATGTAAGGCACTTGCGCTTGACATAGTTAAAGGTGAAGCAAAAGAGCTTGATTGCATTCATGTGCTTCGTGAGTACGTTCATCGCATTTCCGGAGAAATGTCAAAAATCTCCGATTAACGCGTCAAACTTTATTTTTAGGAGACGGATTTATGCTTGAAACCTCTTACATCTATCAATTTGACATTGCCGCTCTTTGTATTTCGGCGATAGTCTACCTTGAGTTTGCCATCAAGAAGACATTGCCGTCCAGGCAGTCGCGAGCCTTCCTGTTGATCCATACATTCACGACATTGGCAGCATTCTTTGACTTTGCGAGTACGTTTGCGCTTGTTAAAGCAGATGTCCTGCCCATATGGTTCAATGAGCTTATGCTCGTTCTTTTCTACACGTTTTTCCATGGCCTCGGAGCGGTATATCTTCACTACATAATTCTCACCACGAAGAAGGGTGAAGAACAGTTGAAAACCAGCGAGAAGCTGCTCATATTTGTACCTTTCGGAATTGATTTTGTTATGATTGTTACAAATCCGTTCCTTCATCTTATGGGAACGTTCGACAAGGTTACAAGAACGTACAGCTCAGCCGGTCACATCGGTATGTATTATGCATATTTCCAGGTTGTTGCATACGTTATCATTTCTCTCGTATTTGTATACAAACAGAGAAAGGTAATGCTGAAAAAACATAAATTCATCGTAGCATTCTATACGATTGTTGTTTTATCGTGTGTTGCTATTCAGATGTTTTTCCCAAACCTGCTCATTTCCACATTCGGAACAGAGCTCAGCGCACTGGTTGTAGCATTTACACTTGAAAACCCGAACTATTTCGAAGATCAGACTCTTGGCATCTACAACAGACTTGCCTTCGAAACGGTTGTAAACAAAAAGATTTCCGATGGAAAGCAGTTCTCAATCATCGGTGTTAAGGTTGAAGGCCTTACGGACCTTCGAGAGATTGTCGGAATGAACAGTATCGGCAATCTTCTCAGAAACATTTCCAAATTCTTCATTTCCATCGGTGAAAAAGACAGTGTTTTCAGCGTTGCAGAAGCACAGTTTGCCTTTATTGTTTACGGAGGTGACTCCGAAGTGGAAATGTACATTAAGAAGGTTCAGCATCGTTTCGAAACACCTTTTGAAGTTGAAGATGAAAGCGTTCGCCTTACGGCTGTTATGTCAAGATTCCAGTTCCCGAGAGATGTAAAGACTTCCGAAGGCGTAATGGACCTTCTTGAGTATTCGCTTATCAGCGCAGAAGACATCGGAAGAGAAACGGTTCTTGTTGCGGATGCAAAGCTTCTTGAGGAAAGAAAGAGAGCATCCCAGGTCCTTCAGGTTATGCGTACGGCACTTGCCGAGAACCGATTTGCCGTTTACTATCAGCCTATTTATTCCGTCGAAGATGACGGCTTCAAATCAGCGGAAGCCCTTCTCAGACTTTATGACGACGAGCTTGGTTTCATTCCTCCGGATGAGTTTATTCCCATCGCCGAAAAGAACGGACTTATAATGAAACTCGGCGAGTACGTTTTCAGAGAGACTTGTCGTTTCATGTCTGAGAACCGCATCTGGAAGATGGGCATCGAGTACATCGATGTAAACCTTTCTCCGATACAGTGTATGCAGGCAAATCTTCACGAAAGACTTGTCCAAATTATGGATGAATACCGCCTTGAGTATTCAAGAATCAGTATAGAAATCACCGAAACAATGGGACTTATGCGTGCAAAGTCCTTCAGAGAAAACATGACGGCTCTTATCAATAAGGGCGTTCGTTTTTCACTGGATGACTACGGCACAGGTTATTCAAACCTTTCCACTGTAGTTGATTATCCGTTCTCGATTGTAAAGCTTGATAAATCCATGCTTTGGTCGGCAATGAAGAACGATAAGGCTATGACGGTTCTTCGTCAGACAATACGTATGATGAAGCAGCTCAGTCTTGAACTCATTGCGGAAGGCGTTGAAACAGAAGAGCAGGCACAGCTTCTTGCATATTACGGCTGTGATTTCTTCCAGGGTTTCTTCTACGCAAAGCCTCAGCCGGGCGAGCAGTTCCTTAAGCTTCTTGAATCCAATAAGCCGGCTCCGAAGATTATTTAAGAGGTAATCTAACATATGCTTAAAGTTGGTCAGTTAGCCGAAAACGAAAATTTTATCGTTCAGAATATGAGCGAAGAAGGCAAAACAGCTGAGATTCAGAACATCTATTGTTGTGACCTTCTGAGCATTGCCATGTCCAAGATGCCGGAGAAAGCGGTGTGGGTGACCGTTATGAGTAACCTTAACACGCTCGCTGTTGCAAGCCTTACTGACACGGCATGTGTTATTCTGGCGGAGGGCGTAAGCGTCGACGAAAATATGATGATGAAGGCCACCGCACAGGGAATAACTGTGCTTTGGACAAAGCTTCCCATTTACGAAGCAACTCAGGTGATACGGGGGTTGATGGAGTGAAACAGGTAACGTACGATCTGCATCTTCATTCATGCCTTTCTCCTTGCGGCGATGACGCCATGACGCCTGCGGCAATAGCGGGGAATGCTGCGCTGAACGGGCTGCAGGTTATTGCGCTTACCGATCATAACTCTTGCAAAAATTGCGAACCTTTTCTGAAAGCCTGTGAGTTCTACGGTCTTGTGGGACTCCCCGGGATGGAGCTTACCACATCCGAAGAAGCACACGTTGTATGTCTTTTTGAAAAGCTTGACGATGCAATGCGGTTTGATTCATACGTGTATGAACACCTCATGGATATTAAAAATGAGGAGGCTATCTTCGGTAAACAGCAGATTATGAACGAGGACGACGAAGAGCTCGGACGTGTGGAAAAACTGCTTATAAATGCTACGGATATAGATTTTGAAAGTGTTTTTGATCTTGTCAAAAGCTACAATGGCATTATGATTCCCGCACATCTGGACAAATCCACCACGTCGCTTATTTCACAGCTTGGCTTTGTGCCTCCCGACTCAAAGTTCCGGACAGCGGAAGTTAAGGATATGTCAAAGCTTCACATGCTTCGAAAAACCAATCCGTACTTGGAAAACTGTAAAATCATCACAAGCTCGGACGCACATTACATAAAAGACATAAACCCTGCGATAAATACTCTTCTCGTTGCAGATGTCAGTGCAGCAGGAGTAATAGAGGCACTTAAATAAATCAGAGGTTTGGAATTACAAAAGCGTTGTCGAAAAACAACGCTTTTTATTTCAAAAAATAAGTGTATTTTTAATGCACGTTTTTGTATACTATTAGTGTGATATTTAATACACAAACGGAGGGAAAATCATGGAATTCATTAAGGACGGCAGTGCACTGGTCTTCAAAACAAAAGGTGAAACCGTACGCATAGAACCTTGGGGAAAGAATGCATTTCGTGTCAGAGCCACAATGTTTCCTGCATTTACGGGAAATGATTGGGCACTCACCGAAAAACAGACAGGTAAATCCGAGATTTTCATCGGCAAGCCCGACAAATGGATGGGCTTCGATACAGATGAATATAAGCAGATTGCGAGAATAACAAACGGAAGAATCATGGCAGAGGTGAATTTTGTCGGAATTATTTCGTTTTACAGAGACGGGGAGCTCATTCTTCGTGAGGATTTCCATTGCTACGGAGGCGCTTACGACAAGGGTTCCCGTTGCTTAAAGACCGTAAACCGCGAATGGAAGGGCGTTATCGGTGGCTCTGATTATTCTCTTGACCTTCGCTTTGAAAGCAACGACGGTGAAAAGATCTTCGGTATGGGTCAGTATCAGCAGCCTTATATGGACCTTAAGGGTTGTGTTCTTGAGCTTGCCCAAAGAAACTCACAGATTTCCGTTCCGTTTATGATTTCATCACTCAACTACGGCATGCTCTGGAACAACCCCGCCGTAGGACGTGTAACATTCGGAAAGAACTACACACAGTGGGTTGCAAGAGCAACAAAGGAAATGGATTATTGGATTACTGCGGACGAAAATCCGAAGGCAATCCTTACAAACTATACAGCAGTTACGGGACATGCCCCCATGTTCCCCGAAAGCCTTATGGGACTTTGGCAGTGTAAGCTTCGCTATCGTACGCAGGCGGAAGTGCTTGAAGTTGCCCGCAAATATAAGGCTGAAGGCATTAAAATCGACCAGATAGTCATCGATTTCTTTCACTGGACAGTTCAGGGTGACTGGAAATTCGATAAAACGTATTGGCCGGACCCGAAAGCTATGGTCGATGAGCTTCATTCAATGGGAATAAAGGTAATCGTGTCCGTATGGCCTTCCGTGGACAGAAAGAGCGAAAATTTCTACCCTATGATGGAAAAGGGCCTGCTTATAAAGACAGAGCGCGGTGCGGCTCAGACATACGATTATCAGGGCGATTGCGTGGAAATCGATCCGTTCAACCCCGAAACAAGAAAGTATGTTTGGGAAAAGTGCAAACAGAACTATTATGATTTCGGCATCGATGCATTCTGGCTTGATAATTCCGAGCCGGATTACGGTGTTTATGACTTTGAAAACTATCGTTATTACGATGCGCCCGCACTTGAGGTGAGCAACCTTTATCCTCAGATGTATTCTCGTGTATTTTACGATAATATGCCTACTGTCCAGAAGGGAGAAGCGGTTAACCTTCTTCGTTGTGCGTGGGCAGGCAGCCAGAAATACGGTAACGTTATCTGGTCGGGTGACGTTGCAAGTACATTCGAATCCTTCAGAAATCAGCTTCAGGCAGGACTTAATATTGGTCTTGCAGGCATTCCCTGGTGGACAACGGATATCGGCGGCTTCATGACAGAGGACGTTAACGATCCCGATTTCTGTCAGTTGCTCATTCGTTGGTATCAGTTTGCCGTATATTCCGCAGTTCTTCGTATGCACGGTGACCGCGGACCGTACAATATTCCGGCTCTCGATGACAGAGACTGGGGCGGCGGATATCTTCACACGGGCCAGCCCAATGAACTTTGGAGCTATGGTGAAGAAAATTACGCCATAATGAAGAAGTATTATGACATTCGAATATCCATGCAGAAGTACATCAAAGGTCTTTACAAGGAAGCAACGGAGAACGGTGCACCGCTCATTCGTACAATGTTCTTTGAGTTCCCGAAGGACGAAACATGTTGGAACCTTAAGGATCAGTACATGTTCGGCAACAAGTACCTTGTTGCGCCGATTCTTTATCTGAACCAGTTTGAACGCACCGTATACCTTCCCGAAGGGCAGTGGAGACTTACAAGCGACAACAAGCTTTACGTTGGAAACCAGACCGTTAAAGTTAAGGCGCCGATTGACTACATGCCCGTTTTCGAAAAAGTCGAGGCATAATATATGAACAAAGCTGAAGCTGCGACCGGTTCGCAGCTTCTTTCATTTCTGTTACAGGGCGAGATATGTTTACTATCAGTCGGAAATTGCAAAGTTATTTTCATTGATATGAATAGAACGGTGTATTATAATTCACACTATTAAGAAGACTATCCTTTGGAGGAAATATTATGCAGATGACATTAAGATGGTACGGTTCGAAGTTTGACACCGTCACTCTTAAACAAATCAGACAGATTCCCGGTGTCAAAGCAGTTATCACAACTCTTTACGATACGCAGCCGGGCGAAGTTTGGAGTCGCGAGCGCATCAAAGCGCTGAAAGACGAAGTTGAAGCGGCAGGCCTCAGCATTGCCGGCATTGAAAGCGTTAACATTCATGATGCCATAAAAGTCGGATCCGCAGACCGTGACAAGTACATCGATAACTATATCGAAACACTTGAAAATCTCGGCAAAGAAGACATTCACCTCGTATGCTACAACTTTATGCCGGTTTTTGACTGGACGCGTACAGAGCTTGCCAGAAAGCGTTACGACGGCTCGACGGTTCTTGCCTATAGTCAGGAAGCAATCGATAAAATCAACCCCGAAAATATGTTCGAACAGCTCTCAAAGGATACAAACGGTTCCGTTATGCCCGGATGGGAGCCTGAAAGAATGGCTAAAATCAAAGAACTCTTCGAAATGTATAAAGACATCGATTCCGAAAAGCTTTTTGCAAACCTTAAGTACTTCCTTGAGCGCATCATGCCGGTATGCGACAAGTATGACATAAACATGGCAATTCATCCGGATGACCCTGCGTGGAGCGTTTTCGGTCTTCCCAGAATCATCATCAATCAGGAAAACATTCACCGCATGATGACAATGGTTGACAATCCTCATAACGGCGTAACATTCTGCTCCGGTTCATACGGTACAAACCTCGAAAACGATCTTCCCGCTATGATTCGTTCTCTTAAAGGAAGAATTCATTTTGCCCATGTGCGTAACCTTCAGTTCAACTGCACAGAGCCGGGACATCTTGATTTCGAAGAGGCTGCACATCTTTCCGCAGACGGTACATTTGATATGTACGAAATCATGAAAGCACTCTATGAAATCGGCTTTGAAGGCCCGATTCGTCCCGATCACGGACGAATGATCTGGGATGAGGTTGCAATGCCCGGATACGGCCTTTATGACAGAGCACTTGGTGCAGCATATCTTAACGGTCTTTGGGAAGCAATTGACAAATCACAGACAAGAGGTCTTTAAAATGCAGTTAAACAATAAAGGATTACAGAACAGAGAAGCCTGGAAAGCACTGGGCTATAAGCTCCCTGAATTCGACAGGGACAAGATGATTTTTGAAACAAAAAAGAATCCCGAATGGATTCACTTTGGCGCAGGAAACATTTTCAGAGCCTTTCAGGCAAATGTTGCACAGAATCTTCTTAATGAAGGCGTCCTGACAAAAGGTATTATCGTTTGTGAAGGCTACGATTACGAAATCATCGAAAGAATGTACCAGCCGCATGACAGCCTCAGCATTCTTGCAACGTTTAAGGCAAACGGCACCATCGAAAAGACTGTAGTCGGAAGTATTGCGGAAAGCCTTACTCTTGATTCCGATGACGTTGCGCAGTACGCACGTCTTAAAGAGATTTTTGCATGTCCGTCTCTTAAGATGGCCAGCTTTACCATCACCGAAAAGGGCTACAGCCTTGTAAACGGTAAGGGTGAGCTCCTCGGCAATGTTGCTGAAGACTTTAAAAAAGGCCCCGCAAAGCCCGAAAGCTACATCGGTAAGGTTGTTTCGCTTCTGTATTCAAGATATAAAGCAAATGAGCTTCCCATTGCTTTTGTTTCAATGGACAACTGTTCACATAACGGTGATAAGCTTAAGGCAGCGGTTCTCGGCTTTGCCGAAAAGTGGGTTGAAAACGGGCTTGTTCCCGCAGGCTTCCTCGATTATGTGAAGAATCCTTCCAAGGTTTCCTATCCTTGGTCAATGATTGATAAAATCACACCCCGCCCCGACAAGACGGTGGAAGAAATGCTTTCAAAGGACAATATTGAAAGTCTTGAACCCGTAGTAACAAGCAAAAACACATACGTAGCACCTTTTGTAAATGCAGAAGAGTGTGAGTACCTTGTTATTGAGGATGCATTCCCCAACGGACGCCCTGCTCTTGAGAAAGGCGGCATCATGTTCACTGACAGAGAGACTGTTGACAAGGTTGAAAAGATGAAGGTTTGTACATGCCTTAATCCTCTTCACACAAGTCTTGCGGTTTTTGGATGTCTCCTCGGTTATACACTCATTTCAAAAGAAATGCAGAATCCCATCCTTAACAAGATGGTTCGTACAATCGGCTATGTGGAAGGTCTTCCGGTAGTTGTTAATCCGGGTATCATCAATCCTAAGGATTTCATTGATGATGTTGTTGAGAAACGAATTCCCAATCCTTTTATGCCTGATGCTCCTCAGCGAATTGCGACAGACACATCACAGAAGCTTCCCATCCGTTTCGGAGAAACGGTTAAAGCATACGCGAAGAGTGACAGCCTGAAGGTTTCCGAGCTTAAGCTCATTCCGCTTGTATATGCGGGCTGGATTCGTTACATTATGGCCGTTGACGACAACGGAAACGCATTCGAGCTCAGTTCGGACCCGATGCTTAACGACGTTTGCCCTCTCGTTAAGGACATTAAACTTGGTGAGGGAAAAGAAGCTGTTGAGAAAATCGTTCCGATTCTTAAGATGAGTAAGATTTGGGGCGTTGACCTTTACGAAGTCGGTTTGGCAGATACGGTTGCCGGCTACTTTACAGAGCTTATCGCAGATAAAGGTGCTGTTGCAAAGACACTTGAGAAATACGTAAAATAAAAATCAAGCCATCGGATTACCCGATGGCTTCAGAGCGTCGACAAAGAGGGTACGCGGCCTAACCGGCCGTGCACCCTCTTTTCGCACTTCATATACCTTTTAAGACTTCAATTCAATCTTTTCAAGAGAAAATCACAATAATGGCTTAAGCCATTACCGCTTTTCG
>JAZLLG010000011.1:0-24342 GCA_045598045.1 Lachnospiraceae bacterium | reverse complement strand
ACCAGAGGACTTGGCATGGCAAGCGGGAAATGCACGACGTGGATACTGGTTTGCAACGCATACAGTTGCTGTGAACATGGCAATGACAAAAGAAAGACTGATAAACAGTGGCTTTTATGATTTAGCCACAGCTTATCAGTCGGTGCACGTCAACTATTGAAAGCGCCGTATACCGAACGGTACGTACGGTGCTGTGAGAGGACGGCGGTTAGTCACCGCCTCCTACTCGATTAAATAGCGAGAAGACTCAGACGAAAGCTTGCTTTTGCTCTGAGTCTCGATCAAACGTTCGTCCGGAGAGCCTGCTCACGAGATGGCGTGTTCGCACAAAATTGAGTATGAGGCAGTTTGCTCGATTTTATGATGCTGACTAAAGTGGACAAAATATAGGTTTAGTCTGACAAGCCAAGGCAAATCGGGCGGATTAAAAAAACTTCCGCTCAAACAGTAGGGACGGTTCTTTTGTCACAAGGAGTGTCTCTTTTAACTAAAAAAATGTTGACAAACAAATGTATCAGTGGTATAAGTATAGAGCTTGCGAGTAATCGCAAAAGAAGCAGAGTATCCGCTCTCGCCTCCAGCGCCGTGTGGCAGCAAAGAGGTCAACATACTTTAATACAGCTTTTTTGCTGTACTGATATGTACATTTTCGGATGGTCTGCTTCCTCAGACCATCCGTTTTTCATTTTCCGGACATGAAAGCCCGGACATGTGCAAATGCACACTCATCAGATTGGAGGTACACTACAATTAGCGACGTACAGGTTCAAATTAACGAACAGATCAGAGACAAAGAAGTTCGTCTTGTAGGCGAAGAGGGCGAACAGCTTGGTATTATGTCCGCCAAGGAAGCACTGGCTTATGCCGAAGAGCATGGAGTCGATCTCATCAAAATCGCACCTACAGCAAAGCCCCCTGTTTGCAAAGCAATGGATTTTGGTAAATACCGTTACGAGCAGACGAGACGTGAGAAGGACGCAAAGAAGAAACAGAAAGTCACTGAAGTTAAGGAAATGCGCCTGACACCTAACATCGATGAGAATGATTTAAACACAAAGGCCTCTCAGGTAACCAAGTGGATTGAAAAAGGAGACAGAGTTAAGGTTTCCTTACGTTTCCGCGGAAGAGAAATGGCTCATATGCAGACAGGAAAAGAAATTCTTGATGCCTTCTACGAAAAGATGGCAGGCACTGCACAGATTGAGAAGCCCGCAAAGATGGAAGGAAGAAGCATGATTATGTTTCTTAGTAAGAAGGCAAATTAGAGAGTTTTAGGAGGAAATTACAATGCCGAAGTTGAAGACAAACAGAGCAGCAAACAAGAGATTTTCCATGACAGGTACAGGAAAACTTAAGAGAAACAAAGCCGGTAAGCAGCACATCTTAACAAAGAAGTCCAGAAAGCTTAAGAGAGATCTTCGTAAGCCTGAGACAGTTGACAGTGCAAACATTAAGGCAGCTAAGAGAATGTTGCCTTACGCTTAATTCTTTCACGCCTTTTAGTAAAGTGTGAAGTTACGTACCGAGAAATGGAGGATATAAAAAATGGCAAGAATTAAAGGCGGAATGAACGCTAAGAAGAAGCACAACAGAGTTTTAAAGCTCGCTAAGGGTTACAGAGGAGCCCGCAGCAAACAGTATAGAATCGCAAAGCAGTCCGTAATGAGAGCTCTCACATCTGCATATGCAGGCAGAAAGCAGAAGAAGAGACAGTTCAGAACTCTCTGGATCGCTCGTATCAATGCAGCAGCAAGACTTAACGGTCTTTCATACAGCAAGTTTATGTATGGCTTAAAGCTCGCTGACATCACAATCAACAGAAAGATTCTTGCAGACCTTGCAGTTAACGATGCAGAAGGTTTTGCAGCTCTTGCAGACGCAGCTAAGGCTAAGCTTGCTTAATAAATAATTACGAAATTCGACCTCGTACATTAAGTACGAGGTTGTTTTTTTCTCTTTTTTGATGTAAAATAACTTTCCACCCCTTATGGGGAAATGAAATAAAGGAGAAGAATTATGGAAGACAGAGATATTTTAAAATATGTAGATCATACACTTCTTTCACAGGCAGCCACATGGGAAGAAATCAAGCAGATTTGCGATGATGGCATGAAGTACGGCACAGCATCCGTATGCATTCCGCCTTCATACGTTAAGCAGGCAAAAGAATATGTCGGCGACAAGCTTGCCATCTGCACCGTCATCGGCTTCCCTAACGGCTATAACACAACTGCCGTCAAGGAGTTTGAGACAAAGGAAGCATTAAAAGAAGGTGCTGACGAAATCGATATGGTCATCAACATCGGATGGCTTAAGGACAAAAAGTACGATGCACTTCTTAACGAAATCAAAACTCTTAAGGCAGCTTGCGGAAAGAACATTTTGAAGGTTATCATCGAGACTTGCCTTCTCACTGACGAGGAGAAAGTTAAGATGTGTGAAATCGTTACTAAAGCAGGAGCGGATTTCATTAAGACATCAACAGGTTTCTCTAAAGCAGGAGCAACTTTCGAAGACATTGCGCTTTTTGCAAAGAACGTCGGTCCTGATGTACGTATGAAAGCAGCCGGCGGCATTTCATCACTCGACGATGCAAAGAAGTTTCTTTCACTTGGAGCAACAAGACTTGGCACAAGCCGTATTGTTAAGCTTATCAAGGGCCAGGAAGGCTCAGGATACTAATATTACTTTTAAAGGAGAATGTATTTATGGCAACACCTCACAACGGCGCC
The DNA here is from genome assembly GCA_045598045.1 of Lachnospiraceae bacterium. Taxonomy (GTDB): domain Bacteria; phylum Bacillota; class Clostridia; order Lachnospirales; family Lachnospiraceae; genus RGIG3528. The sequence goes on along the minus strand of JAZLLG010000011.1, from coordinate 21,610 downwards.
GAAAAGGGCGACATCGCAAAAACAGTTCTTATGCCCGGAGATCCTCTCCGCGCTAAATTTATAGCAGAAACGTATCTTACAAACGTTAAATGCTTCAACACAGTCCGCAATATGTTCGGATACACAGGCGAATACAATGGAAAGAAAGTCTCCGTTATGGGCGGAGGAATGGGAATGCCTTCCATCGGTATTTATTCATACGAGCTTTTCAACTTCTACGATGTTGACAACATCATCCGTATCGGTTCAGCCGGTGCTTACTCTGATGATATCAATGTCCGCGATCTTGTTATCGGCATGGGCGCATGCACAAACTCCAACTATGCATCCCAGTACAAGCTTCCCGGAACATTTGCTCCCATCGCAGATTACGGCCTCCTCAGAAAGGCTGTTGATGCCGCAGAGAAGAAGGGTATCAATGTACGAGTTGGCAACGTTCTTTCATCAGACACCTTCTACTGCGACGATGCAACGGCAAACGACCAGTGGAAGAAGATGGGCGTTATGTGCGTTGAAATGGAAGCGGCAGCTCTCTACATGAATGCAGCACGTTGCGGCAAGAAGGCTCTTTGCATGCTCACGATTTCAGATCATATTTACAAGGATGAGGCTCTTTCCGCAGAAGAAAGACAGACATCTTTCCATGAGATGATGGAAGTTGCACTTGAGCTTGCATAGGAGGCGCCTATGGAACAGGAAACATACAAAACATTGATGCGTACTGCGCTTGAATACAGGACACGTTCTTACACTCCTTATTCGCACTTTAAAGTCGGAGCGGCGCTTCTTGCGAAAAGCGGTGAGATTATCGGCGGCTGCAACATTGAGAACGCGGCATACGGTCCCACCAACTGTGCTGAAAGGACTGCATTTTTTAAGGCGGTTTCGGAAGGAGTTTTTGATTTTAAGGCAATTGCCATCGTCGGCGGGCCTGAAAACGGTACACTTTCGCTTTGTGCTCCATGCGGCGTATGCAGACAGGTTATGATGGAGTTTTGCAATCCTGAAACCTTCGAAATCATTCTCGGAACGAGTGAAGACGACTATGAAGTTCACACATTAAAAGAGCTTCTTCCTCTTGGGTTTGGCCCCGAGAATTTAAAATGATTACTCATATGTTGTTAAATGATTATTGATTAAAGCCCTTTTTTCTGTTATCATCACAACCGAAAAAAGGGCTTTATTTGTTTTCAAAGCATAGAAAACCCATACAAGAGAGGCATAAAAATGAATAAAAACATCAGCTTTACCTACAAAACAGCTAAGGATTTCATCTCTGAGGCAGAGATGAGCAGAATGAAAGACGTTATCGAGCTTTCCAAAGAATCCCTCGTTAAGGGAACAGGTGCAGGAAATGACTTCCTCGGATGGATCGATCTCCCTGTGAACTATGACAAGGAAGAGTTCGCGCGCATTAAGAAAGCAGCGGAAAAGATTAAAAAGGATTCGGATGTCCTTATTGTTATCGGCATCGGAGGTTCTTACCTCGGAGCGAGAGCAGCCATCGAATTCCTTCGCCATTCCTTCTACAACAGTGTATCAAAGGAAATCAGAAAAACACCTGAAATTTATTTTGCAGGCAACAGCATTTCATCCACATATCTTTCCAATCTCATCGATGTAATCGGCGACAGAGATTTCTCTGTTAACGTAATAAGCAAGTCAGGCACAACAACGGAGCCTGCCATTGCTTTCAGAGTATTTAAAAAGCTTCTTACCGAAAAGTACGGCAAAGAAGAGGCTGCAAAGAGAATTTATGCAACAACGGATAAGGCTAAGGGAGCATTAAAGAATCTTGCAACAGCAGAAGGCTTCGAAACTTTCGTTGTTCCCGATAATGTCGGAGGACGTTTCTCAGTTCTTACGGCAGTCGGCCTCCTTCCCATCGCAGTAAGCGGTGCGGATATTGACAAGCTTATGGAAGGCGCTGCATCGATGCGTGAACAGTGCCTCAACAATTCTTTCGAAAACAACGACGCTCTTCAGTATGCGGCAGCAAGAAACATCCTTCTTCGTAAGGGCAAGTCCATTGAAATTCTTGCAAACTATGAGCCTTTCATTCACTTCATCGGTGAGTGGTGGAAACAGCTTTACGGTGAGTCCGAGGGCAAGGACAAGAGAGGCATTTTCCCGGCAGCCGTTGACCTTACCACAGACCTTCATTCCATGGGACAGTTCATTCAGGATGGTCAGAGAACATTGTTTGAGACAGTAATTTCCATGGAATCTTCTCAGAAGGAAGTTATCATCGAAGCAGAGGATGTCGATCTTGACGGCCTTAATTATCTTGCCGGCAAGAGCGTTGATTTTATCAACAAATGTGCTGAAAAGGGTACACTCCTTGCTCACAGCGACGGACAGGTTCCCAACCTTAAGGTTTTTGTGCCTGCACAGGATGAATTTTCACTCGGTTCACTTTTCTATTTCTTCGAGTTCGCCTGCGGCGTAAGCGGATATACACTCGGTGTAAATCCTTTTGACCAGCCCGGTGTTGAAAGCTACAAGAAAAACATGTTTGCTCTCCTTGGAAAGCCCGGCTATGAAGCACTTTCAGCAGAGCTCCAGAAGAGGCTTTAATAATGAGACTTATTCTTGTCCGCCACGGCGAACCTGATTATGCCAATGACAGCCTGACCGAAAAGGGATGGCGTGAGGCACGGCTTTTGGGAGAACGTGTGGCAAAATGGAATGTCAAGGATTTTTACTGTTCCCCTTACGGAAGAGCAAAAGACACTGCAAAGCCTTCACTTGAACTTACCGGAAAGGACATTACCGTTCTTCCGTGGGCTCATGAGTTCGACTATCGTACAAAAGATCCTGTAACGGGGCAGATGCATTTGAGCTGGGATTATACGCCCGAGCTGTGGATGAGCCAGGATAAAAACTTCAAGGATCAGGAATGGGTTGATGCTGTGCCTATGCGTGAGAATCCGGACATTGCTGAAAATTATGACAATGTCTGCAAGGAACTTGATAATTTACTCCTGAAATATGGCTACAGACGCGACGGAAGATTGTACAGAACGGTTGGACGTACACAGGAAAACGTTGTCCATACCGTCGGGCCTGACGATACGCCCGATGCAATGGCGCTTTCGGATGAAACGTGTCAGCCTACGGTTGTAATATTCTGTCATCTCGGAGCTGCCTGCATTATGTTATCGCACCTCCTAAATATTCCTTTCGAGACACTTCCGCACGGTTTATTTCTTCCGCCCTCTTCGGTGTGTATTCTCACAACAGAGGAACGATGGGAAGATCAGGCGAGCTTCAGAGCTCAGGCAATAGGAGACTGTACACACCTGCTTATGGCAGGAGAACCTGTTTCTTCGGCAGGAGCTTATTCAAAAGCATTTCAATTATAAACATAATCGGTACGTCCGATTAACAGGCGGCAATCAGGCCGGGGGAATCCCGTATGGTTGCCGTTTTTTTATGCGAATAGCGAGAAGCCTGCGTAAACCGTTGGCTTTAGTACAAATGTTGTAAAGCTTTTTTTAGTGTTTTTTTATGTGAATGGAACGCATAATATGTTAGGATTAATGATAATGTTAAGAAAGGGAAAGGGATTTTATGCGGACCTACGATTATCTTGGAAAAACACAAAAAAATCTTTTGAAAATCATAGATGATCTGAAGGTTTCCGACAAGAAGGCCAATCTTATCCGCATTCATTCCGCAAGCGTTACAGGGGATGAAATGAGGGAAGTTGTTAAGTTCGCAACGAAAAAGTATCCCAAAGCGGCAATTGTAGGATGCAGCTGCGGCGGAGTTATTCATGGCGGAAAAGGCTATGCGGAAAATTCCGTTGTTTCTCTGACAGAGCTTGATGATGCCGAAGTAGGGATTGTTTCCGTTAAAGTTTTTGACGATGAAGGAATGAAGAACGCAGAGGATGTGGCAGAGGAACTGGTGGCAAAGCTTGGTTCTTTTGATAAGAGTCTTCTGGTGATATTTTATTCATCAAGATGGTTTTATGCAGCCGGCTTGAGCAAGGCACTTTCAAAATACGGCGTAAACTTCGCAATAGTCGGAGGAGGAAGCTACTCGGCTACGGGCGATGAAATCAATGACCCGAACTATACAATCTGCAATGAACTTATTGAAACAGATGCACTTGTATGCGCAAAATTAAACGGTGACAGTTTCTTCTGCACTGAACGTATGGCAAACGGCATAGAAGCGCTGGGTAAAGCGTATGCTGTTACAAATGTATCAGGACATGTGATCGAAGAAATAGACGGTGTTCCCGCAAAACAATGGTACAAGCGCCTCATAGGAGAACAGTTCATAGAAGAAAATCCCGATGTCGTGCATTCTTTCCCACTTGTAAGAAGTACAAGAACCGATGCCTGTATAGACATTGTGTATGATATAAACCCATTTACAAATGAACCTCTCGGTGACAGTATTTTTGTCTTTGATACTCTTAAAGAGGGAGAAATGGTTCACGTCGGATGTATCAATCCCGATCTTTCCGTACGTGAAGCAAGACGTATTTGTGAAACCGTACAGCCTGCACCTTTGGAAACGGCTTTTGTTTACAGCTGTATGACGAGGAGAGTAATTCTTAAAAACTGTTCTTCCTGGGAAATGTCCCCTTACACGGAAATGCAGTGCTCCGGTGCGTATCTTGCCGGAGAACTCGGCTATGATGGTACGGAAAACAAATATACAAACTGTGCTTTCGTTATGACCGCTCTTTCGGAAGATTATGATTCGCATGTAGGTATTCGTAAGGACTATCTCGAGGATGCAAGTTCCGTAAAGTTTGACAATCAGTATCTCCTGACATATTTCCTTTCCAGAGCCAACTCAGAATTGAAGAGTGAAATGTTTGACTCTCTTGAGAGACTGGAAAAGAACCTTTCTTATGACGACATTTCCGGCCTTCCGTCACTCAGCCGATTCATTTTTGACTGTGAAATAAAAGGCTTAAAAGCAGCGTTACTAATATCTTTGAAAAATGAAGACACGATAAAAGCGTTTACTTTCGGAAGAGGCGAAAGCATTTTATCGCCTGCAATTGAATTGTGTCAGAGATACTTTGGGGCCAATGCAACGATATACTCAAACAGCGACCTGAGCATTATTGTAGGTTCTTCGGTTTTCTCAACGGAAGAAATAATGCATAACGCTGAGATTATATACAGAGAGCTTACGACCGTAAACTATGAAGACTGCGTTCCCGTATGGCAGTTTTCCGTTGCAGAGGGAGGACCGGCAGAACTTCTGAAGAGGCTGAACCTCACAAGAATGAGTCAAAACAGAAGCGGAACGCGCTTCCTTGTGTATGATGAGAACGGGCCGGAACAGTCTGCAGCAATAAGGGAACTGGCTGTGCTGGATGCCATTAACGAGGCTCTTGTAACGGACAGGGTAATTCCGTATTACCAGGGCATCAGGAACAATGTGACGAACAGAACCGCCATATATGAAGCCCTCATGAGAGTAACGGATCATAAGGGCAGAATATACAGCCCGGATGAAGTAATACGTGTGGCAAATGCCCATGGCCTGTATCCCCGTCTTTCAAGAAAGATGATTGAACGTGTTTTTGAGGATACGGCAAAGGCGTCTGCGGCAATTACCATGAACCTGAGCATTCAGGACATTATGAACAGGGAATTGTCGGATTACATTTTTGAACGACTTGAAAATTCCGCAAGGCCCGAAAGATACATTTTCGAAATCATTGATACCGAAGAAATAACCGACTTTGAAGCAATGGTTAATTTTACCAAACGTATTCATGAAGCCGGTGCTCGTCTCGCTCTTGATGATTACGGAACGGGACAGTCCAACTTCTTCAGATTCATCAAACTGAACACGGATTTTGTCAAAATTGCCGGAGAAATTGTCGGAGAAGCAGACAAAAATCCTGATGTTGCTGAGTTTATCGGATTTATCTGTTCCTGGGCTAAAAGAAGAGGGCAGAAGGTCGTGTGCGAAGGTGTCGAAAATGAGGAAATACAGCGCATTGTGCTTGCTCAGGATTGTGAGTATTCACAGGGCTTTTACTTCTCGAATCCTCTTCCTATAAGGGAATGCGGCATGATTGACCCTTCCGAGTTTGAAGACGAGGAACAGGAGAAGAAGAAATTCTGGTTTGGCAAAAACTGATTTACAGTAACTGCATAAAATGGTATCATATAGAGCGGTCGCAATGCGACCGCTCTTTTGCGCAAACGGTCATTGAAAGAGCCTGTTCTTGAGATGAACATCGAATAAAGAAAGATATGTAGGGAGAACGAGATGAAACTTGAGCAAATGCTTGAAAATATTGAGTATGAACTTATAAAGGGCAAGGTCGATAAAGAAATCGCCGCACTTTCTCTTGACTCACGTAAGGTGAAAGAGGGCACTTGTTTTGTATGTATGAACGGTGCCGTACGTGATGCACACGACTTCATTCCCGAAGTAATCGGGAAAGGCGCCGCAGCCATTGTTATCGAAAAGAACGTTGAAGAGATTAACGGGCTTGACAGACTCCTTGAAATGAATGACACGGAAGGCATTACTTTCATTAAGGTTAAAGACACACGTGTGGCAATGGCATACATGGCTGCCGCTTTCTTTGGAAATCCGGCAAAAGAACTCATTACAATCGGTGTCACCGGTACAAAAGGTAAAACAACCACCACATATATGATAAAGCAGATTTTGGAAGAGGCCGGCATTCCTACGGGACTTATCGGCACCATTGAAATCATTATCGGTGACGAAGTGATTCATGCCAGCAATACGACTCCCGAATCATATTCCGTCCAGAACTATTTCCGCAGAATGGCAGACAAGGGGATAAAAGTCGTTGTTATGGAAGTTTCCTCACAAGGCCTTATGATGAACCGTGTTGCGGGCATTACGTTCGATTACGGCATCTTTACAAATCTTGAGCCGGACCACATCGGCGAAAATGAGCACAAGAGCTTTGAAGAGTATGCATACTGGAAGAGCACTCTTTTCCAAAAATGCAAGGTCGGTATTTTAAACGCTGACAGTGAACATCTTGAAACAATACTTAAGGGACATACATGCGAGGTTGAAACTTTCGGAATGTCCGAAGGAGCGGATATACGCGCCACCAACATTTCTTTCGGCCAGGAAAACGGCAGACTTTCAACAAAGTACGATGTTTCCGGTAAGGATAGCATGTCTGTTGAGCTCGGTATGCCGGGTATGTTTTCTGTTTACAATTCACTCACGGCCATTGCGCTCTGCAGGCACTTTAACGTACCGCACGAAGTGGTTTGCAAGGCTTTGAAGGAAGTTAGCGTAAAAGGAAGAACCGAGATAACGGAAGTGTCTTCAAAAATAAAAGGAGCTCCCGGCTACACGGTAATGATTGATTATGCGCATAATGCAATGGCACTTGAAAGCCTTCTGTCCACACTCAAGGCATATAACCCAAAGCGACTTGTCTGCCTTTTCGGATGCGGAGGCAACCGCGCAAAATCCAGACGTTTTGAAATGGGTGAGGTGTCTTCCAAAATGGCGGATTTCACCATCATCACATCGGACAACCCCAGGTTTGAAGAGCCTGAGGACATTATTTCCGACATTATGACAGGCTTTGAAAAAGGCCCCGGCAAGTGCGTTGCCATCGTTGACAGACGTGAAGCGGTTAAGTACGCCGTAAAGAATGCTCAGGAAGGTGACGTTATTGTCCTTGCGGGCAAGGGACACGAGGATTATCAGGAAATCCGCGGCGTCAGAAATCCTATGGACGAAAGAGAATTACTGCAGGATGCAGTTGATGAAATGAACAAAGAGACCCGTTAAAGGTCTCTTTGTTCATTTCTGCTAATGAATTACATTACAAAAAAGATGTTGACATAAAGCTTAAAAAGTAGTTAAATATCGAAGATTTAAGTATCGATGCATACATAATGAATAAATATGCAAAATATGCATAAAATACGGAGGCGTGAAATGGCAAAACTGGCAGGTATCAACAAGGTTCTTATCATCGGTTCAGGTCCCATTATTATCGGACAGGCGTGTGAGTTCGACTATTCCGGAACACAGGCGTGCAAGGCACTCAAAAAGCTCGGATATGAGATAGTGCTTGTCAATTCCAATCCCGCTACAATAATGACAGACCCCGAAACGGCTGATGTTACATATATTGAGCCTTTAAATGCGGAAAGGCTTGAACAGATTATTGCAAAGGAACGTCCGGATGCACTTCTTCCCAACCTCGGCGGTCAGTCGGGACTTAACCTTTGCGACGAACTTTGGAAAAAAGGAATTCTTGATAAATACAACGTTAAAGTAATCGGTGTTCAGGTTGATGCCATTGAGCGTGGTGAGGACAGAGTTGAGTTTAAGAACCAGATGAACGAAATCGGCATCGAAATGGCAAGAAGCGAAGTGGCTTACTCAGTAGATGAGGCACTTGCCATTGCGGATAAGCTCGGATATCCTGTCGTACTTCGTCCCGCATTTACGATGGGCGGTGCAGGCGGCGGACTCGTTTACAACCGTGAAGAACTTAAGACAGTATGCGCCCGCGGCATTCAGGCAAGCCTTGTCGGACAGGTACTTGTTGAAGAGTCCATCCTCGGCTGGGAAGAACTTGAGCTTGAAATTGTCAGAGACTGTGAAGGCAACATGATTACAGTCTGCTTCATTGAAAATATCGATCCTCTTGGTGTCCATACAGGCGATTCCTTCTGCTCTGCTCCAATGCTTACGATTTCGGAAGAGACGCAGAAGAAACTGCAGGAACAGGCTTACAGAATCGTTGATTCCGTTAAGGTTGTAGGCGGTACAAACGTCCAGTTTGCACATGATCCCAAGACAGACAGAATCTGCGTTATTGAAATCAACCCCAGAACATCACGTTCATCAGCGCTTGCATCCAAGGCAACAGGATTCCCGATTGCCCTTGTTTCAGCTATGCTTGCTACAGGACTTACATTAAAGGACATTCCCTGCGGTAAGTACGGGTCTTTGGATAAATATGTTCCTGACGGCGATTACATCGTTATTAAGTTTGCACGTTGGGCATTTGAAAAATTCAAGGGTGTTGAAGACAAACTCGGCACACAGATGCGTGCAGTCGGCGAAGTAATGAGCATCGGCAAGACATTCAAGGAGGCCTTCCAGAAGGCCATCAGAAGCCTTGAAATCGGTCGTTCAGGTCTTGGCTTCGCAAAGAACTTCCATGATCTTTCAAAGGAAGAGCTCCTTCAGAAGCTTGTGGTTCCGAACTCAGAGCGTTACTTCCTCATTTATGAAGCTCTCCGCAAGGGCGCTACAATAGAAGATATTCAGAAGCTTACATACATAAAGACATATTTCCTTGAGCAGATGAAGGAACTTGTGGAAGAGGAAGAAAAGATTCTCGCAAGCAAAGGAAAGCTCCCTTCTGATGATCTTCTTATTAAAGCGAAGAAGGATGGCTTCTCGGATAAATATATTGCCAAACTCGTTGATGTAAACGAGGATGATGTCAGAAACAAGCGTATCGCTCTCGGTGTGGTTGAAAACTGGGAAGGCATTCATGTTTCCGGTACCGAGAACAGCGCTTATTACTATTCAAGCTACAACGGTGAGGACAAGAATCCCATCAGTGACAATAAAAAGAAAGTCATGATTCTCGGCGGAGGTCCTAACAGAATCGGTCAGGGTATTGAGTTTGACTATTGTTGCGTACATGCTGCAAAGGCTCTTAAAAAACTCGGCTTTGAAACAATAATTGTCAATTGTAATCCCGAAACCGTTTCAACCGACTACGATACATCCGACAAGCTTTACTTCGAACCTCTTACGCTCGAGGATGTTCTCAGCATTTACAATAAAGAAAAACCTGCAGGTGTTATTGCACAGTTCGGCGGACAGACTCCTCTGAACCTTGCCGAAGCACTTGAGAAAAACGGAGTTAACATACTTGGCACGAGCCCTGCCGTTATTGCAATGGCAGAGGACAGAGATTTGTTCCGCGATATGATGGACAAGCTTGGAATTCCTATGCCTGAATCGGGTATGGCTGTTAACGTTGAAGAAGCAAAAGCAATTGCAAACAAAATCGGTTATCCTGTAATGGTTCGTCCTTCTTTCGTACTTGGCGGAAGAGGAATGGAAGTCGTATATGATGATGAGGCAATGACAGGTTATATGAACGCTGCGGTAGGCGTTACACCCGACAGGCCCATTCTTATCGACCGTTTTCTTAATCATGCAATGGAGTGTGAAGCAGACGCAATTTCAGATGGCACACATGCCTTTATGCCTGCTGTTATGGAACACATCGAGCTTGCCGGTATCCATTCCGGCGACAGCGCATGCATCATTCCTTCAATGCACATTAGCGCAGAGAACCTTGCAACAATCGAAGAATATACAAAGAAAATTGCGGAAGAGATGCACGTTAAGGGATTAATGAACATCCAGTACGCCATTGAAAAGGGCAAGGTATTCGTTATCGAAGCCAATCCGAGAGCGTCACGTACGGTTCCTCTTGTTTCAAAGGTATGCGATATCCGCATGGTACCTCTTGCTACGGACATTATTACTTCGGAACTCACCGGAAGACCTTCGCCTGTTGCAGAGCTTAAGCATGAAAAGATTCCTTATTACGGCGTAAAAGAAGCAGTATTCCCGTTCAACATGTTCCCTGAGGTTGACCCCATCCTTGGTCCTGAAATGCGCTCCACAGGCGAGGTATTAGGCATATCAGAGCACTTTGGTGAAGCATTTGTAAAGGCACAGGAAGCTACTCAGATGAAACTTCCTCTCGAAGGACGCGTGCTTATTTCCGTCAATACAAAGGATAAGGCTGAAATAGTAGATGTTGCAAAGACATTTGAAGTGGCCGGATTTGCACTTGTGGCAACCGACGGAACACAGAAGCTTCTTGAAAAGAACGGGGTTAAGTGCGACAGAATCAATAAGCTTTTTGAGGGCAGACCTAACATTCTTGATGAGGTTACAAACGGAAAGATTGACATGATTGTCAATTCCGCAGCCGGAAAAGAATCCGCACATGATGACTCATACATCCGTAAGGCTGCCATCAAGGGAAAGATTCCCTATATGACAACAATTGCCGCTGCAAGAGCAACGGCAGAAGGATTGCTGTATCTTAAGAAGAAGGGCGGAGAGTCTGACGTGGAAAGCCTTCAAAACTGGCACGGGAAAATCGGCAAATAATTAAACATACTTTTCGTCAATGAATTCATATTCGGGAGCTGCTTCACTGCCACATACGGTGAGGCAGTAGCCCGGGAGTTTTTCGAAGTGGTGGAAGCTTACATGCTTTATCTCTTCGTAAAACTCTTTTTTTATGTCTGCGGGACGAATCGAAAGGCCGATGCCGAGATATTTGACGAAGCTTTCTTTCTCGGTCCAGAAACGGAAGAACTCCGGAGCAAGCCGGTCTTCGGAAACCGAATCAAGAAAAGCGAATTCTTCTTTGTCGAGGGTATATTTGAGAAGTGACGGCGTTACTTCGCGAAGCTTCTCGATATCAACACCTACGTTACTGTCGGAGAAAGCGCACACGGCGTAATCTCCGCTATGGGAAAGATTAAAATGAATTTCGGGATGATCTTTAAGATATGGCTTTTTATGTTCGGTGTATTTTATTGTGACGTCATGAACATTAAGTCCGTATTCCTTAAGCCCATAGGAAAAAAGCCACCCGGCGGCTATGCTTCTCAGCTTGTCATTTGTTCTGACGAAAGCATTGGCTGTTTTGAGACGTTCCGACCCTATAAATGAGCAGGCACGGCTGAAGGCGGCTTCTTCAAGCAGTATTTTGATGTCCATTATATACACTTTGTTCATGAGTTACATTATCCCATGATTTTGGCGAAAGTTCAAGCAACGGTAAGTCGGAAATAATGCATAAAAATTAGGTTAATCTTTAGCTTAATTACTTGTAATCGTTATTGAAATATGATACTTTTAAATCGTGGGTTTACACTTATTTTTTGGGGAGAAGTATTTCGTGGCTTGGTTCTTTTATATTTGTTTTTTCATATCGCTGTTTGTCGGTATAATTTCAATTATTAAGTGGAATGCATGCCAGTGCACAACAGTCACAATCGTTACATTGCTCGCTATCATTGTCAGTGGCGGGGAATTTTTTATTGTCTTTTCAAAAGAGTATTGGGAAGCACTTGCGGGCAACAGAATCATGTATTTTGGTACATGTGTTCTTGCCGCTTTTCTTATCTTCAACGTCTGCAGTCTGTGCAAGGTCAAAATGGCTGCATGGTTGCGATTCCTCATTCTTTTCTTCTGTCTTGCGGTTTCTGCTCTTGAATGTACAGCCGGATATCTTGATATTTTCTACAAAAAAATCAGCATTACCAAGGTTAACGGCATAACAAGACTTGTTAAGGAGTATGGCTGGTCACACATCTTCTATATCATCCTGCTTGTGGGTGGTTATACATCCGTTCTTTGTATCCTCATTTACACCCTTGTCAAGAAAAAGAGCATATCCAGAATTAACACGTGGATCCAGCTTGTTGCACTTCTTATTACCATCTCCACGTACTTCATAAGCCGGTTCCTTGGTTTCGATTTCTTTGTTGCAGGTATTGTCGTTATGCAGATTTCCATGTACATCCTTTTGGAGAGAATGGCACTGTACGATCTGAACAATTCGGTAATTAAAGTACTTTCAGAAAAAGGAAACGTGGGTGTTGCATCCTTCAGCATGAACAGAAGCTTCCTCGGATGTAACGCAAAAGCAATCGAGGCTTATCCGGTGCTTGGAAGCCTGAGCATTGATGACGTAATTTGGGAAAGAACTCCTGAGGTCAGAGAGCTTTGCAAATGGATAGAAGAACTCAAGAGAAATCCTAAGGCTGAGTTTGCTCTTGGCGGAACAAACAATTTATATGATGTATCGGCTCAGATGCTGAACATCAATGGTAAAGACGTCGGCTATACTTTCGTTTTCAGAGATGTTTCAAACGATCATGAAAGTGAATACAAGCTTAAGAAACTTGCTACCACAGACGAAATGACAGGACTGTTTAACAGAATGTCATTTGAGAATGAAATCAACAGAATTATCGAAAACGGTGATCTTACAGGCTTAAACATTGTATCGGTTGATTTAAACTGCCTCAAGCAGGCAAACGATACATACGGACATAAGGCAGGAGACGAGCTGATAATCAACACCGCCGAATACATGAAAAAAACTCTTTCCGAATACGGTATGCTTTTCAGAGTAGGCGGAGATGAGTTTATCGGATTGCTTCACGGACCGAGAGAAGAAATAAGGGAAGCAGTAGAAAAGTTCGAAAACAGCTGTAAAGAGTTTAAAGGAGTTTATAATTCGGAATTGTTCGTAGCGGTAGGTCATCTTGCTGCGGACGAGTACAATGTTAAGCCCAGTCTTGAGGTATTGCTTAAGGTTGCGGATAAACGTATGTACAACGATAAGGAAGCATTTTACAAAGGCGCGGGCCTTGAAAGACGTCACTGATTCACTGGAGGGCAGCTTTGGAGTATTACATATTCTGTTTTGCGGTATCGTTAATACTGTCATTCATATATCTTGCGAAATGGAACTCACGTCATCTTAATCTGTTTGCGATGGCCTTTGTTTTCATTACTCTTGGAAACTATGGCTACCTTACAATGGCTGCTTCAAAGACAATCGGTGAGGCACTTATCGCCAACAAAATCACATATTTGTCCTCTTGCTTCGGCACGCTTTACGTATTATTGGTAGCATTCAAGATTTGTAAAATTGAAATCCGTTCTTATGTTGCAGCTCTGTTATACACGTTTTCGACTTTTGTTTTTGTTATGAGCTGTACTGCGGGATATTCCGATATTTACTATCGTGAGTGTACACTTGGAAGAGTAAACAGATGCACGGTAATCATCAAGCAGTACGGGCCTATGCATGTTTTCTCTTACATTATGCTTGCGGCATATGTGCTCATCGGGCTTGTTACCGTTCTTTATTCAATAAAAAAGAAGAAGGATGTTTCAAGAAGAAACGCAGAAATGCTCCTTGGCATTGAAATGTTCATTCTGTTTATGTTCATATTCGGAAAGATGTTTATGAAGTATGACATTACTCCTCTTCTTTATGACGTTATTCTCTGCGTTTTCCTTATTCTTGCCAACAGAACAACCTTGTACGACGTTGACAGTTCGGTTCTTGTGGCCTTGGCGGCAAGAGGAGACCTTGGTGTGGTTTCTTTCTCAAAAGACAGATTCTTTGTAGCATGTAACGATGTGGCAATGAAGTATTATCCTGCTCTTGAAGAATTGCATGTTGATAAACGTGTTGATGAAAAGAATCCCGATATGCAGAGCTTCCTTGCCTGCATGGATGAGATTGCAAATAATGACAGTGCCGGCTTCAAGTACAATATGGATGACAAGTACTATGAAGTGTCATGTAACCGGCTCTTTTCCGGCAAAAAGCTCCTGGGATATACATTCCTCATTTACGATGCAACAAGAAACCATGAGTCGGAATTGAGGTTTAATGAGCAGGCTATTACGGATGAACTTACCCATCTGTACAATCGTCGTCACTATGAAGAGGTGCTCGATAATCCTCAGGATTCCGATTGCCTTATCTTCTTCGATGTTAACGGCTTGAAAAACGCCAACGACACTTACGGACATGAAGCGGGTGACGAACTTCTCATAGGGGCTTCGGAGTGCTTAAAACAGGCTTTTGAAGGGCTTGGAAAGTGCTTCAGGACAGGTGGTGATGAGTTCTTTGCAGCTCTCAAGGGCGATAAGGCGACCATCAAAAAAGCAACGGACAAGTTCGACATCCTTTGTGAAAACTGGAAGGGTGAGAAAGTTCCTTCAATGCATGTTTCCTATGGTGTTGTTTTTAAAGAAGACTTTAAGAAGCTCACTTACAGAGAGCTTGCAAGAGAAGCTGACAAGCTTATGTATAAAGCAAAAGAGGAATACTACTCCGGAACCGATGCGGACAGAAGAAAATAGTAAACCTTTTGAAATACGGTATTGACAAACCTTTGAAAGTCCACTATAATCCCGTCATATGTTAAACGCAACGATGGTATTAAGCTTGTCTTCACCTGTTTTCAGAGAGTCCGTGGTTGGTGTGAACGGATAAAGGCTTTCAGGCTGTCTCGTACCGGAGCGGAGTTCCCCAAAAGCCGAGCTTCATAAGGAACTACGGAAAGGCACCGTTATCAAAGCCAAAGGTATTTAGTTTCTACAGTACCTTGCAGAGAGCAGTGATAATTCACTGAAGTCCAGGTGGTAACGCGATAATTCGTCCCGGAGGTAAATTTACCTTCGGGATATTTTTTGTTTCAAGGAAAGGACCTGTCATGAAAAACATCAAGCTTAACGACGTAACAATCAGAGAATGTGAAAAGTCGGGCTATTCACTTTCTTTCAAGGAGAAAGTTGAAATGGCAAAGGTTATGGACAAGCTTAACTGCTCGGTTATCGAACTTCCGAAGCTCAGCGAATCCAAGGGAGACGAACTTCTTGTGAAAACTTTGGCTTCAAGTCTTAAAAACAGCGCGCTTGCAATAAGCGCCGGACTTTCTGAGGATGAAGTTAACCGCGCATATTCATGCATTAAAAAAGCGAAAAAGCCCATTATCGTCATTCCGGTGCCTGTTTCGGCCGTTCAGATGGAATATATCTGCAGGATGAAAGGTCCGAAGGTTCTTGAAATGATTACGAAGCTTGTATCTTATGCTGCGACACTCGGTGCTGAAATCGAGCTTTCAGCTCAGGACGCAACACGCGCGGAGTTTGATTTCCTTTGCGAGGCTATAAAAACCGCTGTTACGGCAGGCGCAAAGAGAATCACATTATGTGATACGGCAGGTGTCATGCTTCCTGATGATGCGGCTTTGTTTGTTAAAAAGATCAGAGTTGCCGTTCAGGAGGTTGAAAATGTAAATCTTGCGGTTGAGTTTACAGACCAGCTGGATATGTCCACTGCCTGTGCTTTTGCTGCAGCTGCTGCCGGGGCAGATGAAATTAAAACAACCATCAATGAAGCCGGTTATCCTCAGATTGAAAATGTTGTAAAAGCCATTGACAAAAAGGGTGAAGCTTTTTCACTTTCCACAGATGTGGTGAAGACGGAGCTTAACAGAAGCATAAAGCAGATGAAGAGACTTTCGGGGCATGGAGAAGGTTTCGGTCCGGCAAGACAGCAGGAAGAAAAGTATTCATCGGTTTCTTTCTCCGCAAAGGATGATATCGACACCATTAAGGAAGCTTGCGTCCGTATTGGTTACGAGCTTTCCGAAGAAGATGTGGCAAACGTTTTTGAAGCTTTTACAAGAGTTGCCACAAAGAAGGATACTGTATCTGAAAAAGAGCTTGAAGCAATTATCGCAAGTTCCGCTCTTCAGGTTCCCGCAACATATAAGCTTATAAGCTACGTTATCAATTCCGGAAACATCATTACCGCAACGGCAAACATCAAGCTGCAGAACGGTGAGAACGAGGTGCTTGGCATTTCAGCGGGTGACGGCCCCATTGATGCCGCATTCAAGGCAATCGACCAGATTCTTGGTCATCATTGTGAGCTTGATGATTTCCAGATACAATCCGTTACAGAAGGCCGCGAAGCCATGGGACGTGCAATCGTTAAGCTTCGTGCCAACGGAACGCTTTACAGCGGTACAGGCATTTCCACGGATATTGTCGGTGCTGCGGTACATGCATATGTAAATGCGATTAACAAGATGGTTTATTCCGAGCAGTAGGAGGCAGAGATGAATTACAGTTTTTCTACAAGATACCAGACAGGTACATTTGAAGAAATCTGCACGCTTGCAGCAACTCTCGGCTACAAAGGCATAGAAGTGCATGATGTTACCGCAAAGAACCTGATTGCAAACGGTAACCCGTTTACGTCGGAAACCGCAAAAAGCACTAAGCGTGAGCTTGTAAATAAAGGCCTGGAAATAGTTTGCATTGACAGTAATTTTAACATTGCGGATACAGACTCGGACAACCTCTACTTCGAAGACTTTGTCAATCAGATGGAGCTTGCGAGACAGCTCTCCGTGCGTTATGTGAAGGTTCACGCCGGTGAGGGCGACGAAGCAAACGTATATGAATTCCTTAACCGTGCCATGCCCGTAGCGCATGAAAAGGAAGTTGAGATTATCATCGAAACAACCGGCATGTATTCGGACACCAAGAAGCTCAGAGATGTGCTTAATTTCTATGCTACGGATTTCCTCGGAGCAGACTGGAATATGCATGACACCTTTATCTGCGCGGATGAAAACGCAGACACCACCATTACAAACCTCGGTGCCTACGTTAAGCTTGCTCATCTTCTTGATGAAAACCAATATGGTGAAATTGAGTTCATCGGCGAGGGCATCCTTCCTGCCGATGAGATGATTAACGCACTTCGTTCGGTAAACTACAATGGTTTCCTTGGCATTGAGTGGAACCCGGAGTACATCGAAGGCGTTGATTTTGAAACGGTTTTTGCTCATTTCTTTTATTATGTTGACAATCTTTCCAGAACCTCAAAGAAAGAAAAGCACTACTATTACAATAAAACTCACACGGGACGCTTCCTCTGGAAAAAGGAAACGCTTATTGAAAAGACGTTCCCTCAGCTGTTGGATGATATTGCAAACGAGTTCCCGGATCAGACTGCTTTCAAGTATACTACGCTTGATTATGAACGCACATATTCCGAGTTCAGAGAGGACGTTGACAATTTTGCACGTGCACTTATCGCAATGGGCGTAAGAAAGGGCAATCAGGTTGCCGTATGGGCAACGAATGTGCCGGAATGGTACATCGCGTTCTGGGCAACAACAAAAATCGGTGCAGTTCTCGTTACCATGAATACCGCATACAAAATTCATGAGACAGAGTATCTGCTGCGTCAGTCCGATACTCACACACTTATCATGATCAAGGGCTACAAGGACTCCGACTATGAGAGCATCATAAAGGAACTGTGTCCCGAGCTTGATGAGAGAAAACCCGGAAAGCATCTTCATGCGAAGAAGCTTCCTTTCCTCAGGAATGTTGTTACAATCGGCTTCAAGATGAAAGGTGCCATAACGTTCGAAGAAGCCTTTAAAATGGGAGAAAGTGTACCTGTACAGGAAGTATACAGAATGGCTGCAAATGTTGACAAAGATGACGTTGCAAACATGCAGTACACATCCGGAACCACAGGCTTCCCTAAGGGCGTAATGCTCACACACTATAACATCGTCAATAACGGCAAGAACATCGGTGACCGTATGGATCTTTCTACAGAGGACCGTATGATGATTCAGGTTCCCATGTTCCATTGCTTTGGAATGGTACTTGCCATGACAGCCTCCGTAACGCACGGCAGCACCATGTGCCCTATTCCGTATTTCTCACCGAAGTCGTCACTTGCCTGCATAAATCAGGAGAAGATTACGGCATTCCACGGTGTTCCTACAATGTTTATCGCCATGCTCCAGCATAAGGACTTCCCCAATACGGATTTTTCACATATGCGTACGGGTATTATGGCAGGAAGCCCTTGTCCTGTGGCTGTTATGCAGGATGTGGTTGATAAGATGCATATGTCCGAGATTACCATTGTTTACGGTCAGACGGAGGCAAGCCCGGGATGCACGATGAGCTCCGTAACGGACACTATCGATCAGCGTGTCAATACAGTCGGACGAAATCTACCCGAAATCGAGTGCAAGATTGTCAATCCCGAGACGGGTGAAGAATGCGGACCAAACGAAAACGGTGAGTTTGTGGCACGTGGCTACAACATCATGAAGGGCTATTACAAGATGCCGAAGGCTACGGCTCAGGCAATTGATAAAGACGGCTGGCTCCATACCGGAGACCTTGCCTGCAAGACGGAAGATGGTTTCTTTAAAATTACCGGACGTCTTAAAGACATGATTATTCGCGGCGGTGAGAACATCTATCCGAAGGAAATCGAGGAATTTATATACACTCACGAGAAAGTTCAGGACGTTCAGGTTATCGGTGTTCCTGATGAAGCTCTCGGAGAGGAAATCATGGCTTGTATTGTGCTTAAAAAAGGCGAGGAGATGACCGTTGATGAGATGAAGAAATACATCATGGATCATCTTGCAAAACATAAGGTTCCGAAATACATTGATTTTGTCGATGGTTTCCCGATGAATGCAGCCGGAAAAATTCTTAAATACAAAATGCGCGAAGAAGCAATTGAAAAGCTTGGACTTCAGAAGGCAAGCAAGGTTGTGACAGCATAGCATGTCCGGAAATGGGGAAAGACCTTTAATGGGCCGGGCCTCATTTCCTTTTTTAGGTTGATATCAATAAAGTGGCAGTGGAGGGAGTTTGTAATGAAAAAGATTGTAAAGGCTGTACTGATGTTAATGGGAGTAATGCTCTTTTCAGCGTGCGCCGGGAAAACAGGTACCGAGGGACAAAATACCGGGACGACAGTGACACCGGCAAGTGCGGTTACTTCGGCTGTGGTAAATACTGAAAATGAATTAACTGCGACTCCGGAGGCAGAAAAGGACGTAACGCCCACGGCAATTCCTACCGCAACTCCTACAGCTGTGCCTGAAGAGGATGTTGCATTAAAGGATCTGGTAGACGGATATTTCCTTCTTGGTGTCGGAATAAACGGAAGTACGCTGGAAAATCAGACGTTAAATATCCCGCAGTATATGGAACTGGCAAAGAAGCATTTCAACAGCTGCACCATGACAAATCTCATGAAGAGCTGCTATATTCTGAATCAGGCCGGCTCTCAGGAAAGTCTTAAAAACGGTGATGGAAGTCCGGCACTTTCTTTTGAATCCATTGATCCGACTTTGGAATGGTGCAGAGACAATGACATGAAGATGCGTGGGCATACGCTTGTATGGCACGCTCAGGCTCCCGCATGGTTCTTCCGTGAGGGATATACTGAGGACGGTGCATATGTCGATAAGGACACAATGCTTTTCAGAATGGAGAGCTACATTGAACAGCTTATGACTCACTGCCAGGATGAATATCCCGGAGTTATTTACTGCTGGGACGTTGTAAACGAGGCGGTTGACCCTGACTTCGGCGATAAGAACAGCGCTTTCATGTGCAGAATGCAGAATGACGGTGAAGAAAATCCCTGGTATATGACAATTGGTGAGGATTATGTTGAAATGGCGTTCACATATGCCAGAAAGTATGCGGCAGACGGTGTTAAGCTGTTTTATAACGACTTCAACGCCTATCAGTCAAATAAATGTACGGACATAATCAACCTTTGCAGCATGCTTAAGGAAAAAGGACTTATTGACGGTATCGGCATGCAAGGTTACTGGGGCATTTCATATCCGAGCACAGGTACAATAACCGACGCAATAAAGCGATATGCAAAGCTTGATTTGGAAATCCAGATTACCGAGCTTTCCATAGGTGTTGATGAGGAAACGGATGAACAGTTTGAAAAGCAGGCGAAAGCCTACGGCAATGTGTTCTACATGTTCAGCACTCTGGACACTGATAACGGTGGTCCGGCAAATATTACAAGCGTCACGCTTTTCGGCCTTGTCGATCATTACCGTGAAGGGGATACGACCAACACGCGTATATTTGATAAAGACTATCAGCCGAAGCCTGCATTTAACAAGATACAGGCAGTCATGAAAAACTGTTACAAAAAGAAAAATTAGTGTTTGAGAACCTCGGAGGTGCTTTGACAATATGAAAATTTCAATTGTCTGTGTCGGAAAAATCAAAGAGAAGTTTTTTCGCGATGCGATAGACGAATACACAAAAAGACTTTCCAGATTCTGTAAGCTGGAAATCGTAGAAGTGGCGGATGAAAAAACGCCTGACGGGGCAAGCGAAAAATTGGAAGAACAAATCAGAGTAACGGAAGGGGAGCGCATACTCAAAGCCGTTCCGGACAGTGCATACATGATTCTGCTTGCGATAAAAGGCGAGGAACTTACCTCAGAAGCACTTTCCGACAAAATATCAAAACTCGGAGTCGGAGGAGAAAGCAATATATGCTTTGTAATCGGAGGTTCCCTTGGAACGTCGGAAGCAGTTTACAAAAGAGCGGATTATAAACTCTCTTTTTCCAAAATGACATTTCCGCACCAACTCATGCGCGTAGTGCTTCTTGAACAAATATACAGAAGCTTCAAAATATCTGCCGGTGAACCGTATCACAAATAATGGATTTCAAAAATCCAACATATTGAAAAACAAGGAAAGGATGGCAGTTTTGTCATCCTTTTAATAATTCATGACAATAAATCACTTGTGATTTATTGTAGGAGTGGACATAGCAAGGTGATACTGGCTATGTGACCTACAGATTGAACAATCATTGATAAAGGCACAATGAAATTATAGGTAATATAGGTTATAAAATCTTCAGAATGTGATACGCCTTTTTCTACAGAGTTAGCACTTCTGTATACTATTGAAAAAAGCAGTATACAGAGTTTTTGACTCTGTATACTAGTAGATTTTTAAGATTTTTTTAAGATGATTTAGGTTATAATCTAGACAGATAAAATTCATGTTTTCGGAATTTAACAAATTTGAATGCGTATTCCGCTTGAACGGAACAGCCAATCCGCGATAGCGGTAAGGCTGTCCGCTCCAAACGGTAAGTTTTGTATTAACCAGGATTACGCATGTT
>JAZLLG010000010.1:0-32871 GCA_045598045.1 Lachnospiraceae bacterium | reverse complement strand
AAGACTGATAAACAGTGGCTTTTATGATTTAGCCACAGCTTATCAGTCTGTGCACGTCAACTATTGAAAGCGCCGTATACCGAACGGTACGTACGGTGCTGTGAGAGGACGGCGGTTAGTCACCGCCTCCTACTCGATTTTATTAGCCGTGGTTGTGTTTATTGGCAGTTATTATTTTTTGCAGAGGCTATGCTTTTTTGCTAAAGTTTCGGACGGATAGAAATCCATGGACGAGTTTAGTCCTACAAGCTAACGTATCATTTCAGACTAAAATGCATTCTGAGCGCATTCTATCTGCTGTTTAAAAGCTGAATTTCGGACTAAAATGACTTCAGGAAGGTTTTTGTCTGCTTCTGAAGGATGAAAAAGCGGACTGTTGTGAACGTCGGGCTGGTTTAGTCTGACATTCTTCTGAATTGTTTCGGACTAGAATTATCTTTGGGAACATTTTGTCTGCTTTTTGCACATATAACGGCGGACTAAATTGAATGACCGGCGATATTAGTCTGAAAAGTGTGAAATGTGGTGCGAGGTTGTGCTCATTTTTATGAACACCTTACAACCTCTGTCCCCTTGGTTCATAAATTCTGAAATCCATATGGTTGTTTTGCAATGATATTGGTATAATATGTTCAGGAATTGATGCAAAATGGAGGAAGAAAAAATGAAAAAGAAATCCTTTATTTTCTGGCTTCTTGTATGGGGGCTCGGCGTAGCCGGAGAGATTTGCTGGAATATGGAAAACCAATGGTTTAATACATTTGTTTATGCGAAAATCGCCAAGGATCCGACTATTATATCGTGGATGGTTGGTGTTTCGGCATTTGCAACCACCGTATCAACGTTCTTTTTCGGATGCGTATCCGACAGAATCGGGAAAAGAAAGACGCTTGTTGCCGTCGGATACATCCTCTGGGGTACATTCACAATAGGTTTCGGCCTAACGGAATTCATAACCGGAGGAGCAGACACCGCGCCTGCACTTATGGTTACGGCGGGAGTTGCGGTTGTCGGTGCGGACGCGATTATGAGTTTTTTCGGTTCTATGGGAAACGATATCGGGTTTACTGCATGGATTAACGATCATATGGATGATACAAACCGCGGTCAGCTTGGTGCGGCTATTGCCACGCAGCCCGTTATCGGTACAATAATCGGAACGGTTGTCGGCGGAATGCTTGTCGGAGATGATGACAATTATATGCGGCTTTTTCTCGTTATGGGCGGAGCCATCATTTTCTTCGGAGTGCTGTCACTTTTCGGAATGAAGGATTCCGAAGAGTTAAAGCCAAACAGGAAAGATTCTTTTGCAAAGCAGTTTTTCAGTATTTTTAATGTTAAGGAATACTTGAAAAACAAAGAGCTCGCATGGGTCAACCTTTCACTTGCCGTTTACTTCATTGCATTCAACATGTATTTTGCCCATATCGGTAACTACATGATTTATTACCTCGGGTTTTCTGCGGATATGATGGGGTTCATCGAAGGCGGAGCGCTTACATTGGCAATGCTTTGCACAATACCGGTTACAAAGCTGTTAAACAACAGGAAAGAACCGATTATCTGCTTCATATCCGTATTTGTAAACAGCTTCGGAGTTGCAATCCTTGGCTTCTTTGTAAGACCTGAGAATGTAAATACATCAACAATATTTAACCCGGTTCTTCTCGGCGGTGTTTTCCTTCTGGGAGCCGGTTACGTGCTCTTCCTGCAGGCAATTACGGTCTGGAGCAAACAGCTTTACCCGGAGGACGCAAGAGGAAGATTCGAAGGCGTACGAATTCTTTTCTTCGTGCTTATTCCGATGATTGTTGCACCGTTACTTGCAAACCCCATTATCAAACGCAGTGGCGAGTTTGTTGACGAAAACGGCTTCACGGAATATCTTCCGACACATACGTTACTCTTGGCGGGTGCTGCAATTGTCCTCCTGACAATCATTCCGCTTATACCCGCGGCAAAATATCATAAGAAAAACAGAGTTGCGTAAATAAAAAACGGTATCTCTACGTTGCATATCACGTAAAGATACCGTTTTTGCATATTATCGAGTAGGAGTCAGCTCACTCTGTTGTACGAGCTTTAAGCCTTACGCATTAAAGCCTCTGTTGTAATCTCTTGGATCGACATAGGTTTCATTAAGATATCCTTTGCCGTAAGTGAGACCTGCATATAAACTTTGTGTATTCTTCATCATCGGACCACTTTGATCGTCCTTTGAAATGTGTTCAAAAGCGTCACGAAGCTTTAAAACAATCTCATCCACGATATCAAGAGCTTCAACGTGGTTTCCGGCTGCCGCATAGGATATGCGTCGGTTCATATATGCATAAAGGCTTGCAAGATTACCTGAAAGCGGTATGTTAAAATCAAGACAACGAATAAGCTCATTCAGAAACTTCGCGGCGTGGTTCAGATCGCTTCTGAAACGCTCGAAGTCTTCCTGGCGGAATGCATTTCTCGCATTCTTCGTATCGGTAAGAATTACGTCATAAAGAATGACGATGAGCTCGCAGGCGTTTGCCTCTGTTGTTCTTAAGGTGAAGGATTTGATTTCTTCCCTGGTCATGTATTACCTCCGTAGCCACATCTATTATGACTGTAAAAGATTCAGAACGTTCTGAGGTCTTTCGTTTGCCTGTGAAAGCATTGCTGTTGCGGCCTGTACAAGAACCTGGAGCTGTGAATATTCAGCCATTTCACTTGCCATATCGGTATCTTCGATACGTGAAAGGGCTTCTGTGAGATTTTCGGCAGAAGTGTCCAGACTGTTGATGGCGTGGTCAAGTCTGTTCTGATATGCACCAAGCTTTGCACGTACTGCGGAAACGGTGTTGACTGCATTGTCAAAAATGGTAATGGCCTCGGAAGCGCCGCTTTGTGTGGAAATATCAGCGTCCGTAAGTTCAAGAGAAACGGTGTCAACCCTCGGAATACGAACTTCCATTGTCTGGCCTTCGTTTGCTCCGATCTGAAGTGTCATGGGACCTGCCTTAAGAACTGTAACGGTTACATCACCGGGAGCAGCGCCCTCGGCAACGTTGAACTTCATTTCAAAGCCGTCGCGGTCTTTAACTGTTACATAGTCGCCGTCAACGCTTACTGTAGCGGTCTTTTTAAAGCCGGACTCTTCATAAGGAGCCGGAGCATCCTCGCCATAGTAAAGAGTAACACTTGTGTCTGTTCCTGAAGAACGGGTGCCCATGCCGGGAATTCCAAGCATTGAGGCAAGCTCGGAATTTGAGCATGCGAGCTCGATTTTTGCATCTCTTCCGAAATCCTTTGTCTGAAGTGTAAGATATGCTTCCGAAGGAGTTGTGGCTGCCGTTGCGGCATCTATTGTGGTATAACCGGTTTCGGAATCCGGATCGGGAGTATTGTTTGTGAGAGAAACCATAATCTGGCTTCCGCATCCCGCACTGATTTTTGAAATAATGTCATTAAGTGAATCGCCGGCACTTATTGAAATTGCTTCGTCATTTATGAAAATCTGACCGTCGGCAGGGGCCGTGGAACCGGAAAGATTTGTACGAAGAGTAGCAGGTGCGGGATCGTTACCGATGTTCATGGAGTAGCTTTTAACATCAACGGAGTCGGAAAGAGATACGAGGGTAACGCTTGAATCATCAGAGTAGGAACGTCTGTCAACGGTACCGTTCAAAAGTTTCTTTGTATTGAACTCGGTTGTTGTTGAGATACGATTGATTTCCTCTTTAAGCTGAATTACTTCGTCCTGAAGTGTTGATCGGTCATCATCCGTACATGTGCCGTTTGCGGCCTGTACGGAAAGCTCACGCATTCTCTGGAGCATTTCCTCGACTTCAATAAGTGCACCTTCTGCAGTCTGAATTACGGAAATGCCGTCGGAAGCGTTTCGGGAAGCCTGGTTGAGACCGGCAATCTGAGTTTTCATTTTTTCGGAAATTGCAAGTCCTGCAGCATCATCTGCTGCACAGTTGATGCGGTAGCCGGATGAAAGTCTCTGAAGGCTCTTTGACAGAGCGTTGTCGTTGCCGTTGAGAATGTTGTTAATCTTAAGGGCTGAAATGTTATGATTTATTCTCATTTGTACCTCCTTGTTCTGTAAGACACTTTAGTCTGCATCTGCCTGTCTTACATGAGTGACAAATACTTTTGCGATTCTGTAAAGTTCGTTTGGACTGCCTTCGGTCGATCCTTCCGGAACGTTTTCGTAAAGGCCGTCGGTCTTGTAGGCGTATCTGTCTGCCGGAACCTCCTCGGCGCCATAGTAGATGCTGCCTATTTGTATACCGTTTTGTGCGAGAGCAGCGAAGAGATTCAGCTGTCTTCCGGAAAGCTCACGAAGACCATCTTTTGAATCACCCGAGATGAAGCACTTCATCTTGTTGTTTTCGATGGATGCTTCCGCACGTATCGTTCCGAGGTTTTCGGTGGGAACCGATACAAGAACCTTTGAGCAGGCACTTTCCTCGTTGTTCATGATGGTGACGTTCATATTGACGATTTCGTCACCGGTATCTATGGGAATGCTGTAAAACTCACGTTTGCTGAGACGGTTAAGGAAACGGATTCCGACATCCATTTTCTTAAGAGCTTTGACATCAAGCTTTGACATATCAGGTGAACGCTGGAGCTTCTGCTTGATGACTTTGGCATCATCGGTGAACTTTTTGTAAGCGGCCTGCAGTTCGTCTGCACTTCCCATACTTTCGATGAAATCTGGGAGAATGCCTTCCTCACCTGTTGCCATTGTTTTAAAGCGTTTCCAATCTTGGAAAATATCGTCTTTGCCGCTTAACATATCTTTGGCGGCTTCAATGTTTTCAACGGTCGTAAGAATGTTAAAGTCTTCCAGAAAACGGGTTGCGTTTTCGCCGGAAGCGGCCAGTTCACGAATGTTCATAACCCAGTCCTCGGCTGTGGCGTGAACATCACCGGTCAATTCTTTCATAACATTATCGGCACGTTCGACTGCTTTGTTTAGTATTTCCGCTTCCGGACCGGTTGGTTTGCCGAGGCCGGCACGAATTTTGTTTTCAATGCGGTCAACATCCGTGAGAACTTTTGAAACGTTCTTAAAGGTGTCATCTATTATTGCTTCCGAACCGGTTACTTTTCCTGAACGTACAGCGGTCAAAAGACCATGTAATGTCGGCTCCTGACCTGATTTGAAAACGTTCCCCACTGCAGCTTCCTCAGAGTCCTGTATTTGGTGAAGCGCTCTGTATATTGCGATGTAGGCATCACGCTCCGAAGCTGTCAGTTCGCCCTTTTTATCAAGATTTACAAGGAAGGTTGAAAATGTGTCATCTGAATTGATGCCTTCCTTCTTCTTAATCTCAAGAATCTTGTCATTCAGATCGTCAAGAGTGGCGTTGAGAGGATTGATTCCGTCACGAATCATTCGCACGGTAACGGCAGGATGCATATTTGTGAATACTTCCTGAAGCTTTGAATCATATTCGGAAACTTTTGTGATGTTTTCCTTTGTGATTTCTGCGGAAGCGTAACCAAGTATGCGTGTAGCACGGCGTGATTCTTCGGTTGCAGGAATTCCGGCCTCATTCAAAAGGGAATCTACGTTTTTAAATGCCTTTTCAATGTTATCTCCGTATTTTGAATCCGGAGAGGTCATTACCGTTTCAAGTGTCTGAGAATACTTACTGAAAGCACGCTGGGCTTCGGCGGAGGACCCCTCCTCGAAAAGCGTATTGATTGTCATTGCACTTGAGTTGTCAACGGTGTCGTATATGAGAGTTGCCGGCATGTTTTCAATTTCGGAAATCTTTTTGGTGGTGTCCTTAAGAAGCTCCAAATCGTCTTCGGTATAGCCGGGCATGCCTGCTTCAAGGAAGAAATTACCGTAGTAGCGGTTCTCAAGAGCACGCAAGCCTTCGATAAGCTTGTTCATTGCTACGGTATCGATGCGGATGCCTTCTTTTGCAAGGCGGTAACCTGCTTCAAAAGTCATCTTGGCCTTGATTTCTTCAAGCTGACGGCGGGCCTTTATTGATGCTGCGTTGCCGAAACCGGAACGGCTGTAATCTTCAAGAAGCTTGGAATAATCATTGGTTTTTCCGGAAACGGCTTCTTGAGCTTCATTAAGGTCTTCGAGGGTAAGCTCGAGCTTGTCGGGATTATATACACCGGTCTGAGCGGCTTTTCTTGCAACTGCAAGGTCGATGCCCTCATCCGTGATTTTGCTGTTGTTCTTGATAATCTGACGAACCTGCTTGTCTGTTGAGGAAAGAAGATTCATCTGTTTTGGATCGTGTCCGACCGAAATCGCATCGACGGAACGTGCAAGAGTGTCCTCGAGACTGATGCGGATGTCCATGATACGACTGTAAGAATTGAGATTTTCCGCGGTAAGCGGAATGTCTTTTTTGATAAAATCCTTTGCTGCGTCTATTATTGCTTTGCCACCGCGTAAACCTGCCTGGAAAAGCATATTGTTTACCGTAGGTTCAAGTTGAGCCCATGCTTCGTCCGTAAGCACTTTGTCGGGCTTACCGCCTGCCTTGGCACCCGACCTGGCTTCGGCAATGTTTTCGGGAGTGGGAGCAAGTCTGTTCCTGACAAGATATTCTGCTTCGTCGGAAGTCAGACGGGAAGATGAACCGAGAGAATCGACAGCATCGGCAATGCGTCGGAGATTTGCCTCGGTAACGGGAAGATTTGCTTTAAGAAGTTTGTCGGCAATCTTTTCGGCAAGAGGATTGTTGCCAAGTGTCTTTATGGCCATTTCAATGATAGCTTTTCTGTCTGTCTGAATGTCCTGAACCTGTCCTTCAATGGCTTGGGCACGCATATCTTTTCCGAGCTTGATGCGCTCAAGGGCAGCTTCAAGCTGTTCCGCTGTCATTCCGAAAACATCGAAACCTTCATTTATGAGGTCTTCCATATCTTCGGTGCTCATACGGTTTGAAACGTTATCAAGACGGTCCTGATTCTTTTCCGCTTCGGTACGATTGTCTTCGACACCAAAAGCGGCAGGAGTCTTTTCAACGTTTTTTCTGTACATCTCGGACGTCCTTGCAGAGTCCTTAATCTCCTCCGTGGCTTCAAATGCAGCATTAAGGCTTTGGGTAAATCCCGCCTTCGAAGCCTTGTCGGATTTGCCGGCTCCAAGCTTTGCAAAAGCCTCGTCAAGCCCGGAAACTCCCTGGGTCTGATCGTTGTTTATTCCATATGAATTTATAGCGTTATGTACATTCATTCTTTGTCCTCTTTTTTGCGAAAGGGAAATCTGTCCGATTTTTATATCGGCATTATGAGGCGTTTTCTTTAGGAAGATGCGCAACTGCAGTAAAATCAAGGGATGTATGAAGAGTTGCAAATCCTTTTGGGAAAATGTCAAATTTTTGTAAAATAGTTTCACATTATTGTAATAAAGTGAGAATATGCTATAATCTTTTTAAGTGTGCGTTGACTTCGAAAGGCGCACCAGACTGACATCAGGAGGGACAGACGTTGATTAAAAAAGAAATGATTGCCATGCTCCTTGCGGGCGGGCAAGGGTCCAGACTCGGCGTTCTTACATCAGGTCTCGCAAAACCGGCAGTTACCTTCGGCGGGAAGTACAGAATCATCGATTTCGCGCTTAGTAACTGTATCAATTCCGGTGTAGACACTGTCGGAGTTTTGACCCAGTATCAGCCGCTCAGGCTTAACACCCATATTGGTATAGGTATTCCGTGGGATCTTGACCGTAATGTCGGAGGTGTATCCATTCTTCCGCCTTACGAAAAGAGCACAAACACCGAGTGGTATACGGGAACGGCTAATGCCATTTACCAGAATCTTCGTTATATGGAGTACTACAATCCGGACTACGTTATGATTCTTGGTGGTGACCACATCTACAAAATGGACTATGAAGTTGTTCTTGACTTCCACAAATCCCGCAAGGCTGACATTACACTTGCGACTATTCCTGTCCCCATTGAAGAAGCAAGTCGTTTCGGTATTGTTATCACAGACGATGAAGACAGAATCATCGATTTCGAAGAAAAGCCAAAGCAGCCCAGAAGCAACTTGGCATCCATGGGCATTTACATATTCTCCTGGAACGTTTTGAAGGATGCACTTATTGCTCTTTCAGAGCAGCCCGGCTGTGACTTCGGAAAGCATATCATTCCCTACTGCCATAAGAACGGAAAGAGAATATTTGCGTACGAGTTCAACGGCTACTGGAAGGATGTAGGAACACTTTCTTCATATTGGGAGTCCAATATGGAGCTCATAGATATTGTTCCGGAGTTTAACCTCTATGAGGAATTCTGGAAAATATACACCAAGACAGACATCATACCGCCTCAATACGTTGCACCCGGAGCCGTTATAGAAACGGCCATAATAAGCGAAGGTGCAGAAATATACGGTGAAGTATACAGGTCGGTTATCGGACCTGGCGTAACCATCGGAAAAGGCTCGGTTGTACGTGACTCCATCATTATGAGAGACACGGTTATCGGTGAGGGTTGTGAGATAAACAAAGCAATCATCGCCGAAAGCTGCGGAATCGGTAATAACGTCAGAATCGGTATCGGTCCTGAAGTGCCCAACGTATGGAAGCCGAACATCTACGAAGGCGGCCTTGTTACAATAGGAGAAGCTTCCATCATTCCGGATGGAGTTACTATCGGCAAGAACACTGCTATAAGCGGTGCAACAATGCCTGAAGACTATAGCGGAGGAGAACTTCCTTCCGGTGAAAATATCATAAAGGCAGGTGGCGTGGCATGAGAGCAATCGGTATAATTTTAGCAGGCGGAAACAGCGCCAAAATGCGTGAGCTTTCAAACAAACGTGCCATTGCGGCAATGCCCGTAGGCGGAAGCTACCGCGCCATTGACTTTGCACTTTCCAATATGGCTAACTCCCATGTGCAGAAGGTTGCAGTCTTAACTCAGTACAATGCAAGGTCTTTAAATGAGCACCTCAGTTCTTCAAAGTGGTGGGATTTCGGCCGTAAACAGGGTGGCTTATATGTATTTACCCCTACCATCACCCCGGACAATGGTTTCTGGTATCAGGGTACGGCAGACGCCATCGCACAGAACCTGTCCTTCCTCAGAAACAGTCATGAGCCTTATGCCGTAATCGCATCCGGTGATTGTGTATACAAGATGGACTACAACAAAGTTCTTGAGTACCACATTGCAAAGCGTGCGGACATCACGGTTGTCACAAAGGTTATGCCTGAGGGAGAGGATGTTTCCCGTTTTGGTATTGTAAAGGTTGATGCGGACAACAGGATTGTGGATATGGAGGAAAAGCCCCTTGTGACAAAGTCCAACAGGGTATCAACGGGTATATACATTATCCGCAGACGTCAGCTTATCGAACTCCTTGAAAAGTCTATGGAAGAGAACAGAAAGGACATTGTTCAGGACATTCTCATCCGCTACAAGGATGTTAAAAATATTTATGCATATGACATCGACTCATACTGGAGCAATATCTCCACAGTCGAGTCTTACTACAAGACAAACATGGATTTCCTTGATAAGCCGATTCACGACTATTTCTTTAAGGAATATCCGGATGTTTATTCCAAAATTGATGACAATCCGCCAGCAAAGTACAATCCCGGAGCAAAGATTTCCAATTCCCTTGTATCAAGCGGATGTATCATAAACGGAATTGTTGAGGACTCCGTCCTCTTTAAGAAGGTATATGTAGGAAATAACTGTACCATTAAAAACTCAATCATCCTTAACGATGTACGTATTGGTGACAACACCTACATCGAAAACTGCATAGTTGAGAGCCGAGACACGATAAAGCCGAACTCCACCTATATTGGAGAAAATGGTGAAGTGAAGATTGTTGTCGTAAAGGGAGAACGGTACAGAATGAATTGATTTTAGGGCGTGTGGGCGCCTTTCGGAGGTTTACAAATGAATATTACAGATGTCAGAATTCGTAAAGTTGACAAAGAAGGAAAGATGAAAGCTGTTGCTTCAATCACTATTGACGGAGAATTCGTTGTTCATGATATTAAAATCATTGACGGCGAAAAAGGGCTTTTCATCGCTATGCCGAGCCGCAGAACCGGCGAAGGTGAGTACAGAGACATCGCACATCCCATTAATTCCGAAACAAGAGACGAACTTCAGAAGCTCATCCTTGGAACTTATGAGAAAGCAGTCAGCGAAGGAACACTGGAATAATTAACAAATGGGGGCCGTTTGGCCCCTTTTAATTTTTTGAAAACGGTATATAGGGTAAAGCCCGGTTAAGCAGGCTGTCGAATTAACTCAACTCCTCTTGATACTTTGACTAAAGTGATGTAAGATAAGCCGAACGCTTTTGCTGTATGATTTATACAGGCATCGCGGTTCAGATAGAGGAAAAGATATGTCAAAAAAGAAAAAACAACCTGATAAAGGGCTTGTAACGCTCCTTTTTGTATTAATAGCAATATTTCTTATTCTTGTAATTGTGCTTATGGTCATGATGTTTGCGGATAAGCTTAACGGGGAAGGGCTTAGAAGGATTACACCCTCACCTGAAGTGACAGATACTGTCAAAAATCCAAAACATGACACTCCGACACCTACGCCTAAGCAGGTGAAAGAAGAGAAACCGACAGACACACCGGTTCCCGTAACACCTACACCGACCAACACGCCAACTCCCGCATACAGTGTATCCACGGGCTTTGGACAGTCTCTTGACATAAGTGTCTCTGCGGAGTATGATGCGCTTCTCGCAGAAGATTCATCTGTGACTTACGAAGTATTCGATAATGACTATTTTGCGTCCGTTCTTTTTACAAAGGGCGACGGAACGCTTGAGCCTATGGTGTTTGAAAAGGCATCAGGCAAGAAGATTTCAACAGAGGACTTTATTCGTGAGAGCTACCTTGCAATCGTGAAGGAACGTCTCCAGACATATGCACCGACGGTTGATGAGAGCTTTAACGGAACGGACTTTGTAACCTACAGCGAAGTATACCGGTCATCCGATTATGAGAAGTTTTATATGAACGGTGACAAGCTTGTCTTTTACTTTGCGGAGAATTCCCTTATTGAGGCCGGCCATAAAGCATTCACCTTCGAATGCAGTCTGGCTGAAGCCGAAGCATTTATGTTTACAAATACAAAAGGTGAAATCGTAGGACGAAACATCAGGACAGACCTTGACCCGAATCGCCCGATGGTTGCACTTACCTTTGATGACGGTCCTCACAGACCTGTGGAAGAATTGTTTATCGACCTTCTTCAGCAGTATGATGCAAGGGTTACTTTCTTCTCCGTTGGAGACCGCTTCAAGTGGAATCAATATCCTGAGACATTAAAGAGGCTTTCCGATATTGGCTGCGAAATATGTTCTCATACCTTTAATCACACTCTTTTCTATGAGTCTCATTTCCAGTTCAGCAGTGACAAGCAGAAGGAAAAGAACCTTAAGGAGTTTTGGACAGAGATTAATCTTTGCAATCTTAAAATTGCCGAAACGATAGGATGCGCACCAAACTACATTCGTATGCCGGGCGGTTGCAATGCACCTTATATGTCAAATGTGCCCATGCCAATGATAAACTGGTCGCTTGACACGAGAGACTGGGAGGGTCATGGAAGTCAGACCGAAGTCAAAGACGTGTGGACAAACGGTGACAAAAAAAGAGAAGAAACATATCAGGCACTTTTGAAAGTTAAGGACGGAGATATTGTCCTTATGCACTCCATTTACAAATATTCCTTTGATGCAACGGCTCGCGCCATGGAGGAGCTTGCTGCGCAGGGATATCAGTTTGTAAACATATCCGAACTTATGTACTACAAGGGAATAACCACCGAAAACGGAGTGGTGTACAATAAAGGCAGAACAAATTAAATGAAGATAATAGCAGGACTTGGAAATCCGACAAAAGAATACGTAGGAACGCGCCACAACATTGGCTTTGACGGCATAACCGCACTTGCCGACAAGTACAGGATTTCCGTTACGGAAAAGGATCATAAAGCGTTATGCGGAAAGGGCATTATAAACGGGCAGAAGGTGCTCCTTATGAAGCCCCAGACATACATGAACCTCAGCGGCGAAGCGATAGCTGACGCAGCAAATTTCTACAAAGTCGATCCGGAGGATGTTATTGTCATTTGCGATGACATCAACCTTGATCCCGGAAGCATACGCGTACGGGAAAAAGGCAGTGCCGGTGGACATAACGGCTTGAAAAACATCATACTTCACCTCGGAAGCGAAGCTTTTCCGCGTGTGCGTGTAGGTGTTGGGGAAAAGCCGAAAGATTGGGACCTTGCAGACTATGTGCTCGGACATTTCAGCTCCGAGGACGAGCCGAAGATACGTGCAGCACTTCAAGATGCGGTAACTGCGGTTGAATTGATACTTTCCGACGATATAGGCCGGGCTATGAACAACTTCAATAAGAAAAAGAAGCAGCCTGAGCCCGAAACATAAGTTCATCTGACATTTATATGAAAAATATCTTAGCTTTACTGAATAACTCAGCAGAATATCTGCAGACCAAAGAGGCACTTCTCGGAGGCAAAACACCTGTAGTCGTTACAGGTGTTTCCGATTCCGAAAAGTGTCATTTTGTTGCTGCCCTCAATGAAAGCTTCAATGCTACGGTTATTGTTACCTACAATGACCTTCGAGCTAAAGAGATTTACGATGATATGCGGTTCTTCACAGATAATGTATATCTCTATCCTGCCAAGGACCTGATCTTTTACAGCGCGGACATTAAGGGAAATGCATTGGTGCGAGACAGGATGCAGATTGTCAGGAGGCTTGTATCCGGATCGAAAACGGTTGTTGTTATGAGCCTGGATGCCGCACTCGACAAGATTTTACCTAAGGACCATATCGCGAAGCACGTTCTGACATTTAACCGGGACGAGGAAATAGACACAAAAGAACTTGCAGCAACACTTGTCGGGCTTGGCTATGAACGCCGTGATACCGTTTCCGAACATGGTGAATTTGCAATTCGCGGCGGAATAATCGACATATTCGCCATCAGCGATGAAACTCCCACGAGAATGGAACTTTTCGGGGACCAGATCGATCAGATAAAGGCGTTTGATGCAGAGAGTCAGCGCTCTTTGGAGGAATTGGATTCACTGACGGTTTTCCCCGCTACAGAGTTTCCACTAAGTGACGAGGAAATGATGGACGGCTTTGAAAAGATTCGTACGGAATCGCGTCGTCAGGAAGAACTGTTAAGAAAAGACGTAAAGAACGAGGAGGCCCACAGGCTTGTAACCACGTGCGAAGAGGCTATTGAAACAATAGAGTATTCCCGGGGCAAATCCTCCGTTGACAGCTATGTAAATGCTTTTTTCCAAGAAACAAGTTCGGTTCTTGATTACTTTGGTGAGGATTCGCTTGTTGTATTTGATGAGCCTTCGCGTCTTAAAGAAAAAGGCGAGGCAACACTTACCGAATTTAACGAAAGCATGATTGGAAGGCTGAATTCGGGATATATCCTTCCATCGCAGATGGACGTCATTTTTGACCCCAAAAAGATTATTGCAAAGTGCGAACGAAAGAATCTTCTTGTAATCCAAAGCCTTGACTACGGCACGGCAGGCATTAAGGCTAAAGAAGAGTTCAATATACTCACAAAGAGCCTTAACAACTATGTTGCAAACATAGATGAACTTGTTAAGGACCTTGCTGCTTATCGCAAGAAGAAGTATCAGACTGTTATAGTGACCGGTTCACAGGCCAAAGGAAGGCGTTTGGCCGAGGAACTTGAAAATTATGATATTCCTGCTGTTTTTACGGACAATTCCGAGCGGGAAATCCTTAATGGTGAAGTCATCGTCGTAAACGGTGCGCTTCATAAGGGCTTTGAATATCCGAACCATCATATTGCTGTCCTTGTGGAGGGCGACACTTTTGGTGCAGGAAGAAAGAAACAAAAGAAAAAGTTCAGCGGTACCGGTAAAGAAATCCATTCGCTCCATGAACTTTCTTTCGGTGACTATGTTGTTCATGAAAGAAGCGGTCTCGGTATTTATCGAGGCATCGAAAAGCGTGAAAACGACAAGTCTGCCATTGACTATATCAAAATCGAATATTCCGACGGTGAGCTTTACATACCTGCCACCGGCCTGGAATCCATTCAGAAATATGCAAGCGGCGACGCCGATAAGAAGCCGAAGGTCAACAAGCTCAATTCTCCCGAGTGGAAACGTACAAAAGCAAGAGTAGAGCGTGCCGTTACGGATATTGCGGAAAAGCTTGTTAATCTCTATGCCATAAGAACGATGGAGAAGGGCTTTGCATATGATGCCGACAATGACTGGCAGAAAGAATTCGAAGAGCTTTTCCCATATGCGGAAACGGAAGATCAGCTTAAGGCCATTGAGGATACAAAACGTGATATGGAAAGCACGCGTATCATGGACCGCCTCATATGCGGAGACGTAGGTTACGGTAAGACGGAAGTTGCTCTCAGAGCAGCGTTTAAGGCTGTTCAAAGCAATAAGCAGGTAGCGGTGCTTGTACCGACTACAATTCTTGCCCAACAGCATTACAATACATTCTCTTCAAGAACCATGAATTATGGTTTGAGGGTACAGATGCTTTCACGTTTCCGCACAGCATCACAGCAGAATGATACGTTGAAAGGGCTGGCAGAAGGACGTGTGGACATTGTAATCGGCACGCACAGACTTCTTTCCCAGGATGTCAAGTTTAAGAACCTCGGTCTCCTTATTGTGGACGAAGAGCAGCGCTTCGGCGTTACACATAAAGAAAAGATTAAAGAGCTGAAAAAGGACGTTGATGTTCTTACGCTTACGGCTACTCCGATTCCGAGAACGCTCCATATGAGTCTTTCCGGAATACGTGACATGTCTGTCCTTGAAGAACCGCCTGTTGACAGACTACCCATTCAGACCTTTGTAATGGAGCATAATGATGAAATAATCCGCGAAGCCATTAACCGTGAACTTGCAAGAAATGGTCAGGTTTATTATGTTTACAACAGGGTTGCGGGAATAGAGGATAAGGCCGCACTTGTCCAGAAACTTTGCCCTGACGCCAATGTTGCTTTTGCCCATGGACAGATGAGTGAAAGACAGCTTGAAAAGATAATGTACGCATTTATTTCGGGAGAAATTGATGTTCTTGTTTCGACAACAATCGTTGAAACCGGTATCGACATCTCGAATGTAAATACAATGATTATTGACGATGCCGATAAGATGGGGCTTTCCCAGCTTTATCAGTTAAGAGGCCGCGTGGGACGTTCCGCAAGAACAGCGTATGCATTTCTTATGTACAAACGCGGACAAGTGCTTAAGGAGGTTGCGGAAAAGCGCCTTCAGGCGATTCGTGAGTTCACGGACCTTGGCAGCGGTTTCAAGATTGCCATGCGTGACCTGGAAATC
The DNA here is from genome assembly GCA_045598045.1 of Lachnospiraceae bacterium. Lineage (GTDB taxonomy): Bacteria > Bacillota > Clostridia > Lachnospirales > Lachnospiraceae > RGIG3528. Next base: position 17,506 of record JAZLLG010000010.1, on the reverse strand, counting down.
CGCGGCGCGGGAAATGTGCTCGGAGCCGAGCAGAGCGGCCACATGGAAGAGGTCGGCTATGATCTTTACTGTAAGATGCTTGATACGGCTATTAAAAAGGCTAAGGGAGAAAACGTACAGCTTGAAGAGTTCGAAACCATTATCAAAATGGACGTTACGGCATTTATTCCTCCCACGTACATTCGAAGCGAGAGCGATAAGCTTGATATGTACAAGCGAATTGCCATGATAGAAACCGAAGAAGAACGAATGGATATGATAGACGAGCTCGTTGACAGATATGGTGATGTTCCCGCTTCCGTCAACAGCCTTCTCTATGTTGCCCAGATTAAGGCTTTGTGCCATAGTGTATACATCACCTCTCTTGTTCAGCATGAATCGGTTGTAAAGATGATTTTTTATGAGAAACCGCCGATTAAAACGGAGCTTATAGACGATTTTCTTACGAAGCATTCGCCTTTTGTAAAAATAACATTTGGCGAAACACCTTATCTTACATACATTCTTCCTAAAGAAACAAAGAAGGTGTCCGCAAAAGAAGCTGAACAGAAGATGTTCGATAACATAAAAACATTACTTAACGATATGAAGGATTTGTATTAATGAAAAAGCTGACAGCAATCATCTTAATATCGCTGCTTTTCCTTACAGGATGTGCGCTTACAAAAAAGGAAGAAGTGGGGACAAAGTGGGTTGACGGAGCATATCTTCGCATCGGAGATATGCAGATTGACTACCGTGAGGGCCTCGTTTATCTTGATGCAACCCGTTCTGATTACGAGCAGTATTACGGCAGCGATATTTGGGAATATACCGTTAAAGAAGACGGCAGCACGTTGCAGGACATCATCAAAAAGCAGGTGCTGGATGAAATGATATACGTTAAAATTGTCTGTGCACAGGCGGAAAAGCTGAATGTTTCCCTTACGGGAGATGAACTTTCTTTCGTGGATGCTCAGGCCGAGGACTATATGCTGAAGCTGCAGGGGTCCGAATTGCTTAATCAGGGCATCAATAAAGACATTGTGCGTAAGGTTTATCAGGATAACGCCCTTGCAAGAAAGGTTTTCGAACAGGCAACTTTGAACATAGATACGGCTATTTCAAACGAAGAAGCCGGTCAGCACCACGTTTATTCATTTGCCGTAAGAAATTACAAAATCGGTTCTTCCGGGGAAAGAGTTGAGTATTCAGAAACAGAGAAGGCAGATCTCAGGCTGCGCGTTGAAAACATGCGAAATGAAGCCGTTCTTTCGGATGACTTCCTGAAATATGCTTCGGGAGTTACAGAAGATTCCGTGCTACTGGATGCTTATGTCGGCAAAGGAAGCCTTGAAGCTTCCATAGAAGCAGATGTGCTGAAACTTGGGGACGGAGAGATTTCAGACGTTCTTGAGACGAATGATTATTATTACGTGTTCTTCTGTGAAAGCGCTTTTGATATAGACAAGACAATGGAGAAAAAGGAAGAAATAATCGCCACCAGACAGGAAGAAGCTTTCGAAAACTTCTACGCCCAGTGGCGAACAGAGACTGATATTGAATTAAACGAAGAAGTCTGGAAGACCATGAACTACGTTTCTTCCAAATAGAGAAGCTCAGGCTGCATCCTTATCCTTTCCGGGAAGGGATGCAGCTCTTTTTTTGCTGATTTTCTGTTCCGCAAAGATGAAAAGAACAGCGCATAAAGCTGACTGAACGCAACCTGCCAATGCTGCGGCAAGAATGTCTGAAGGCCAGTGCATGAAGAGATAAACTCTTCGGACTGAATTGCGGTCTGTATTGTTTCGTCGATGGGTTGTAAAAGCTCAAACATAGTAATCTCCTGTATCTTTTTTCAAAGGAATTCTATCATTTTGAAAAAAACATTGCAAATGATGGCACGGACAAATTGTTTTTAACAAAAATACATTTATTTTGCTCTTTGTGATTATTCCGAAACCCTTATTGTAAGCGCTTTCACGTCGTTTTTTATCTTTTTTTAACAATCAATTACAATTGTTATTGTTGCTGTACAAGGGCAAATTATATACAATTTGTAAATTTCCCACCGCAATATTCACAATGTAAGTTCGCAAGTTTGACATAGCCCAAAGCCTACAAACGCCTTGACTTGCGAAGTTTTCCATTATATACTTTGGTAAACCTGCACAAAAATGCATTGAGATTTGTGCAAGTTATAGGGCAACTTTTTTGCAATAAGGGAAGAAGATGCTAATCATATTTTACATTGTTAAAAGCAAAGAGATAAAAAGAAGGATTTAACAACCTATGTCAAACCTTGTACTGAAGAATGTAAATAAAGTTTATCCGAACGGATTTGCTGCCGTACATGATTTCAACCTTGAAATTAAAGACGGCGAATTCATTGTTTTTGTCGGCCCTTCCGGTTGCGGGAAATCCACAACTCTCAGAATGATTGCCGGGTTGGAAGACATTACAAGCGGTGAATTCCTCATAGAAGGTAAGATGGCAAATGATATGTCACCGAGACAACGTGGCATATCGATGATTTTCCAATCATACGCTCTTTACCCGAACATGACTGTATATGAAAATATGGCGTTTGGTCTTCAGCTCAAGGGCTATGACGGCGAAGTCATCGAAAAAAGAGTCAGAAAAACGGCAAAGATTCTTGGACTTACGGATTATCTGGACAGAATGCCCAGGGAACTCTCCGGCGGACAGCGTCAGCGTGTGGCTGTGGGACGTGCCATTATCCGCAAGGTTGATATTTTCCTTATGGACGAGCCGCTTTCCAATCTTGATGCCAAGCAGAGAGTAACGATGCGTTCCGAAATTACTGCCATTCACAGAAAAATCGGAGCAACCACAATATATGTTACGCATGATCAGACTGAAGCCATGACTATGGCAGACCGGATCGTTGTTATGAGAGACGGACGCATTCAGCAGGTTGGCACACCGAAAGAACTGTATTTCAGTCCTGCAAACCTGTTTGTGGCCGGGTTTATCGGTGAACCTCCGATGAACTTTATGAAAGGCGAAGCACACGGCGGCAGGTTCTGCGTTTCCGGCTCTGATGTTTCCTTCGATATTGGCAAAAAATATGCGAATGTTCTCAGAGAGTACGAGGGGAAGGAACTGATAATCGGTTTCAGACCCGAGTCGGCAGAGCTTGCTTCCGAAACGGCCCGTACCGACGGAATTGTGCTGGATGCCAATGTCACCCTCACTGAACTTCTGGGAGACAATGCAAATGCATATGCGACCTTTGAAGGAAATGATGTCATTTTCAAACTTGAACCGCATAATATTCCCGAAAGACACAAAAACTGCGGATTCTTTATTCCTTTCGAGTCAATCTATGTTTTTGATGCCGATACGGAAAATTGCATAAAAGGTGAGTAATGGAACAAACGGGAATTTCATTGAAAGCGTATCGCACTCTTGATGTGTTTATCTTTACACTTCTTACTTGTGCGGCAGAGCTTATAAATGTACTTGTTTTAAAGAAAATATTTACGTCAGAGCTTTTTTCTCTTTCCATAACAATAGTGCTTGCACTGATTGCGCTGGAAAGGTGGAATGCGTGGGCTGTTTTTGTGGCTGCGGCGGGAGGCTTGGCGTATTGTATCGTAAATGCCGGCGGTTTCGGAAGCTACGTCACTTATATTTTTGGAAACTGCTTCGTACTTCTAAACCTTCTCTGGTACGTGAAGGTTGAAAAAAAGACGCTGGAAACGTCGACGGGATTAAAAATTCTTTTCACCCTGTCCGGTTTTCTGGCAGCAGAAGTCGGAAGAACCGTAATTTCCTCTTTTTTTGAGGAAGGAGAAATGGGACTGCTCCCCATGCTGTGGGGGATGTTTAAGGGATTTGTAGTTTCAGATGCATTAAATATCGTAATCGGTGTCATTATCGTATTGATTGCGGGAAAACAGGACGGGCTGTTTATGGATCAGCTCGCATACCTAAAGGCTATACAGGCCGAACGGGAAAAGAACGAAAGGTTATCATCCGGAGGATACAATGAAGAACAACAAAACGACCAATTTAATCCCTGATGAACAGACGCTGAAAAGGGATGAGTTCGAGAAAAATTATTGGCGGGACAATTTCAGAAAACTGGCCAAGGACTGGCGTCTCTACCTTCTGCTTCTTCCGCTCGTGTTTGTATTTGTATGCTGGAAGTACATGCCTATGTACGAACTGCTTGTTGCTTTTAAATCCGGAACAAAAGAAGGCATAACCGTTATTCAGGCTAATGAGCAGGATTTTGTCGGATTCCAGTGGTTTAAGCAGATGATGTTCGGAACGAAGGCAAGTGAGTTCTGGAGGGCTTTCCGAAACACGTTTGCAATCAGCTTCTACGGATTGCTGTTCGGATTCCCTATTCCCATCATCATTGCTTTGTTCTTTAACGAAATCAAGTCAGACATATACAGAAGCGTCCTTCAGGTGCTCACATATCTTCCCAAGTTCGTTTCAACGGTAGTAATGACTTCTCTCGTTGCTCTTCTCCTGAAGGTCGGCAGCGATGTGTCGAGTTGCGGTATTGTTTCATCATTTCTCGTTAAAATCGGACTGCTTTCTCAGGAGGCGGCAAACGCAGGCGTTATGTATGCACCACAGTATTTTCGGTCGGTTTATATTATTTCGGGAATATGGGAAGGATGCGGTTACGGTTCAATAGTATACTTTGCCGCAATCATAGGAATATCGCCGACAAGTTATGAAGCTGCTCAGATGGACGGCGCCAACAAGATGGCTCAGATTCGTCACGTTGTTCTTCCGGGCATTCTTTCAACGATAACCATTATGCTTATTCTTCGTATCGGTGATCTCCTTACTGTAGGCTATGAAAAGGTGCTTCTTCTTTACAAGCCGGCAACTTGGGAAACAGCGGACGTTGTTTCAACCTTCGCGGCTCGTATCGGCGGCCTTGAAGCCGGCGGAAGCGCATTGCCGGGGCTTGCAAGTGCATCCGAAATGCTTTCGGCGGTAATAGCAATGCTTCTTGTTATCGGTTCAAACATGATAAGTAAACGAGTTTCGAACACATCACTTTATTAACCCGAGGAGAAAATCGTGAAAAGAATTGAAATATCCGAATTAATCTTCAAAATATTCGCATATCTGTTTTTGACGGTGTTTGCAATATTCTGTCTGTATCCTTTCGTCTATGCGATTTCGGCTTCCATAAGCGGAATGGATGCATTAAGAAACGGCAAAGTAATTCTCTGGCCGGTTGACGTTCAGTTCGACGCGTTTATCTACGTTCTTAAACAGAAAAGCTTTTGGACATGCTATGCAAACACACTGTTCGTTACATTTTACGGAACAATATGGGCGCTTGTTGTAGCTATAGCCGGTGCGTATGCACTTTCCAAAAAAAGACTGATGTTCAGAAGAGGGTTTAACTTCCTGCTTTCCTTCACAATGTGGTTTGCTGCGGGACTTATTCCCACTTGGCTGAACTATAAAGCAACGCAGGGAATCTTTCAGGGAATGGGCATCATGGACGACAAGTGGCTTATCGTAATCGCGATGGGAACGAATGCGTTTAATGTAATCCTTCTCAGAAATGCTTTTGAGGGCGTTCCTTCAGAAATTGAGGAGGCATCTATCGTCGATGGCGCCACGGAGTTCCAAATTCTTACAAAGGTTTACGTTCCAATGTCAAAGTCAGCTATTGCCACGGTTGGTTTGTTCTTTGGTATCTCACGTTGGAACGGCTACTTCTGGGCGAGAAAAATGATTGGCAACTCTGCGGAATGGCCTTTGCAGGTTTATATCCGTGATACTCTGGAGCAGTTTAATACTACGGAAACCCAGGCTTTTGAGAACTTTGCCACGGATTCGGTTATCTACTCCATGATCATATGTGCAATCATCCCGATTCTCATTATTTATCCTTACATTCAAAAATATTTTGCTAAGGGCGTAAACCTTGGCGGCGTCAAAGAATGACGCATTTCTTCGGTCATTATTGGCAGCACAGTGCAGCCAATTTGTGATAAATCATAATTTTATACGGAGGGCTCTATGAAATTAAAGAAATTATTAGGTCTTGTGCTCGTATCCGCTATGGTTCTTGGCAGCCTTACAGCTTGTACAAAAGATACAGGCTCGGCAAGTGTCACACCTACAGCTCCTGCACAGAGCCAGACAGGTTCCGATGTAAAGGATCCTGCCACAACAGCACCTGAGGCAAAGGCAGTCGTAGTTGAGGAGAAGACTGTTTCTGCAGCAGCATCAAACCTTATTAAAACAGTTGAAAATGATTTTGGTGGTAAGCTTTACCTTGCAGCACTTTCAAGCGCTTACCAGAGAATGCAGAAGGGTGAGTATGCAGCAAGCACCCCCATCGTAGCATCAGTGGGCGACAAGAACGCAGCAGGCGTCACACTTAACATGTCTGTTCTTTACAACAAGCTTAGAATGTCCTACACAAAGGATGACGCATATGCAGCAGCAGACGGCATCACATATGAAAAGGGCGACCTTCTTCCCACATGGAAGAAAGTTCAGGAGGATGTCGGTTTCACAATCAATGATGTTACAACAACCGAATCTTCTGTAGGCAACAACTATAAGGCAGTTAAGAATGACAGCTTCTCAGGCGTTGACGTTCTTTGCGCAAGTGCAACAAACGCAAATGAAGACGGCCAGACAGGCAACTTCATCCAGCTTGACCAGTATTTAAGCTATATGCCTAACTTCAAGGCATTCCTTGAATCCAACGAGGTTGTTAAGACAACTATTACAGCCGGTGACGGACACATCTACTATGCTCCTTATTTCGATGGTTACAACGATATCGAGAAGACAGTTCTTGTTCGTGTTGACTGGGTAGAAAAGCTTCTTAACGGTGCATATGATGAATCCAAGTTTGATTCAGCAGCATATACAGGTTCTTTCACATACACAAACTATATGCCTGCAGCAGCATCAGGTGCTGACGCTATCGAAGTAAAGGTTGTTAAGGCTGATGGCACAGGCGTTGAGACAGTTAAGAAAGACTACGCTAAGAACATTACAACAGTTATGAACGAAGTTTCCAACAAGAATGGTGCAACACTTGTAAAGGCTCTTCGTGATTATATTGACACAACATACGGCGGATACTACGGTGAAAACCGTGCAGACCTCTTTGTAGGCCAGAACGCTGCATGGGACGCAGACGAGATGGTTGCTCTTCTTCGTTGCGTTATTGCTAACCCTAAGTTCCTTACAGACGGAGCAAGCGAAGTTGTATACGGCTTCTTCGGACGTGAGGCTACTCTCCAGAGAGTTCCCGATCTCTTCACACTTGCATGCTGCATGTTCGGTGTTCGTGGTGCAGATGCTGAGAAGGATTATCTCTACTTTGACGCTGCCGGCAATCTTTGCGATGGTCGTCAGTCTTCAGAATACTACTACGCAATTGAAAAGCTTGGTCAGATGTATGCAGACGGCCTTCTTCTTAAGGATTTCGATCTTGAAGGCGCAGGCGGTGCATCAGGTACAAAGGTATATGACACAATGTACAAGGATAACCTTGGCTTTGGTCTTTATGACTATGTACAGACACAGACAGCTTACAACGATACAGTTAAGGTTCCCGGCTTCAAGCTTCAGTCCATCATCAACCCTGTAGCTCTTTGGGCAACAGATGTTAACGGCTCCAAGCTCACAAGATTCACAGAGTCCTGGAGATCCGTTAAGACAGAAGGATGGGTAATCACAACAGAGTGTGCTAAGGATGCCAACAAGCTTGCCAAGGCTCTTGCACTTTTCGATTACATGTACTCAACAGAAGGCAACCAGACAATGTCTTATGGTCCCGATGCATGGGTTGAGCATGATGCTTCAGGTAAGGTTGTTACAATCGATTACCAGGGCACACAGGTTCCGAAGCTCTCTGCAGCAGCTCTCAACGAGCTTGCAACACTTGCAGGCGGCAACTACACCAACTACTACCGTGAGTACCTCGGAGCTACATTCCCGATTGGTTACATCAAGCAGCAGGGTATGGAATATCAGTGTACAACAGAAACAGGTAAGAACGGCCTTGTTCTCATTAACAATGCACTCCTTTACGGTGTAATTGAGCATGTACAGGTTAATGAAGCAGATTGCACAACACCTTTCTATCGCATCATTCCTACAACATTTGCTACAACAGCTTCTGAGAACGCAGTTCTTTCAGAGAAGTGCGCTAATCTTTCAAGCTATTTCTCAAAGACAAAGAATGAGTACTCTGTATTCGTAGATGCCATCAAGTACGGCTTCGAAGAAGCACTCAACAAGAAAGCAGCAGCTGACGCTGCAACTGCTGAATAAATAAAATTTTTCGTCCCCCGGGAGAAAGTTCTCCCGGGAGGCGGATTTTCGGAGGCTTTATGTCACTTCAGTTAAAATTCCAAAAGATTATAACCGTGTTCGGACTGCTTACGGGCGCACTTTTCTTTGTGCTCGGACTTGGTTATTCCACCAATCTTTACACTTTGTACTATTTCATAGATCCGACAAGTTTCATGTATGTTGAAGGAAGCCGGATTTACTATGATGTTCAGGATTTTAACAGGGCTGAAGTGTTTTACGCTGTAGTGATGCTTCTGATTTCAGGCTTTTGCTTTATGACACTTAACAACAAAAGGCGAAAGTACTACATCTCAAATTATATTTCATCGGCGATATATGTTGCCTTTGATGTTTTTCTAAGTTGTTATGTTTATACGAATGTGGTTGCACATAAGGAACAGTTCCTTACAACTGTTGATTTTGAAGGTTGGCAGTACTGGGTTGATATGTTCCCGAATGATTTTTCCATGAACACATCGACGTTTTGGTTTGATGCGGCAATGGTAGTTTCGGCAGTCGGTATTCTGACAGCGCTTCTGACTATTGCAAACGTAATTTGGAAAACAGTCTGGATGTCCCGTGAGAAGAAGGCAATGCTTGCCTTTGCGGCAGAGAAGGAGGTACGTTAATGAAAATAAACGTTGAACGTATGCGTTACAAAAACGATACGCTTTCCTTCTGGTTCTGCATGTTTGCGCTTATTGCGGATATCGTTCAGTTTATTATAATATACTCAAACAGCTATCTTACGGCAGTTACCGGTCAGTCGGGCTTTAAATACTATCTGATCGGCATAGATATAATTGTCAATATTCTCTTTATGCTTTTTGCCTTTTATGTTGGCGAAGAGCTTAAAACGTATCATATAAAATGGGCATTTGCCCCAATCATTATGGGTGTCATTCAGCTTGTCAGAATTCCGGGATTCCCGAAAACGATGACGGATTTCGAATATATTACGGCAGCACATTACAGGACGGTTGTTATCTGTCTGATTCTTTCAGCAGTCTTCATGTTTGCGGCTGCTGTCAATTCACTTGTCAGATGCACTCTTCTGAATCGCTTCTTAAAAGCTGAAGCTTCGGAAAAACAGGCAAAATAAGAACTCACGGGAGTTTATAATGGCAAATTTAAGCTTACAGAACATCAACAAAATATATCCGAACGGAGTTCAGGCAGTATTTGACTTCAATCTCGATGTTAATGACGGAGAGTTTATAGTGCTTGTAGGACCTTCGGGCTGCGGCAAATCCACGACGCTCCGCATGGTTGCGGGACTTGAAGAAATTTCAAACGGCAAACTTTTTATTGAAGGTAAGGACGTTACCAACGTTGCGCCGAAGGACAGAGACATTGCGATGGTTTTCCAAAACTATGCTTTGTATGCTCATATGACGGTTTATGAGAATATGGCTTTTTCACTTGTTCTTCGTCATGAGAACAGAGACGTTATTCACAAGAAGGTTATGGAAGCGGCTGACATTCTTGGACTTCGGGATCAGTTGAACAAGAAACCGGGACAGCTTTCCGGCGGACAGCGACAGCGAGTTGCCGTTGGGCGTGCTATTGTGCGTGAGCCGAAGGTTTTCCTTTTCGATGAACCTCTTTCCAATCTTGATGCAAAGCTCAGGGGCTCCATGAGGCGTGAGCTTATGCTCCTTCACGACAGACTTAAATCAACGATGATTTATGTTACACATGACCAGACGGAAGCGCTCACTTTGGCGGATCGTATAGTATGTATGAGTAATGGTTACGTACAGCAGATCGGTACACCGATTGAGCTCTACGATCATCCGGCAAATCTGTTTGTAGCAAGCTTTATCGGACTTCCGCCCATGAACTTTATTGATGTTAAGGTTCAGAATGGAAGGCTTTTGAACGACTATCTGAACATCCCGGCACCCAAACGTTATGCGAACAACCTCGGTGAATATGAAGACAAGGAAGTAGTCCTTGGAATCCGTCCCGAAGATATAGTTGCGGACGGTGATATAGATTTTGTCGTTGAACTTAATGAAAACCTCGGACAGAATACACTTGTTCACGGCTTTGCAAACAAAAAGAAACTTACATGCAAGTTTAAGGAATGGTGTGAGTATAAGAAAAATGATGTACTAAGGATTGGTTTCAGAGACGAAAAGATACACCTTTTTGACAAAGAAACAACAAATGTTATTCCGATAAAATAACGTAACATGAGGAGAAAACAATGTCCTTCGGAGCAAAGATAAAAGAATTCTTTCGTAAAAAGCTGGTAGCCTTGAAAAGAAAGCCGGAAATATTACCGCTTCTTGCTATCATCATTGCATGTATGGTCTATACGTTCAAGCTTTCAAATTACTCGAACGCATCCATTTACGCAACGGATTTCTGGGTTGCTATCCTTGTGTTTACAACAACGCTTTTTTCAATGCTTGCTATTTTCACATACATCAGTGTTCACACGAGAAAGGGAACAAACTATGTAATGTTTGCTCTCTGCATGATTATTCTTGTGTTCCTGTTGGTGTCAGATGTCCTTTCATATGGCTCGATTTCAAGGCGAATTGCTGAAATCAAAGCAGCGGGCGCAGAGGACAGGCCGGCCTTGACACAGGCACTCACGGATCTTCGTAACCACGTAATTTCGCTTGGAATTGCGATTCTTCTTTGCGTTCTGAAGCCTGTGTATGGTAAAATGCTTAATAAAATAAACACTGCCGTCAAAGACGATGAATTTGCGGATGGTGATGATGATGACGATGAGGTAATTGCCGAGGATGAGTAATAAAAAGGAGCAACAACCTAATCCATACAAAATAGACAGACTTGCGCTTATTCCGGTGCCTGTAAAGGCGATTTTTATCAAATGGTGGTTCGCAGGTTGTGTTTTCTATCTTGTGGGGATGGGGCTCGGCGCACTTGATACGGCAAATCAATTTGACCTTATTCTTGTTCTTGGCATTGTACACGGAATAGTAAACGACATTCTGATAAACAATATATTCAGGTTTATGAGAACGGATAAATCCATATATGACCCTTACATGATGTTCCCACAGAAGAAGTTCTATACTTTCTTCTGCAATATCCTTTACTATCTCGTAATTTCCGCCGGGGTGGCATACATATACAATACAATAAACATTTTTGCCCAGCATAAAGGATTTGTGGAAGAGGGAATGGTATGGCTTAAGTCGGAACCCATTCTTTATGGCGTTTTCTTCTTCCTGCTTGATGGAGCGTGCCTTCTTGTAAAAGCACTTGTGAAGAAGAAAATAAAAAAAGCACCGGATAAATCCGATGCAAAATAAGTTTACAGCAATCCGAGATTTCGTATGATTACGATTTCAAGGAAGATTGACAATATAGAGCATAATGAAGTCCATACAACAAGCTGAGCGGCAAGCTTTCCGTCGTTTTTCATCTGCTCGGCCATAATGGCGGAAGACACTGCAACGGGAGTACCGAACAGGGCGATAAGTGAAGGATAGACATTTTTGTCAAAGTTAAGCAAAGATGTATATTTTGACAGGAGCACAGCTCCCGACAGGCAGATTGCCGGAACGAGAATTATTCGTATAAGCGTACCAAGTATTATTTCACGTTTTGAATCCGAGACTGTTTTGAAATCAAAACGTCCGCCGAGAACTACAAGTGCAAGCGGTGTTGCTACGGAAGAGAGGCTTTTCAGAGGACTGTAAAGAAACGGAAGTGAGCCTGAAAGTGAGAAAACCGGGTTTCCTGCATCGTCAGTCGGAAGAATGCTTCTTATTCCAAGAACAACGAGACCTGCCGCAACGCCGATAATTAAAGGGTTTTTCAAAATGTTCAGAAGAACGTTTTTAAGACGTGCTTTTGCTGACGGAGAGTTTTTTGAATCTTCTTCCGACGGTATAAACATTGCGAGAGCAACAACTGCCAGAATGTTAAACATCGGAATGGAAAAGGCGGAGAGAACAGCGGCAGCACCACGTGCTTCCGGACCGCCAAGGGATTCCGCGAGAGGGATGCCGATGATTGCATAGTTGGAACGGAAACAGCACTGAAGAATGACACCTTTTTGCCTCACATCCGGGACAAAAAGTTTCACGATAAAAAGCCCGATAAAAAACATGACTGCGACACATACAACCGCGTAGAGAACCAGTGTCAGGTCAATCTCCTCGAGAGATTCGATGGTGTACACATTTATAAACAGGAGAACGGGGAGTGCAACATTGAAAACAAATTTGTTTCCGATTTTCAGAAACTCATTTGTGAGAAATCCTGCTTTTGTAAGAATATAGCCAAGTACAATCAAAAGAATGATTGGCATAATGGCATTGAACGCAAATATCAGGCTGTTCATAACTGACTCCTTTTATGTGTTGGTATCTTCAGTATATACTTAAGCTTTTAAAAATCAATTGCACTGTTTGTGCATTTAATTGTTATAGTTGCGAATCAAACCGGAAACAACGGGAGGAAAGATGGCTACCAAGCTTCAAACTTACAATCCAAGACAGGTTATGTGTCGGAAGGATTTTGAAATCCAGCACAAGAGAGACACATATCTTCAGGATGTTGAGCTGCATCATCATGATTTCTACGAGATATATTTTCTCGTATCGGGTGATGTAACTTATTCCATCGAAGGCAGAATCTATCATGTCCGTCCCGGTGATGTCCTGTTCATTAATCCGAAAGAACTTCATCAGGTTTTCATCCGCAAGGATGCGGATCCGTATGAAAGGTATGTGCTTTGGGTAGATACGGCGATGGTTGACCGTATGTCAACGGCAAACACAAATCTTGCAAGATGCCTCGATCAGACAAACCCAAACTATACAAACCAGCTTCGTGTACCGATTGAATACAAGAATGAGATACGCAAATTGATGGATGATATTTATCGCGAATCCGATAATGAAGGATACGGCGGAGATATCATGCAGACAAGCCTCATCGCGCAGCTTATGGTTATGCTGAATCGTTTGACGGAGCAGGAGCCTGAAGTGGAGGAAGAGGGCGAATATACAAGTACCCTTGTGGCCCGGGTAATCGAATATGTAAATATGCATTATGGTGAGCAACTTTCACTTGAGGACCTTGCTGATAAAATGTATGTCAGCAAATATCATCTCAGCCACGAATTTCGCAGAAAAATGGGTACCGGCGTGTATCATTATATCCAAAAGAAACGTGTACAGATTGCACGTCAGATGCTTGCGGCGGGAGAAAAGCCTCATGATGTTTATAAACAGTGCGGTTTTTCGGATTATGCCGGCTTTTATAGGGCGTTTACGGCAGAATATGGTGTCGGCCCCAGAGATTACGTTACTTCTACAAAAAAGGAAGAACAGGAAGAAGCATAACAATGGACAACGAAAAGTTTGTTAGAGAACTTTGTATAACATCGGTATCTGCCTGCTTTGAGCTTGTAAACGATGAGCCCTATTTTGCAAGGAATCCGTATGATGTCAGTCTGAATAACGAGATGTATCTGAAGAACGTGAGGACAAATGTCTTCTCGTTCTTTGATTTATTGCCTGAAACAGAGTACACTTTTGCGGTTAACGGGCATGAGGAGGTTTTCCGAACCAAATCGGAAAGCGGGTGCCTGTGCGTGCGCGAATTCGGCGCCGTGGGGGATGGAATTACCAATGACACGATTGCATTACAGAACGCAATTAATACATGTCCTGTCGGCGGACGAGTGAAGGTGGAAGCGGGAACTTATCTGACAGGACCGATTACTCTCAAGAGCGATATGACGTTGGAAATATGTGATGGGGCCACGCTTCTTGGTGTAACGGACGAGAGCATGTTTGCTGTAATTCCAGGTTCCTTCAGGGACCCGGTAACCGGCAATGTCATTGAGCTCTCTTCATGGGAAGGAGATGCTGCTGACTGCCACCAGAGTTTTCTCAGCGGACATTTTCTCTCAAATGTCAACGTCGTCGGGAGAGGCGTAATTGATGCAAATGCGGAGAACTCCACCTGGTGGGACAGACCTAAAAGAAAGGATGCGGCCCGCCCTAAACTTATTTTCCTGAATCGTTGCGAAAACATTCTTTTTCATGGCGTAACAGTACAGAACTCTCCGTCATGGACGTTGCACCCCTTCTTTTCAAAACATGTGGATTTTCTCGACATGAATGTAAAAAATCCTACAAACAGTCCGAACACAGACGGTGCAGATCCTGAAGCCTGTGATGATGTTCGTTTTATCGGTGTACGGTTTTCCGTGGGTGATGACGCAATTGCAATTAAATCCGGAAAAATTAATCTTGGAATGAAATACAAGACTCCCGCAAACCATCATGTTGTGAGAAATTGTCTTATGGAATATGCGCATGGCGGCGTGGTGCTGGGAAGTGAGATGGCTGGCGGTATTAAAAATCTTTCCGTGAGTCAGTGTTATTTTATGCACACAGACCGTGGTCTTCGTATAAAAACAAGGCGCGGGCGTGGAAAGTATGCCATAATCGACGGTGTTGAATTTTCCAACATTTATATGGATAACGTTCTGACACCGCTTGTGATAAATATGTTTTATTATTGTGATCCCGACGGAAAAACAGAGTATGTCTGGAGCAAGGAAAAACTGCCTGTTGATGACAGGACGCCGTATCTTGGGAAATTTACGTTTCGTGACATGGTCTGTTCGGATTGCGAATGGGCAGCAGGTTATTTCTATGGCCTTCCGGAAATGCCCATCAAAGAAATCAATATCAAAAACGTTTCTTTTACCATGAAGAACGAGGCCGGCGAAGGTGCCTGTGCGATGATGACAGATGCCGAAATATGCCATAAGCGGGGACTTATCTTCCGTAACGTTGAAACGGTCAACCTGGAGAAGGTTACTATTTCCGGGCTTGAAGGCGAAGAAATTACAAGAGAATAATGAACAAATATCAAAAGCCATATGAGCGCCAATCGGCCTTATATGGCTTTTTTGACGAAATACATCATTAAACCGTCAGGCAGATTTGTGTTTTGTGAAATATTTCTCAAAGCTGGCGGGTTAGAGACTCATATTTGGCTATTATACCCATTTTACTTTAATTCGAAGATTGCTATAATAAGGGAAAATCAAAGGTTCCAAAGGAGGTCCACTAATGATTCAGGTTACAAATCTTACAAAAGTTTACAAACTTAGTAAGAGAAAAATGATGCAGATGAAAACAAATGACGCGATTAAGAAAGCTGCCAATGGCATTTCATTTACGGCAGAAGCAGGCCACATATACGGCCTCTTAGGCCCTAACGGAGCAGGCAAGACCACAACATTAAGATGCGTCGCAACACTTCTTACCCCTTCGGAAGGCACTGTAACCGTATGCGGTCATGATACCGTTAAGGAAGGCGAGAAGGTCAGACAGGACCTGTGCTTCCTTACAAATGAGATAAAGCTTGATCCTTTCTTTACTCCCAAATATCTCTTTGATTTCTTCGGACATGCTCACGGTATGACGGATGAAGCAATCAACAAGAGACGCGAAGAACTTTTCGGATATTTCGGTATCACTGAGTTCCAGAATAAAAAGATGCAGGAGCTTTCCACAGGTATGAAACAGAAAGCAGCCATTGCTGTTTCTCTTGTACATGACCCCAAGGTTGTCATTTTCGATGAGCCCACAAGCGGTCTTGATGTTGTTACAGCAAGAAGCGTAACGGACCTTTTGAAGAAGCTTCGTGATGAAGGAAAGACAATTATCATTTCTACACACATCATGTCCGAAGCCGAAAAACTCTGTGATACAATCGGAATCATCATTGACGGTAAAAAGGTTATCGAGGGAACATTGCAGGAAATCGTTGCGAAGACAAACGCAGAGGACCTCGAAGACGCATTCTTCGTTCTTTATAAAGAAAACCATAAAGAAGAAGTATTTGATCCTAAGAATAGCGCATTCGGAGGTAAGAAAAAATGAAAAATGCAATGTTGATAATGAAAAAAGAGCTTGCCCGTGTATTTAAGGACAAGAGCATGATAATCAGCCTGTTTATTCTTCCCATAATCATTATGGTCGGCATGTACAGCCTCATCGGTACATTTGCAAAATCAATGGAAAGCGACATTGAAGAGCACCGCGGCATAGTTCGTATGCAGAACGTTCCGGAAGATGCAAAACAGATTATGGCTTCCTCCGGTTATGATAAAATGGTTGACCTGGAATATATCAAATCAGATGCTCCGGAAGAAACAATCTCAGCAATTAAGGAACAGATTCTCAGCGGCGACATTGACCTGTTCGTTGTATTTGACAGCAACTTCGAAGCTGCATTTACGTCATATGAAAAGAACGGAGACAATATTCCGAACATTACGGTATATGCTAACACCGCGGAAAACTATTCAAGCCAGGCAAGAGCCGTATTCTCCGGAATGGTTCTTGAACCCTACAGAACTTACCTTCAGAGCGTACGTTTCGGAAACCTTGACCTTCTTACAGTATTTGAAGAGACAGAGATTGCAATTGTAAATGAGGATAAGGCTAACGGCCAATTCATTTCTATGATGCTCCCTTATCTGATTATCATGATGCTCTTTGCAAGTGCCATGAGCCTTTGTGTGGATGCAGTTGCAGGTGAAAAGGAAAGAGGTACACTCGCAAGCCTTCTCCTTTCCCCGATTAAACGTTCCGAACTCGCTTTCGGTAAAATCGCCGGACTTTCGATTCTTGCATCCATTTCAGCAATTATTTATGCAATATCCAGCATTTTCTCGATGGGCGGTCTCTCCAACTCATTATTTGAGCTCGAAGGCGCTGAAGGCGGAAGCATCAACTTCTCTGTCACACAGCTTTTGAGCATGGCAGTGATAATGATTCTTCTTGTTTACACATTTGTTGCCATTGTCAGCTTCTTCTCGATTATTGCAAAGGATACAAAGCAGGCAAGCTCGTTCATATCACCTCTTTACATTGTTGTTATTGTACTTGGCGTAATCACAATGTTTACAGGAAGCAAAACACCTGCGGATATTATGTACCTGATCCCTGTTTACGGCAGCGCCATTGCAATCCAGAACATTACAATAAATGCACTCACAGGCATCCAGCTCTTATATGCATGCCTTGGCAGCCTCATCCTTGCAATCCTTGCAACCTTCGGAATCAAGAAAGCCTTCGATTCGGAAAAAATCATGTTCAACGCATAAGACGAATCCAAGCGCCTAAGCATCATCCTGCAGGCGTGAACGAAGTGAACGCAATAAAATTTAAGC
>JAZLLG010000009.1:0-35219 GCA_045598045.1 Lachnospiraceae bacterium | reverse complement strand
TAGCCGCGTCATACCTAAATTGATACAAGTTGCAGCTCCCTCAGTCAGGCGGGGATTATTTATTTTACGAGCCGTGACCTCGGGAGCCTGCAGCTCCCTCAGTCAGGCGGGGATTATTTATTTTACGAGCCCGACACCACGGGAGCTAAGCTCCCGTGGTGTCGGGCTGCGCTCTCCACTCCCTCGGGAAAAATAAATGCGCATCGGAAGCTAGCTTCCGATGCGCATTTTTTATTCCCGAGGTTGGGACTCGTAGTATGCAATGTTTCTTAAAAAAAAATAATCAAGAGGTGAAATTTCACTCTTGACTGTTGAAAATGGGTGTGTTACTATAGACAATGCTCTATTGTGGTTTGTTATGCCTATAAGAGTAATTATACCACAGAAAAGAGCGAATGAAAAGCCTTTTTCTAAAAATTTATAACGAGGTGAAATTGTCAATGGAAAAGAACAGAATGCATCCAATCAAGGTCGGTAAGGGCACCAGGATGAGCTATTCGAATTCCAAGGAAGTTCTTGAGATGCCTAATCTCATTGAAGTTCAGAAGGATTCGTATGATTGGTTCGTTAAGAAGGGTCTTCAGGAAGTTTTCGACGACATATCTCCTATTAAGGACTATGCCGGAAATCTTGAACTTTCTTTCTTAAGCTATCGACTTTGTGAGGACAAAAAGAAGTACACCATCGAAGAGTGCAAGGAAAGAGATGCTACGTATTCAGCTCCCCTTGAGGTTATGGTAGAACTCTATCGTACCGATGACGGAAGCCGCAGCATTACACCCATTTTCATGGGCGATCTTCCTCTGATGACAAAGACAGGTGCATTCATTATCAATGGTGCAGAAAGAGTTATCGTCAGCCAGCTCGTTCGTTCTCCCGGCATTTACTACGATATCCAGCATGATAAGCTCGGTAAGAAGCTTTACTCATGTCAGGTTATTCCTAACCGTGGTGCATGGATTGAGTACGAGACAGACTCCAATGATGTATTCTGGGCACGTGTAGATAGAAACCGTAAGGTCCCCGTAACAGTACTTATTCGTGCATTGGGCCTCAATACAAACCAGCAGATTCGTGAACTTTTTGGTGATGAACCCAAGCTTGAAGCTACATTCGGCAAGGATACTTGCACAAGCTTCGAAGAGGGTCTCTTAGAGTTATACAAAAAGCTGAGACCGGGTGAGCCTCTTGCAGTTGAGAGCGCTCAGTCACTCATTCATGGTATGTTCTTTGATCCCAGACGTTATGACCTCGCTAAAGTTGGACGTTATAAATTCAATAAAAAGCTTGCTTTAAAGAACCGTGTTCTTGGCTTTAAGCTTGCTGAAGACATCATTGACACTCAGACCGGTGAAATCATCGCTGAGGAAGGCACGGAAATCACAGAGGAAATCGCAGACAAGATTCAGAATGCTGCCATTCCTTATTTTGACGTGCAGTCAGAAGAGAGAAATGTTCGTATTCTCACCAACCTTATGGTTGATATCAATGCATATGTAAACTGCGATGCAGAGGAACTTGGCATTGACGAACTCGTATATTATCCTAAGCTTCGTGAACTCCTTGAAGAGTTCGGCGGAGATATGGACGAGCTCTATGAGCAGATTAAGAAGAGTGTTTCCGAACTTATTCCCAAACACATCACAAAGGAAGATATTCTTGCTTCCATCAACTACAACATGCATCTTGAAGCAGGCGTAGGCCACAATGACGATATCGATCACCTCGGAAATCGTCGTATTCGTGCTGTCGGCGAACTTCTTCAGAACCAGTACCGTATCGGTATTTCCCGTATGGAGCGTGTTGTACGTGAAAGAATGACAACACAGGGACCTGAACAGGTTTCAGCACAGTCACTTATTAACATTAAGCCTGTTACAGCAGCCGTTAAGGAGTTCTTCGGTTCTTCACAGCTTTCACAGTTTATGGACCAGAACAACCCTCTTTCAGAGCTTACAAACAAGCGTCGTCTTTCGGCACTTGGTCCCGGCGGTCTCTCAAGAGATCGTGCATCCTTCGAAGTTCGAGACGTTCACTACACCCACTACGGCAGAATGTGCCCTATCGAGACTCCTGAAGGTCCTAACATCGGTCTTATCAACTCACTTGCTTCCTATGCAAGAATCAACCAGTACGGTTTTGTTGAGGCTCCTTACAGAAAGACAGACAAGTCCGATCCTTTAAATCCCAGAGTTACGGATGAGGTTGTTTACCTCACAGCCGATGAAGAAGACCGCTACGTTGTTGCTCAGGCAAACGAGCCTCTCGATGAAAACGGCTACTTCATTAATAATAACGTTTCCGGACGTTTCAGAGATGAGACATCCGCATACGAAAAGAAGAAAATCGATTTCATGGATGTATCTCCGAAGATGGTATTCTCCGTAGCTACAGCAATGATTCCTTTCCTTCAGAACGACGACTGTACCCGTGCCCTCATGGGTTCCAACATGCAGCGTCAGGCAGTTCCGCTTCTTTTCACCGAGGCTCCCGTTATTGATACAGGTATCGGCGTAAAGGCAGCTGTTGACTCAGGTTCATGTCTTACAACTGATGTTGATGGTACAGTTGAATCAGCAACATCAAATGAAGTCGTAATTAAGACAAAAGATAAGGAAACAAAAGTATTCAAGCTTACAAAGTTCTCAAGAAGCAATCAGGGTACATGTATCAACCAGCGTCCTATCGTTTCCAAGGGTGAAAAGGTTGTTGCAGGTCAGGTTATTGCAGATGGTGCTTCCACAGCAAACGGTGAGCTTGCACTCGGTAAGAACCCTCTCATCGGTTTCATGACATGGGAAGGTTACAACTACGAGGATGCTGTTCTCCTTTCAGAACGTCTTGTTCAGCAGGATGTTTACACATCCGTTCATATTGAGGAATATGAGTCCGAAGCACGTGATACAAAGCTCGGACCCGAAGAAATCACAAGAGACGTACCCGGCGTCGGTGATGATGCTCTCAAGGATCTTGATGAGCGCGGTATCATCCGTGTAGGTGCCGAGGTTCGTGCCGGTGATATCCTCGTAGGTAAAGTTACTCCTAAGGGAGAGACAGACCTCACTCCCGAAGAGAGACTCCTTCGTGCCATCTTCGGTGAGAAGGCAAGAGAAGTCAGAAATACATCTCTCGAGGTACCTCACGGTGAGTTCGGTATCATCGTTGATACAAAGGTATTCAGAAGAGAAGACGGCGATGAGCTTCCTCCGGGAGTTAACGAATCGGTTCGTGTTTACATCGCACAGAAGAGAAAAATCCAGGTTGGTGATAAGATGGCCGGCCGTCACGGTAACAAGGGTGTAGTTTCACGTGTACTTCCTGTTGAAGATATGCCTTTCCTTCCCAACGGACGTCCTCTTGACATCGTACTTAACCCTCTCGGCGTTCCTTCCCGAATGAACATCGGACAGGTGCTCGAGACACACCTTTCACTTGCAGCAAAGATTCTCGGCGTCAACATTTCAACACCTATCTTTGATGGCGCAAAGGAGGAAGATATCACTGAAGCTCTTAAGCTTGCCAATGATTATGCAAATCTTCCTTGGGACAAGGCTGAACTGAAAGAATGGAAAGAAAAATGGGAGTCCAGTGCTGAGCATGAAGGCCAGCCTTATCCCGTAAAAGATAATTTCACAGACCTTCACAAGAAGGAACTCGCTCCTGAAGTTCTCGAGGAGCTCGGCTCACATCTTGACAGCAGAGCAGACTGGAGAGGCGTTCCCATTAAGGCTGACGGTAAAGTTCAGCTTCGTGACGGCCGTACAGGTGAGGAATTCGATTCACCCGTTACAATCGGATTCATGCATTATCTTAAGCTCCATCACCTTGTTGACGATAAGATTCATGCTCGTTCAACAGGTAAGTATTCAATGGTTACACAGCAGCCTCTCGGTGGTAAAGCACAGTTCGGCGGCCAGCGTTTCGGAGAAATGGAAGTTTGGGCTCTCGAAGCATACGGCGCTGCTCACGTTCTTCAGGAAATTCTTACTGTTAAGTCCGATGATATTCAGGGACGTGATAAGACTTGTGAAGCTATCATGAAGGGACAGAACATCGCAGAACCCGGTATTCCTGAATCCTTCAAGGTTCTCCTTAAGGAACTTCAGTCACTGGCTCTTGATGTTACTGTTCTTGATGAGAACGGTGAAGAGGTCGTTATGAATGAGCCTCCGACGTATGACGGCGGCGGTGATTATACCGATATTGATGACCAGAATAATTCCTACAGCTATGAGGAAGGCTTCCAGAACAACGGATATATCATGCAGGATGCTGAAGGCAACGTTCTTGAACCCGGTGATTACGAGGATGAAGACGGCTTTGGCGACTTTGATATGGAAGGTATGGATTCCGATAAAGACGGCATCGAGGATTAAACACCATTAGTAGACCCCAAGGAGGTTTGGATAAAATATGTCAGTGAATTATTCAGATGATGGTATCAAGGCTGTCAGCTATGACGCCATAAAGATTGGTCTTGCATCACCCGAAAAGATCAGAGCTTGGTCCTCGGGTGAAGTTCAGGAGCCTGAGACAATCAACTACCGTACACTCAAACCTGAAAAGAAAGGTCTCTTCTCCGAGGCCATTTTCGGACCCACAAAGGACTATGAGTGTTCCTGCGGCAGATATAAAAAGAACGGAGTAAAATCCGAGAGAAACAACCCCAAGAGATGTGAAAACTGCGGCGTTGAGCTTACAAAGTCATCCGTAAGAAGAGAGCGTATGGGCCATATCGAGCTTGCTGCTCCCGTATCACATATCTGGTACTTCAAGGGTATTCCCAGCAGAATGGGACTTATCCTTGACATCAGCCCGAAGAACCTTGAAAGAGTACTCTATTTCGCATCTTACATCGTTCTTGACAGAGGCGAGACAGATCTTCAGTATAAGCAGGTTCTCTCTGAGACTGAATATAATGAAGCATGCGAGAAGTACGGTTACAAGTCATTCCGTGTAGGAATGGGCGCTGAGGCCATCAAGGAACTTCTTCAGGCAATCGATCTTGAAAAAGAAGCCGAGGAAATGAAGACTGCCCTTGAAACGGCAGCAGGACAGAAGCGTGCAAAGATCATCAAGCACTTAAGTGTTGTTGAAGACTTCAGAAAGTCCGGTAACCGCCCTGAGTGGATGATTCTCGATGTTCTTCCGATCATCCCGCCCGATCTTCGTCCTATGGTTCAGTTGGACGGCGGCAGATTTGCAACATCTGATATGAACGATCTTTATCGTCGTATCATCAACAGAAACATAAGACTTACAAAGCTCATCAAGTCCAAAGCACCCGAACTCGTTATCCGTAACGAGAAGAGAATGCTTCAGGAAGCAGTTGATGCTTTGATTGATAACGGTAGAAGAGGCAGACCGGTTACAGGTCCCGGCAACCGTCCTCTTAAGTCACTTTCCGATATGTTAAAGGGTAAGCAGGGACGTTTCCGTCAGAACCTTCTCGGTAAGCGTGTTGACTACTCCGGACGTTCCGTTATCGTAGTAGGACCTGAACTTAAGATTTATCAGTGCGGTCTCCCTAAGGAGATGGCTCTTGAACTTTTCAAGCCTTTCGTTGTCAAGGAACTCCTTGGAAACGGACAGGCACACAACCCTAAGGCTGCCAAGAAGATGGTAGACCGTGCAATGCCGGAAGTTTGGGATATTCTTGAGGAAGTAATCAGAGAGCATCCTGTAATGCTTAACCGTGCACCTACGCTCCACAGACTTGGTATTCAGGCATTCGAGCCCATCCTTGTAGAAGGTAAGGCAATCAAGCTTCATCCCCTCGTATGTACGGCTTTCAACGCCGACTTCGATGGTGACCAGATGGCTGTTCACCTTCCTCTTTCTGCAGAAGCTCAGGCTGAGGCACGTTTCCTCATGCTTTCGCCTAACAACCTTCTTAAGCCTTCAGACGGTGGTCCCGTTGCCGTTCCTTCACAGGATATGGTTCTCGGTATCTACTACCTTACACTTCGTAAGGAAGGCGAGCCCGGTGAAGGCAAGTGCTTCCACAATATGAACGAAGCACTTCTCGCATACGAGAATAAAGTAATTACTCTCCATTCCAGAATTAAGGTTCGTCGTTCAATGACACTTGAGGATGGTACAGAGATTTCAAGAACAATCGAGACAACTCTCGGTACACTTCTCTTCAACGAGATTATTCCTCAGGACCTCGGCCTTTGCAAGAGAGATCCCAACAAGCCTGAAGACCAGCTTCTTCTTGAAGTTGACTACCTTGTTGGTAAGAGCCAGTTAAAGAAGATCCTTGAAAAATGTATCAATGTTCACGGTACAACAAAGACAGCTGAAACACTCGACCTTGTTAAGGCTATCGGTTACAAGTATTCAACACGTGCAGCCATGACGGTATCCATTTCCGATATGACCGTTCCCGAAGCAAAGAAGCGTATTCTTGCAGAAGCACAGGCACAGGTTGAACTCATTGCAAGACAGCATAAGCGTGGTCTTACAACAGAAGAAGAGCGTTACAGAGCTGTTATTCAGACATGGGAAGATGCAGATAAAGAAATCGCCAAGGAACTGTTCGACAGCCTGGATCGTTACAATAACATCTTCATGATGTCAGACTCCGGTGCCCGTGGTTCTAAGCAGCAGATTAAGCAGCTTGCAGGTATGCGTGGTAACATGGCCGATACATCAGGTCATACAATCGAGCTTCCTATCAAGTCAAACTTCCGTGAAGGTCTTGACGTACTCGAGTATTTCATTTCCGCTCACGGTGCTCGTAAGGGTCTTTCCGATACAGCCCTCAGAACAGCCGACTCCGGTTACCTTACACGTCGTCTTGTCGATGTATCACAGGATGTCATCATTCGTGAGACAGAATGTATGCGTGAAGGTGATGAAGAAATCCCCGGCATTTGGATTAAGGCATTTACAGACGGTAACGAAGTTATCGAGTCCTTACAGGACAGAATTACAGGACGTTACTCCTGCGAAACCATTTATGACGACAACGGCGAGATGATCGTTAAGAAGAATCATATGATTACTCCTAAGCGTGCCGAAGCCATCATGAACAAGAAGGACATCATCGAAGCAGGTCATGATGCAAAAATCAAGATCAGATCTGTCCTTACATGTAAGTCAAGAATCGGTGTATGTGCTAAGTGTTACGGCGCAAACATGGCAAGCGGTGAGCCTGTACAGGTCGGTGAAGCAGTTGGTATCATTGCAGCTCAGTCTATCGGTGAACCCGGTACACAGCTTACAATGAGAAACTTCCATACCGGTGGTGTTGCCGGCGGTACCGATATCACACAGGGTCTTCCCCGTGTCGAGGAACTTTTCGAAACACGTAAGCCTAAGGGACTTGCAATTATCGCTGAGTTTGGTGGTAAGATTGAAGTCAGAGATACAAAGAAGAAGCGTGAGGTTGTTGTTACAAACCAGGAGACAGGCGAGTCAAAGGCATATCTTATTCCTTACGGCTCAAGAATCAAGGTTGTAGACGATCAGATTATCGAAGCAGGTGATGCTTTGACAGGCGGTTCAATCTATCCTCATGATATCTTAAAGATTAAAGGTGTTGAAGCAGTTCAGGACTACATGCTTCGTGAAGTACAGCGTGTATACCGTTTACAGGGTGTTGAAATTGCTGATAAGCACATCGAAGTTATTGTTCGTCAGACAATGAAGAAAGTTCGTATTGATGAGGGCGGAGACAGTGCTTTCCTTCCCGGCACAAATGTTGACATCTTCGAGTTTGAAGACACAAATAAAGAACTTATTGCTGAGGGCAAGAGACCTGCAGAAGGCAAGCAGATTATGCTTGGTATCACAAAGGCAGCTCTTGCAACCAACTCCTTCCTTTCAGCTGCATCCTTCCAGGAGACAACAAAGGTTCTCACCGATGCATCCATCAAGGGAAAGATCGATCCGCTTATCGGTCTTAAGGAAAACGTTATCCTTGGTAAGCTGATTCCTGCCGGAACCGGTATGAAGCAGTACAGAAACATCTCTCTTGATTCAGACAACCAGCTCCTTACAGATGAGTATGACGACATGGACTATTCCGATGACGTATACGGCACATACGGAGAGGGCTTCGGTGATTTCACCGATGAGGACTATTCAGAAGAAGAGTCTGATACAGTATACGAAGACGAATCTTTTGCAAGTCAGGAAGATGATTACAACTAAATGAATCTTAAGACGCGGCGTTCAATAAAATGAACGTCGCGTCTTTTAAGATTGAAGAATATTTTTACTTGTGTATAATTGTTCATAAATACTCTTTTTACCGAGGAACAAATATGGCTTATATTGAGTTTAACGACGTGTATAAAACATATAGGATGGGAGAAGTTGAGATTAATGCTCTTTCAGGGGCATCCTTTTCCATAAATAAAGGTGAGCTTGTATGTATACTGGGGCCCAGCGGTGCGGGAAAGACCACCTGCCTTAATGTGCTTGGCGGAATGGATGACGCAACGTCGGGACACGTTTTGATTGACGGTAATGAGGTTACCGGACTTAATCGAAAAGAACTTACAAACTACCGACGTAACGACATAGGTTTTGTATTTCAGTTTTATAATCTGATCCAGAATCTTACTGCCGTTGAAAACGTTGAGCTCGCGGTGCAGCTCTGCAAAGATCATCTTGACCCGCGGGAGATACTGACAAAAGTGGGACTTGGCGACAGATTGGACAATTTTCCGGCACAGCTGTCGGGCGGAGAACAGCAACGTGTTGCAATTGCCCGTGCATTGGCCAAAAATCCGAAGCTTCTGCTTTGCGATGAGCCTACAGGTGCGCTTGACTATAAAACCGGCAAGCAGATTCTTGGCCTTTTGGAGGAGACCGCAAGAAAAGGGAACATCACTGTTGTGATTGTAACCCACAATTCAGCCATTGCGCCTATGTCAGACAAAATAATACATTTTAAGAACGGTGTTGTTGAGGAGGTTACAGTTAACGAATCACCTGTAACTGTAGAAAGGATTGAATGGTAATGAAAGATCGGATTCTGACAAATACAATGAGGTCAATCCGTCGAGCTTTCCCCAGATTCCTTTCTCTGCTTGTAATGAGTATGCTCGGTATGTTTGCTTTTTCCGGACTTCAGGCAACCGCCCCGGACATGCGTGTTACACTGGACAGATATTTGGATGAGTACAATGTTTACGATGTGCGGATAGTGTCCGATCTAGGCCTTTCCGAAAGCGATGTCGTTGCGTTTAGCGCGCTTAACGGCGTGGAGATGGCAGAAGGCGCCTATTCCAAGGATTATGCCATAGATATTAGGGACGGCGAAACTGTACTTCGCGTATATTCAATGCCTGAGCAGATTAACAGGCTTGAGCTGCTTGACGGAAGACTCCCACGTGACGTAAATGAGGTTGTCGTGGAAGCAAATTATCTTCATGACAATGGTCTGGCACTTGGAAACACCGTTCCTCTAGGAACAAAGGAAGGCTTTATATTCGAAGAGGGTGTCATTGTCGGGACTGTCGATACCGCACTTTATATTAATAACACAGAGCTGTCACAGGAACGAGGAACGACGACGGTAGGCACGGGAACTGTCGATTATTTTGCGTATGCTCTTCCGGAGTGTTTTGATTCTGACGTCTACGCATGCGTCTATCTGACTGTTAGCGGGGCAGAAGCCGAACAGACAGGGACTGAAAAATACTGCAATCTTGTGGAAAGTGTTCTTTCAGAACTGGAAAATGTTAAAGAAGAACGTCAGGATGCCCGCTACCGGGATATCTTTGATGAAGCGAACAGCGAGATTGACAATAAAGAACGTGAACTGAATGAAGAGCTTGCCGATGCAAAAAACGAACTTGATGTTGGCAAGGAGGAACTGGACGAGGCACTTGCAAAACTTGAAGATGCAGAAAAGCTTCTTTCAGAGGCAAATCAACAGTTAAGCCTCATATGCAATAATCCCGAATACAGTCAAAACCCGTTCATGGCTGCCGTTATTGAAGAAAAACAGGCAGAATATGAGAAGGGCCTTTCGGAATACAATGAAAACAAAAAACTGTATGGCGAAAAATACGCCGATTATTTGTCGGCACTTGATGAATACGAAGCAGCAGAGGCAGAAGGTCGCGGAAAAATAGCAGATGCCAGAGCTGAACTGGAAGAGCTTCGTCATCCGACAATATACTTGTTTGACAGAACCGATGACAGTACATATTCGGACTATCTGGACGACACGGATTCGGTTGCGAATCTTTCCAAGATATTCCCTGCGGTATTCTTTGCGGTAGCTGTCCTTGTAAGCCTGATTTCAATGAACAGGATGGTTGAGGAAGAAAGAGGTGAAATCGGCGCCCTTAAATCGCTGGGATTCGGAAACGGAAGAATAATTGCAAAGTACATTGTTTTTTCCTTCAGTGCAACTGTTGTTGGTGGATGTGCGGGTGCCGCATTAGGACTTACCATACTCCCGAGTATGATATCCGGCATTTACGGCATTCTGTTTGATGTACCGGATTTTTATCTTGGACTTAATCTGTTCAGCACCATAATAGGTTTTCTCATTACCGTAATATGTGTTTGCGGTACAAGTGTGTTTACCGCCTGGAAGGAACTTCGCTCAAAGCCTTCGGAGCTGCTTCGGCCCAAAGCTCCCAAAAGCGGCCGGCGTGTGCTGCTCGAACGTATAGGGTTCATTTGGAAACATATGAACTTTTCGCAGAAAGTTACAGTACGTAATCTGTTCAGATATAAAAAACGTGTTGTTGTAACCGTTGGAGGCATTGCAGGTTGCACTGCACTTATGCTTTGCGGCTTTGGTCTGCGTGACTCGATCATGGACATAGCAAAAGAACAAGGAGACGGTATTTATCTCTACGATGCGACGGTCTACGTTAACGAGGATGAAGACGGCGAACCGGTGAAGTTCGAATTTGATGAAATATCCGAATGCTACCACACAAAGATGATTTCGGGCTCGGTTGACGATCTTGCCGTATCATTGTTTGTGGCGGAAGACACAGAATCTCTTTCTGAAATCAACTTCATGGCTGATGTTGTGACGGGAGAAGAGCTTATACCGGAAACCGGAAAGGTAATCATTACCGAAAAAATGTCTGCAATGACGGGATACGGAACGGGAGACACAATAGTTATAACGGATGCCGACAACAAAGAGTACAGTTTCCCCGTTTCAGGTGTAGCGGTAAATTACGTGGGCCATTATGTCTATGTTGATGCATATACATTTGAAAGCGTCGGTGGAGAATTCAGCCCTAACGTATATTTTCTGAAGATTGAAAAAGATGCGGACAAAGACGAACTTACAAAGAAGCTTCTTTCGGATGAAAATGTGCTTTCAGTCAGCTATAAATCAGATTTGATGGACAATGTGAAAAATATGCTGAATTCGTTGAACAGCGTTGTATTAATCCTCATAGTTCTTGCAGCGCTGCTTGCATTTGTTGTGCTGTATAACCTTTCAAATATAAACATTAACGAACGCAAACGGGAAATCGCAACACTTAAAGTACTGGGCTTTCATGATACGGAAGTTGATGCGTATATCACAAAAGAAACCGTAATTCTTACTGCGTTTGGAATTGCACTCGGGCTGATTTTCGGTTATTTCCTGACTAATGCGGTTGTTTCAACGGTGGAGATTGAAAGCTGCAGATTCATTCATCATATTAAGTTCCTTTCGTATGTATTTTCAGCGGTGCTTTCAGCGCTGTTTACGCTTATTGTGAACTTTGTCACTCATTTTAAACTACGAAAGATTGATATGATTGAGAGTTTGAAAAGCGTGGAATAATGAAATGATTGGGCTTGGGGACTACTGATATACTTTATTGATATTATTATGAGTGAGGGATAATTATGAGCTTATCAAAAAGCAGACTATATAGAATGGTACTTGCGGCAATGTTTCTTGCAATGGCTCTTGTACTGCCTTTTATGACCGGACAGATTCCGAAGGTTGGCGCGGCGCTTTGTCCAATGCACATCCCGGTATTGCTCTGTGGATTTTTCTGTGGCCCTTGGTACGCACTTACCGTAGGTTTTGCAGCGCCCTTTCTAAGGTTCCTCATTTTCGGTATGCCTGCGATTGTCCCGTCGGGCATCGGGATGGCATTTGAACTCGCTACATACGGCGTAAGTGCGGGTCTGCTTTATATGGCATTCCCAAAAAAGAAATTATATGTATATATCACACTCCTAGGTGCTATGACAGCCGGGAGAGCCGTCTGGGGTGTTGTTCGGGTTGTTCTTTTTGGCTTTACAAAATCCGAATTTGGATGGGCGTCATTCATGGCGGGCGCATTTTTTAACGCAATTCCGGGAATAATAGTTCAAATCGTGATTATTCCCATACTTGTTATTGCATTTAATAGATACACATACAAAAATTAACAGCAACAGACATGGTTTACACACCAAAACAGTATTCTTTCTCTTCTTTTTCATTCGCCTTGAGGCCATATGTCTTTATGACAATGTCGGCGACTTCATTAGGAGAGAGGTTTGTATTGTCGATTTTCAAATGGTTTGTAAACCATGTTTCACCGTCGGAGGTGTTGAGCTTGTGCTTTTCAATTGTTTTGAGAAGGTCGTTGCGACTCCACTCCACGTCACGTTTGGATGCCTTTCGCTCTTTACGATGCGGTGTATCGTTACGTGCAAGACGTGTTTCCAGATCGGCACTGAGCTCCACAAAATAGAAGTTCCCGCCTGCCTCGGTAAACTGTTTTTCAAGTCCTGTCAGGTAGTCACGCTCTTCCTGCATTTCAAAAGCGGCAACATATGTGAAGATGAGGTCGACATTGTGCTTTACGGCAAGTTCAAAGGCGTTGAATCTGAACAACTGGTTGAATTCACGCATGGCAGGTGTTGCAAGACCGAAGATTCGGTCTGCCACTTCAATGCTGTCATGATTCATCATCATATTGTATTTGAGCTTGTCACGGAGACTTTCCGCAACAGTCATTTTTCCTACTGCCTGGGGGCCGCAAACAACGATTAAATTTGCCATAATATCACTCACCTCTTTACTTTTATGAAGCTTGTCTGCCCGTACTGATTGGTTTTTTGTACAAATTCATATTCCGCATCAGGGCCGTTCTTTTCTTCTTCGTAGTCGGAGATAACTTTCTTAATGCGTTCCAAAGAAACCGGATAGGAGAGCTTCGTTTTAATCTCCTTCGGAGTCATGCCGAGATTGTGCATGTGCCTTACAGCGTCAACGTAAGCTTCCTTGGCAACCATGCCCGCCAAAGCTTCCTGAAAGTATTTGTTTTCTTCCATATGCGCACCTCCGGAAATGCCCGAACGTTTGGTTAGGGAGTTTACCATTACCTCAGCGTGATGTCAAGTAAAAATAGTATAGCATAAGCAACTAAGACGATGTATGAACCATCGGGACGGTGTTAGCGGCTCAAAATGAAAGGGGACAAATATGTCAGACGGTAAAATCAAAAAAATACGCTATGCTTCAGGAATTTGCTTCATTGTGGGTTTGGCATTCAGCCGATATAAGAAAACCGACAAAGTTCCTGAACTCGGAGAAGAAAACAGCAAGGAACTTGAAAATTAATCATAGATTATATGAAAGATCAGGCAGCACGCAGCGGCTGCCTTTTTAAGTCGGCTTCCGAGCCATAGTGACGGAAGTTATGGCTCAAAAAACAGACTAAAACATTTACATGGCAGAATTAGTCTGATTAAGTTGGAGAAAAAAGCGGACTAAAAAGGCTATTGGTGGAATTTAGTCTGCTGTTTGTGAATCTATAAGCAGACTAAAAAGAGTATCTGACGGATTTTGTCCGACAAAGCAGGAGAAAAAAGTGGACTAAAAAGGCTGTTTGTACAATTTAGTCTGCGTTCTGCATGTGAAAAAGCGGACTAAAGTGACTGTATGGGAGGAACGGTCTGACGGACCGAAAGATTTTGACGGACGAAAAAAGCCCCAAGGGCTACTTTGTCTGCTTTTGACGTATAGAGAAGGTGGACTGAGGCGACATCTTTACAAACATTGCAAAAAAGGTATAATTGAGTAAGCAAACAATGAAAGGCAATTAATATGAAAGAGACTGATAACAGAGGCGGTTCCAATATAAAGCTTGTTGTGGGAGTTATTCTCCTTCTGGCACTTTGTACAGGACTGCTTTTTATTATATCCAGACTTATAAAAGACATGAATGGTGAAAGTATGGACATAAATTCCGGCGGGAATGTCGCTGTTTTGACGAAAGCTCCCGGGTTGGCGGAAAAGACACCTCAGGATGTTGCAGAAACAACAAAGGAGCCCGTAAGCACTTTGGCGCCGGCAGCGGAACCAACGGCTACCTCCACTCCTGAGCCGACTCCAACAGCCACCTCCACGCCGACACCGACACCAAAGGACGTTGAGTTTTCACACAACGACTACTTCTATGATAAGGACATAAGTGTTGAAATTACGGACACAACAGGAAAGAGCGGAAGCATAAGATATACTCTTGACGGCTCCACACCTGATAGAAATTCTTCCGTATATTCGTCGCCTATATTAATAAAAGCCGATGACGATGAATATCCGAATTGTGTGACGGTACGTGCAAAATCTTTCTATAACGACGGCACGGAATCAAAAGAATTTGTTCATAGTTATTTTGTCAATACAAATATCAACGAGCGTTTTTCTACGTTGGTAATGGTTATTTCCGGTGAGCCTTCCGAGCTGAATGAGGCTCCAAACGGCATTCTTACGGGCACAAACTATAAGCAGAGAGGCGACGACTCCGAACGGGTTATCCACATCGAAGCCATAGACGCAGACGGAGAAGAGTATTTCTCAATGTTTGCGGGAGCACGTGTTTACGGCGGCACTTCAAGAGAACACTGTATCAAGAGCCTTAAGCTTTATGCACGTAAAAAATACGATGAGGAAAACAATAAATTCACTTTGGATGTTTTCGATACGAAAGACCCCGAAGGAAAGAAAGTAAAGAAGTATGACAGGCTTGTCCTTCGAAATGGAGGAGATGATTTCCAGGGCGCTTTTCTTCGTGAAGAGCTTATGCAGGAACTTGCAAGACAGGCGGGGCTTGATTTTACCGAGAGAGCGGTGCCCGCTGTGGCGTTCGTAAACGGTGAATATTACGGCTACTACTGGCTGCACCAGAACTACTGTGATGACTATTTCCAGCGCGTTTGTGGGAAGGCTGAGGGTGAATACTTTGTTTTTGAGCAGACTGAGAAGTCATTAAGCGGCGGCGGAACACAGACAGAGAACGAAGTAGCATACGAATATAACAGATTCTACAGTAACTATTCCAAAGCAGACCTTACGGATGAGGCAAATTATGCCGAGGTTCAGAAAATAATAAACATAGAGAATTATCTTGATTACATGGCGTTTAACATTTATGCGGACAATTATGACTGGCCTCAGGGCAATGTTAAAGTGATGCGCTATTATTCTCCTACCGGAGATTATGAACCCGGCACATACAGAGACGGTCGATTCTACTTCCTTGTACATGATTCCGATATAGGCACGGGATGCTACGGCAAGGGTGACATATGCGATGCCGATAACGATGACATCGAACGTGTTACAAATTCAAGTAACAGCCATTATTCGGCACTTCTTAAGAGTCTTCTTAAGAGGGATGATTGCAAGGCATATTTTATTGCGAAATTGAGAAGTCTTGCCGCAAATGAATTCTCGATTGACAATGTAAACGCAAAGCTGGATGAGCTGCTGGCACAGCGCGAAACGGAGCTTCCGTACTACATTAACTACTTGAGGAGTCTTGGCTCCGACTCAGGCATATGGTGCACAATAAACAGTGTAAACAACGATGTTGAGACGATAAGGACCTTTGTTAAGAGAAGACCTGAGTTTATGGAGAAATTCATTAAAAACTATTTCGGTGAGTAAATTGACAAACGCATTGCAGGGTGTTAAAATTTTTTGGTCTATATGTGTTAATGCTTTATTTTATGGTTATGAAAGGACAAAAACATGTCAATTTTTAAAGGTGCGGCTGTCGCAATAGTGACGCCTTTCTATGAGGACGGATCAATCAATTTCGACAAGCTTGGGGAGCTTATTGATTTTCAGGTAAATAACGGAACAGACTGTATAGTCATTGTCGGAACAACAGGAGAAGCATCAACGCTTTCTCATGAGGAGCATCTTGAGTGCATTCGCTACGCAGTTCAGAAGACGGCTCACAGAATTCCCGTCATTGCGGGAACGGGCTCCAACTGTACCGAAACGGAAGTATTCCTCTCCAAAGAAGCTTACAAAGCCGGTGTTGACGGTGTTCTTCTTGTGTCACCCTACTACAACAAGGCAACACAGAAGGGGCTTAAGGAACATTTCGGAGCGGTTGCGAAAGCTTGTGACGTTCCTATCGTTCTTTATAACATTCCTTCCAGAACAGGCGTAAACATTGCCTCCCAGACAATTTACGATCTTGCTAAAGAGTACGATACCGTTGTCGGGGTTAAGGATGCCACAGGCAACATCCCTCAGACAATGGAGCTCATGCAGCTTATGCAGGGTGATTTCGATGTATATTCGGGCGAGGATGAGCTAATTACTCCCATGCTTTCCATCGGTGCAAAGGGTGTTATTTCCGTTCTTTCTGATGTTGCTCCCATGGACACGCATCTCATCTGCCAGAAGTTCTTTGACGGTGATGCAAAAGGCAGCCTTGAGCTTCAGATGAAGTATCGTCCGCTTATAAAGGCTCTTTTCTGTGAAACAAATCCTATTCCTGTTAAGCATGCTCTCAATCTTATGGGCTGGAATGTCGGTCCGTTAAGACTTCCGCTTACTCCTATGGATGAAGTGAACTTCGAGAGACTTAAGACAGAGCTTAAGAACGTAGGATTAATTTAAAACGTATATTTGCGGGTCGCCTGAGGGGGACCCGTTTGTTGAAAAAGCTGTTTTTTGATGTTTACGGACAGCTGTGACAAAGAAAGCGAGGAAACAAAAATGATCAGGATAATTATGTATGGCTGTAACGGTCGTATGGCACACATTATTTCGGATCTTCTGAAAGAAGATTCCGAAGCGGGAATCGTTGCAGGTGTTGATAAGTTCGGTACCCCCTCCGGAGAATTCCCGGTATTTGAAACACTTGAGAAGTGTGATATCCCTGCAGATGTAGTTGTTGACTTTTCTTCACCTTCAGCGCTTTCAGATATTCTCGGCACTTGTGAGAAAAGAAAACTTCCGGTTGTTCTTTGTTCAACGGGCTACTCTGAGGAGGATGTTAAGAGAATTAATGATGCTACCGCAAAGGTTGCAATCCTTCGCTCAGCCAATATGTCTTTGGGAGTAAACCTCCTTTTAAAGCTTGTTAATGAAGCTGCGCAGTTGCTTCTTAATCAGGGCTATGATGCTGAAATCGTTGAAAGACATCACAATCAGAAGCTTGATGCGCCTTCAGGCACGGCTTTGGCTTTTGCGGACGCTATTAACGACGCGGCCGATTATCAATACGAAAATGTATATGACCGTCATTCGGTCAGAGAAAAACGTAAAAAAGCCGAAATCGGTATTTCCGCAGTACGTGGCGGCACGATTGTAGGAGAACATGAGATTCTCTTCTGCGGACCCGATGAAGTAATCGAGTTTAAGCATACCGCGTATTCAAAAGCTCTTTTCGGAAAGGGTGCCATAGCTGCCGCAAAGTTTATGGCAGGCCGTGAGCCGGGAATGTATTCCATGCGGGATGTTGTTTAAAGAAGGGATTTGTTTATGGCAAAAATTCTTATCGCGGATGACAATCCGGATATTATTGATGTTCTTTCCGTTTACGTGGAAAAGGAGGGCTATGAACCTGTGACAGCCGCTGATGGCGAACAGGCTTATCTTGCTTTCCTTAACGAGAATCCCGTATGCGTGCTGCTGGATGTTATGATGCCGAAAATGGATGGCTTTGAAGTGTGCAAGAAAATCAGAGCAAAGTCTGACGTCCCTGTCATAATCATTACGGCAAGAGGTGAGGACTACGAGCGCATAATGGGTCTTGATATCGGTGCTGA
The DNA here is from genome assembly GCA_045598045.1 of Lachnospiraceae bacterium. Taxonomy (GTDB): domain Bacteria; phylum Bacillota; class Clostridia; order Lachnospirales; family Lachnospiraceae; genus RGIG3528. Next base: position 17,219 of record JAZLLG010000009.1, on the reverse strand, counting down.
CGATTACATTGTCAAGCCGTTCAGTCCCAGTGAGGTAATGGCACGCGTGCGCGCGGTGCTTCGACGTCTTAACATCAACAAGAACGAAACATCGGAAAAAAACAGCGTTTGTACGGTGGGTAACCTTGTCATCAATCTTGATGAATACAGATGCAAAATCGGTGAAGAGGAAATCAAGCTCACCAAAAAAGAAATTGAGACCGTCTGGGTGCTTGCAACCAACCCGGGAAAGGTTTTCTCAAGAGACATGCTGCTTGACAGGCTTTGGGGTGCCGATTACGACGGCGATCCCCGTACCGTGGATTCACACATTAAGAGATTGCGTGCAAAGCTTGATAAATCAACGGTAGAACATGTCGGCTGGTCCATAACGACGGTGTGGGCAGCAGGCTACAAATTTGATATTAACTGACGGTTGGAATAATGGCTAAAAAGAACACCGAAAAAAGAATATTCGGAGGCTTGTTCCTGAGAACGTACATAAGCTTCGCTGCTGTTGTTGCGGTGTTTGCAATCATTCTCGGGGTTCTTTTCATGCGGCTTTACGAAAGGGCTGTTATTAATGACTACGAAAATGAAATCCGTCTGAGAACGGAAAGATTTTCCAATAAGTGTTCGGAAATGTACATAAAAGGCCAGTCAAAGGACTTTATGGACATATTCTACAAAACACTTGCCGACATTAATGACTACAAAATTTCTTTCTGGCAGAACAAGAATTCATCGAAGCCGCTCTCCTTCGGTGAGGATATTGACAATTCTCCTGAAGTCAATCAGGAGTACCTTGATGCCGTAAACGGAAGCTTTTCCGGCGATGTCCGCCTTGTTGTCCGTAAGGCAAACAAACGTATTGCCTGCGCTGCCCCGATTTTCGGAGCGGAAGATGAGAACGGCAATTCCGAAGTTATCGGTGCGGTTCTTTTACAGGATAACCTTGGTACGGACCCTACAGACATCGGTGTGAGACTTATTTTCATTTCCCTGCTTGTTGCGCTTGTTGTAACGGCGATAATTGCCGTGCCTGTCATCGGAATGATTACCAATCCCATTTCGACCATTCGTTATACCGCATTTACGCTTGCAGACGGTGATTACACCATTAAAACAGGCATCGACCGAAAGGATGAAATCGGACAGCTTGCATCAACGGTTGACTTCCTGGCAGATAAGCTTGCGGAAAACGAAAAAGAAAGAAAAAGCATTGAACAGATGAGACGTGACTTTTTTGCCAATGTATCTCATGAATTAAGAACACCTATTACCGTTGTCAGAGCTTATGCTGAGAGCCTTAATGACGGTGTTGTAACCAAACCCGAGAAGGTTAAGCAGTATTATGAACGTATTCTTAATGAGTGCGTTAATATGGAACGTCTTGTAGGCGACCTTCTCACGCTTTCAAAGATGCAGAATCCCGATTTCGAGATTGAAAAAGAGCCGGTTGACCTTCAACAGGTATTTATTGAACTGATTCGTATGGGCAAAGCTCTGGCCGATGAAAAGGGTGTTAAGCTTAAGCTTTCAATGCCTGATGCACCGTGCGTAATGATGGCTGATTACGGCCGTCTGCGCCAGATGTTTATTGTCATTTTGGACAATGCGGTTAAGTTCTCCCATGAAGGCGGAACGGTTTATCTCGGCCTTAAGAGAAACGGTGACGACATTGTATGTTCAATTCGTGATGAAGGTATCGGCATACCCGAAGAAGACCTTCCGCTTATTTTTGAAAAGTTTTTCAAGTCAAAGACGCGTCAAAATGCGAAAGGTTCGGGGCTTGGCCTTGCCATAGCCAATCAGATATGCAAAAAACATGGTGGTACGATAAAAGTTGAAAGTGAAAAAGGTAAGGGTACATGCTTTACCTTCACTTTTACGAATGTTGAAGAGATAAAACAGTAAAGACTGTAGAAGGAGTCTGATGTACGAAAATAAAGAAACGGAAGAACGTTTGATACTTATTGGTGTCTCCACTGGGGACACCTTTAAAAACGGAATTATAAAAAAAGATGATACTATGGAATCTCTGGAGGAACTTAAGGAACTCGTAAAGACAGCGGGAGCTGTTGTTGTGGGTACACTTGTTCAAAACAGAGAAGAGCCCGACAGAACGACATATCTTGGTAAAGGAAAGACCGAGGAACTGAAGAACCTCATCGCTGAGCTTGATGCGACAGGAGTAGTGTGCGATGATGAGCTGTCTCCGGCACAGCTTAGCAATCTTGAGGATGCCGTTGATACAAAGGTGTTGGACAGAACCCAGGTTATTCTGGACATTTTTGCCCAACATGCAAGAACGCGGGAAGGTAAGATTCAGGTGGAACTGGCGCAGCTTAAATACAGACAGTCCCATCTTGTCGGAATGCGCGACAATCTTTCGAGGCTCGGAGGCGGTATCGGAACAAGAGGCCCCGGCGAAAACAAGCTCGAAATGGACAGACGACTTATTAAGGACAGAATTTCCGAGCTGAATGCCGACCTTGATGATGTTGTTCGCTCACGAGACGTTACGAGAGCGCAGCGCATGAAGGCAAATATTCCGACGGCAGCCATTGTCGGCTATACAAATGCAGGCAAATCAACACTGCTTAACCATCTTACGGGTGCCAATGTGCTTGAAGAGGATAAACTCTTTGCAACGCTTGACCCTACTGTCAGAGAGCTGGCTTTGGAAAAAGGACAGAAAATACTTCTTACGGATACGGTAGGCTTTGTCAGAAAGCTTCCTCACAACCTTGTAGATGCCTTCAAATCCACCTTGGAGGAGGCAAAATACTGCGATATTGTTCTGCAGGTGGTTGATGCTTCTTCACCGGATTATGTCAAGCACATGGAAGTCACATATGATACGCTTGCCGAACTTGGCATATCAGGTAAGGTGTTTGTTACTCTTTTTAACAAGTGTGACAGGCTTACCGAAGAGGTACAGCTTAAGGATCCGAAGGCAGACTACACATTGAGAATCTCTGCAAAAGAGGGTTCCGGGCTTCCTGAGCTTTGCAGCCTGTTGGATAAAATCATAAAAGACGGCAGAGAGTATATTGAAAAAGTGTTCGGCTTCAATGAAGCGGGAGAGATACAAAAAATCAGACGACACGGGCAGATTATTTCCGAGGAATACATGGAAGATGGTATTCATGTATGTGCATATGTGGAAAAGTAGTCCGGGTTGCTGACATAAAAGTGAGTTAATTGATTAAAAAGGGTAAACTAACTTACCCTTTTTTTTCATTCTACAAATGAAAATGGAAGAAAAAAAGTAAAAAAACCATATATGCTAAAGTGAAACATGAAAAAACCGAAAGATTAATTGAACACAAGATATAGTGGTTTATAAAAAGTTAATTTCAATATTATGTATTTGGGTCTTGACATCGAAGGCACCATTTACTAAACTTGAAATCGCTCCCCCAAAACAAAGAGGAGGGACCGGGGGACAGACTAAACAGACTGACAGAAGGTTTGAAAGGAGAATGTATCTATGATCAGTGTAGTAAAAAGAGACGGCGAAATTACGGATTTTAACATTTCCAAGATTGCAAATGCTCTCTCAAAGGCTTTTACAGCCACTCAGAAGAATTTTAATGATGATATCATTAATCTTCTCGCATTAAGAGTAACAAGTGATTTCCAGACTAAAATCAAGGACGGAACAATCAGCGTTGAAGACATTCAGGACAGCGCAGAGCATGTTCTTGAGCAGGCAGGTTATACGGATGTTGCAAAGGCATATATCCTTTATCGTAAGAATCGTGAGAAAATCCGTAACATGAAGTCCACAATCCTTGACTACAAGGAAACCGTGGATAAGTACGTTAAGGAAGAGGACTGGCGTGTTAAGGAGAACTCCACCGTTACCTATTCCGTCGGCGGTCTTATTCTTCATAACTCCGGTGCCATTACGGCCAACTACTGGCTCTCTGAGGTTTACGATTCCGAAATCGAAAGCGCTCACAGAAACGCAGATATCCATATTCATGACCTTTCCATGCTTACAGGTTACTGTGCGGGCTGGTCATTGAAGCAGCTTATTCAGGAAGGTCTCGGCGGCATCTCCGGAAAGATTACTTCCTCACCTGCCAGCCTCCTTTCCACACTCTGCAACCAGATGGTTAACTTCCTTGGCATCATGCAGAATGAGTGGGCAGGAGCACAGGCATTCTCCTCATTCGATACATATCTCGCACCTTTTGTAAAAATAGATAATCTTCCGTACAAGGAAGTTAAGCAGTGCATCCAGTCATTTGTTTATGGTGTAAACACACCTTCCCGCTGGGGCACTCAGGCACCTTTTTCAAATATTACCCTTGACTGGACCGTTCCCGCAGACCTTGCCGAACTCCCTTGTATAATCGGCGGTAAGGAAGTTGATTTCTGCTACAAGGATTGTAAGAAAGAGATGGACATGATCAACAGAGCCTTCATCGAAATCATGATTGAAGGTGACGCAAACGGCAGAGGATTCCAGTATCCTATTCCCACATATTCCATCACAAAGGATTTTGACTGGTCCGAAACAGAGAACAACAAGCTTCTCTTCGAAATGACAGCTAAATACGGCACACCGTATTTTTCAAACTATATTAACTCCGACATGGAGCCTTCCGACGTAAGATCCATGTGCTGCAGACTTCGTCTCGATCTTCGTGAACTCAGAAAGAAGACAGGTGGTTTCTTCGGTTCGGGAGAAAGCACAGGTTCCATCGGTGTTGTTACAATCAACATGCCCAGAATCGCTTATCTTGCAACAGATGAGGCAGATTACTTCAAGCGTCTTGACCATATGATGGATGTGGCTGCACGTTCGCTTAAGGTCAAGAGAGATGTTATCACAAAGCTTCTTGAAGAAGGACTTTATCCTTACACAAAGAGATACCTCGGAACATTTGCAAATCATTTCTCAACCATCGGTCTTGTCGGCATGAACGAAGCATGCCTTAATGCGAAGTGGATCGGACGTGACCTTAACGATAAGGCTTCACAGGAATTTACAAAGAAAACACTGAATCATATGAGAGAGCGTCTCAGTGATTATCAGGTTCAGTACGGTGATCTCTACAACCTTGAGGCTACTCCCGCAGAGTCCACAAGCTATCGTCTTGCAAAGCACGACAAGAAGCATTATCCCGACATCAAGACTGCAGGTAAGCCCAGCGACACACCTTACTACACAAACAGCTCACATCTTCCCGTAGACAGCACAGCTGACATTTTCGAAGCATTGGATGTTCAGGATGAGCTTCAGACACTTTACACCTCGGGAACAGTATTCCACGCATTCCTCGGTGAAAGACTTCCCGACTGGAAGGCAGCTGCAAAGCTTGTTCGTACCATTGCGGAAAATTATAAACTTCCGTACTACACAATGTCTCCCACATACTCTGTATGTAAGACTCACGGCTATATCTCCGGTGAACATGGCATATGTCCTACCTGTGGCGAGAAAGCAGAAGTTTATTCACGTATTACCGGCTACTATCGTCCTGTTCAGAACTGGAACGATGGTAAGTCTCAGGAATACAAGAACAGGCTTGTATATGACATCGCAGGTTCAAGAAAAATGCCTGTAGGCGGTTCCGTAACTTCAGATGACGGAATGGTTGAGATTAAGTCCGACGGAAGCAATGACGGTGAGAGACTCCTTCTCTTCACAACAAAGACATGCCCGAATTGTAAGCTTGCCAAGGAATTCTTAAACGGTATCAACTACGAAGTGGTAGACGCCGAAGAAAATCAGGATCTGGTTTCACAGTATGGCGTAATGCAGGCTCCCACACTTATTGTTTTAAGAAACGGTGAGTTCAAAAAGTATGCGAACGCTTCAATGATTAAGGGCTTTGTTGACCAGAGATAGTGTTGCGGTAAAGATATCAGCAGACAGCGAGTAGGGCGTTGACCTACTCGCTGCGTTTTGGTAAAGGATAAACATCAGGAGGCAGGAAAACATGAGTTACGCGGACAGAGTATTTGTGGATATGTGTTCGGACATTCTTGAAAACGGCACGGATACAAGAGGAGAAAAAGTCCGTCCTCACTGGGAGGATGGAGAACTTGCCTATACAATCAAAAAATTCGGTGTTGTGAATCGCTACGATCTTTCAAAGGAGTTCCCGGCAATGACTCTCAGAAAGACTGCTATTAAATCCGCTACGGATGAAATCCTTTGGATATGGCAGAAAAAGTCAAACAACATTCATGAACTTAACAGTAAGATATGGGATGCCTGGGCAGACGAGACGGGCTCCATCGGAAAAGCATACGGCTATCAGCTCGGTGTAAAGCACGAGTATAAAGAAGGGATGATGGACCAGGTGGACAGAGTAATCTGGGACCTCAAGAACAATCCTTACAGCCGCAGAATCATGACAAATATATACGTTCATGCGGATTTGCATGAGATGAATCTTTACCCTTGTGCATATTCAATGACTTTCAATGTTACAAAGAAGACGGGAAGCGACAAGCTTATCCTTAACGGTATACTAAACCAGCGTTCCCAGGATGTGCTTACAGCCAACAACTGGAATGTATGCCAGTATTCGGTACTACTTCATATGATTGCCAGGGAGTGCAACATGGAAGTGGGAGAATTTGTTCATGTTATTGCCGATGCTCACATTTATGACCGCCATGTGGACATTGTGAAGGAGCTTATAAAGCGCCCACAGTATGATGCACCTACGTTGTGGCTGAATCCCGAAGTAAAGCATTTCTATGATTTTACTCCGGATGATGTTAAACTTGAAAATTATGTTACCGGAGAACAGATTAAAATTCCGGTTGCAATATGATAAAAAAGCAACCCGGAACTACGGAGGAATAAATAATGCAGGCTATCGTTGCAGTTGATAAAAAGTGGGGAATCGGTTATAATAAGGATTTGTTGGTCAGTATTCCGGGGGACAAAAAGAACTTCAGAAAACTGACAACGGGAAAGACCATTATCATTGGCAGAAAGACGCTGGAAAGCTTCCCCAACGGGTTACCGCTTAGCGACAGAACAAATATTGTCGTTACGAGAAAAAAGAACTACGATGGACATGGAGCCATTGTCGTTAATTCCCCCGAAGAAGCATACAAAAAGGCTCTTGAGATTTCGGCCGATGAGGACATATTTGTTGCCGGAGGCGGCGAAATATACGCCCAGCTCATAGACAAATGTGATACGGCCATAGTTACAAAAATCAATTATACTTATACGGCGGACACCTATTTCCCGAATCTTGACAAGGATGACCGCTGGGAGTGCGTTGACGAGTCTGAAGAGATGACATGCTTTGATATGGAATACGTCTTCTGCACCTACAAGAGAAAGTGAGATTTATGTTAAGTCTTTTGTCAGTTAATGTTGCCTGGCTTGCACCGGTGGGAGCGTTCCTTTGTTTCATATGCACTGCGGTTATGATAGCCGCTCTTAAAAAGAAGCTTCCAAAGGATCAAGGAAGAAAGTTTGCCGTTGAAGGAGCTCTTTCGGAAGGAAAAGCCAGAGGAGCAGGTATTATATTTGTTTCCGTATTTGTTGTTTTTGCAGCGGTTTTTTCAAAGCTTACCGTTGAGTTTGCTCTTTACTATGCGTTGATTTTCGCATCCATGCTTACGGGGTATTTTGATGATGCTTCGGAAAAGCCCTGGGGCAACTTCAAAAAAGGTCTTTTCGACCTGCTTATTTCCGGAGGCATTGCTGCAACATATATCGTTTATAACGGCACGGAAGTAAACATGGCTCTGATCGGACTTCACTTTACAATGCCCGTATGGCTTTTTGCCATTATTGCCGCAGCGCTTGTCTGGGGCATGATAAATGTTACAAACTGCACCGACGGTGTGGACGGACTTTCGGCATCACTTGCAATCGTAACACTGCTTTCATTCATATGTATGAATGGTATGCGTGATTCTGCGGGGGATATGAGCTATAACGCAGTCCTTTTCATTGCTGCACTTATGGCTTATCTTCTTTTCAATTCGACACCTTCAACCGTACTTATGGGAGATGCGGGCTCCAGAGCAATGGGAACACTCATTGCGGTTATGGCACTCACGTCAAAGGATTTCTTTATGGTTCTGCTTTTCGCCATTGTAATCTGCCTTGACGGAGGTCTCGGACTTCTTAAGCTTGCATTGGCGAGGGCGGTTAAAATCAGGATTTTAAAGAATACGAGAACGCCGATTCACGATCATGTCAGAAAGGTTCTGAACTGGTCAAACACACAGACGGTATTCCGTTTTGTGATTATTCAGATTGTTGTAAGTGCGTCAGCACTTTGGATTATGGCTTTAATATGATTTGGAGGTTTACTCATGAAAACTGTAGCAGATTATGTAAGAACAATCCCCGATTTCCCTGAACCCGGAATTATGTTCCGTGATGTTACAAGTGTCATTCAGGATCCGGATGGACTTCATCTCGCGATAGATGAACTTCAGAAGCTTACCGAAGACGTGGACTTTGATGTTATTGTCGGTCCCGAATCAAGAGGCTTCATATTCGGTGTTCCTATTGCGTACAATCTTAAAAAGTCTTTCGTTCCGGTTCGTAAGAAGGGCAAACTTCCTTGCGAAACCATCGAGCAGACTTATGACCTTGAATATGGCACGGCTACAATCGAAATGCACAAGGATGCCATCAAAAAGGGACAGAAGGTTGTTATTGTCGATGACCTCATTGCCACAGGTGGCACTATCGAAGCAATCATCAAGCTTGTTGAGCAGCTTGGCGGTGAAGTTGTTAAAATCATTTTCCTTATGGAGCTTGAAGGACTTAAGGGAAGAGAAAAGCTTAAAGGCTATGATATTGCCAGCGTAGTTGCTTACCCCGGTAAGTAAAGTTGTTGGACTTATAATGCTATTATTTACGTAAACAAGCAAAAACAGAGCATAGTGGGAGAATTGTATGGTTCGTCAGGACTACGAGTATGTAGTTAAAAAACCTATACTTGAAAAGACACTTTCCACGCCTGCGGATTTCACGGATCCGGAGGCTCTGTTTGAACGGCTTAAAAACACCATCTATTCATACAGACCGGGCACCGAGCTTGCACTTATCGAGAAAGCATATGCACTTGCGGCAAAGCTTCACAAGAACCAGATAAGAAAGTCCGGGGAGCCTTATATCATTCATCCGCTTTGCGTTGCGATTATTCTTGCCGAGCTTGAGCTTGATAAGGAAACGATTGCTGCGGGCATTCTTCACGATGTCGTTGAAGACACCGAGGTTACTTTGGACGAAATCAAAGCGGAATTCGGTGATGAAATAGCGCTTCTTGTAGACGGTGTCACCAAAATCACCCAGTTGAACTACGACCTCGATAAAGTCGAGGTTCAGGCGGAAAACCTCAGAAAAATGTTCCTGGCTATGGCCAAGGACATACGTGTCATTATGATAAAGCTGGCGGACCGTCTGCATAATATGCGTACGATGCAGTATCAGCCTGTGGTAAAGCAGCTTGAAAAGGCTCATGAGACAATGGACATATATGCTCCGCTTGCACAGCGTCTTGGTATCAGCCGTATTAAGGTTGAACTGGATGACTTGTCCCTGAAAATTATTGAGCCCGATGTTTACGCTGACCTTGAGGATAAAATCGAGCTTCGCAAAAACGAACGGGAGCAGTTTATGTCCGACCGCATCGATGAAATTGCGGAAAAGCTGGAGGAAGGGCAGATCAATGCACAGATAGACGGGCGTATCAAGCACTTCTTCAGCATCTATAAAAAGATGAAAAACCAGAACAAAACTCTGGACCAGATATATGACCTTTATGCCATCCGTATCATCGTAGATTCCGTCAAGGATTGCTATGCCGCGCTTGGTATAATGCATGAGATGTATAAGCCGATTCCGGGCCGTTTCAAAGACTACATCGCCATGCCCAAGGCAAACAACTATCAGTCACTTCACACAACGCTTATCGGCCCTAACGGCACTCCATTTGAAATTCAGATTCGTACAATGGAGATGCACAAGGTTGCCGAATATGGTATCGCTGCGCATTGGAAGTATAAAGAGGCTCAGAACGGCGTAAAGAGCGACGCATCACTCGAGGAGAAGATGCAGTGGCTGCGTCAGATTCTTGAGTGGCAGAAGGAGATGTCGGACAACAGAGAGTTCCTTTCAAATGTTAAGTCTGACCTTAATCTTTTCTCGGATTCGGTTTACTGTTTCACACCTACGGGAGATGTAAAGACATTGCCTACAGGCTCAACACCCATAGACTTTGCATATTCCATACATTCTGCTGTCGGTAACAAGATGGTTGGAGCTCGTGCGAACGGAAGGCTCGTTACGCTTGATTACGTAATTCAGAACGGCGACCGTATCGAAGTCCTTACGTCGCAGAACTCGAAGGGACCCAGCCGTGACTGGCTCAACATTTGCAAGAGCGGTCAGGCAAGAAACAAGATTAATCAGTGGTTCAAGACAGAACTCAAAGAAGACAATGTCGTACATGGCAAGGAACTTATTCTTGCTTATTGTAAGGCAAAAGCAATAAATCCTCAGGATGTCCTTAAGCCTGAGTTCATGGATGTCATTATGAAAAAGTACGGCTTCCATGATTGGGACGCCGTGCTTGCAGCAATCGGACACGGCGGTGTTAAGGAAGGCCAGATTGTAAACCGTCTTCTTGAAGAACTTGATAAGAAAGAAAAGCGTGAAATGACCGATGAAAAGGTCATGGAAGCGGTTCAGGAAGCAAAGGAAACGAAGAAACCGGTTCGCATCAAGTCTCATTCCAGCATTGTTGTGCAAGGAACAAACGACGTTGCGGTACGCTTCTCAAAATGTTGCTCACCTGTTCCGGGGGATGAAATCGTCGGCTTTGTTACACGAGGAAGAGGCATTTCCATCCACAGAACGGATTGCATCAACGTACTAAATGCCTCCGATGAGGAAAGAATCCGCATGATTCCGGCAGAGTGGAGCATTGATGATAAGCAAGGCGGTTCGTACTTTGCCGAGATTAATATTTATGCCCGTAACAGAAGTGGTATCATTCTTGATGTTTCCAAGGTTATGACGGAAAATAAGATTGATATGTCCTCCGTAAACAGCCACGTAAGCAAGAACGGAGTTGCAACGACTACAATCGGTTTTGAAGTAAGCAGTACGGAAATGCTGACAATGATTATTGGTAAGCTTCGTCAGATTGAAGGCGTTATGGACGTAGAAAGAACAATGGGATGATAAATGTAATAATGCGAGGCCTGGATTACGGTCAGGATATTGGGCCGCTTGTCCGGGCTTTTTTTCCCGAGTGGGATTATAAAATAGAATACAATGAATCAGTTACGGCTCCGATGGAAATGCCCGATGGGCAGTATCTTAAAGTAACCTTGTGGGAAAACAGGTTTAAGGTGAACGCCGGAGACGGTAACAGAGGGGTGGGCAGGTTTGATAACTTTACCGAAACGCCCGAAGGCTGTTACAAAAACGAAGGAACGCCTGACAGGAGAATGTACCGCAATCATCTTCACAGAGCCGTTTACAGTGTTTTGTCCGAGTTCACGGGAAAAACATTACCTTGGGGAACTTTGACGGGTGTAAGACCGACAAAACAGGCTTTTGAGATGGAGAGGCTTGGATACGAACGTGAAAAGATTGTTTCGTATTTTGCCAACGAATATCTCACTTCTAGAGAAAAAGCGGAAATGGCCATTGATGTAACGTTGAATGAAAAAAGGCTTCTGGGAGGACTTACGTTTGACGATACTTACAGCCTTTATGTCGGAGTGCCTTTCTGCCCGAGCATTTGTTTGTACTGCTCCTTCTCATCCTATCCGCTCAAGCAATATGCTACAAGCGTAGAACCTTATGTTTCCGCGCTCCTTAAAGAAATAGAAGCAACCGCGGAGATGTTTAAAAACAAGAAACTTGTCAGCATTTACTTCGGAGGAGGCACTCCGACCACATTAAGTGCCGAGCAACTTCGTATTGTTATCGAGAAAATCAAATCCTGTTTTAACCTTGAGTTGCTTAGAGAGTGGACTGTCGAAGCAGGGCGTCCGGACAGCATTACAAGAGAAAAGCTTGAAACCCTGAAAGAACTTGGCATTGACCGCATTTCGGTTAATCCGCAGACTATGCGTCAGAATACGCTTGATCTCATCGGCAGACGTCATACTGTCGAGCAGACGGTGGAAGCATTCCGGCTTGCTCGGGAGGTTGGTTTTGATAACATTAATATGGATCTTATTGCAGGTTTGAATGGGGAGACCATTGAAGACTTCAAATATACTCTTGAGGAATTGAAAAAGCTTTCACCGGATTCAATCACCGTTCATACTCTTGCGGTTAAACGCGCAGCAAGACTTAACGAAAAGATGGATGAATACAGCGATTCAATGTCGAAGGACGCATCGCTGATGACTTCATATGCGGCCGGCTACATGAAAGAAAACGGGTACGAGCCGTACTATCTCTACAGACAGAAAAACATGTCCGATAACCTTGAAAACACAGGATATGCACGCCCCGGAAAAGAAGGTCTGTACAACGTTCTCATAATGGAGGAATGCCATACCATTGCGGCTTGCGGCCCGGGAGCGTCCTCAAAGCTTGTCAGAACCGATGAACAATACGGAGCGGGTTTCCTTAACGAAACTATGGACGAGGAGCATGACGAGTACGTTGTCAGAAAGATTGAACGCGCCGAAAATGTAAAAAGTGTCAAAGATTACATCGAACGCATTGATGAAATGATTGAACGAAAACGCAAACTCTTTAATGAGGTGTAACATGTATTACAAAGCTTCAGAGGAAGTAAAGAAAATCATCGACAGTCTCCAACTTCAGGGAATTGCCGAAGGTGATATTGATGACCACATCGATCATGGTGAGCTTGTATCAAAACTTTCAGACCTTCTTGCGGAACGCATGGGGCTTGATGAAGAAATGAGGGAGACGGTTCACAACGCTGCGGTTCTTCATGACATCGGAAAATTGAAGATATCCCAAAACATTTACGGAAGAGGGAAAAGCGGCTTCCATGTTGCGGAAATGCGCTACATGAGAATGCATCCGAAGCTTGGCTCCGAAATGCTTACGGAATGCTGTTACCCCGCAAACGTCATCGATGCTGTTCTGCATCATCACGAATGCTATGACGGCAGCGGTTACCCCGGAGCAATTTCCGCCGAACGAATTCCGTATGCTTCAAGGCTGATCCGTGTCTGCGATGCCTTTACAACACTTGTATCGGACAGACCCTACAGACCTGCATTCAGTGTACAAAAAGCAATCGACCTTATGATATCTGAAAACATGGACTACGACATGAAAGTCTTTGTAAGCTTCATGGAACTGACTCATGAAAAAGGGTTTGAGGAGATACTACAGCTCGTAGATGAGATTAATAAGAAACACGGCTACCTGAACGCGTAAACCAGCCACTTCAACTCGACTCAAGCACCATTTCCTGCGCAGCAGGAAAATGGTGACATAAAAATAGGGAAACTCCTGCAAACAAGCCGCTTTATGGCTTGCTTGTAAGGAGTTCCCTTTTTTATGTCGCTAATTCCACGCAGTGGAAAGAAGTGCTTGAGGAGAGAGGAAGGGCGTCATGTATTGCGTAGATACTGGTGCTTGTTACTGTTTAGACGTGCTCAACCAAGCATCAGTATCTACGCAATACGTGTTACATGCGTCACTCCATAACTCACTACAAAGCTTTCACAACCCCCAAAACATCGAGTGAGCGAAGCTCACGAGATGGACTACGATTCTGCATTTTACAAATTGTTTCACAACTTCAATTTTATCAAAACACCCTCAAATGATAAAATTGAAACCGGTGATGATAAAATTAAAAACCGACATATGTCACTTTATTCTCCAAAATAAAAAGTCTATTGCAATTCGTAGAGAAGTTCTACACATTGCAATGGACTTTTTATACAAACTCAGACTTGGTGCAAGCACCATTTCTGATAAAAACCTCGAAGGTTTTTGTTCCACGTGCTTATAGTACATAATAATTTAAAGACTGTCAATAATATTAAGAAAAGGGAACGATAAAAAAATGACAAAAAAATAGTCAACCCCAGGAGCAAAGGATTCTAAGCACCCAGAGTGCCTACTCCCATTTGGGAACCCAGCTTTCTTCCGCCACAAGTTGACTAACGTTAATATAACACAATAGAAACATATGTCAAGGTGCTGCCTTTTAGCTTTTGATAAGGATGGGTATATTTTTCCTATACAAATTTGACAGAATATATATATGTTTTCCATTTCAAAAAAACGGATTGTATTCATTTTGCTGTTTTGATACTATTTTACATATATACTGCAATAATAGATTATGCATGAATGAGTGATATCAACCGACCAATTGAAATCACCCGCCCGAAATAATATACTTTAAATAATCAATTGTATGGAGGCACAATCACTTGAGAAAGAGAATATTCGAAATAATTGAAGTTTCAGGCGGAAACGATATATTAAGTTCTGTTTATGATACATTTATGATGATTACAATCATCATTAGCCTCATACCCCTGGCTACAAAAAGCGATAATCCAATATGGACATATATTGATATTGTTACCGTCTGCATTTTTATAATCGACTATTTCTTCAGATTGCTGACAGCTGATTATAAACTGAACAAAAAAGGCCTATCGTTTCTGCTTTACCCTATTACACCAATGGCAATAATTGATTTATTGTCAATTCTACCATCGATTACGATATTAAATAGCGGACTTAGAGTGCTCAAAATATTGAGGCTACTTAGAACATTTCGCGTGTTCCGCGTATTTAAGGCATTCAGATACTCAAAGAATATTACTATTATCATTAATGTGTTTAAGAAACAGAAGGATTCACTACTGGTCGTATGTGCTTTGGCAATAGGATATATTTTGGTATCGGCGTTAGTTGTTTTCAACGTTGAACCAGATACATTCGAAACCTTCTTTGACGCATTATACTGGGCAACAGTCTCACTTACAACAGTTGGATACGGTGATATTTACGCTGTGTCGTCCGCGGGAAAAGTTATCACTATGTTGTCAGCTCTGTTTGGAATAGCAGTAGTTGCACTACCGGCAGGCATTGTTACAGCCGGATATATGGATGAGATAAATAAAAAGGATGGAGAGACAAATGAAAAGAACGATTAGGCTTCTTGGCCTTCTACTGTGCATATTATTTATTTGTAGCGCACTTGGATGCTCGGATACTTCAGAAACTACAACACGAACATCTGGCACAATAGATGATAATACAACTACAGCGGAGATAAAGGCTACAGATACGCCAACACTGGAACCCACAGCGACAAATACGCCTATTCCGTCACCAACGGCAACTAACACACCAACACCAACACCGACACCAACTCTTACGCCTACGGCGACACCTATACCTACCCCTACCCAGACACCTACACCTATGACAACCCCGGAGCCTACGGCAACACCGACTCCGGAACCGACGTTTACGCCTACTCCGACGCCATCACAAACTCCGACGCCGACACCTCAGACGTATATATTAAATACAAGTACGAAGAAGTTTCACAGGCCTGGATGTTCTTCGGTGGATAAGATAAAAGAGAAAAACAAAGAAATTAGAATTGATACGAGAGAGAACATAATTTTGGAAGGATATGAACCTTGTAAGAACTGTAATCCGTAAAGAAAAAGAGTTTGTTGTAACAAGATTTGGCAAACGACTAATATAACAATGCAACAAAGGAGATGATGAAGATGTTTTCTATCATATTCCGCTTGAGAGCGACAAGAGCAGAGCATTAATTCTTATCGAGAAGAGAATGTTAGGTAAGCAAGTCGGCCATAGAATTTATTTGAGTGGTTCTTGGTATGAACTTATGGACTTTGGATGGGAAGAAGATTTTAAGGAGTAAAAGTTTTTATGGAAATTGCAGGATTAATAATAGCATTAATTGCAGTAGTGGCAGTAATAGCGTTAAATTCAAAACTGAATAAGATTGATTCTGCAACATCTGCTAAACATAGAGGATTGGAGCAAGAGAACCAAAAGCTTTTATCTACTATAGATGAGCAAAATCGTATTATTGAGCAATTGCAGAAAAGCCTTAATGATACATTAGGTCAATTAGTTTGGGGTTGTCAAGTAAAGTGTGTAAGTTCCATTTTACCTCTTGTTTCGTAGCTTAGTTCTGTACAGTGTGCTGACTGAGATTCCGGTCATGCTGGCCACCTGATTATAAGAGTTGGTTTCCAACAGTGACATCGCATGATCGAGCTGCTCCCGACCGTACTTGAGAGGTCTGCCTCCGTAGTGACCGGAGATGCGTCTTCCTTCCTGCGTTCGTTCAACTATCATATCTCTTTCGAATTCGGCGAATGCCAGCAGGATGTTCCGGATTAGTTTTCCGGTTGGGGAATTGTCCATGAGCCCCATATTCAGCACATGGACGTTGATTCCGTGACTTAGTAGTTCATCAATAAAAGAGATACCCTGTGAAGCGGAACGTGCTAACCGATCAAGCTTGGTAATCATGAGTGTATCTCCGGGATCCAGGGCTTTTCGAAGTTCGTTTAATTCGGGTCTGTTAAGTGTAGCACCGGAACAGGAATCACTGAAAACAATCTTTGCGCCGGCAGTTTTTAACTGCAACTCTTGGGCCTCTAAAGAGTTGCCTTCACGCTCTTGAAGTTTGGTGCTTACACGTGCGTATCCAACTATCATTTTTGCTCCTTTTTCGTGACCATAAGATATGACCATAGCGAAAGCCTTTATTTTCTGTTGTCAAGGTTCAGAGGTCATAACTTATAGGTTGTGACTATTCAAACTGAAGATATTTTTCAACTCTGGGGCCAATGCTTTCTATCAGAAGCAGGTGGTTTAGGATGTTAGGCCAGTTGGGATATGACTTATCCATCCATTTATCATAAAGTTCCAGAATTCGGAGATACATGACCTTTAATACAGCATCCTCGGTAGGAAAGAGACCCTTGCGAGTAACCTTACGAAAACTTGAATTGACACTCTCAATGGAGTTGGTAGTATACATCATTTTTCGTATTGCATCCGTGTAATTGAAGAGTTGTTCCACATGAATCCAGTTTGATTCCCAGACTTTTACAGCTCCGGGGTATTCCTTCCAGGCTTCCTTGAATTTTTCGAATTCGAGAAGCGCGACCTTTTTGTTCGGAGCCTTATATATCAGTTTCAGATGAGCAGTAAAGGCTTTATAGTGCTTCTGCGGGATGAAACGTATAGAATTACGAAT
>JAZLLG010000008.1:0-9295 GCA_045598045.1 Lachnospiraceae bacterium | reverse complement strand
GAAAGACTGATAAACAGTGGCTTTTATGATTTAGCCACAGCTTATCAGTCTGTGCACGTCAACTATTGAAAGCGCCGTATACCGAACGGTACGTACGGTGCTGTGAGAGGACGGCGGTTAGTCACCGCCTCCTACTCGATTATAGGGGAGGTTATTATGAAAAAGACAGTAAAAGTATTGAATCTTGTTCTTTGCTTATGCCTTGTTTTCACGACTCTGTTTACAGGCTTTTCACCTGCAAAGAAGACTTACGGCGACTCGGATGTAGTTGTCAAGCTTCATTACCACAGAGCTGACGGAGCATATGACGGATGGGATGTATGGTTTTGGGAATATGGTAAAGACGGAGCCGGATATGAGTTCTCTGATGTTGACGGCGAAAAAGTAGCGTCCATTACACTTACTCCGGGAACGGAAAAAGTCGGATTTATTGTTCGTACAAGCGATTGGACGAAGGATATCGACAAAGACCAGTTTATTGATGTTTCCGAAATGGTTTCCGGTACTGTTCATGTATACGTTGAATCAAAGGTTGAAGGCTTTGAAAAAGTTTATGGAGATGATTGCGTGAAAGGTATTAAGGTTACTAATGCAAAATATGAGGGAAGCAACGTTATAACGGTTACTCTTACAGATAAGTGTGACGGCGATCCCAATAAGGCATTTAAGCTTTCAGGTGCAGACGGAGAAATCGGTATTTTGAGCGTATCCGGCGGTGATAAGGGTGTTTACACTGTTTTTGTTGATGGTGAACTTGACTACTTTAAGAGCTATAAACTCACATTTATGGATATTGATTACGATGTTGTAATTCCGAGTATCTGGTCCGAACAGTTCTTTGAAGACGAGATGACATATACCGGTAATGACCTCGGGGCTACATGGTCAAAAGAAAAAACAACATTCAGAGTCTGGGCTCCGACAGCAGAAAAACTTGAAGTTTATCTTTATTCGGGCGGTACACCTTATACAGATGACAAAATAGATACGATACCGATGACAAAGGACGTTAACGGAACATGGGTTTGCGAAAAAGCCGGCGATTTGAACGGAGTGTACTATGTTTACAGTGTTACCGTTAACGGAAGACAGACAACGGTTTGCGATCCTTATGCAAGAACAACAGGCGTAAACGGCAGCCGCGCAATGGTAATCGATCTTGATTCCACAGATCCTGAAGGATGGGAAAAGGATAAAGATCCGAACTATGATATGCCGGCAAATGATATGATTATTTATGAGCTTCACGTTCGTGATCTTTCCACGGATGAGAACTCCGGCATTAAGAATGTAGGCAAATATCTTGCGTTTACTGAAAAAGGTACAAAGACAAAAGGCGGAGTTTCTACAGGTATTGACCACATAAAAGAACTTGGAGTTACTCATGTTCATATCCTTCCGTTCTATGATTTCGGCTCTGTTGATGAAACTAAACAGGTTAATCAGTTTAACTGGGGTTACGATCCCGTAAACTACAATGTTCCGGAAGGATCATATTCAACAGATCCTTATAACGGAGCGGTTAGAGTTAACGAGGCCAAACAGATGGTTAAGGCTCTACATGATAATGGTCTTTCCGTAGTTATGGACGTTGTTTACAACCATGTTCAGAGTGCTGACACGTTCTGCTTCAATAAGCTTGTTCCGGGTTATTTCTCAAGAAAGAACGACATGGGCTCATATTCAAACGGTTCCGGCTGCGGAAATGATACTGCATCCGAAAGAACCATGGTGCGCAAATACATCGTTGATTCCGTAAATTACTGGGTTGAAGAGTATCATATCGACGGATTCCGTTTTGACCTTGTCGGACTTCTTGATGTTGATACCATTAACGAAATAATCAGCACCGTTCATAAAAATCACCCTAACGTTAAGTTCTATGGTGAAGGTTGGACGATGACGACGACCGTTACAAAGAAAAACGTAGAACTTTGCACACAGACAAATTCCGCACTTGTACCCGAATTTGCATTTTTCAGCGACAATATGCGTGATGCTCTTAAGGGCGGTGTATTCTCAACGACTTCAACAGGTTTTGTATCCGGTGCTGCAAATGCAACTACTATTATGCGCCTTTTCAAAGCTGACTCCGCATGGACAAAGAATCCCGCGCAGACTGTAAACTACGCATCCTGTCATGATAACAATACTCTTATCGACAGAATTACAAGTTCCACACCGTCGGCTTCAAGAGAAGACCAGGTTCGCATGAACAATCTTGCGGCTGCGGTTTATCTTACTGCAGAAGGAATTCCTTTTATGCAGGCCGGAGAAGAAATGCTTCGTACAAAGGTTAATGAGGACGGAACATTCAACTCAAACAGCTATAATGCAGGAGATGCAATCAACAGCCTTAAATGGGCAGATCTTGAAAAGGATGAGTGCAAAAACGTATTTGAATATTACAAGGGACTTATCGCTTTCAGAAAAGAGCATCCTGCTCTCAGAATGTCAGATGCGGAAATGATAAAAGAAAATATTACAAACTTTGAAGGACTTGAATCAGGTACAGCCGCACTTCTTATTAACGGTGGGGTAAACGGTGAAAAGTCCGATGGAATCGTTTGTATATTTAACGGAAACGAAACGGAAACAAAGATTACTCTTCCCGAAGGTAAATGGAAAGTTTATGTTGACTCTAAAAAGGCAGGAACAAAGGCACTCAGGACAGTTAAGGGTGAAGTTACCGTTGAGCCGATTTCAGCTTTGATTCTTGTTAAGGGTGATAATGGTGGAAACTTAATTCTTCCTATCAGATTCGCCGGGATATTCCTTTGCTTCATTGGTGCAGGATTATGTTTCCTGTCGGCAAAGAAAAGGAAGAAATAAGTCGATTTATTGTTTATTTATACAACGTTTAGAATAAGATACTGGAGTTATGAAGATTTCGTGATATTATTTTCTTACAAAAACACGAAACTCCAATAAAAACTCCTATAGATTGCCCTCTGCGCTTAATCGGTGCGGAGGGCGCTTTTTCTTTTCCTCATTATGTGATATAATCATCGGGTCCTGACCTTCGGAGAAATGGGTGAGGAGGAAAAGTGTACAATACACGTATTATCGGTAAAACCGGTGAAGAAATAGCGGAAAGGTTTTTAAAGGCTCAAGGAGTGAAAATTCTTAAAAAGAATTTTTATTACCATGGCGGAGAAGTTGACCTGATTGTTCGTGACTTTGACAAGGAACCATATCTTGTTTTTGTTGAGGTAAAGTATCGCAGCGGCATTGATAAAGGTTTTCCGGAAGAAGCTGTTACATTGTGTAAACAGCAAAGAATCATTAAAGGAGCCCGCTTTTACATGAACATGTATAACATTCCGTATAGTACTGCATGCAGGTTTGATGTTATTTCAATAACAGATAAAGAAATAAGGTGGATAAAGAATGCGTTCACATTGTGAAATTGTAATAAAAGGCGTCGAGGAAGGCTCCATTGCCGAAGAAATGCAGATTGAAGCAGGTGATGTGCTTGTTTCGGTTAATGGCAAAGAAATAAAAGACATTTTTGACTACAGATTTCTTGCAGCCGATGAGAATGTCGTTGTTGTTGTAAGAAAAGCCGACGGTGAGGAGTGGGAACTTGAAATTGAAAAGGATGAGGATGAAGACTTGGGCCTTATCTTTGAAGATGGTATTCTTGATGAGTATTCATCATGCCGTAACAAGTGTATTTTCTGTTTCATAGACCAGAATCCGAAAGGGATGCGTGATACTATATATTTTAAAGACGATGATACGCGTCTGTCTTTCCTTCAGGGAAATTATGTCACGCTGACCAACATGAAAAGCGAGGATATCGACCGACTTATCAGGTATAATCTTTCGCCTATTAATGTTTCGGTACATACGACAAATCCCGAGCTCCGCTGCCGCATGCTGAATAACCGTTTTGCAGGAAATGTTCTCGATCATATGACAAAGCTTTATGAAGCCGGAACGGAAATGAACGGCCAGGTTGTTTTATGCAAAGGCTGGAACGACGGCAAAGAGCTTGACAGAACGATTGAAGACCTCTCCATGTACATTAAACATATGAAAAGTATGTCGGTTGTTCCTGTCGGACTTACAAAATACAGAGAAGGGCTTACAGCGCTCAGCCCTTTTACGAAAGAAGATGCAAGGCAGGTTGTAGAGCAGATTGAAAAATGGCAGAATAAGTTCCTTAATGTCTATGGGACAAGGTTTGTATATGCAAGTGACGAGTTTTATCTTAAAGCCGGTCTGCCCGTTCCCGAACATGATGAATACGAAGGATATCCGCAAATCGGTAACGGTGTCGGAATGATTCGTCTTCTTGATTATGAAGTTTCGGAAGCTCTTAAGAACGTAGTCGGTGACAGTCGAAAACATACAATTTCCATTGCAACGGGAGAGCTTGCTTATCCTGAAATTAAAAGACAGGCCGAAAGGGTTTGTTCGATTTTCGGTAACATAACAGTCAACGTATACAGCATTCACAATAATTTTTATGGTGATAATGTTACCGTAGCGGGACTTCTCACCGGAAATGACATAATCAATCAGCTTAAAGGCAAGAAACTCGGTGAAAAGCTTCTTTTGCCATGTGTTCTTTTGAAGACCGGAGAAAATGTTCTGCTTGACAATGTTACCGTCGAAGACATTGAAACGGCTTTACAAATCAGAATCTCTATAGTAAAATCCGAGGGTAGCGCTTTTGTGGAGGAAATAATTAATGTCTAAACCAATAATTGCAGTTGTAGGACGTCCGAATGTCGGAAAGTCCACACTGTTTAATGCCATATCGGGTGAACGCATTTCCATAGTTCAGGATACACCCGGTGTTACAAGAGACAGAATATATAATGATATTGTGTGGCTGGACAGACAGTTCACACTCATTGATACCGGCGGTATTGAGCCTGAAAGCCAGGACATGATGCTTACTTACATGCGTCAGCAGGCTCAGGTCGCAATTGATACAGCCGATGTCATTCTTTTTGTCGTTGACGTTAAGTCGGGTCTCGTTGATGCTGATTATGCCGTTGCTGACATTCTCAGACGTTCAAATAAGCCTATTGTGCTTTGTGTTAATAAAGTCGACGACTTCAATAAATTCCTTAATGACACTTACGAGTTTTATAACCTCGGTATAGGCACTCCGATACCTGTTTCAGCAGTAAATATGCTTGGCTTCGGTGACCTTCTTGATGCAATTTGTGAAATTGTTCCCGAAAAGAGCAGGGAAGAAGAGGAAGACGAAAGGCCTAAGATTGCCATTGTCGGCAAGCCTAACGTAGGAAAGAGCTCTATCATAAATAAACTTTGCGGTGAAAACAGAGTTATTGTATCCGACATCGCAGGAACAACACGTGACGCAATCGATACAACAGTTAAGTTCAACGGCACGGAATATGTTTTCATTGATACGGCCGGTCTCAGAAAAAAAGCCAAAATCAAAGAAGACATTGAAGAGTTTTCCATGGTTCGTACCGTCGCTGCAGTTGAACGTGCAGATGTATGTCTTGTAGTCATCGACGCTACCGAGGGTGTAACCGAACAGGACGCAAAGATTGCAGGCATTGCACATGAAGCGGGAAAAGGTATACTTATCTGCGTCAACAAGTGGGATGCTCTTGAAGAGAAAAACGATAAAACAATATACAAGCATCAGGAAAAGATTCGTGAAATCCTTTCCTTTATTCCCTATGCTGACATTGTCTTTATCTCTGCGAAGACCGGACAGCGTATGCCGAAGATTTTCGAACATATTGATGCAATAATTCAGAATCAGAATTTACGTATCGGCACAGGTGTTCTTAATGAAGTTATGATGCAGGCTGTTTCCCTTCAGCAGCCGCCTTCGGATAAGGGCAGAAGACTCAAGCTCTTCTACATTACCGAAGTTGCGGTTAAGCCTCCTACGTTTGTTATTTTTGTAAATGATAAGAAGCTTATGCATTTTTCATACACAAGATATATCGAAAATAAGATCCGCGAAGCCTTCGGTTTCAGCGGCACAAGTCTTAAATTTATTATAAGGGAAAGAAACGAGAAGGAGCAGCAATAATGTTTGCGGATTATCCTGTTTTACAATATATTTTCTGCCTTATTGTCGGATATGCTTTCGGAATCTTTTCCTCGGGCTATTTTATCGGCAAGATTTATCATGTTGATGTTAAATCAAAAGGTAGCGGTAACCTCGGAACAACAAATGTCCTTCGTGTTGTCGGCTTGAAAGCCGGAATAATCACGCTTCTTATAGACCTTTGCAAGACACTTATTCCCGTCATGCTTACGAGATATGTGTTCTTTCCGCAGTATGTACCTTTTTCGTACGAAAACCAGCTGCTTATCCTCTATACGGCCCTTGGCTGTGTATGCGGACATCTTTTTCCTTTTTACCTTAAATTCAGAGGCGGAAAAGGAATAGCATGTATGGGAGCATGCATGCTTGTTTATGATTGGAGACTTGCTGCAATCGGTCTTCCGATTTTTCTTGCTATCATCATCTTTACAAGATATATGTCGCTTGCAAGCCTTATGGCTTCTGTACTTTTCCCGGTATTTGTCGGAATCGTTTCGAAGGGCGACATTCATATGATTATTGTGACTTCCTTATTTACCATGTCTGCATTTTACAATCACAGACAGAATATCGTAAGACTTATTAATCATAACGAAAATAAGATTACTGTTAAGAAGCAGGTAAAGGAGTAATTATGAATATAACTGTGCTCGGAGCAGGAACATGGGGAACGGCTCTTTCAATTTTACTTTCTGCAAACGGCCATAAGGTTACACTTTGGAGTGCATTACAGGCTGAGCTTGATGCACTTGCTGCAGATCGTAATAACGTTAAAAATCTTCCCGGTGCGGTACTACCGGAAGATATTGTTCTTGAAGGAAATCTTGAAAAAGCACTTGCCGGTAAGCCGGAAATCATTGTTATGGCGGTTGCTTCAATTTTCGTCAGAAAAACGGCTGAGAGAATTAAAGAATTAATTCCATCCGGTCAGGTTATTGTGAATGTTGCAAAAGGAATAGAAGAGAGCACGCTGTTTACCCTTACCGAAGTAATCAGCGATGTTTTAAAAGATGCGGAAGTTTGTGTACTTTCAGGACCGAGCCATGCAGAAGAAGTTTCAAAGAAGCTTCCTACAACAATAGTTGTAGGTGCTCGTAAAAAAGAGATCGCCTGCTTTGTACAGGATGCCTTCATGACGGATTTCTTCAGGGTTTACACGAGTCCCGATATGCTTGGTATTGAGCTTGGAGGCTCTCTTAAGAACGTTATTGCGATGGCTGCGGGAGTCACCGACGGCCTCGGCTTTGAAGACAATACAAAGGCTGCCCTTATGACAAGAGGAATTGCAGAAATATCCCGACTTGGTATGAAAATGGGCGGTGCGCTTGAAACCTTCGGAGGCCTTTCGGGAATGGGAGACCTTATTGTTACATGCACCAGCCTTCATTCAAGAAACAGGAATTTCGGCTATTATCTCGGACAGGGGATGGATGTTGAGTCGGCAAAGGCTAAAGTTGGACAGACAGTAGAAGGCGTTTACTGTGCAAAGGCCGCATATGCCCTTGCAAAGAAATTTGATGTCGAAATGCCTATTGTTGAACAGATTAACCTTGTTCTTTTTAACGGCAAGAGCACTACAGATGCCGTTCATGATCTTTTTACAAGAGATAAGACTGTAGAAGCAACAACTCTTAAATGGAACAATTAACGCGTTAAAGTATTAAGCGCAATAAATGATAATTTTTCAGGTTAACGAAACATTTTCGTATAAATTCTGAAAGCCTTATAAATTCTAACGAAACTCATTTTCGTAATTTATTAAACTTATGTAAAGACTGCGGTTTTCATATGCTTAAATATTGACATGTGCAAAATCGCTTGTTATAATGTTGTTACAAAAATGTGAACAAACTGAAAACACATTTATTTGTTTAACAATGTTTGACGAAATGAGATTAAAGAGAAGGAAATATGTATTAAAGGGGATAATCATGTTTCTACTTAATGGAAAAAAATTAAAGATTGCACTTAGTCTTGGGCTTTCGGTGCTTGTTTTTGCCGCACAGCCCGATTTTTGCGTTAAAGCAGACACCATTCAGGGCGGAACTCCGGTTGCCGGCATTACAAGTGTATTAAGCGACTTTTATTCCAATGATGCCATTGATTCTTCGGAGAAGGCTTCTGTTCTTACCGCAGACTATGACATTCCTGAAAACATTGCAATTGCCAATGTTAACAATCAGTTGAATATCAGATCGGGCCCTGCAACAAAGAATGACAGAGTCGGATTACTTGATAAAGGTGATGCCTGCATCATCAATGAAATCGTTGAAAACGATCAGAATGAAAAGTGGGCAAAGATTACTTCCGGTACGATTACCGGTTATGCTTACCTTGATTATCTTTTTACCGATGATGACGCTGTTGAGTATGTAAAGAAAAATTATACGGCATGCGCCAAGGTTCAAAGTTCTGTTAATAATTTAAATATTCGCAGCAGTGCTTCAACAGAATCTGAAATTGTTTCAAAGGCAAAGGGTGGTTCCGAACTTAAGATCCTTAATGACTGTATAATCAACAAAGAAGATTCAAATAAAGTCTGGGTTGAAGTTGAATACGAAAAAGGTAAGACCGGTTTTGTTTGTGCTGAATTCGTTGATTTCACATATGAGATTCCTTGGGCAGAAAAATATACTCCTTATGGTCCCGGGGTTTCGGATAAGCGTTGCAACATTTGCGATTATGCTAAAAAATATATCGGTCTTAAGTATGTCTGGGGCGGTGAAAGTCTTACAAGCGGCTGTGACTGCTCAGGTTTTGTAAGAGCCATTTACAAACATTTCGGTTATTCCCTCCAGAGAACTTCCTACAATATGGCCTCGTCTCTCACCAAAATCAGCAAAGACGAGCTTCAGCCCGGTGATTTGATTTTCTATGGCAAGTTAAACGGTCAGGTAAATCATGTTGCCATGTACATCGGAAACGGACAGATTATCCACAACAGCAGCAATAATACAAAGTACTACAAGAAAGGCGACGTAGAAATTACATCTATGTATTTCTACAATTCCGAAGGCGGAACATACGGCATTAAGAAATACTGCCGCGTCCTTGGAAAAAATGAATAAATGCATTTATCCCGGAGAGTATTTAAACTTTCCGGGATTTTTTTTACCACGTAATCCGTAGAGTGAGCGTCATTTTCAGTCGCTCCTCACATCTGCTGTCACATACCTACGCATCCCTCAGGTGCCGGCTTACGTACCTCCCAAAATCCTGCCAACATGACCATGTTTCGGGACG
>JAZLLG010000007.1:0-49961 GCA_045598045.1 Lachnospiraceae bacterium | reverse complement strand
TGTTCCTTCAGAAAAATCAACCGTTCCGTGTTCTCCGGTAGCTACCGTAAGGGTAAGGTTCCTGTTGTAGCTGTACCCGCATTTCGGACATTCCCATACAGCAAGTCCGTCCTTCACCTTCTCATTAAAGGTACATTTCCTACGTACCGTGTCCTCTTCGGTATGTGAACAGTCCCTGCATTTTTCAATGTAGTGGTAATAATGCTCGGAATCCGCTTTTTCCGTGCCTTCCACATGGGTATACTCCTGCATAACAGGTATAAATACACTGTGCGGACATGGTGTCGGGGTCGGGGTATTGGTCGGTTTCGGGGTGTCGGTCGGGGTCGGGGTGTTCGTTGGTTTTGGGGTATTGGTTGCAGTCGGTGTCGGGGTTGGAGTGTTTGTTGCCGTAGGCTCCGGTGTCGAAGTAGCCGTAGGCCGCGGAGTATTCGTAGGCGCCTTGGTTGCAGTTGGCTTAGGCGCCGGGGTCTTTGTAGGCTTCGGGGTCGGAGTGTTTGTGGGCTTTGGAGGGAAGCACTGTTCGCACCAGCTCATTTTCTCATAAGTCGTTTCGCTCCTATAGCCACAGTCGGCACATTTATAGTACACCCTGTGTCCCATGTCTGTATGAATACAGTCCCAGTTTATTCGGAATTCTCCCCCGCATTCCGGGCAGATGGTTATCTCATATATCCCGGGAGGCTGGAGCCTCTGCTCCATCAGCTCATAATCGACTTCGTCATTTATCTCCGTTATCTCGGAAAGTGTCATCCCCGCATACGCAAGTCTTGTATATATCGGGCTCTCGGAATTCATGAAACACTCTTCAAGGTTTACGACAGAGTATTCCTTTCCCTCCCGTTTTCCCGTATTCATGAAAAGCGCCTTCACCTGTTCGGAACTCAGTTCCGTGTTACATGAAAGGAGCATTCCCGCAAGTCCTGCGGTAAAGGCTGCCGCATCACTTGTTCCGTTGAGGCCGTACACGTTGTCGGGGGCATATACGTCTGCAAAGACGTCCGTTCCCGTATACGTATACCGGAACCTTGCTTCACCGTTTTCATCCGTTGCACCGACTGAAAGGGTTTCCTCATATGCTGCGGGGTAAAGGAGCTTATTACCGTTTCCCGCTGAAGAAACCATGATTATGTCCCTGTAATAGAGTTCAAGTATTTCATCGTGAAGGATTCCCGAAAAGTATTCACCGCCGAGGCTCATTACGACGATATCGGCCTTCTTTTCCACTGCCCAGTCAAGACCCGCCATAAGCGTGCTGTAGTAGCCCTTTCCGTTTTCATCAAGAACGGCAGCACTGTATATCTCGGCACGGGGAAGCATCCTTTTGATTATGTTTGCGATGTAGGTGCCGTGGAGCGTCTTCTCCGTATCGTTTTTTTCCGAAACAAAAGATGTCTGCTCCTTTACGGGAACCTTTGCGGTGTTTACGAGGCTGTCAAGGATGACAATCCTCAGGTCTTCACCGTAGTTTCCTTCCGGGAACAGACATGCTGCATTAACAAGTTCATACGCCCATGCGTTGTTTTCATATGTGTCACTCTCAAAGTCGTAGTCACCGTATCCGAGGGAACGTATTTCGCGGTCACGTTCCACGGAGATGACTCCGGGGTCATCAAGGAGTTTTGTGACGTCATTACGTGAGGCATCGATTACGGAGACGTTTCCCGTAAGCTTCTTCTCCACGGACTTTTCAAGCTTAATGAGGTCCTTTGCCTCCATAAATGCAAGCTCATCCATGAGGGCATTCTTACGGTCAACGTCAATGCCGCCTGACACACCCGGTACTTCAGTGTCAGCGGAGCCGCTACCCGGAAGCTTAAACGTACCGATACCTGAGGAAATGCCGTTAACGGAAGCACCAAAAGAAGCATCAAAAGAAACATCAAAAGGAACATCAAAAGAAGAACCGAAAGCCATCTGTCCCTGATTACCGTCAGAAATGGAACCGTTAAATATGATATCGTAAGAGGCGTCAGGCAGTTCAGCATCTGCTGCATCGCCGGACAGATTATAAGAAAATCCATCTGCAGCACCGTGGTTATCATCATAGTTGGATGATAAACCATCTGCAGAATCAGATAAATCTGCATCACTGTAATCCCATGCAGAATCCAGGTCCTCATCATAGTAGACGATTTCATCATAAAGAGAAGAATAATCCGTTGTTCTCTTAACAAGAATTCTTCCGCCCTCAGAAACGTCGGAAAGGGCATATGAATAATCTGCCTCATTCCATACATTCTCCGCACTCGTTGTAACGGGTGAGAGAAGTGAAACAAGCATGGCGGTAACAAGGACACCTGAAAGTGCCTTCATTACGTGCCTTCTTCTTTTTGCCGTAAAACTTCTTACGGCGGTCATTAAACTCCTCATAAATTCTCCTAAGATTATAATTTTCAGGAATGAATTTCATTCCGTGAATTCAGTGTTCGTGATATGTCACCCCATCTCGTGAGCCCTGCTCACTCGATGAACGCTTACTCATAACCCGTGCAGCTGATTTCATCAGCTGTATATGCATTCACACGATATTGTAAGCACGCTTACATATCGTGTGAACTGCATCTTTAGCACGCTTTCGCGTGCTACACGGGTCATTTCGCTATTCGCACAAAAATGCAGCCTGCACTGCCGCAACCTGATACATAAGTATCAGTTCACGGCAGCACCGGCTGCCTAAACATTTCATATATCATTAAAGCAGGAATTACCTGTCTGTCTGTCTGTCTGTCTGTCTGTCTGTCTGTCTGTCTGTCTGTGAAATCATCTTTCTTACCCGCCTCACTGTCAAGTATAAACTGCCCCCAAAATACACTTTTTACCGGAATCATAACGCTTATATCTGCGCATGTGCATGTTTGCTGTCCGGCGTTATCTGCCAAACTTGGCTGTTCCCAATAAAAAAGTAGAATCTTCTGCCTCAAACAAATTTAAGGCACTGTCGGATTTCTGCACCTCCCCAGGTGCCCGACAGGATGTATCGTACAGTTTTTGAGGTGTAACGTCAAGAGGATTTGATGAAATACACAAACAATTTTTCAATCTCTTGTCAGCAGAAGCCTTCACGGAGAACCATATATGCGGGCGGAGATTACGGAAATCCGGCAAATCAAGCATTTCCTGCAATCCGAAGTAAAACATGGAACAGCAATTAGGCACAACGTGCTGAAAATGGCAGACCATACCTAACGACGGAATGCTTTCTAGACAAGGAGATAGAAAAACAGGCGTCTGTACCTAGCTCCGGGATTTTTTAGGCAAAACGCGTCAAAATCTGCATTTTTTACCTATTTTTCTCCGCGGATTAGGTACAATCAGCTGAAATTCGGGTTTCTTACCTAACTCCAGCAAATTTTCAGGTATAGAACAATGAAAAAGCCTAGTTGTACCTAAGCCTGGAAATTTTCTAGGCACAGAACGCCGAAAAAACCTTTCTGTACCTAAGGCCGGCATGCGCTCTAGGCAGAAAACCCGAAATAAATCCATAAGTGACTAACTTCGGGATTTTGCCAGATTCAAGGCGTCAAATAGCCTTGTTTGCATCCGCAAGCTATGCCTTTAATCATAATCCTGCTAAAATCAAGGTATCATACCTACACTCGGCGATTTGCACTCTCCTTCCTACTCTGCATGCCTGGTATCCCTGTGGGTACCATGGAAACCCTTAATTCCCCGTGATTACCCTTTAGCATATGACGATATGAACAGCCAAACATATTGGGCTAATCTGTATAATCAATATCGCTTGTTACATTTTTTACTGTACACATCCCTTTTGAAGGATGACATTCGCATACTGGCTTGTTTCGGAGGTTGCTATAACGCAGTAAGCCTTCTTTGCTTCTTCGTAAAATGCAAAGCGTTCGAGCGTGCCGATGACGCTTGTTCCTCTGGGTTCTGCTTTTGCAATCATTTCTTTGTAGGTATCCCAGATGGAAATGTCAGCGTTGTCACCTTCGCAGCGTTCCATAAGGCTTACGGGCTTCTCGATGTACTGGTCGAGAGGGAAAACCTGAAGGATTGCTTCAAGAATTTCGGGCACACCGTGACCGTCCATACGAAGCACAATGCCGTTCTTTCCCATTGTTTCGGCAGGGAAATTACCATCGGCAATTACTATTGTGTCGCTGTGACCCATCTCACATAAAATCTTTAAAAGATCGGGGGAAAGCATAGGGGAAATTCCTTTTAACATATTGGGCCTCCTATAACATATTTATGATTTCCGGTAACGGTTTTACATCCGAAAGGTTGTAAAATTTCATTGCGTTTTCACCAAGAAAAGCCTTCTTTTCTTCTTTTGTAAGCTTGGTGGATTCAATAATAAAGCGAACCGCCATAATGTAGGTGATGTCAGTCATCGTACGGGGATAATCGCTTCCCCACATAAGCTTGTTCATACCGCAAATATCCCTTGCCTCAAGTATTGCATCAACGGCCGAAGGATAGGGATAAAATTCCTTGTGAAAAAGCCACGTAAGTCCACCGCTTTCAATGTAAACATTCTTGTTTTTTGCAAGTTCAATCTGTTTCTGCCAGCCGTCAGTGGTGACCATACCAAAGTGACCGATAGCAATCCGGAGATTCGGACATTTATCGATAAGATATTGGAGTCCTTCCACCTGTTCGGCCCCGTCCGCCATATCGATGGAAATGAATTTACCGGCTTTTTCTACGTTTTGGAACAAGGGCAGGAGCTTTCTCAGATCTTTATCAGCAAGGCGTCCGGCACAGACTTTCACGCCATCGACACCATCCAAAGTGTAGTTTTCATCTTCCTCGTAAAGAGAAGTTATGCGGATACGGTCGGGGAACTTTTTCTTTGCGGTTTTCAGGTACTCATCCTGATTGCCGTCAATGTACTCCTGAGTAATTACCGCGGCTCCGACACCTGCATAGTCCATATTGGCAATAAGGCGCTCAACATTGTTCTCACAGTCCGTCATGTAAGGCGGCATCATCTGACGTACTTCCCCGCCAAAATCGCATTTACCGTTGCCTATACCGACAACCGGCCTGCCGTTCACTCTTCCGTTTTCTTTTTCCCAGAGATGTACATGGGCATCAATTATTGTATATTCCAAAAGATTACCTCTTAAAATTCAATAAGAACCTTTGCAAGGCTGCCGTCATTGTTTGCAAGTGCTTTGAATGCTTCATCCGCACGGTCGATGGGATAGATGTCGCTTACCATATCAAGTACGTTTACTTTGCCGGAGGCGATAAGGTCGATAACAGCCATGAAATCCTTTGCATAGGAGTTTCTGCTGCCGAATACGTTCAGCTCCTTCTTGAGAAGAATGGAGTGAAGGAACATCGTCTCCTTCTTGCCGTTTCCGATGAGAATGATGTTTGCGGCAAATGCAGCACAATCAATGCAGGAAAGGAACGTTACGGACTGTCCGCAAGCTTCCACACATACATCAAAACCGTTGCCGTTTGTGATTTTCATTGCTTCTTCAACGATATTTGACGTCTTGGAATTGATTACGCCGGCTGCTCCGAAGTGAAGAGCCTTATCAAGTCTTCCGTCAAGAATATCAGCCACGTAAACTTCTGCGCCCTGTGCCTTTGCAGCAATAAGTGCAAAGAGACCGATGGGGCCTGCGCCTACAACAAGCACCTTGTCGCCGGGCTTTACAGGTGCTCTGTGAAGAGCGTGGTAGCTGATGGTGAAGGGCTCAACGAGAGCAAGTTCCTTTGCGGAAAGACCTTTACCATCGTAAATTCTTTCAATGGGCATCGTGATGTATTCTCTGAAAGCACCGTCACGCTGCACACCCATTGTCTGATTGTCGGTACAGCAGTTTACGAAGCCTCTTTGGCAGGAATAGCACTTACCGCAGTTGAAGTAAGGATTGCAGGTGATGATGTCGCCTGCCTTCAGCCCTTTATCGTTCTCGGGAATGGAGATGATTTCGGCGCTGAACTCATGTCCGGGAATGCGGGGATACGTAGTGAACGGCTGATTGCCGGTGTAGCTGGCAACATCCGCGCCGCAGATGCCTCCGTACAAAACTTTAAGTAAGGCTTCGCCTTCGCCCGCAACAGGCTTTTCGGTATCAACTACAGCAATTTCAAAAGGTTTTTCAATATGTACTGTTTTCATTTTCACTGCTCCTGTATATACTTTTTATTCCAAATAACCGCCGTCTTCATCGGTGCTTCCTTGCTGTAAATCTTGTTTTTGTAGGCGCCGATGGGGTCTTTTGCAAATTCTTCTCTGTCAATAAGTTCGACAATCTCATCGTAATGGCTCTGTGCAAGCAGCTCGATGGCTTTTTCCATATGATCCTGTCGGAAATTGATGGAACCGAGAATGAGGTGATTTTCGAAGCCGAAGGGCATCGTATCGAACTCAATTTTCGGGCCGAGGGAGAAGCTGTTGTAAATGCCGTTGCAGCCGAGAACCTTGTGTTCAAAGGCGATGCGGTGCTCAACATTTGAACCGCTGACGCCGATGAAGGTTGTGGCTCTTCCGCCAAGCTTTTCGATGATTGCCTTGGCGCATTCCTCTTCTGTTTCGAAGTTATTGCGTAAATATTCGGCTTTCGTTGTCTTTAATGCAAAGAAAACCTTCGGGGAAGTCTCTTCACTTCTTGCGACAAAAAGCACTTTTGCATTCGGATGACTTCTGAGAATGAGGTCTCCGATAAACATTCCCGTCGTACCGAGTCCGAAAATAACGGTTCTTTCAAAAATTTCATCCTGTGCGATTTCGCGCGCTTTTGCTTCGTCGCACTTATATTTTCTCATGGCCACACGGAAGTTATGGGCACTTCCAAGGTCTTCCATTCGTTCAAGCTGGAAAAGCATGCAGGCAAAAGGATCAGGGAAAACCATCTTTTTTGCGAACTGCAAATCAAGTTTGCCGTCTTTAACATATCCGTCGGGAATGCGTAAGAGCATATCGGGATGGAAATACTGCTTGTCCGCAAAAAGGCCGTCAGCCTTGTCACATCCGTATTCAAAATACGTTTCATCTTCCGTATATCTGGTGGGGTCGTAGCTGTCGCCGCCTCTGATAAGTACAATGGCAAAGCGATTTTCCGAAGGCACCCAGACAATACCTTCATGGCCATTAATCAGTCTGTTCTCGCCTTCCGGAAACTTGGGTCCGAGAAGTCCCTTGCTTCCCATCCTCATGAGTTCGTTGTCCGTTCCGCAGAAGCCTATCATTACAGGCTCGCAAAGCACTGCATCCTTCAGCTCTTCTCCACGAAGCCGCTGTCTTTTAACATTTGATATTTCAACATCCCCATATACAAGGGGTTTTTCTGCATCGTTCTGAAAATATGTACCCTTTACAATCATTTTCTGCCTCCTTGTAAAACGTTTTACCACTAAGGCTGATTATACACCTCAAGCCGGTTTTGTCTATGCATAAAAAGCCTACATACCACCAAATTTGCAAAAAATGATACTGGGGGACGGGGATGTGTATTCATTTTTTTGCTGCTGAAAATGAAGAAATGGCGCAAAAACGGGGATGTGTATTCATTTTCGTTTGCGAAAATGAATACACATCCCCGTCCCCCAGTATCATTTCAGGCATTTTTTTATAGCGTCGATGACGCGTTTAGCTTCAATCGGTTTCGAAATGTGGTCGTTCATGCCTGCTTCGTGGCTCATGCGAATGTCCTCGGCGAAAGCATTGGCCGTCATGGCGATGATGGCTACCTTCGCAGCATCCTTTCGGTCCAAAGCACGAATAGCTTTCGTTGCCTCGTAGCCGTTCATTCGCGGCATCATAACATCCATGAGGATGCACTTGATGGAGCCTTCCTCTGACTGTTTGAACTTATCCACCGCTTCCAGACCATCCGTAGCTGTAACGATGTCACAACCAAGATTTTCAAGCATATCTTCCGCAATCTCGAGATTAATCTCATTATCCTCGACAAGAAGGACACGAAGCCCCTTGGGAAGCTCGTCCGAAGTCCGGCTGACAATGCTTTCCTCAGATTCGCCCGTGTTTTCCGGCATAGGAGCACGCTCGAGCGGGAATGTCAGGACGATGGTTGTCCCCATGCCCTGCTTACTTGCTATGTCTATCTTTCCGCCAAACAAATCCATAAGCTGCTTAACGATAGCCATTCCGAGGCCTGTTCCCTTATACTGTGTCCGGGCATCGTGATCGTTTTCCTGCGCAAACGGTTCGAAAATCGTTTTCAGGAATTCCTCGCTCATGCCGATTCCGCTGTCAGCAACAGTAACACGAGCATTAATAATCTTTCCGTCGGGAGAAACATCGCTGTCGAAATTGAGAGTGATTTTTCCACCATCCGGTGTGTACTTGACTGCGTTGGACATAACATTGAGAATTGCCTGACGCATGCGCAACGAATCCGTGTAAACGTAAGGATTGTCTATTGGTGCATGCTCTTCCACCAGTTCGATTTCCCTGTTGGAAATAAAAGAACTTATTACCGTTACACACGTTCTTGAAATCTCTCGTAAGTCAAAAATTTCTTTGACAAGAGTTGTCTTTCCGCTCTCTACTCTTGCAAGTTCAAGAACGTCGTTTATGAGAGTAAGGAGATGCTCGGAGTTAATGCTTATCTTTTCAAGACAATTGTCCAGTTTTTCGGGGTCATCACGATACTTCTTCGCCATATTGGTCATTCCGATGATGCCGTTCATAGGCGTTCTTATATCGTGGGACATATTTGAGAGAAATGCTGTTTTTGCCTGAGAAGCCTTTTCCGCAGCGACATAAGCCTTCTGCAGTTCCTCCTTTGTTTCCAGCTCGCGCCGTTTTTCACGGTCAATTTCCTGGCTTGCAAAAAGGACACTTAAAACCTTGCCGGTTTCATCCCTGTCCTTAACAATTATCAAAACTCTGAACCATGTGTTGTCCTGAGCCAGATACTCAAGACTTACGGCATCTTCGTTTTTCAATCTTTCCTGTATTGTGCTGAAATTCAGGAAAGCACTGAGTTCGTCCCTGTACTGTTCACTGCAAAGGTTCGTAACCATAAAGCTGACGAAGCCTTCAATGTTTCCGCCTTCACCCACATATTTATGAACGCTCTTCCT
This sequence comes from Lachnospiraceae bacterium, assembly GCA_045598045.1. Taxonomy (GTDB): domain Bacteria; phylum Bacillota; class Clostridia; order Lachnospirales; family Lachnospiraceae; genus RGIG3528. The sequence goes on along the minus strand of JAZLLG010000007.1, from coordinate 40,922 downwards.
TGCCCAAATCTCGGAATACGTTTTATCATCAAAATTTACGGAATACATGGCACAGTATGCGCGGCTTATCGCCAGAACCGCTTCATGCTTTACACGCTCCACGCGGTCCTCAATCTGCCTGTTTTCAAGCTCTCTTCTCTGGGTATATCTGTTTCGTATATATGTCTGATGAAAAAGCACATAACTGTGGCACGACATAATCGTTACGAGGTAAATCATGGGGTTATAGCCTACGGTCACCTCAAGAACAACCGAGCTGAGCGGAAGAGCTACATTTATACCAAAAAGAAACATTTCAAAACCGAAAAACTTATCTCTCGCATGAAGACCGACAAAAGTGAGCGTCAGAAGAATGACAACTTCCATGCATGTATCGATAATATGAAGCTTGCCCGTCAGTCCGTCTGCGTCCGCGACAAATGCCGTAAGGAACGGAAGTACTATTCTTCCGATTGTCCTGATGACAACAAGCGTATTCAAAAAAATCTTTATGATTTTTCCGAGCTTAGAATTATCTTCTACTACGGCAAATGCATATTGGACAACAAAAAACTGGATGAGTGCATAAAGGCAAAGCATTACTGATGTAACCAGCGCAAAAGCACCCTGTCCGCACACGGTTTTTGCATATACATTCAAAGCGTAATCCACACAGAACAAAAAGTTCACCAGCAATAAACCTGAGATCCAACCACTAGGTTTCAGGTCCTTGCCGGCTGTAACTCTGCTGCTCACAAAGAGAATCAGCATCACGCCTGCTGCAAATATTTGAATGTAAAATGAATATGGTATCATAGCGTATAGTTTATGACTCTAATTTGTTTACTTCAATTACGCAAGGAAAAAGATTTTATTAAATATAAGGGAAGCATATTGGGTTATCCTTTTTTTATTAGTAAAGAACAGCCATGCATGAAAAATGTTTTAAAGGATTTTGTTCTCGCATGGAGGTGTTTTTATGGGCTTTTCGGTTGATTTTACAGGATACATCCATAAATACGAAGCTTACCGCATTCCAAAAGGGACCGTTGTTAAAAAAGCTGCCGATGAGGATGTTGTGCTTTCAGAAGAGGAAGAAAACCGCAAGCGCCTCGACCAATTGAATGCAGAAGCCTCCGAAGCCGTCAACGGAATGAATTCGGCATATCAGCAATTCTCCGACGTCCAGGTCGACAACATCGTAGAAACCACTCCCGTGAACATTGATTTTTCATCTTTGAAAACCATGAACCTCGGAAGCGGCATCACAGGTCGCTTTATAGATTTATCAGTGTAAGAAAAAACAAGAAAGCCTGCCGGCATTTTCGTCGGCAGGCTAATTATTTCCTGTAATAAATTAAATCAAATTCTTTGTTACTTCTGTTCTTTCAGGCTCATCGCAGCACTTATCTTCCTTAACTGCTTCCGGATGATCTTTGGGGGACTTGTCTATAGGTTCTCCAAGGCCAAACATCTCCGACTTGAAAGTAATATCGCTTGCCGATGTGGCAAGGTTTGTGGGAACAACGATTTTCGTTGCACGGCCGTCGCCAAGAGCCTTAAGAGCTTCAAGCTTCTTAAGTGTGAGAACTGCCTCATCCATCTGTGCAGCTTTGAGCGCAGCAATACCCTTTGCCTCTGCCTCGTATACAAGTCTGATGCTTTCTGCCTTACCTGTTGCTCTGGCAATTTCCGCATCTCTCTGGGCTTCTGCCTGAAGAATCATAGCCTGCTTGTTACCTTCTTCTCTCGTAACAACTGCTGCTTTGTGAGCTTCAGCTTCAAGGAGAGTCTGTCTCTTTTCACGCTCAGCCTTCATCTGCTTCTCCATGGACTCCTGAATGTCCTTGGGAGGAATGATGTTCTTAAGCTCAACTCTTCCGACTTTAATTCCCCAAGGGTCGGTAGCTTCATCAAGAATGGTCTGCATCTTTGCATTTACAGTGTCACGGCTTGTGAGAGTTTCATCAAGTTCAAGCTCACCGACAAGGTTACGAAGCGTTGTTGCCGTAAGGTTTGCAAGTGCCATGATGGGATTTTCCGCACCGTAGGTATAGAGCTTCGGATCGACTATGCGATAGTATACAACGGTATCAATCTGCATTGTAACGTTATCCTTTGTGATAACGGGCTGAGGAGGGAAGTCTGCAACCTGCTCCTTAATGGAAACCTTCTTTGAAACCTTTGTAATAATCGGAACAAGGAAATGAAGACCGGAGTCCCACGTTCCGCTGTACTTACCAAGAGTTTCCAAAACGTACATGTATGACTGCGGTACAATTTTAAGACCGCAAATGAGTAACAGAAAAACAATAATACCTATAGCAATAAATACTTTATCCATATGTAATCTCCTTTCAAAAAGATTCGGGTATATTTTATAATATTTGAAGCAGAAAATAAAGACAACATCAAAAAACCTTCATTTCTTTCTGAATGAGAATTAGATAAACGCGCACATATAAAGTGGCAGCGAAACTATTCCTTCTTCACCTTCACCAATATTTCCATCCGCAAATTTGTATGCGGTTATTATGGATTTATTGCTCTTTACAAGTGATTTCAAAGACGTTGCTTTATTTTTCCCCCCTTTAACTTCAATCGGGATTACCATCCCGTCTTTCTGAATTATTACATCTATTTCTCTTTTTGTTGTCTCGTTTTTGTAGAAATACAGATTATATCCCTTCTTATAAAGAGCATCTGCTACAGCACATTCGTAAATTCCGCCCTTGGTGTTTCCTTCCAACGTATTTTCTACAATATGCTGCTTTACGGAATAGTCCTTCATTGCAAGCAAAAGAGACAAATCCGTCGTATATGCCCTAAAAAAGTCTTCTCTCGAATAGTCACTCAAATCGAATCTGATATCTGTTACAAGCTTGCTTAAATGCACCATATCGGCACGAAGCAGCCATTCAATACTTGAAAAATACTTTTGTGCCCTGGCACCATGCTCGATTTCTTTGTATTGAAATTTATGGTTTTCCTTGTCCAACAGCTGTTTGGCAAGCGTATTGTAACACTTCTCGGCTTTTACTTTTTCTTCTGATGTTGCATAGTGTGCAATATCGTATTGATAACCTTGTAATAAATTTCTTTGTATTTTATCAACTTCTCTGAAGTCTTTTGTATCAATGTATTTCTGTACCACCTCAGGCATTCCGCCTATAGCGATGTATTGCCTGAAATAATTCATCATTTGAGAATGAACCGCTTCCGGAATCACAGACTTTGAATTTAGAAAACTTGTAACTGTTTCTATCATATCCTCTGAAATTCCCATTCCCCATAAAAATTCTTCGAAATCCATTCCGAACATTTTAATATAGTCAACATAACCGACCGGGTACGAAGATGCACGTTTGTAATCTATGCCAAGGAGCGATCCGGAAGCGATAACGTCGAAACGATTGTCCAATGCCCAAAATTTAAGCGATGTTAATGCTTCTTGACATTCTTGAATCTCATCTAAGAAAATCAGCGTCTTTCCGGGAATTATTTTTTTATCGGGAAACCGAAAGCGCATAGCAATGAGCATATTATCTACCGTAAGATCCCCGGAAAAGACTTCAGCTGCCGACGGCATCTGTTTAAAATTAATTTCGAGCAACTCTTCATAATTATCTTCCGCAAAACGCTCGATAATAAATGTTTTGCCAATCTGTCTTGCGCCTTGGACTATAAGGCATTTTTTATTCTTTGTGTTTGTCCAGTTTTTTATTAATGCTGTTGCTTTTCTTTTTAGCATATTTCTCTCCCATCCAATAATAAGGAAACGCATGTCAACATTTTGGAAAGCTAAAATATTTCCTAATCAACATTTTGGAATCACAAAATGTTGATTGGCCAACATTTTGGAACGAATTATAACATTATTTGAATTTTTTAGCAAGAAAAGAAGACATTACATTGTAAATATCCCGAAAATGAAAGTACCCTAACATAGAAAAAATTCATTGGTTTGAGACCCCTATGAAATTACACTGCTCTCAAACAACGAGTTGTATGAATGGGACGAATCATTTACTTATAAAAGGGAAATTGGCCATCAAAAATACTCATTTTACTCGTAAGCTTCATTCTCTCAACAGCCACGCGACACCCTCACGGTATCTGTAGCGGAGTTTTCATAAAAAAAATACCATTTTGACCTGATTTCATGCTTTTCGGCGATGTAGCGGTATCTATATGCAGAAAAATAAGAAAAAGACCTCGCTTCAGCGTTAGAAAGTGAGGTCTTTTATTAATTATTAGCTATATAGATACCACCTGGGCAGGTCATGTGTCCGGAAGTGTCTGATTTTGGTATCTTTTTTACATATTTGAAGCACAGGATACCACCTCGCTTCAGCGAAGCTGTCCGAAGGCTTAAATGGAAATATCCATCCCGAGCTGGCGGGTGAATTCATCGACAAGCTTTGTTTTTTCTTCCCACATTTTACGGCCTTCGGGTGTCACCATCGGATTTTCATGCTGAAGGCGGTGCGTAAAACGCATAATGTGGTCGTAGCAGTCTTCAAAGCGGGCTTCTTCATTTCTGCCGCGCACAATCATACAATCCATGACTATTCCGAGTGCGCCCATGTCGTCAAGAAGATCGGCCTCCATGAGAAGGAGGAGGTTTCTGTCGATGTCGGCGTTTTTCATGAGCCATTTGTCGGAATGACCGCCGACGAGCTTACTGATGTATTCGGCTCTTTCCTCGGGAAAGCCATGCTCAAGAAGGTACTTCTTTGTAATGGGAACTCCTGCCTCGGCGTGGGAAATATGCTGCTTGTCTGCGATGGCTCTGCCGACGTCGTGGAAGATGGTGGCAATCATAACGTCTTCGTAGGAAAGTGCCGACTTGTCGGGAGCTGCGTCATAAAGCCTGCGTGCCCAGCCGAGTACACGCTTTGTGTGAGTGAAACGACTGTAATTTATTTCCTTTTTTGCGCCGATATCTTCGGTTTGGTCCACATGAAGATTCTGCTCAACAAAATCGAGCATGCCGCTATAATCAAGTTCTCCCATGCTCTTAATCGTTTCTTTTTCCGTTCTCTCACGAACGACTTTGCGATGCTCCAAGTCATACATATCCAAAACACGAGCATCACGCTTGACCATGTCAACCTTAACAAAGTCCCGCTTCATGTCATCTGTCCAACAGTTTATGGAATTGCGATTTGCCGCTGAAGCAATTAAAGGATCTATACAGAAAGCCGTGAAGCCCTCTTCCCTTTCGTAATCGTCCAGAATCTGTTCATTATGCTCTTCTTCAACTTCACAGAGGAAATAATAGTTGTACTGCTCAAAAATGGTATTTTCCTCTACTGTACTGAGCTGCCTGCGAAGGACGTAGCCATACTCCTTAATTGTCTCAGGAATAACATTGTAGCCGGTTTCCTCGTGGACCTCACGGATTAATGCCTCTTCCATGCTTTCGCCGGGTTCTATGCCACCGCCGGGAAATTTGTAGTAATCAAATTTACGTGAATAAACGAGAAGAAGTTTGCCGTCCTTTTCAATAATACCTCTTGCCGAAGGTCTGCTGAATACTTTTTCGGTTCCCTTGTAATCTTTTTTGTCCATTGAAAACAATTCTCTCATAAGCTTCTCCGTTCGTTTGTAAGAAATTGTTATTTTAAAATAAGCGTTCTGATTAATGTTGCAAGCGCAAACTCTATGGCAAGCCCTCCGACCGTCATGAAAATTATCTGCCAAAGCTTGTATTTAAAATTCTTCCATGCCTTGAATATTTTGATAAATACAAAGCCATAGAAAAAGTAAAACAGAAGCACAGCAAGAATAAGAAGCCCACTTGAAAGCAAAAACAAAACGAAAAAGATGCCCATAACCGTTGCCCACAGCTTAAGGAGCTCGCTCTTCGGATATTTGTCCGTAACTTCACCGGTTTCGTCAATCAGCTTGTCAACAAGCTGCGACATTACTTTAAAACTCAGATGAAAACCAACCTTGGGCTGGTGATCCTTTAAATATTGTGCCTCGCTGTCGTAATCGTCTACATGTCCCATAATTTTTCCCCTTTACTTAATTATCTTTTCTATGATTCGAACAAGCTGTTCGAGATTTTCTTTGTCTTCTTCCCCGAACCTTTCGAACTTAACACTGTCTATATCAAGAACAGCAGTAACCTCGCCGTTCCCGTCAAAAATCGGAACAACAATTTCCGAATTTGAAGCGCTGTCACATGCAATATGCCCCGGGAACTCATGCACATTCGGCACAACCTGTGTTTCCTTTGTTTTAAGAGCCGTTCCGCAGACACCTTTTCCACACGGAATACGTGTGCATGCAACTTTTCCCTGGAACGGTCCGAGAACAAGCTTGTCACCGATTTTCCTGTAGAAGCCCGCCCAGTTCAGATCGGACAATTCACCATAAATGAGGGCCGAAATGTTGGCCATCGCGCAAATCAAATCATCTTCATCCTCCAAAAGGCTTTCAGCCTGTGCAAGCATAATCTTGTAGTCGTTCATAATGTCTCCGTTTTCTTCGGTAATATAGTCTTCATCTTGTTTTTTCCCCGAATAATTTTATAATATGTGTATCTTTTACGCAAGCATTTCGGGAGGCAGATGTGATTTTCAACGAAAAAATAAACGGAATACAAGTCAACGCAACATACAGCGAAGAGGATATAAACAATCGATATATTCCTTTCCTGAAAAGCCTCACGGAACTTCAGAAAAAGAAGGGCCGGAGAATTCTTGTACTGCTTGCCGCCCCACCCGGATGTGGCAAAACAACGTTACTCCATTTTCTTAAAAAGCTTTCCGAAGAAACGGACGGACTCACACCTGTCACAATAATCGGCATGGACGGCTTCCATCACTATCAGGACTGGCTTCTGTCACACACTACAGTACGTGATGGCGTAGAAATGCCCATGGTACGTATAAAAGGAGCTCCCGAAACTTTTGATTTGGAAAAGCTCACGGAAGCCGTTAAAAATGTTGCATCCGGCAAAAGCATCGGATGGCCGGAGTATGACCGTATCCTTCACAATCCGGTTGAAAACGCTGTTTCAGTGAATGGTGACATCGTTCTTCTCGAAGGAAATTATCTTCTTTTGGAGGAAGACGGCTGGAAAGAGCTAAAAAAGTTTGCTGATGTCACCGTAAGCCTCACAGCAGATGAAAAGCTTCTGAAGGACCGTCTTGTGGATCGTCAGCAAAAAAGCGGAAAAGCGTACGACGACGCCGTACGCTTTGTGGAATTCAGTGATTTGGTAAATGTCCGCACCGTACTGGAGAAATCCGTAAAGGCGGATATTATTTGGAATGTAGAATAAATTATAAGAGATGTGCTCTGATTTCCTCACCGCTCATAGGGCTGAGATACGAAGGAGCAATGTCAAAGACTGTCTTACAGCCATTAACACCTTCCTTGTGAAGCCTGTTGATGGCGCGGGCAAATGCCACGATAACGGACGATGTGAACTCAGGGTTGGAATCAAGCTTAAGGCTGTATTCGATAACGTGTTTGTGCTCATTGTTCCAGCCTGTCACACCCGTACGGAATACGAATCCGCCATGAGCAAGCTCGGAATGGTTCTTCTTCAGTTCTTCTTCGGAAATGAAGTGAACTGTTGTATCATAATCTGCGAAGTAATTCGGCATTGTCTTGATTTCATTTTCAATCTTTGCAAGGTCTGCACCTTCCTCTGCTACAACAAAACATTCACGTGTGTGCTTCTGCCTTGTGGAGAGCGTGGGATTTTCACCTGCTCTTACGGAAGCAAGTGCCTCCGGAACGGGGATGGTGTACTGTCTTGCATCTTTTACGCCCGCAATTCGTCTGATGGCATCGGAATGACCCTGGCTGACACCCTTGCCCCAGAAAGTGTAGTCATTTCCTTCGGGAAGAATGCAGTTTGCATAAAGTCTGTTAAGAGAGAACATGCCCGGGTCCCAGCCTGCTGAAATGAGTGCGGTGTGTCCGCTTTCTTTTGCGGCTTTATCAACGTTTGCAAAGTGCTCGGGAATACGTGCGTGCGTGTCGAAACTGTCGATAACATTGAAATACTTTGCATATTCGGGAGTCATTGTGGGAAGGTCTGTTGCACTTCCTCCGCAGATAATTAAAACATCAATTTCGTCTTTATGTGCAAGAATCTCATTTACATTATAGACCGGAACTCCGGGTGTGAGTATTTTTACCGAAGAAGGATCTCTTCTCGTGAAAACACCTACAAGTTCCGTATCAGTGTTCTGCTTAACTGCGCATTCGATTCCTTTTCCAAGGTTTCCGTAGCCTAATATTCCGATTCTCATATTTCTTCCTCCATTTTGACAAGTGATATTTTATTTTTAAGAGCTTCCTTCATAACTGCCACAAGATTCGGCTCGTTGGAGTAGAGGCACGTGTCCTCTTCCCTTCCGAAAAGACTTCCCGTCAGAACATAGTCCGAATCCGTGATGAACCGTATCTGGCCTTCCTCCGGAGAGGTGTTATAGTGAACGGCACCGGAGATGTTGCAGCTGTCGGTGAGGATGACAACCTTAAGTCCTTTCTTAATAAGGTCTTCAATTTCTTTGTCAAACTCTTTGATAATGGGCGACTCCGCCATAATATACATGCGAAGCTCACAGCTGCGTAACATTTCGTGGATTTTATCCTTAATGTGACGTGTTCCGCTGATGGTGATGTAGCCTGCTGTCGGCTTTTTCGGAGACGGGGCGTTTTTGATAAGTTCACCCGCTTTTTGGGTTAAGTTCCGCAACGAGTTGTCCGTGAAAGCCTTAATTTCAACCGGAACATATTTTGAGGTTTCTCCATCGCTGACATATGCCGCGCCTTTATCAACAAGGCCGGCAAGTGAGCTGTACACATTGGAGCGGGAAATCCCGGTTTCCTTTGCCACTTCATAGCCCGTCAGAGCGCCGTTTTTAAGAAGCGTCTCATAAATGACGGCTTCCTGTCCCGTCAAACCGAACGATTTTAGATTTTCGAGAAAAACTGCATTCGCCATATTTAGTGTTCCTTTTTAGCACCACCATACTCCCATATTCGGAATTTGTCAATATGTCAATAAAAAACATCAGCTAAAGAACGTTAAATAGTAAATGAATCAGGAAAAAATGCTGTTTTTGTGGTATTATCATATTGCTGATACATTCCAGCTTGCCTGGAACATCCTCTGGGCATTCTAAGGGGCAAAAACGCCCCTTAAACAAGGAGCGTTATGATTAAAGATCCTAGAATCAAAGCAATAATAGTCACTATATCCATTATTGTTTTAAACTGTTTATTTTACTTTCTTGAAGAAATGTTTGTACGGAACTACTGGATGGTTTTCGGAAACAGCTACGTGCTTTTGGCCGAAGGGCAGTGGTACCGCCTCCTGACATCGATGTTTTCACATGCCTCGGTGCAGCATCTGGCCTCAAATGCTATAGCTATTTACGGCGTAGGACAGATTCTTGAAAGAGTACTTGGTAAAGTAAGATTTTTAAGTTACTACCTTTTATGCGGAATTTTGGGCGGCCTTTTTTCCTCAGGCCTGCACTTCCTTTTCCGTGATCCGGTAATAAGCATAGGAGCCTCCGGAGCTGCTTTCGGCTTGTTCGGCATTTTCCTTATGCTTTCCTTACGAGGAAACATTCGTGGCGTGCCCATTTGGAGGATTGCCCTTTACCTCGGACTGAACTTTATCTATGGATTTTTAAACGGAACCGTAGACAATTTCGGTCATCTTGGCGGCCTGATAATCGGCCTACTTTTTGGACTTATCGCTTCCGTTCGACTTAGCGGAAAAAGACGATAAGAATTCTTTGAACGCCGGGTCATCCTTCAATTGAAATCCGGACCCGCCGCCGTTTTTTTCTTCTTCTTGACGTCGCTCATATTTAAGCTGTTTTTTCGTTTTTCCAAGGGAGAGATTCTTATTGATTCTCTCCTGTCTTTTTTTGGGGTCCTCCGACTGCTGCTTAACTTCCGGGAGCGTGCCGTTCATCATACGCTCAAAATAGTCGTTTTCGGAAATGAACCATTCACATTTGTCTTTACCCTGACAAGCCTTGCCGCAGTACGGTGACGAGGAGCACCCGCACTCTGAAAAATCAATATAATAACATTCGCACTTCATTTTTTCACCTTTGTCACACGGGAGTCGCTTTCTTCTTTGCTTCCCCTTTATTTTGAGTGAATAATAGCGTAAAATGTGCATTAAAGCAATAGATGGGGGCACATTATGGAATATGACAACTATATTTTTGACTTATACGGAACGCTGATAGATGTTCGTACCGACGAGTACTGTGATGAAACATGGGAAAAGTGGTGCAAGGTTCTGGATGAGAAGGGCATAAAGCACCCGACGATTGAAGCGTTTCGCAAAGATTTCTTCGAAGCAGACAAAGCTCTTCGTAAAAAACAGCTCGAAGAAGGCCCGTTCGAAGTTCCGGAGATTGACATTACGGAAGTATATGAAGATCTTTTCAGACGATACGGAAACGGTATGGTGGAGAAAGACATTATAGACAGTGTTTCCTATGATTTCCGGGTTGCTTCGAGAGAATACGTCCGTTTATTCCCCGACGTGGAAAACTTTCTGAAGTGCCTGCGGGAATGTGGAAAACACGTTTACATTCTAAGCAATGCCCAGGCGACCTACACTTTACCCGAAATAAAAATGTTCGGGCTGCATGAGCTGACAGATGATTTTCTCATGTCCAGCGATTACGGCTGCATGAAGCCCGACAGAAAGTTCTTTGATTTTCTTTTGGAAAGATACGACATGGACCGCTCAAAAACAGTGATGATCGGTGACAGCGAAAGCAGTGACGTTAAGGGCGCAAAAGCTTCAAAGCTGCATTACATACATCTTGTAAACGACAATGACCCGAATAAGTTTTATACTGCAAACTTACCACTTTTGAGAAATCTCTAAGGTGTTGGAGACATTTCGGAATCGAAATCAACATCCCACATCGACACTATGCTTGAATCATAAATGAATTTAGCTCCATCATCCGGATGCACATATATAAAGTCGTGAGAATGGGCTTTATCATATATCAGTGTATCGCCATCAATCTTAAAGACGAAAATCCAAGGAGCTTCAGAAGTGTATCCCATGTCATAAAGCACAAGTGTATCACCGCTGATACTGTAGGTTCCCGCACCGATATAACTGCTTGCAAATCCCTCATAGTAAGTAAATGAATTGTCATCCTTCAGCGTGATTGTAAAGTCGCCAAAGAAACCCTCTTTTTCGTAAACATATACTTTGCCCAAATCACTATTCGTTATCTGCCGGTCTTCCGGTTTTCGCGGATTGGTAAGGAAGCATATCGCGACAGCGATACATGCGACAAGCGCAACAATAATTATCCAGAACGCCGGTTTTTTATAATTCATTATGTTCTTAATTCTCTTTTTGACATTCGTCTCACCAAAGGCCAAAGGGCAGGCCGCTATGCTTCTTCTCTTAATGCTGCAATTGAGAAGAGCCGTGGAATATGCCTGAAGCTCCTGCTTTTCCATACCCTTAATTACTTTTCCATCACACGCATCCTCAATATCTCTGCAAAGAAAAATATATGCTATCCAAAGAACAGGATTAAACCAGTAAACCGAGAGAAGCAGAAATCCTAACGGTTTCCACCAGTGATCGCGTCTTAATATATGCGCCTTTTCGTGAGCCAGTACCTGCTCTGTTGTTTCTTCATCAAGATTGAAGGGAATGTAAATCACCGGACGGAAAATCCCCAATACAAAGGGAGACTCAATTAATTCGCTTTTACGAATCCATTTACTTTCCGGGACAGACATTCGTACCCTTCTTCGTAAAAGAACGTAGCTGACAAAAGAGTACGTAAACATGACAATAACGCCCGCAATCCATATCCATGTTAAAACACCCGACAATCCCCGTACATTGCCGGCACTTTCGGCATTATATATTACCGCCTGCTCTGCTAAAGTTGCGTTTACACTACTGCCGGTTACTTCGGCTCCACTTTGAAACCGAGACTCCGAGGCGTACAGAATCTGCCGGGAAACCGGCTCACTGCTCGGAATGAGGCTGAACGGACTCTCGACAGAAAACGGACATACAAGACGGATGGCAACAAGGCCCCAAAGGGCACAAAACAGCCATTTAGGTACTTTTCTTCCGAAAACAAGCCTCAAAATCACTATCGCAAGCACAAGCCAGGAAGCGGTAATGCTCATATCCAAAAGCTTTAAAAAAAAATCTGTCATACACCCTCCCCTACTTTTCAATAATGCGACGAATCTGTTCTATTTCTTCGTCGGAAAGCTCCTGACGCTTTGCAAACGCTGCAATGAACGCCGGGAGTGACCCTTCAAATCTCTTTTCCATAAGTTCGTCAAGTTCGCTTACCTGCGCCTCTTCTTTTGAAACCAGGGACGTAACTATGGTGTCCTCATTTTTCACAACCCCGCGTTCGCTTAAGCGCTTGATAACGGTGTATGTGGTAGTCTTTGACCAGCCCAACCGTTCCTTGCAGATTTTCGCCAAATCGGTACTTTTTATCGGCTCGTTCTCCCACAAAATCAGACAAAACCTGTATTCGCTCTCAAAAATCTTTGGACTTTCCATCTTTCCCTCCGGAACTCTCTTTTTCTGTTTACACTCCAAATATGGTCTAATGTATTAGAACAGCTTTATTCTAACGCGTTAAACCAACATTTGTCAAGCAAATCTTCATTTTACTTTATTCAGGAAATACTATATACTGTATTTATCGGAACCGCAGATTCACGGAAGCGCCCGAAAAACAGTTTCAGAACGGAGAGAAAAGGATGTACAAATACCCGGAAAACTTATTTACGGATGTCAGGATTGAACGAATTGAATCTTCCCAGTTTTTAATTCGAAACGATGAAGTTGAAACCAACAATAATGTCTCGATAGAGGGTGCTCGCATCAGGGTATATGACGGAAAAATGTGGTATACAAGTGTTACCAACGATCTGAATGCCATTCAGAGTGAGATTGACAATCTTGCTACGCTTGCAACACCTGACAAAGACATTTACAACGACCCTATGATTCGAAATTTCGGTGCCGAAAAAGCAGATGTAAGAAAGTTCAACGGAGAAAACGACATAAGAAAAGTCTCCCGAAATGCATACGAAAAGCTTGTTTCCGATTATATCGACAACTGTCTGGATTCGTCCATCGAAGAAATCAAGTCCTACTCTGCGGTCTTTGGACGCCAACACAAAGAAAAGGAATACTATTCCAGTAAGGGTGCCGAAATCAAGCAGGATAATCAGGTCGGACGAATCATGTTCGGTTATGAAATCAATTGCAATGGTTTCACAACAGGAGCATTCAAAATGTATTCCGAAGACAACTTCGAGCTTCTTAAAAATCACTATGACGAAGTAATCTCCGAGCGTGACCGCTATCTGGATTTTGCAAGGAATGGCGTAGATGTCGTTCCCGGTGAATATACATGCGTTCTGGCTCCCATAGTTACCGCCATGTTCACGCACGAAAGCTTCGGTCACAAGAGCGAATCCGATTTCATGCTCAACGACAAAACCCTTCAGGACGAATGGGTTTTAGGCAAGAAGGTCGGCAACGACCTCGTATCCATCTGTGACAGAGGTGATTTGCCAAACAACGGATACACCCCTTACGATGACGAAGGAAACAAGGCAACGGAAACCTGGCTCATCAAAAACGGCGTACTTACGGGACGTCTCCACGACAGCAAATCCGCTGCCGTTCTTAACGAAAACATTACCGGAAACGCACGTGCCGACGGTATATATAATTCACCGATTGTCCGCATGACAAACACCTTTATGGCCGGCGGTTCACAGACCCCCGAAAGCATTATCGCAGACATAAAAGACGGAATCTATGTATACGGAGTTAATTACGGCACGGGCTCCTCAACCTTTACCATGCAGCCCAATCTCTGCTACCGTATCCGTGACGGAAAGTTGGCCGAATCCGTACGCGCAAACGTTATATGCGGAAATGTATTCAAAACCCTTTTTGATATTGATGCCGTAGGAAATGACTTTACTCTGTTCAACACCTATACTTGCGGAAAGAACGGCCAGTCTGTTCCTGTATCTGCCGGAGGCCCTACCATCAGAGTAAAGACACTTACCGTAAATTAGTATCGGTATTCAGCTTATTACACAGAAAGGATTTGGTACACATAATGAAAGAAAAATTATCTAGCCGCGACATAGACTCAATCGTTCGTTTTCAGGAGAACAAAATCGTTTCTTTTGATAAAAGCGACGGTATAGGCTATTCGTTCCGCTTTTATAAAGATGGTTTTGTAGGGATTCACTACAATCAGGGCGAAATCTCCGACGAGGCCGGATTTGCCAAAGCTGAAAAGAATCTCGAGTTCAAGCGCCCTTACAAGTTCAGCCCGGAAACAGGTTCCAGGCACCGCGATTTAACCGAGAAAGAGATAACCGATAAAGAGCTCATGGATTTAGCCGCCGAAGCCCTTGATCATATTCAAAAAAAATACCCTGATTTTTCATTTAACGGAGATTTTCAGAAGCATATTTCAGAATGCAAAATGTCAAACAGCAACGGCCTTGATTATTCCGACCGTGACTGCAATGTCAGCGTATCCGTAAGCTTCAAGCATAAAGACAGTAAAGATATTAACGACGGATATTATTCGATGTCCCTCAGAAATTTTGATGTTCAGAAGTTCTACGATATGACGGACAACTATCTCGCAAATTACAGCAAAATGCTGGAACTTCCCGAGGAGCTTATCATTCAGACCCAGTACTACGGATATCTTGGCCTGCTTCATAATTGTCTCGATTCCGAATCCCTCTCCCTCGGCACTTCTCTTTTCACCGGCAAAATCGGCGAGAAGCTGTTCAGCGAAAAGTTCTCACTCCGCCATGATGTGTCCGGCAAAGAGGCCTGGAATTCAACATTTTACGATGGAGAAGGTGTGGTTCTTCCCGATGACAAGCTCTCCTACATTGAAAACGGTGTTCTGCTTCGCGGTTATGCCGACAAGCGAATCGCCGACAAATTCAACGTAGAGCATACCGGTTCCGCATACCACACCTTTTCAGACATTCCGTCAAACGGCAGGGTTAAAATGGTTATCAACCGCAGCGAAAAGACCATAAAGGAACTTCTGGACGGGCGTCTCTCCATAGTTCCCATCAGCTCAAGCGGCGGTGGATTTAACGAAAAAGGCGATTTCGTAATGCCTGTTCAGAATTCCTTCCTCTGTGACGGAGAAAAGATTCTCGGCAGACTTCCCGAATTCACCTACAGCACCAATCTTTACGAAATGTTCGGCGATGGTTTCATCGGCGTCGGCAGTGACCAGCCCGTCTTCAACGACAAATCCATTCTCATCAAGGTGCATAAAGGGAAATAATTTGAGGTTGCCACGATTTATGACCAATAATAATCACTTTGTCAGGCAACAAAAAGTAATTATTTTTGAATATTCACTTTGATAGTGAAAAACCATCATAAAAATTTGTTTCATATAAGGTTTTCTTTTCAAACCTTATATGAAACACTTAAGCGGTATCCAAAATGCTTCAGTTTCGATTCAGACCATATTTATCATTTCTCGTACAAAGTTTGTTCTTATACAGGCATTCAATTTGTACGGCTTCTTCAGGGGAAATCGACTTGGGTAAAATCCTTAAGATGGTAAACCGGAAGTCCAGATAGGCGTTTGGATATTCTGCAAGATGTTTTTTCAAGCCAATATCCCCGCCATCTTTTGTTCTGATATAGTTAGTCCATCTTCCAAGAATTCCGTCAGTATTATATGTTGACCCGATATACTGCTTGTTATGTTTGGTATCACAAATCAGATAAATCCCGTTAACATTACTGAGGGCTTCTCTCCACTTTCTGTATTTAACTTCACCGTCAGGAGCTTTGACTATCTCTGCAAGTTCAGAAAAAGTCAGGATTAGCGGTTCGTATCCGGGAAATGGACGTTCTTCTTTACTTGTTATAGAGAGAACAGCTTTATCGTTCGATGCCCACTGATGCCATGACAACGTTGATTTACCCCAGTCGATAACAAGACGATTTGCAAGATCCTCCATCAGGTCTGTCTTTCTCATCTGATAATATCTGTTTTCTTTAGCGAAATGTTCCGGATACGGGTAATCTTCAGGCATAAAGCCAATGATTTCTTCACCTTCAGAGACTCCAAGTATTTCATATATTCCGATGAATATCGCCTCGGTACCGGTAGTCCCCATAAATGCCGCGATGTACTTACATCCGTCAAAAACCGGTTTTGACTGACAGGACTGGTATGCCTCCAGCATCTCTATTCCTTTGTCGTAGACTTTTCTGACGTCCGGCTTGTTAAGGGGATGTCTTACAATTTTTGTGTTCCTAATGTCTACACCATACTCATTGAAAATAGATGATAAATGCATAATGTTCTCCTTTATTCTGGTTTTCTGCACATTAAATTAACTTATTGTACCGTTGTAATTCCGTAAAGCCTCGCTCCCTTTTTTATGTCTTTAATAACCCTTTCCCTAAGGCTCTGGGGGCTAAGGACCTCAACGTGTTCGGAGTACTGTTTTGCCCAGCACGCCATTGCACTGAGATTAACGACTACTGAAACGGTTACATGGGTATCTGTCTCATCCGAAAACCTCATGTCTCTTCCAAACCAGTCAAACAGCTCCGAAAGTACTTTCTTGTCTGCCCTGAATCGGACACGTCCGCTTTCTCCTCCAAACATGTATATATGTTCTGCCATGTGCTTCGGAAAATCAAAACCGTTCTCAAGTCCTTTAACGGTTCTCGGATCCCTTCGCTTTGAATCAAGAAGCCGGATTTCCATTATTTTGTCAACACGGATATCTATGACATTATCGAAATAGTCATCGTTACAGATAAGATAATACTTCCCGTTTGTCGCAGCAATCTGGTACGGATTGCATATGCGGACGCTTGGCTTCCCTGTCCTTGTAAGAACCGGGTGCAGTTTTTTATCCGTTTTATATTCACCGTATACAAGAGATACTTGTTTATTTCTTGATATTGCATCGTCGAGAATCTCTATCGTCTTAAAAAGCTGCTCATATTCCGTGGTCTCGAAGGGCAGGTTGGACACATGCCGTACTTTCGGGAGAAAGTAATTGCTTGAAAGGCCCTGCAGACGCTTAATCAAGTTTTTACATTGTTTTGTCGGGATATGTTTTGAAAATAGCAGACTGTCGATAAGAAGGCGAAGCTCAGCTTCTGAAAACTCATGTTTATAATAAAAGTCAGTACAGATAGCCGTTTCTTCAGGATCTGCATCAGGACCTGCCTGTTTTGAAGAACGTGGTACAAGGCGGTACTCAATCGGGAAACCGAAGTCTTTCATGTCCATAAGTCCTGCCTTGACGGTTCTCGGTGTAACCTTCATGGAATATTCTTTTTCAAGCTTATCAGACAGTTCCTTCTGCGTCAGCTTATGGTTCTCATCCGTTTCTCTTCGAAGAATCTCAAGGATATCGAACATAACCATCTTCTTCTGCTGTAATGAGCCGTTATCTGTCATTCTTTACCTCCGGATGTAAATATATGTGAATCCAAAACGACAAGCTTTTATAAAAGGCTAACAAAAGCTTATCATCTTTTGCTCGGAAGTTCAACAGAACGATGTGCATAATTTTGCATATCAGTCATCCTAAAACATACTTGTGGTCATCTTCATTGGATGGTCTGTCATACAATCATCAATGAACGAAAATCCATTTATTCAGAAGGGAGTAAAGGTATGTTTTGCACCATATGCGGTAATTTTGTTGAACAGGACGAAAGGTATTGTCCTTATTGCGGAATGTCCATGTCATCAGTGGGAGTTGCGTTCCAAACGTCTGCCCCAACAGAAATTCTGTCAGCTAAACATGAAAAAATACGAAGACTGAAAGACCTTCACAAAGGTGAATGGCTGACCCCGGAAGATGCCATTCATTACAGGGATTTGGCAGCAAAGATATTACCCGAAAGTGGTGAAGATACCGGCGCCTTCAGAGACCTAAGGATTGAATTTCAGGAGAAATACGGTCTTCTTGAAGTTGAAGCTATCAACATACTGCATGGATATCATATTTCCGACTATGTAAACAAATACCAGATGATTGAGAATGAGATTATCATAGAACCGACCATGCCACAACCAAAACCGAAACGTAAAGAAGATGACGACGATGACAGATAAAAAGAACGACTCAGTAGTGGATGTCCACAGAACCGGGGCGTCTTTAGATTGGATTTATCACAAAATCCCGGATTCTGGCAAGCGTAAGAACATCTGGGTAAACAAAACCTATTTAGTGGAAATGAATCAGATACAGACTCGAAAAAGGAAAACTACTATGAACGACCAGAAATATATTAATCAGTTAAAAGAACAAGACAAAAGATTATCGAAAGCCATGAGCAAGCTGTCTTTTGCAGAATTTGATGGGTTTGGTAGAATTTATATATCGACTTTAGACGATTGTTTAGCCGAGGCAGTACCCTCCGCGGATATTGATACTCTCAAATATGAGGCAGTAAATTGGGACGATGAGCTTACTGTCATAATGGCAGAACATGAAGACGGAGATTTTACATTGTCATCCTTCGAGGGACACGAGGATAATTTATCATTTAAATGGGCAGTTATAGGCGTTAACAGGGATTATTTCACAGATGAATTTATAGCCACACATCCTATGGATTTCTATGAAAACGAAGAACCGATTAAAGGCGAGTATGACTACTATTTGAGAAATGAACACGAAATCCGTACACTGTCAATTGAATATCGAGATAATCAGTGCTACAGTTTCAGAAGCCAAATAGCTTTTTGCGGAGCTGATTTGAATCACGCAGACAGAGCGGACTTCAGATTGCGGCACCTGAGAATGCTGCTGGGATCTGAACCCGGGACTCTTTTCCCGTACACCTTTGCAGATATCTATTCCTGTTTGGCAAACCGACGCATAGAAATTGACTCAAGAAGCTTCCCGAATGAATATCACCTGTCAAAGATAATTGAATGGATTAGTGACAATGAACGTTGTTTTTACAAAGATAAGAAGGATTTAATACTTATTGTTGAGGGAGATTATTTATGGCGAGCTGATAATCTTATGGAAGAAATTACTCGCGCAAGGTTTGGTTTTGAAATCAGTTTTTGTGCTTTTTTCGTTGATGAAACAAATTCCGACCGCACAAACGTAAGCTTTTTATGGTATGATACGGCGACTGAAGTCAAAAGCCTTAGGGCAACATGGGACGGTTACATAAATAATAAGCTGGAGTATATATCCGGTAAGAAAAGTATTGATATTGACAACTACTGTGAACTCGTAAAAAATACATGGTTGTATATTGAAAAAATAAGTTGGGAAATTCGTAACGCGACTGGCGAGGGGGACACATACAAACCACATAACAAATTCTTCTATGGTTTTTACGAATATATGATGCTCGTTGAAGACATCAAAGAGTATTCTATAATGGTCGGACTGGACAACAGTAAAGATTATATGTTTACCGTTACGGCGATACTTGCGGATGGGTTAGCCCGGTTTGCATCAGGAAGGAGAACAGGAATACCGCAATACGACCATTCCGGAAGCTATATGGGAGTAGAAAGCTTATATTCACCGGATGGTACAGTTTTGGCTTCAGCACCGGGAAGTAAAGATATTGTATATAACGTAAGAAAAAAGAATTATCAGGTTCTCTTTGAAGTGGCAAGAAGAATAAATGAAACCTGTTGATTACCAAACCAAATGATGATTCTGTTACTATTTCAGTATTAATAACCTTGTGGGGTGTCTCAAGAAAGAAGTCCAGGGTTATTGCTTCGTTGGTGCAATACACTTGTACTGCCCAAGCACGGTGGCCATTCGCTATTCGTACAAAAAAACAAGAGCAGTTTGAAAAAACTGCCCTACTGTAGTCAACATATTGACTACACCATTTTTATACATCTCCAAAGGAATCAAACTTACCATAACTTCGCTTGACGCTTTTGAATAAGCATACCCAAGATAATCTGGTCATTGTATCGGTAAATACACCGACACATGTAATTTGTATCACCTCAGCAAATACCACTTGTACTGCCCTCTGCCTTCAATACGAAGCAATCCGAGTTCTTTCATTTCACGTGTCAGGATGCAGACGCACGTATGCTTTATTTCAAGAATTGATTAGTGGTAGTTCTATGTAATTTCTGCGGAGCATGTTACGGTTGCAGAATAGTCTGTATTCTTGTCGTGAAATTCAACTATTCATTCAGATTCCCTCTGCTAAAGAGAATCCCGGAAATAATCAGCATTACAGCCGCAATCGCCAATGTCGGAAGGATCGCAACCATTGACTTTCCAAAAGTAATACTTTGAAGTTCAGCTTCTTTTTGCAAATATCTGGCAATTGCATGCGGCATATGGTTTACAATCTTTATAACCAAGTCCAGTTCTGGTCTCACCCTGACCACAGCATCGAGTAACATCATGCCAAACAAAACACCCAGTACTGTAAGCATCACATAGAGTTTCCTTATGATGAAACAAAGGGATATACAGATTAAGGCTATTGACATATGATGTATCCAGATAAAGAACATGTAAATGAGATACGATTTCCACTCAGTGAATCCGATACTTGAAAGAGGAATACCCTTTGTGACCTGTGAAAAATAGTATGCGGACGCCACAATAACTTCCAAAGTAATCAGCAAAATCACACAGGCAGTCTGTGAGAAAAAATAACTTTTTCTTCTTATTCCGCTCGAGATTGCATTTTTATATGTACTACTTGCAAGTTCATTGATTACAAGCCATGATGCCTCAGCTGCAATAACAATTTCTATAAAAAACTCAAATCCGAAAGGCCAGATTACCAATTTGTAGTACGTATTTAAGTCAGTGTAATCTCTTGCTTCATCCCAACATAGTGCAACCAGAATCAGGAAAACAACCGCGCACCCATATACCGCTACGCTACGTGCAGCCTTAAACCAAAAACTCCTCCTCACGATTTTCCTCCACAATACTCAGTCATTCCAGCTTTGATAATGTCTGAGAAAGAATTCTTCAAGATTTTCGCCACGTTCTTTCATTTCTTTGTCTAGCTGTTCCGCAGTGATCTCCATTTGAAGTTTTCCTCTGTTTATGAAGCCATACTTTGTGGCAAGCTTTGTCATTTCCGACAGAGTATGACAACTGAACAGAATGGTGACTCCCTTTTGGTTAAGTTCAAGTAAAATGTTCCTAAAGTCATTTATTCCAACCGGGTCAAGCGAAACATAAGGCTCGTCAAGTATTATAAAATCAGGGTCGCCAACCAGGCATAATGCCAATCCCAGTCTCTGTTTCATACCCATTGAAAATCGTCGCACTTTTTCATTACATGAATCAGCCAGACCGACCCGTTCAAGGATATCGTAATAATTTCCTTTTCCTTTCCGAGGCTTAAATCCCTTATAACACCCTTGGATTTCAAGGTTCTGTAATGCGGTCATATCCGTATAAAGAGCCGGATGTTCAATAAGCACCCCCATTTTCCGTCTTGCGTTGGCCAACCCCTTAGCAGAAGATTCCCCCATCAGAGTATATTTTCCTTCTGTCGGTTTAATAAGGTCGCAAATCATTTTCATGAAGGTGGTCTTTCCCGCCCCATTCACTCCTATAAATCCGTAAATATCTCCTTTATTTATACGAAGAGTAACATGATCGTTTGCATAAAACTGATGATACTGCTTGGTAAGATTATTTGTTTCAAGAATAATGTCATTCATTTTTAATTCCCATTATTGATTAATCCTAGTTTCATATTGACTAACGGCAGACTAGTATACCTTTCTCTGTCAATTGCTCAATAAAATCCACTACATCGTTTTCGATATTAGTAACATTATATTCTTTTTCCAATTCGTTAATCACTTCGTTCAGAGACTTAATCCCATTTAGTTTTTTAAAAATTGTGCTTTCAACATCTTCAAGTATATAAACATATTTCGCCTGGGGTTCAAAAACAATGACCTTATTTTCAACTACGTTTTTTTCATATTCAGGATTAAAAGCATATTTTCTGTCTAGCATTTTCGTCTATTCTCTCCATATCGTTAAAAATCACATTTTAAACATTTTCTCAAAGCAACAAGCTCAACAACTAAAAAAACAAGCAGCATTGATATCATACCTTTTAAAAATAACGCGTTAAAGTCATTAAATTTGTTTTCTTCAATTGCTACATATAAATTGTCTAAAAATGCAGTTGGCAAGAATACCATCTTTTTGTCAACAAGGTACAACAAGCTGACAATGCACTCAAAGAACGGTACTGTCATCGCAACCAATAACGCAAAGCGAAAGTTTTTAATAATCAAAAAAATGAGCGTTGAAATAGCCCCGTAAACAAGAGCAGTTGAGATGACAACCAAAAATGATTGCATGTTTTTTATTATTATTTCATACCAGGAATATCCTTGAGGTTTTGACCTGCTACTTAGCCCAATAATCATCCCTGCAAACGAGGTCAAAGCAGTAAAAGTAAAGCACTGAGTAATCGTGATTTTCAGTTTAGTAATAAACCATTTGCCCCGTGAAACACCTGCCGAAAAGATATTTTTTATAGTGCCATCCGATAAATCGTTTTCCCATATCTTTCCCATAAGAAAAACACATATTATACCGAATACAGCTCCGAACAATCCCTGGACTGCTAGAGCAGGTGCCAGTATATAAAATTCTTTTTCAGTATCAAAAAGATATTCGAGTATAAAAATTGGAAATATTACACAAATATATGTATTTCTGACCGCTTTATTTGAATAGTATTTTTTTATTTCCATTACAGCGAGTTTCATATTTTCTCCATAATCCTTTTGAATCAACACACAGTCGAAATAATCTTTCGACTGTGTGTACTGAGTTCATCCACTCACCATACAGGAAATATGTCACATGATTTTCCATAATAACAACGCTCAATGACACATCCTTTTGAGGGTGGTTGCGACGGCGTAGGTCCTGGTGTTGGTGCGGGCGTGGGAACAGGTATTGGCGCAGGTGTGATGTAATTCACCGACATAATTTCATCTTCCAGTAACGAATCCACATCTTCGGTAATCAAGTTCGGTTTTCTCCACATATGTTTTTCCTCCTTTCCTAAAAAAATTGATTAACATAACACGCAAAATACATTTTTTTATACGTACATTGCGAATAATCATTATTATCTATCCTAGCCTCTCCGGGACATCCATAATGACACTCATTAAAAACTTTACATTTGTCACAATATTCCTTTATTGTTCCCTTTCTTTCTTCTTCTCTTTCATATAATTTCCGCAAAGGTTCACCTTGTAGAATACTTTTAAAATCAGACTCAATAATATTACCCAATGGATAATTAAATAACAAATCACAAAAGTATACTCTTCCGTCTGCTCCAACAACAAATGTTTTTCTTTCTCTCCCATTGGAAAGATCACACCCACCTCCCGGAGCTATCAAGGCAACTGATGAATTGTATTTCTTGTTTATCTGTGCAATGACATTATTGGCATGTAATTTCTTTATATCAGAAATTTTCAACCAATCCCAATTTTCCACGGCATTTCCCTCCTCAACAGTGAATAAAAAGGAAGGAACGAGACCATTCTCCATAGATAGCAAAAAAATATCTTCTATTTCAGGATAGTTAGCCGAATTAATTGCAGTTCTTGCACGTTTATCTTTAAGCGGATGATTCTTTAATAGTTTTATTGCATTAATACATTGCTCATAAGTGCCTTCTCCTCTGATTCGTTCATAAGTTTCTTTACTTGCGCCATCAATGCTTATCTGAACATACGCCTGTTTTATTTCGGAAATCTCGTCAAGAATCTCATTTGTCAGTAAAAGTCCATTGGTTATAAATCCAAAGTATATACTAGGGTATTGTTTACATAG
The DNA here is from genome assembly GCA_045598045.1 of Lachnospiraceae bacterium. Lineage (GTDB taxonomy): Bacteria > Bacillota > Clostridia > Lachnospirales > Lachnospiraceae > RGIG3528. The sequence goes on along the minus strand of JAZLLG010000007.1, from coordinate 17,021 downwards.
CTGAATCAGTTCAGATAATTGTGGATAAAGAAGACACTCTCCTCCTGAGAAATCAACCCTCTTAATCTCATATTTCATTGCATCATCAATAATATGCTTTATCTCAGAAACAGTTAATTCATCACACCCCGCACCATTTTTAAAGCAATGCGCACAGTTCAAATTGCATTTGTCTGTAATATTAATAATTAGGTCCTCAATAATCAAATTGTCGTACATCGCATCATCCCCTCATTACCTTTACACAACATATACCGTTTCATGTTATATGTCGCATACTTATTATATACGAGATATACTCTCAGCTTTGTTACACATTTACAGCTATATGAGTCAAGACCGAAAGTTCTGAATGATATTAAATGTATTGCCAGCAAAATGAAATAGTGCTTTTTATTGTACAATTTTCCGAATTTACATAAAAAGCGAACACAGAAAAAAGCATGGCTTACTTTGTATCAACAGTAACATTTCCTTTTAACACAAAATCTATTATTTTGTTAACTAACAAATTAGCAGAAAAACTCTCGACTATTCAGAAATATATAAACATCCATCTCTCTCAGAGAATCGGATTTGTCATTAATAGCTAATCTTTATTGTCACATCCAGGTCTGTAAACCAGGATGCAAATTCACTCGTAGCGTAGAGTGGCTAAATGTAGACATCTCCCTACTATTTTTTACCACTCCAATACGTTTTTTGCAAGTTCCTTTTGCAAAAGTTGCAAAAAAACAACTTGCCATTTGTAATTATAACAATGCAGAACTCAAAATACAATTATGCAGCATAAAAAAGCAAGCAATGAATTATCACATTTAACCGGAGTTAAGCACGGGTTTGGAACAAAATCATAAAAAAATTCGGGAAGCTTTGATTTTACAAGCTTCCCGAGCAGGGGACGAGAGAATCGAACTCCCACCAAAAGTTTTGGAGACTCCTATCATACCATTTGACCAGTCCCCTTTGACTGTTACCCGCATAATTTACCACCTATACGGACATTTGTCAAGGAATTCCGTTAAATTGAATTGTCTGACTTTTGTATACAAAGGAATGGCAATAAATTAGCGGGAAAGGGCAATATATTCCTTGAAAAAACGTCAGGTTTCGGTAGGATATTACTTAGATAATGTATTTTACGGAGGTATTTATTATGGCACATTTAAATGGTGTATTCTTTTCAAAATGTCTTGCAAAACCGGTTCATTATACGGCTGTTTTATGTAATGATAATCAGTGGATTACTCCGGACAATCCGCACTATAAGAGGCCTACGAAGTCCGTATATCTTCTTCACGGCTACAGCGGCTGTGATCAGGACTGGTTTACAAACGCTCCTCTCGGCGATCTTGCAAATATGTTCAATGTCAATTTCTTCATGCCTTGCGGTGACAACAGCTTCTATCTCGATGGTGAAGCAACAGGCTTTAAGTACGCAACTTTTGTCGGAGAAGAGTTTGTTGAATACACGAGAAAGACGTTCAATCTTTCTTCAGACCGCGATGACACGTTCATCGGAGGTCTTTCAATGGGCGGCTTCGGCGCGCTTCACACTGCACTTATGTTTCCTCAGACTTTCTCAAAGACTCTTGCTCTTTCGTCCGCTCTCATTCATAACGGATTAAAGAACATGAAACCTACTGATTCCAATCCGGTTGCGAACTATGCTTATTATCGTCAGATGTTCGGTGATTTGGAGAAGCTTCCCGAGTCCGACAACAGCCCGGAAGTTCTTTTAAAGAAGCTTGTTGACACCGGTGCCGAGGTTCCTGCCATCTATCTTGCAGTAGGTACGGAGGATTTCCTTCTTGAGCCCAACAAGGCTTTCAAAGCCTTCTGTGACTCACTTAATGTCCCGGTTACCTTCTTTACAGGTCCGGGTGTGCATGATTTTGTTTTCTGGCGTGCGCAGCTTCGTGCAGGCCTCGAATGGGCATTAAACAGATAGTATTAAAGTTTGATATGCGATAGATCTCTTAGGTTCCGTACTTCTATGATTTCCATTCCATCGGGGAGTTTCAGCTCCTCGATGTGTTTTTTTGCGCCTGCGGGCAAAATGCACTTTCTGTAGCCAAGCTTGGCAGCTTCTTTAACACGCTGCGAAAGCATGGACACGGAACGGATTTCGCCTGTAAGACCAATTTCACCAAAGGCAATTGTAAGGTCTCCCGCAGGTTTATTGCTGTAACTTGACATAAGAGCCATTACTATTGCGAGGTCAAGTCCCGGCTCGGTAACTTTCATTCCTCCGACAACATTTACGTAGGCATCGCATTCCGCAAAAGACACACCGAGACGTTTTTCCATAACGGCTATGAGGAGATTCACTCTGTTGTAATCAACTCCCGCTGCCGTTCTTCTCGGCATCTGGTAGGAAGTGCGTGATACAAGTGCCTGAACCTCAACAAGGATCGGGCGCGTGCCTTCCATTACGCAGGTGACAACGCTTCCGGGTTCATCCGAAGGTCTTCCGTCCAGCATAAACTGAGAAGGATTACTGATTTCTTTTAAGCCGGAGCCTTGCATCTCAAAAACACCGATTTCGTTCGTAGAACCGAATCTGTTTTTTACAGCGCGAAGAATACGATAAACTGCTGAATTGTCACCCTCAAAATAAAGCACCGTATCGACCATATGCTCAAGCATCTTAGGGCCTGCAACGGCGCCCTCTTTCGTCACATGTCCGACAATAAATATGGTTATATCGTTGTCTTTGGCAAGTCTCAGAAGAACACTTGTTGCCTCTCTGACCTGCCCGACGGAGCCCGGCGCGGAATCAAGCTGTTCACGGTACATTGTCTGGATGGAATCGATGACAACAACCTCCGGTTTTGTCTGTACAAGAAGCTCCTCGATGTCATTAAGACATGTTTCGGCAAGGAAAAGTACGTTATCGGAAAAATCCCCGATACGGTCTGCGCGAAGCTTCGTCTGCTCCGCTGATTCCTCTCCGGAAATGTACAACACGCTGTGTTCTTTAAGTGCTCTGCACATTTGGAGCAGTAATGTGGATTTGCCTATTCCGGGGTCACCTCCGACGAGAACAAGCGATCCGCGGACAATACCGCCGCCGAGCACACGGTCAAACTCTTTTATTCCGGTCTTTACTCTCTCCTGCTTTTCGGGCGAAATCTGAGAAAAAGGCTTCGGTTTGTTCTCCGAAGAAGAGCGTTTTGAGACTACTCCGGGTGTACCGATACGTTTTTCCTCCGGTGCTTCCACACAGGTGTTGAACTGTCCGCAGGCAGTACATTTTCCGAACCATTTTGCAGATTCGTTCCCGCACTCCGAACAGTAAAATAATGTTTTTGCTTTTACAGCCATATAACCCCCAAAAAAAGGGACTGTGCCCGGCACAATCCCTTAACGTTTACTTTCTTATGATTATAACTTCCTGAGGCTTTCCGGGCTCAAGTTCTGCTGAAACAGAAAGCTTGCCGCCGATGTTTGTTGCCATTGTTCCGAGGCTCGCACCATTTAAGGAAACCTCGTATTCGGTATCGTCCTCAAGTCCAAGTGTAATCTGCGTTGTACCTTCACCCATAACAGTAAAGGAAACCTTATTTCCGTCACATAAAAGACCTTCTACGTTCGTTCCGGGATTTGACTCGTAAACAAACATTTCATTTTTCTCAAGTCTTGTGAGTTCCTTAAAGGTCTTGCATTTATATACATCACCTTTAAACTCGAAATCGGATAATTTTGTCTTTTCAGGAAGTGTGTAATCACCAAATCCAATGCTTCCATCGGCCTTGGTACGTATTAATTCTGCCATTTTATTTCCTCCGCTTGCAGTTGCTGGCTACAAAATTTGTAGCTTTATTATACCAACCAACAGCGGAAAATCAAATTATCAAACAATAAACTTTATGTCACCGTTTTCAACGGTAATGTGTACCTTCTTAAGGCCGGGATTCTTGAGGAATTCCTCTGCCACAAGGTCCTCAACCCTTGTCTGAACCGCGCGTCGGATGGGACGTGCACCGAATTTCTTGTCGATTCCCTTATCGAGGATAAAATCACAAACGGACTCGTCGTAGGTGAGTTCCGTCCCCATCTGTGCCTCGCAGCGCTTACGAAGAATTTCAAGCTGCATCTTTGCAATGTCCTTCAAAGTATCCTTGGAGAGCGGTCTGAAAACAATGGTTTCATCAATACGGTTAAGGAACTCCGGCTTGAAGATGCTCTTTATCTGCTCCATAACGCCTTCTTTCATGCGCTCGTAATTGGCATTGGCGTCATCACCGCCCAGGAAGCCAAGGTGTTTCGGACTCATAATGGCCTGCGCGCCTGCGTTTGAAGTCATGATAATGATGCAGTTCTTGAAGCTTACTTTTCTGCCGTTTGAATCAGTAATGTGACCATCCTCCAAAACCTGAAGAAGAATATTGAAAACATCAGGATGTGCTTTCTCAAGCTCATCAAACAGAAGAACGGAATAAGGTTTTCTGCGAATCTGCTCGGAAAGCTGTCCGCCTTCTTCATGGCCGACATATCCCGGAGGCGAACCGATGAACTTTGAAACACTGTGTTTCTCCATATATTCGGACATATCAACGCGGATCATTGCATTTTCATCACCGAACATTGCTTCGGCGAGAGCCTTTGCAAGCTCAGTTTTACCGACGCCCGTAGGTCCGAGGAAAAGGAATGAACCGATTGGTCTGTTCGGATCCTTAAGTCCCACACGTCCTCGACGTATTGCCTTTGCAACCGCCGTAACAGCTTCGCTCTGTCCTTTAACACGCTGTTCGAGAACTTCGGAAAGCTTCAGAAGCTTCTCGCTCTCGCTTGCCTGAACCTTTTCAAGCGGAATCTTTGTCCACTGTGAAATAATACGTTCAATATGTTCTGCCTTAAGCTCAGCTTTATCTTTCTTTGACTTTTTCTTAGTTCCCTTCTTTTCGTTCTTTAAAAGGGAAGAAAGCTCGGCTTCACGTTCGGCAAGCGCGGAAGCATCACTGAGCTTATTGCCGATAAGTGCCTTTTCCAGGTCCTTTTGAACCTGTTTCAGCTCGTTTCTGAGCTTTTCCGTTTCATCGGAACCGGTGTCCAGATTCAGGTGAAGACGTGATGCTGCTTCGTCCATAGCGTCAATGGCCTTGTCCGGGAGGAAACGATCGTTGACATATCTGGAAGTGAGCTTTGCGCAGGAAACAAGCGCCTCATCGGAAATTGAAATTCCATGATGCTTTTCGTAGGAAGGTCGAAGACCTTTAAGAATTTCAACGGTCTCGTCAACTGTAGGCTCATCTATGACAATTCTTTGGAAACGGCGTTCAAGAGCCGCATCCTTTTCAATGTGCTTTCTGTATTCTTCGAGCGTAGTGGCACCAATCATTCTGAGCTCACCACGTGCAAGTGCGGGCTTAAGGATGTTTGCGGCATCCATGGAGCCTTCTGCTCCGCCGGCACCGATGATTGTGTGAAGCTCATCCACAAAGAGAATGACATCCGGGTCTGAGCTCACTTCGCTTATCACCTGCTTGATTCTTTCTTCAAACTCTCCACGGTACTTCGTTCCGGCAACCATTCCGGAAATATCCAAAGACAGAATGTGCTTATTTTTCATCATTTCAGGCACTTTTCCGCTTACTATGCGAGTTGCAAGACCTTCAAGCACTGCCGTTTTTCCGACACCCGGCTCACCAACAAGGCACGGATTGTTCTTTGTCTTTCTGCAAAGAATCTGAATGAGTCTTTGAATTTCATTTTCACGTCCGATGCACGGATCAAGCTTTCCGTCCTTTGCAAGGCGTGTTATATCCCTTGAGAACTGTTCCGTAAGAGCATTTTTCGGAATATTGTCCTGATTGCCGAAGGCGGACTGATACTCCATTCTTGCGGCATTCGCGTCGCCGCCCATAACAAGAATGACTTCGGAGAACACCTTTGCAATGTTCACACCCAAATCCATTAGCATGTGTGAGGCAAGACATCCGCGCTCCTTAAGGATGGACAAAAGAATGTGCTCCGTGCCGACCTGTTTGTATCCGTAATATACGGCATCACCTTCGGAACCGAGAAGCACTCTGCGTGCAGCCGGAGAAAAGGCATCGTTGCCGTCACTTTCCTCTACCGTATCGAAAAGAGTGAGCTTCCTGAGCGTGTCCAAAAGCTTCTCGACAGTAACATCATTTTCTTCGAGAATACGTGCTGCGGCACAGTCTGTCTGCATAAGTGCCAAAAGAAGGTGCTCCGTTCCAACGTATCCCTGGCCGATGTCTTCTGCCATCTGCATGGCTACGGCAATAGCCGAACGAGCGGCTTTGGAATATTTGTCGTCATGATTTTCCAATGCTTCGTCTTTAAATTTGTTCATAAAAACCTCTTTATTCTTTCCTTCTGAAGTAATTTTTCAGAAGAAGTATAAGCAGAATAACGCATCCTGCTGCGCATACACCTGCTGTAATCAAAAGTCTGAGCTGCGTTTTTTCATAGTCCTGCAATGTAGTTAACAGTTCTTCATTGTAGTCCGCTTTGACAGTAACATACTTTACTTCCGCTTCGTTAAGCTTTTGGAATGTCTGTTCAACGCGGTCATAAGTGTACCAGCGTGTTTCTCCCGCCTCGTTTACGAGCGGAACAAGCAATATATCAGACGGAAGCTCCGCCGATTCATAGGCAACAACAGGAACAGAATCAATGTATAGCTTTGTTTCTTTGCAGTCCGAAGGAACTTTAAGATTTGTTTTTCCTGTAGCGGTAGTGTAGGTATGATACTCATTTATTGTTATGCCGTATTTACCATTTTCAACATGAACGCCTTTTTCGGGCTGCTTTTCGGCAGCTTCCAGAGCTGCCTGCGTGAGAAGCGGGTTAATCGGCTCCGATGTGGGCGTTGCATTTGGATTCGGAGTCGGTGTAAGCCCTATGGGAATGCCCTGTTCATCGATTTCGGCAGATTCAAGCCCCTCTCTTATAACGAGAATGGTGTAAATCTCTCTTTTACCGTTTTCCGCAGTAACAAATACTTTAACCGAATTGCTTCCGATGCGAAGCCCGGACTCCCCGGCAATCTCAATGCCTGCATGTTTCTCGTTCGGTGTGGCTACAATAACTATTTTACTCGTTGCAAAGGGAACTTTCGCCCCATAGTCAAATGTTTCGGGTTCAAACTCGGGTGAAATGCGAACGGAGTTGCCCGAAAGATCAAAAACCTGCAGGTCTTTAAGTGAGGTATCACCCGAAAGTGTTGCCGTTGAACGTATAAAAACGGTCTTTTCCATAACGGAAACCGCCATTTTCGTACTATCTTCAAAAGCATAAACCGTGGGCTTTTCCAAAGCCTTAATCTCACATTCCCCCGCTTTCTTCGCAAGGAAAGTTAAAAGGAATGTCTTTTCACCGTTGGAAGAACCTTCACCGGAATCCTTAAGCGAAATGACTCCTTCCTCAGCGTTAACGCCGAAGGGCCCGGTTACGAACTCAAGAATGTCTGCGTCATAGCCGAATCTGACATCAATGTCTCCGATAACCGCATCCGCTTTAAAGTTCACTTCAAGCTTGAATTCCTCACCTTCCACGATGAAATCCGGCGCAGAAAACTCTACACACACGCTTGCGGCGTAAACCTTTGCCGAAGGCAGCAGTCCGAAGACCACTGCCGGCAAAAGCAACGCCGCAAGAATTATCTTTTTGTATTTTTTGTTTTTGAACATGAAAGACGTTAATACTCCTGCCTTACGATGTTTATAACGTAACTCTTGTACTCACCGCTTTCGGATACAACAAGAATCTCGTAAGTGTTCATACCTACCCAGACGGATACAACGCCGTTTCCTATGACTGTGGCGGAACCGCTTACAGGTGTTGCCCAAATCTGAATGGTGTCACAATCGTATGCTACGGACACGTAGTATTCCTGATCGACTGCAGGTGAGAATTCAGGAGCCAATGCAACCTGATTACCGTAACAGTCATAAATCTGGATGGAAGCAAGCATATTGTTGGGATTCATGCTTCCCTCAGGCTCCGGAGCAGGAAGGAGCGGCATATTCTCAAATACGGGGATGCTGAAGGTAATGGGCTTCTCCACATCCTGATATGCTGTTGCCATTTTCTTTGATTCAGAGCTCGGAGCAACTACGTTTGCCATATACTGGTGCATAAACGTGTTGTCTGCGGTCATATTGAACTTCTGGAGATAAATGGTGTTCTGACCACGGTTGATGTAGTTCTGACCGATAATGTATGCACCGCCCACGATAGCCCTGAAAGGATCTGTCCAGGGAATGAGTGAGCCTGTGTTAAGTGCGTCACTGTTGGAAGCACCGTTTCTGGCGTATTTAAGGCCGTTCTTGATGGCACCGCCGGAAACCGTTGAGTGGTATGCGCCGATATTGTAGAAGTTGTACAAGCCTTCATAGCCTTCAACCGTGCCGGTTGCACTGTTTGAAACAGTTGTAGAGCTTGTTACGATTTCCTGACGTACACGCGAAGCAAGGTGGTACGGGCTGACGCCTGAGTACTCCGCTGCCGTAATGAACGTTTCAGCGTAAGTTGTTGTTCTTGAAATGCCGTTACTGTCAACGTAAGTGTAGCTCTTGTGATAGAAAGGCGTATTTACAAGAAGTGCTTCAACACCTTCCACATCCTGATACTCCGGCTTATACTCAAGGTTTTCAAACATGAAGATGTTTGTTTCGTTAAGCCAGTTTCTCGGATCGATGAAGTAACCCAGTGCCGCTGCGGAAGCTGTTACCCACGTTGAACCGTCGTAAATGATGAACTGGTTTGTTTCCCAGTTGTAAGCTCCGGTTTCAAGTGACTTCCACGCCACGCTGTAGCTGTTTGGAATGAGATTTCTGCCGACAACGTTCTCGGAAGATATTGCGTCATCCCAGGAAATGCCTGTCTGGTTGGCCGTAAGAATCCAGTTCGGATGCATTCTGTGAAGCTCTCTCAGGCTGTCTTTATATGTTTCGGGGAAGCCCTGAGAATCCATGTAGCTCTCGAACTGTTCATTGGACATATAAGGATCCCATGCATCAACAAGCGATGCGTTAGGGTCTCTCACGTAATAATAAATATATGTTTCGTCCTGTGTAAGGCTGTGCGCCTTAATGAAGGATGTGTAGCCGGTATCAACCGTATTCGGGTAGACTTCATGATAGTCGTAAACATATCCGACAGGTGCAACCATTGAAACAGCGGGGAAGTAGTAGTCCACGCCGTCCATAACAAGCGTCTGGATGCCGTTACGAACTTCATATACGTAGTAGTGATACATCCTGATGCCGGTTTCTTTGTCGTAAATCGGCTCTCCCGGCGCCGGTGTTACCGCAGGCTGCTGTCCGCCGGCAGGTGTGGGAGTGGGTTTGGCTGCATTTGTTGCCTGTGGCTTGGGAGTAGCAGTGGGTTTCGGTGTGGCTGTAGGCTTAACCATTCCGCTGCCGTCACAAAGATCGGCTTCCGTTGAAAGAATGTAACCTGTAGTGCCGCCTGCTGTCTTAACGCCGAACCACTTCTGGCCGTTCTGGTTAATCTCGTCGGTAATGTAGATGACCTCACCTAAAGAAAGTGTTGCAATATTGCCATCTGCGAGCTTTACATACGCACTTGTTGCCGATGCCGTGCTTCTGAGCTTTGTCTTGTCCTCGGTAACTTTTGCATATACGGTTTCGGCAAACACAAGCTTTGTGTACTTGGCAGACATGTAACCGTAGCTTACGGCTCCGTCCTTCTTAACGGCAACTTTGTACCAAGGTGTTGTGCCTGTTGTTTCTTTATCGAAAATGAAAACCTTTGTATCCTGAGGGAAGGTGCCAACCGTGAGAGCCGATGTTTCGGGCTTTTCACGCATATTGAGCTGATATGTGTTTACAACTGCTGTGTAGCAGTAGTCGCCGGACTGTGTCATTTCATCCTTGGAAATCTGATCGCCAACGTAGGAAATTGCAGGTGTCGGAGTATCCTTCGGAGCCTCTGTGGGAACGGGTGTTGAGGTTGCATCCGGGGCTTTTGTGGGTTCCTGAACAACGCCGGGAACTTCTACGGAAATGTAGCTTGAAGATGCATATCCCTTATAGGTCTTGCCGTTTTTGGTGAGTGAAACTTCGTACCATACCTTACCGGTGTCTGCTGCTTTCTTGTAGCCGGTAAGTGTGACATACTCATTCAGAGTGAGAACCGTAACCTTGTCATAAGATGTGCCTGCACCCGAACGTACATTAAGCCCTGATGTGTTGCAGAAGCCGCGAAGCGGGAAGCCTTCGGTCACAACTGATGTTACAACCTTCGGAGTAGGTGTGGGTCCTTCCGGCTTAGGCGTGGATGTGGCCTTCGGAGTCGGTGTCTTTGTAGGATCTGCCTTTGAATTAAGGTCTACGGAAATGTATGCCTGTGAAACCCAGCCTTCTTTTGTGCTGCCACCGACAGTGTAAGAAATCTTGTACCAGTACTCACCGCTTGAAGCTTTCTTTGCGGCGCTTACAGTAACGAGCTGGTCCTTGTCAATGCCATCGATGCGGTCGAAACTTGTGCCGGCATCCTTTCTGACATTAAGCCTGCCTGCCGTAACATAACCCTTAAGAGGGAAACCTTCGGTCACAACTTCGTCCGTGAGCTTCTTTGAAGCTGCCTTTGTCGGCGTGGGTGTAGGTGTCTTGGTGGCTGCGGCTTTGGATGTGGGCGTTGCGCTGGGAGCAGCTGTGGGAATGTTTCCGTTTGTGGCAATGTACGCCGCGGAAACGTAACCTGTAACTTTTGTGCCCTTGTAGCTGGCCGTAACATAGTACCAACCGTTGGTTTCGTATTGTATGGCAACATAGTCACCTTTTGAAAGGTACACTGTACTGCCGTTTACCTGCAGTTTTTCATAAGATGTGGACGGCCCTTTTCGTACAAAAAGTGACGCTGCCGTAACTGTTCCCGTTGTTGCCGCGCTTGTTCTTTCGGAATTTTTCATCGCGCCGAAAAGCAGCACCAAAGCAGGAACGATTATAAGCATCGCCACCATTAATTTTGAAATGTATTTGTTAAATTTTAAATTGTTGTTTTTTTCCATAAATGTAGCACCCATCTTGATAGAATTACCCACTATATCTAGTGTAGTATACTACATTTGGATTTTTTTGACCATAGATTTGGGAAAAATTTATCCTATTGCTTTTCCTATGTCATGGCGCATATATTTACCCTCGAAATCAACCCATTCCGTTGCCTTATATGCATTGGCACGAGCCTCGAAAAGATCCTTTCCGACAGCAGTTACGCCAAGTACGCGTCCGCCGTTTGTAAGCACTTTTCCGTCCGAAAGCTTTGTTCCTGCGTGGAAACAGAAGAAACCGTCTTCCTTGGCAAACCGTTCAAGCCCCTTGATTTCCTTGCCCTTTTCGTAATGCTCCGGATAGCCGTCGCTTGCAAGAACCACACAGACCGCAGCATTATCTTCGAATTGAAGATCGATTTTATCAAGAGTACCGTCTATACAAGCCTCGAACACTTCAACGATATCATTCTTCATGCGGGGGAGAACAACCTGTGTTTCAGGATCGCCGAAGCGGGCATTATACTCGAGAACGCGCGGACCTTTTTCCGTAAGCATAAGGCCAAAGAAAATGATTCCCTTGAACTCTCTGCCTTCGGAAGCCATTGCATCCACAGTAGCCTGATATACATACTTTTTGCAAAACTCGTCTGCCTCCGGCGTATAGAAAGGACTGGGTGAAAACGTGCCCATTCCTCCTGTGTTAAGACCTTCATCGTTGTCTTTGGCACGCTTGTGGTCCTGTGCACTTGTCATAATTTTAATCGTCTTTCCGTCAACGAAAGAAAGAACAGAAACCTCACGCCCTGTAAGGAACTCCTCAATGACAATCTTGTCACCGGCCGTGCCGAACTTTTTGTCGGTCATAAGCTCCTTAACACCAAGAACCGCTTCTTCTTTTGTGTTGCAGATGAGAACGCCTTTTCCGAGAGCAAGTCCGTCTGCTTTAAGAACCGTAGGATAGCTTGCGGTTTCAAGATATTTCAAAGCATCCTCGGGGTTCGTAAACACCTCGTAACCTGCGGTGGGAATGTTGTATTTTTTCATAAGGTCCTTTGAAAAAGCTTTGGAGCCTTCGATGATTGCTGCATTCTTACGGGGTCCGAAGACGCGGAGACCGCGTGCTTCAAAAGCGTCAACGATTCCTGCACAGAGAGGATCGTCCATGCCGACAACGGTTAAATCAATCTTTTTTTCCTCGGCAAAATCAGCCAGCTTTTCAAGCTCGGTCGCTCCGATGTTTAAGCATTCTGCAAGCTCGGAAATGCCGGCATTTCCGGGTGCGCAGTAAATTTTGTCGACTTTTTTGCTCTGGGCGATTTTGTAAACAAGAGCATGTTCACGTCCACCGCCACCTACTACAAGGACCTTCATTTTATGCCTCCTTGGCTGCTGCAAGCTTCTTTATGGCTTCGGGAAGAATTATCCACTCCGCCTCTTCCATTACTCTCTTCCGAAGTATTTCAGGAGTGTCACCTTCCTGAACATAAACTGCCTTCTGTGTGATGATGGGGCCTGTGTCCGTTCCTTCATCAACAAAATGAACCGTTGCACCCGTAACCTTACATCCGCGGGCAAGAACAGCCTCATGAACTTTAAGTCCGTAGAAACCGTCTCCGCAGAAGGAAGGGATGAGTGAAGGATGAATGTTTATGATTTTATTTCTGTATTTCTTAATGACTTCGGCAGGAACAATAACAAGGTAGCCGGCAAGCACAATCAGATCCGGAGAGTATTTATCAATGGTTTCCAGAAGTGCTTTGTTAAATGCTTCCGTACTTTCATAATCCTTTTTTACGACAGCTTCCCCGGGAATACCGGCCTTTGCAGCTCTTTCAAGAGCAAACGCGGTACGTGAGGAGGAAATAACTGCGGATATTTTTGTGTTCAGAATGTCTTTTGAATTGATTTTGTCAATAATCGCCTGAAGGTTTGTACCGCCTCCCGACACCATCACTACGATGTTGAACATAATCGCTCCTTATTTGATGATAATATCCTGTTCACCGGCATCGATAGAGCCGAGAACGATGGGTGTTTCGCCTGCAAGTTTGATTGCTTCGATGGTCTTATCAACATCATTCTTGTCAACGGCCATGCACATACCGATACCCATGTTATATGTATTATACATTATTTTCTCTTCAATGCCCCCCTCTTTTGCAAGAAGTTTGAAAAGAGCGGGAACTTCATAGGCATTTTTATCAATAACCGCACGTGTGCCTTCTTTGAGCATTCTGGGAATGTTTTCGTAGAAGCCGCCGCCTGTGATGTGGCTGCATGCCTTAACGGTAACTCCCGCATTCTTAATGCTCTTGAGAGCTTTCACATAAATTTTTGTAGGTGTGAGGAGTGCCTCTCCGAGAGACATACCGAGCTCTGCGCTGTAGCGGTTAAGCTTGGAAGCTTCCATGGGGAAAACCTTGCGGACAAGTGAATAACCGTTGGAATGTATGCCTGAGCTTGCCATACCGATGAGAACATCACCCTTTGTGAGCTTATCTCCTGTAATCATTTCGTCTTTATCAACAATACCTACGGCAAATCCGGCAAGATCGTACTCGTCTTCGGGATAGAAGCCCGGCATTTCCGCCGTCTCGCCACCGATGAGTGCGGCTCCGGCCATCTCACATCCGGTTGCTACACCGGATACGATGGAAGCAATCTTTTCGGGGAAGTTTTTGCCACAGGCAATATAATCAAGGAAGAACAAAGGCTCACCGCCCGCACAGGCAACGTCGTTTACACACATTGCAACACAGTCGATACCGATTGTATCGTGCTTATCAAGAAGGAATGCAAGCTTAAGCTTTGTGCCTACACCATCCGTTCCCGAAAGCAAGGTGGGATTCTTCATGTTCATAAAAGAATTCATTGCAAAGGCACCGGAAAAACCTCCGATTCCACCGAGAACCTCCGGTCTCATTGTACGCGCAACGTGCTTTTTCATAAGCTTCACAGCTTCATAGCCTGCTTCAATATCAACTCCGGCATTTTTGTAGTCCATTTTGTGCCTCCATTTTCTTTTTCATTGGTAAAATAGGCGCCATACGCCTTCGTCATTGTAGCACAGGTTTATTTATTTTGAAATTGATATATTCTTATAAATGGCATTAGTTAATGGGGTGTATTCACTCCATTCAGTTTTGTAACACTTTTTTTCTTGCTTTTTCGCGTATTTGTGGTAATATATCGCTTTGGCATAAAAAACACACTCATTAAGAAGAAAGACGAACAGATTTGGGGCTGAAAAAAGCCTGATTGAAAGGAATTTCCAATGGTAGAAAAGAGAGAAGACGTTCGTAACATCGCAATCATAGCACACGTTGACCACGGTAAAACAACACTGGTTGACGAGCTCTTAAGACAGAGCGGTACCTTCCGTGAAAATCAGGAAGTTGCCGAACGTGTAATGGACTCAAATGATATCGAAAGAGAAAGAGGCATCACGATTCTTGCAAAGAACACCGCCATCCATTACAAAAATACAAAAATCAATATCATCGATACACCCGGACATGCTGATTTCGGCGGCGAGGTTGAGCGAGTTTTAAAGATGGTTGACGGCGTTATCCTCGTTGTTGACGCATTTGAAGGCGTTATGCCCCAGACAAAATTCGTTCTTAAGAAAGCTCTTGAGCTGGCTCTTCCCGTTATCGTCTGCATCAACAAGATTGACAGACCCGAAGCTCGTCCCACAGAAGTTATCGACGAGGTGCTTGAGCTCTTCATCGATCTTGATGCTTCCGATGAGCAGCTTGACTGTCCTTTCGTATTTGCTTCCGCAAAGAAGGGCGTTGCCATTCTCGAGCTTAACCAGGATCAGAAAAACATGGAGCCCCTTTTTGAGACTATCATCGACTATATTCCCGCTCCCACAGGAGATCCCGAAAAGGGTACACAGGTGCTTATCAGCACAATCGACTACAATGAATACGTTGGCCGTATCGGTGTCGGTAAGGTTTCAAACGGTACCATCAAGGTTAATCAGGAAGTTTGCATCGTAAACGCACACGAGCCCGAAAAGAGCCGTCGTGTTAAGGTCAGCAAGCTTTATGAGTTTGAAGGCCTCAAGAAGGTTGAAGTTCCGGAAGCAGGCATAGGCTCCATCGTTGCCATTTCCGGTATTTCAGACATTCACATCGGTGATACTCTTTGTGCACTTGATGCCATCGACCCCATTCCTTTCCAGAAAATTTCAGAGCCCACCATCGCCATGACATTCTGCGTAAACGACTCTCCTCTTGCAGGTAAGGAAGGTAAATTCGTTACATCCAGACATCTTCGTGAGCGTCTTTTCAGAGAGCTTAACACAGACGTTTCACTCCGTGTCGAGGAAACAGATACAACAGAAGCATTCAAAGTTTCCGGTCGTGGTGAGCTTCACCTTTCCGTTCTCATTGAAAACATGCGTCGTGAGGGCTTCGAATTTGCCGTAAGTAAGGCAGAAGTTCTTTACAAAAAGGGCGAGATGGGCGAAAGGCTTGAGCCTATGGAGCGTGTATACGTTGACGTTCCCGACGAGTTCTCCGGCGTTGTCATCGAAAAGCTTTCCACACGTAAGGGTGAGCTTGTTTCCATGAGCAACATAAGCGGTGGATATACACGTCTTGAGTTTGTAATTCCTTCACGTGGTCTCATCGGTTACAGAGGTGACTTCATGACCGATACCAAGGGTGAAGGCATCATCAATACATTGTTTGAAGGTTATGCTCCTTACAAGGGGGACATCTCCTATCGTAAGACAGGTTCCCTCATTGCTTTTGAAGCAGGCGATGCCGTTACATATGGTCTTTTCAATGCGCAGGAGCGTGGTACACTCTTCATCGGCGCCGGCGAAAAGGTTTACTCCGGAATGGTTATCGGTCAGAGCGCAAAGCCCGAGGACATCGAAGTAAACGTCTGCAAGAAGAAACAGCTTACAAACACACGTTCTTCCGCTGCCGACGAAGCTCTCCGCCTTACACCGCCTCGTATCCTCAGCCTTGAGCAGGCACTTGATTTCATTGAAACAGATGAGCTCCTTGAAGTAACACCTTCATCTCTCAGAATAAGAAAGAAGATTCTCGATCCTCTCATGAGAAAGAGAGCAGGTTTCAGAAAATAAACTTCTCCTAAAACGGTAGGCTGATTTTTGTTGTGTTGCCCGAAATGCGCATGTAGTGCTCATTAAGCCGCATTTCTGTGCAAGCAACAAACTACGAGACTTATTTGGAGGTTTTATGAGAGGTTTATCGGCTGCCGTAGGAAGGCCTTTGGGTTTTGTTACGAAGTGGACTAAAAAGCTTCCGAGGAGAAGCAGGCAGCTCTTGGCTGACGTTGTCGATACTACGTGGTATCTATATTACCATTAAACTGAAAAAGATACCAAAATCCGGCATTTCAATGCTTATATTCTGACCGGTGGTATCTATATGGCAAAAAATCTCAAAAAGACCTCACTTTCAAGCAAAAAAGTGAGGTCTTTTTCTGCTTTTTCAGCATACAGATACCACCTGACCGTTGAAAAGCATGAAATCACGCAAAAATGGTATCTTTTTGAAGAAAACCCGTTCGCAGATACCGGGCGAGTCTTGAATTGTATTCATAATACAAATAGACCATCTGCTATTAAGCAATTGCCCCTCGTGAAGCGCGAAAAGTTTACAAATTCAACAATTATTGTTGACAAACTTCCTCTAAAGTAGTAGGCTGATTTCCGTTGTGCTGCAAAATGCGCATGAAGTGTTCATTAAGTCGCATTTTTGCACTCACAACAAACTACTAAACTTTATGAGGAGGTTCTATGAAAAACTTTTTGTATGCCGTAAAAAGGTTTACGGCAAAAAGAAAGAAGACAGCCGTGAAGGCACTTTCAGGTGTACTTGTTACCGCCATGCTGGTTTCCCTTCTTTCACCCGTTGCAACCAGTGCGGAGGATGTATGGAATGCGGACGGTTATCCGTATGCCCTTTCCGATGTTTCTGAGGGAGGAAGAATTCTCGTTAAGAGAACAACAGACTATTCCTCACTTTATGATGAGATTGTT
>JAZLLG010000006.1:0-9683 GCA_045598045.1 Lachnospiraceae bacterium | reverse complement strand
CAGGGGTTCGACTCCCCTCAGGTCCACTAAAAAGCAGGCGAAAGCCTGCTTTTTTGTGGACCTGAGGGGAGTGAACACATGTCCGAAAACCCGGAAGGTTTGGAAGGTTTTTATCAAGTAATCCATATTATTTTATTTTTCTTTTCTTTTTTTGAAGCATATCGATATGGTATACTTAACGTGTATTTTTATAATCCTCAGAAAAAGTCTTTATCTGCTGAATAGCAGAATTATTTCGGATAAATTGTGAAGGGGACCTATGAAGAATTCATTCCTAAAATCACATGCACGTGAAATCGGCAGAATTTTCATTGCCGTATTTTCTTTAGTCATAACAATTTGTGTTGCCTATGTTATGATTAATGTATACTCGCCCAATCAGAATGCGCTGGGAGCTCTCAGCAGTGTCTGCATGGACGTAATATGTATAATTATTATTCTCATTTTCATATGCAGCGTTGCGTTAAACACGTACAGTGCAACCCGTACAACGAGCCTGTTTGCCGCTTTGCTTACAGCCACTATGTGGGCTCTTTTTACGGACTTCATTAACTGGGCTTTTGATGGTTCGCTTGAGCTGGGAAAGGTTACGTTCTGGTTTACTGTAGGATCGCTTTGTATGGGATCTGTTCTTGCATGTATTTTTTCACTGTACCTTTACAGCTACATGTACGAAAACCATCATCTCAAGAAGATGCATACAAGTGCGCGTGTCTGCGCGGTTCTTAATGTTTTGTCGTTTTTCCTGACATTAGGGCTCGCACTTTCGGGAACCGCATTTAAGTTCGTTGACGGACATTATGAGCTTGGAGCTCTTTATGATGTCGTTACCGTTATTCCTATACTTACGCTCCTTTATTTAACCGGCTTCGTTTTCGCTAACGTTAAAAAGGTCGGTAAACACGATGCATTGGCAGCTGCCGGATACATTCTGTTTATGATTTGCGGAGCTCTTCTTGAAGCATTTTTCGGAATCGGAACAACTTATGTATCTGTTACGATAGCTGACTTGTTCATTTTTGTAACACTTCAGAATGAAGTTATTGCCCTTGAAAAACGAAACGTACAGGAATGGATGCAAAAATCCAATACGGATGAGCTTACAGGTGTCGGCAACCGCTTTGCTTACGAAAATGACATTAAAGGATTTGAAAACGTCAATATACCTGAAAACTTCGTTTATGTTTCCATAGATGTAAATTCACTTAAAAAGGTGAACGATACAATGGGACACAATGCCGGAGATGAATTGCTTATAGGTGCAGCCGAGTGCCTCCAGAAATGTCTTGGCCCCTACGGCAAGATTTACCGTACGGGCGGCGATGAGTTTATTGCACTCATTAATGTTGAAGAAGATCTGATGCCAAAAATTCAAAAGGATTTGGATGATGCAACACGAAAGTGGCATGGAAAATTTGTAAATTCCATCAATCTTTCATGTGGTTATGTTACAAGAGGCGAAGCAAAGAAGTCTTCCATACGTCAGATTGCTGTTATGGCCGATAAAAAGATGTACAATGCAAAGGATGAGTTCTATAAGCGTACCGGAATTGAACGCAGGAAAAAGTAGAAAATACATTAATCCGGAACGGTTGGTAAATACAAAGAAATGTTGATTTACAGTAGCAATTAGGTGCTAAATATGTTATAAAAAACTAACCATACGATTTGGTTAGTTTTTTTAACTTCGAAAAGAGGGAATAAAAATGAACAGGTTGTTTTACAAACAACAGGCAAAAAACTGGAATGAGGCACTTCCGCTCGGAAACGGCTTTATGGGAGCAATGTGCTTTGCAGGAACATGCGTAGACAGATTTCAGCTTAACAATGATTCACTCTGGCATGGCGGATTTAAAAACCGTGTCAATCCGTCCGCAAAGGATAAACTTCCCGAAATACGTGAACTAATCAGAAAAGGCCGGATACAGGACGCTGAGTGCCTTTCGAATGAAGCACTTGCATCGATTCCGGAGTCAGAATGTCATTACGAACCTCTTTGTGATTTGTACCTTATTCAGGAAACAAACGCCGACTCTATGCTTTTCTTCGGATTGAAAGACGGATGGAGTCATAACATATACAATGGTCCCGAAGTACAGAACTACATAAGAGAACTGGATATAGATAACGGCATTCATCGTGTTTCTTACAAATACAACGGTGTGGACTATGAGAGGGAGAGCTTCATTTCTTATCCTGACCGTGTGATGGTTATTAAATCCAAGGGACGTCCTCAGAAAGCCATAATCGAAAGAGGCTCCTTCTTTGGTGAGCTTTCATATGAAGACGGACAGACTTTGGTTATGTCAGGCAAAGCAGGGGCTGACGGTGTTGAGTACGCTGTTGCGGTAAGAGTAATTAAAGGCTTTGCTGAAATTGTCGGGCGTGTTCTTCATATGTCGGAGGATTCGGTCATCCTTGTTACTTCAGAAACGTCTTTTTATGATAAAAAGCCCGTAAAAGCCTGCATTCAGAGGCTTGATAAAGCAGAAGAAAAAGGCTTTGACGAACTCAAACAAAATCATACCGACGATGTATCCGGATTAATGAGCAGATGCAGCCTTTGTATTGACGGAGAAAGCCACGAAGAACTTCCGACAAATGAAAGACTTGCAAGAGTAAAGGAAGGAAAGAAGGATATAGGGCTTACAACGCTTTCGTTCCAGTACGGGCGATATCTTCTTGTTTCTTCAAGTCGTCCGGGCTCACAGCCGGCAAATCTTCAGGGAATCTGGAACGATTCCTTTACTCCCATGTGGGACAGTAAATACACTATAAACATTAATGCCGAAATGAACTACTGGCCGGCAGAGTCCACCAATCTTTCCGAACTTCATACTCCGCTCTTTGAATTAATCAGGCGCATGTATCCGCACGGAAAAGAAGTGGCTAAAGAAATGTACGGAGCCCGTGGATGGGTTGCACATCACAACACCGATATTTGGGGCGATTGCGCACCGCAGGATATCGTTCCTTCGGCATCCTACTGGTCTATGGGAGCTCCATGGCTCTGCTTACACATACTTGACCACTATCGCTATACAAAAGACAAGGACTTCCTTCAGGAATATGTTCCTCTCATTAAAGATGCAATTCTTTTCTTTGAAGACACTTTGTCAGAAAACACAAATGGAGAAAAAGTCGTGAATCCTACCGTTTCTCCCGAAAATACGTATCGTATGGCAAACGGTTCAATCGGCTGTATGTGCCAGGGCGCCACAATGGATGCCCAGATATTAAGGGAACTTCTTAAGGGCGTTTTGGAATGCTGTGACGAGTTTCTTACTCCCGAAGAGAAGAAACGTTACAGTTTCCTGGAAAAGAGTCTGCCGCATACACGCATAAGTGCGAACGGTACAATTGCCGAGTGGGCAGAGGACTACGAAGAACTTGAGCCTGGACACAGACACATTTCACATTTGTTCGGGCTTCACCCGGGAACGTCCATTACCTATGAAAATCCAAAAGAAATGGCAGCTGCGGAAGCAACGCTTAAGAGAAGACTTTCTTCCGGAGGCGGTCATACGGGCTGGAGCCGCGCATGGATAATCAATATGTGGGCAAGACTTCGTATGGGGGATGAATGCTGGGAAAATATTAAGCTTTACTTTGAAAAGTCATGTCTGGACAACATGTTCGACAATCATCCGCCTTTCCAGATTGACGGTAATTTCGGAACGACGGCCGGAATAGCAGAAATGCTTATCCAAAGCCAGGAAGGCAGGACAATTCTTCTTCCGGCACTTCCGACAGAGTGGAAGAACGGTAAAGCAAAAGGCTTTAAGAGCCGTGACGGCTACACTTATGACTTTGAGTGGGAAAACGGCGAGCTTAAAGATGCAAGAAAATATAAGTAAGGGTAAACAGGTTATTTGAATGAAGAAATTTAAGTTTTTATTATTGGTTGCAACAATTGTTATTCTCGCAGGGCTCACCGGATGCGGAAACGATATGTCAGTGGCGCTTATGCTTGTAACACCGACACCCACGCCGACCGCTGAAAATGAGGATGCCAAGACGGCATTTAATAAGCCGGAGAATGTCGACCTTACTCCGATCAGCATTCCAAAGGTTGTTAAGCTTTCAAGCCTCACCTTCAGAGTTGAAAACAACGAGATCCCGCTTATTCACACAAATAAGCAGGCAGAAGCACTTGCGGAAGGCTACAGAGGTATTCTTAAGTATGCATTCGGAACGTCCGAATTCAGTGTTCCCAGACCTGTCATCCACAAGTGGGATGCAATGACAAAGAAGGGTGAAAGGCCGGTTAAGTACATTTTTGAACTGGCTGACAATAAAGAAATGAACAACGCGCTCCGACTTGAGACGGAGGAACCCGTTGTAGCTGTTTACAATCTGTTAATCGATCAGGATTACTGGTGGCGAGTTGCCTGTCAGATGGCAGACGGTACATCCTATGACTGGATTAACATGATGAAGTATCATACGGACGGAGCTGCTCCCAGAAATCTTAAAATAGACGGAGTCACGAATTGCCGTGATATAGGCGGTTGGATGACATTATCAGGCAAAAAGGTCAAGCAGGGTATGGCCTACAGAACCGGCAGACTTAATGACGACGAAAAAGAAACTGTTACGATTTCACAGGAGGGCATTGATTGGCTTATTAACGAAGCACAAATTAAAACCGAAATCGATTTTCGTGTCGGTGAAGTGAGAAATTCAAGTGCTTTGGGGGAAAGCGTGAACTATGTTAACATCGCCATGCCCGGCTCCGTTACAACACGGTTGCGTTCATACGATGCTGAGATGTGTCGTATTATCAAAATGTTTGCTGATGAAAACAACTATCCGATTCTTTATCATTGTTCTCTCGGAACAGACAGAACAGGCCTTGTTACATTCCTTATAAACGGTTTGCTTGGCGTTTCGGAGGATGATTTATATACGGATTATGTTTTCTCGAATATGGCTGATATCGGAGCACTTCGTAAAGCTGATGAGATAAAAGATGCGTATGTCAGAATAATTAAAGGTTTTGAAGGCGACACTCTTTCCAAACAGATTGAAAACTATATGCTTGAAATCGGTGTGACGCAGGATGAAATTAATTCCATAAAGGGTTTATTGACGGAATAGTGTGCTGAAAAACTTCGTGTAAAACAGGGGAACATATGGAAGACGGATTTAAAAGGTTTGATTTAAACAGAAAACCCACAAGACAGAACTTCTGGCTTAAGTTGCTTATTAAAACAGTTGCATTTTTTGAACTGAAAATGCACAAAACCAGTATTACAAAGATTAATACGGAAAATCTTAAAGGGAAACCGTATCTGCTTCTTTGCAATCATAATGCATTCTTTGACTTTTTTGTTGCGGCCACCTGCGTATACCCGTCCAGAGCGAATTACGTTGTAGCCATAGACGGCTTTACAACACCTGTCGGTAAGAAAGGGTTTATGAGCCGTGAATGGCTTATGAGGCCGGCCGGATGCATAGGAAAACGTAAATTTACAAACGATATGCGCCTTATACGTCAGCTGAAAACCATCATGGATAACGGTGATGTTGCGGTTGTTTATCCTGAAGCAAGATATTCTCTTTGCGGAACGACGGCTGTCCTTCCCGATTCGCTCGGTAAAATGTGCAAGCTGCTCGGATATCCCGTAGTTACGCTTATATGCCATGGAAATCATATTAATGCGCCGTTCTGGAATCCGAAGGACAGAGCATTTAAGCATAATGAGGCTGTTTTTGAACAGCTTTTGAGCGCGGAAGATATCAAACAGCTTTCACCGGATGATATAAACGCTCGCATTCGCAAGAACTTTGAGTATGATGACTTTGCATGGCTCCGTGAAAGAGGACTTAAGATTGATAAGAAGAACAGAGCGGAAGGACTTCACAAAGTGCTTTATCAGTGCCCTCACTGCATGACGGAATTCAAAATGAAATCCAAAGAGGACACAATATTCTGCGAAGCTTGCAAAAAGCAGTGGAAGATGGACGTGTTCGGAGTTTTGAAAGCAATCGACGGAGATACGGAGTTTTCATTTGTTCCCGAGTGGTATGAATGGGAGCGTGAAAACGTTCGTAAGGAAGTAAAAGCCGGCACATACAGTTTCTCGGGACCTGCTCATGTTATGAGTCTTCCCAATGCAAAGGGCTATAAGAACCTCGGTGAAGGAACTATGGAGCACAATATGAACGGCTTCAGAGTCAAGGTATCGGGACCTTACGGTTCTTTTGTAATGGAAAAGCCTGTTTCGTCTCTTTATTCATGCCATATCGAGTACGACTACCTTGGAAGATACGGCGACTGTGTTGATCTTAACACTTTGGAAGATACATGGTATACATTTCCGGACTGTGATGATTTTTCTGTTACGAAGATGGCTCTTGCCACTGAAGAACTTTATTATGCTGAATAACTCATTAATCCCCGTTGAACAAACGGGGATTATTTGATATCTAGTTGAAATGTTCCTTGATATCTTGCGGAGATATGTTCATTTATTGCCTTTTCAACAAAAGTTCACATAAAAGATATGGAAGATTTATTGTGAAAATGATAGAATGTTAGGGATAATATTGAGAAAAGGAAGTTGAGAAAGAAATGATTAAAACTCTTGCTAAAAGCATTAGGGAGTACAAGAAGGCGACCATTGTAACACCGCTTTTCATGTGCGGTGAAGTAAGCATGGAAACCGTTATCCCTTTTGTTATGGCCAAGCTTATCGATGGGCTTGAGAGTGCAGACATGAAGATGATCCTCATTTACGGAGGCATACTTATCGTTACTGCGTCCTTAAGTCTTACATTCGGTACTCTTTCGGCACGTTTTGCAGCTGATTCCAGCTGTGGTTTTGCAAAAAACCTTCGCCATGACCTCTTTTATAAGGTCCTTGGCTACTCCTTTGCGGATGTGGACAAGTTTTCGTCCTCATCCCTTGTTACAAGACTGACCACTGACGTAACAAGCATTCAGAACTGTTTCAGTATGCTTATCAGAATGGCAGTCCGTGTTCCTCTTCAGTTCCTGTTTGCCATCATAATGGGCTGCACCATTCATTGGAAGCTTACAATGATCTTCGTTGCCATTGTTCCTTTCCTTGCATGTGCATTTGTTCTCATTTTCGGACGTGTAACAGGTATCTTCAAACGTATTTTCAAAAAGTATGACGCATTAAACAATTCCGTTCAGGAAAACGTTTCAGCTATCCGTGTAGTTAAAGGCTTTGTACGTGAAGATTTCGAGATTGAGAAGTTTAATAACGCTTCCAAGGAAGTTTGTGATGACTTCACAAAAGCAGAAAAGATTATGGCTCTTTTCACACCCATTATGTCTTTCTGCATGAATGCAGGAATGCTTCTTCTTTGTTTCTTCGCAACAAAGGTCATTGTTACAACATGCAACAACCCTGTTCCCGAACTTACAACAGGTCAGCTTTCATCCTTGACAACATATGGTATGCAGATTCTTTCTTCACTTATGATGCTCGGTTTCGGTTTTGTTATGTTCTCCATGGCTTCCGAAGCTGCATCGCGTGTATGTGAAGTACTTAATCATGAACCGTCTCTTGACAGCGTGGAAAACGGCATTACGGTAGTAAAAGACGGAAGCATCGAATTCAAAAACGTTTCCTTCAAATATTCCGAAACCGCTTCGAGAAATGCTCTTGAAAACATTAATTTGTCTGTTAAGAGCGGACAGACCATCGGTATCATCGGTGGTACAGGTTCATCAAAGTCAACACTTATCCAGCTTATTTCCAGACTTTATGATGTAACCGAAGGTGAAGTGATTGTCGGCGGCAAAAACGTTAAGGAATACAATCTTAAAGCACTTCGTGATCAGGTTTCCGTTGTGCTTCAGAAAAACGTTCTTTTTGCCGGAACCATCAAAGAAAACATGCGTTGGGGTAACAAAGAGGCTACGGACGAAGAAATCATCGCAGCCTGCAAGGCAGCCTGCGCGGACGAATTTATCGAAGGGTTCCCCGATAAGTACGACACTTTCATCGAACAGGGCGGTACAAACGTATCCGGAGGACAGAAGCAGCGTCTCTGTATTGCGAGAGCTTTGCTTAAAAAGCCTAAAATCCTTATCCTTGATGATTCGACATCTGCTGTTGATACAAGAACAGATGCCATCATCCGCAAATCTTTCAAGGAAATTATTCCCGGAACAACAAAGCTTATTATTGCCCAGAGAGTATCCTCCGTTGAGGATGCCGATATGATTATTGTTCTTGACGGCGGTAAGATTGTTGAACAGGGTACATCGGAAGAACTTATTGCAAAGAACGGTATTTATGCCGAGATTTACAATACACAGACTAAAGGAAAGGAGGACTAAGACATGCCGGGACCTATGAGAAGACCTATGGGACCTGCTCCCAAGGTAAAAAAAGGAACCTTTACGCGTTTAATCAAGTTTGTTCTTAAACGCTACAAAGTTCAAGTGTTGATTATTGCGATATGTCTTATCATATCCTCACTTTCATCTGTTGCGATGAGCATTTTCATGAGAAAGCTCATCGATGAATGTATCACTCCCGGCCTTTCAAAGGGATGGGATGCCATCGTTCCGAACATCATTAGTGTTCTCGGAACGCTTGCCTGCGTATACTTCGTGGGAATTATCTGCGGCTTCATTTATACACGTGTCGGAGCTGTTGTTACACAGGGATCGCTAAAGGCTCTTCGTGACGAAATGTTTGACAACATGCAGACTTTGCCCATCAAGTTCTTTGATACTCATGCTCATGGCGATATCATGAGTACATATACAAACGATACGGATGCTACAAGACAGCTTATCGGAGGAACACTTCCTCAGATGATTACATCCGTTATTTCCATCGTTTCACTTGTAATCGTTATGCTTACATACAGCGTATGGATGTTTGTTATCGTTTGTATTGCCGTATTCTGCACGATTAAAGTGACAGGCTACTTCGGCGGCAAGAGCGGAAAGTTCATGGTTTTCCAGCAGAGGTCTCTTGCCAAAGAAGAGGGCTTCATCGAAGAAATGATGACAGGCCTTAAAGTAGTTAAGGTTTTCACTCATGAGGAAGAAGCTAAGAAAGACTTTGATGAGCTTAATGAAAAGCTCTTCTCGGATTCCTCACTTGCCAATAAAAACGGTAACGTTTTAGGCCCCCTTACCAACAACATCGGTAACATTTTCTACGTTATCATTGCTGTTGCGGGTGGAGTTCTTTTCACATTAAATGCTCCCAATCTCAGCTTAAGAGGCTTTGAGCCCCTTACACTCGGAATGGTTGTAACTTTCCTCGGAATGTTCAGACAGCTTTCTCAAAATACCGGCCAGATTACAATGCAGATTACAACGATTGCAATGGGTCTTGCGGGTGCCGGAAGATGCTTTGATCTCATCGATGAAAAGGGTGAATCCGATGATGGTTATTGTGAACTCGTAAATGTTAAGCGTGAGGCTGACGGTACACTTACCGAAACAAAGGAGAGAACTAACCTTTGGGCATGGAAGCATCCTCATCAGGCTGACGGTACCGTTTCGTACACAGAACTTAAGGGCGACATCGAACTTGAGATGGTTGACTTCGGATATGTTCCCGAAAAGCTTGTACTTGAAGACGTTTCTCTTCATGCAAAGTCAGGTCAGAAGTTTGCATTTGTCGGAGCTACAGGTGCCGGAAAGACAACAATTACAAATCTTATCAACAGATTTTATGATA
>JAZLLG010000005.1:0-46251 GCA_045598045.1 Lachnospiraceae bacterium | reverse complement strand
ATATACACAAAGATAAGTAGGAATTCTTTTTCCGAAAAAAGATACATCAAACAATGCAATAGCAAGCAAAGCAAATACAACTATTATTAAAATATCTTTCTTCTTATCATCCTTGCCAATATGATTAAATAAAATAACTATTCCGCAACTCACACAGGATATCAGAATTAACACTGCAATAAACCAAAAATGCCCCAGTGTGAAACCACCATCATAACCCGTCAAATCAGTAAACCTTGTAAAATATACGAAATAGTGTTCAAAATAATTTCCCTCATATCCATTATGCGATTTATCTGCGACATAACTTAATATCGGATTGATAAATATAATTCCAACTATTAAAGGAATCCCCAGTCTTTTAAGTCGCTCTTTTATAAAAGCAGTGATACCCCTTTTTTTCATTGAAAATGCTGCCGACACTCCAGCTAACAAAAACATTAACGGCATAAACCAAGGTGATATAAAAACAACTATTGAAGCAATCGGGTTTACTCTTTCAAAAAAAATGTAATTGGCTTCGCCCCATGAATTATATGCAAGAGCAATATGATATAAGACTAATAAAAACACTGTTATACTTCTTAGATTATCTATGTAATTAAGTCTTTTTTCCATAACATATAGCCTTTCCAAATCATTTTTTATACTATTCGCGCACGTCTTGGCACTTCTTTCCTTCCAAACGTCCGCGAATAGTTTCTTGCCCCCTGTGCATATACTTACTCCATCCTCATTAATATTTCATAAAAACACAGGTACATATTTTCAAAAATCGCCCTCAAACCCGCTTAAACTGGGGCTTTGCGCGATAGCAAGCAAACCGTCTCGCAATGCCCCGAATGGCAAAACTGGTCCACAGGGCAGACTTTCTTTATTTCGTACCCTTTTCCGAGGAGAATTTTAACGTCTCTTGCCAGAGTTGCGGGGTCACAGGAAACGTACACAATCTTCTCCGGTGACATTTCAACGATAGTATTAAGAAGAGATTCATCGCAACCTTTACGCGGCGGATCAACAACAACCGTGTCGCAAAGAGAGCCTTCAATTGCAGTGTTTTCAAGGCTTTCGAGCTTTGTTAAGTCTTGTTTTAATTTCGGTACGACGTCTTCTGCCGCCCCCACAAAAAACTCCGCATTGGTGATATTGTTTATTTTGGCATTTGTCTTCGCATTTTCAATTGCCTCAGGAATGATTTCAACACCATAGACTTTCTTTGCATGACGGGCAAGAAAAAGTGAAATCGTTCCTATTCCGCAATAAAGATCCCATACCGTTCCAAGTCCTTTATCGCCGGTATTTTCAAGAGCATATTCAAGAGCTTTGTCGTAAAGCTTTTTTGTCTGAACAGGATTAACCTGATAGAAAGCAAGCGGCGAAATTTGAAAACGGACATCGCCGATATAATCATTTATATAAAGAGGACCATAAACCGGGAGAAGCTTATCTCCAAGTATGACATTTGTACTTTGCGTATTAATGTTTACGCAAACAGAAACAAGCTTGTATTCGCATCCAAGGTTAACGTTTTGTGATTCATTAAAGGCTTTCACAGCTTCAGTCAGTTTGTTAACCAGAGCTTTCATTGCCGGAGCTTCTTCTGACCAGTTTTTAAGTTCCTTTCCTTTCGCATTGATAACAAGACAGACTATCACTTCTCCTGTGGAAACTCCCACCCGTATAAGGCAATGTCTGAGTACTCCTTCTCCGCTCATTTCATTATACAGAGAAATGTTAAATTCTGATATAATTTCTCTCAATCCCTTGATTATAAAGGAACATACGGGGTTTTGAATTTCACAGAAATCATTTTCTATTATGTTATGTGAATGATATGAATAAAAGCCTATTCTTGTTTTTCCGTCCGATCCTTTTCCCACAGGATACTGAGCTTTATTCCTGTAATGCCAAGGTTCCTCCATTCCGATTATAGGTTCAAATATTTTTTCAAGATATTCTCTTTCAACTCCACCTATTCTCGAAAGACAATCGAACACCTTTTTTGTTTTGATCTCTAGCTGCTTCTTGTATGTAATATGCTGAATCTGACAGCCTCCGCACTTCGATGCCACAGGACATTTTGTCTCTGTTCTGGCCTCCGAGGCTTTCACGATTCTTTCCACTTTTGCATATGCATAGGTCTTTTTTGACTTTAAAATATGCGCATCAATCACGTCTCCCGGTGCAGCGTTATTAACAAATAAAGTGAAGCCATCGGCTTTACCGATGCCTTCACCATCTGTCCCGATATCCGTTATTTCAACGCGTACAATATCGTTTTTATTCATGTTCTTTCCTCACTTACAAATCCCATGTGGATGTTTTTCTTATGTTGGATTCAAAGTTCTTCTGGAATCCAAGCCATCCCTCATCCACAGCGGAATTAAAAAGTTCATTGAGTGTTTCCATTTTTGCGTCCATATTGTCTGCCATGCTGAGTGCAAGCGCCTCTGCCAGAGCCGGCTTTTTAGGGCTTCCGAATTCCAACTCACCGTGATGTGCAAGTATGCAATGCAGAAGCTCATGACGAAGCTTAATCGGGAAATTGACTATATCATCAATTTTCTTCCCTACAAACTCTGCACCGATATATATATGACCGAGGAGCTGGCCTTCGTCGGTGTAATCATTCTCCGGAAGGTCGGAAAGCTCATGAAGTTTTCCAATATCATGAAGCATGGCTGCTGACAGAAGGAGATCGCGGTTTAACAGGCTGTAATTGTCCGCAAACCCATTACAAAGCTTCGTAACCGAAACAGTATGCTCCAAAAGACCGCCGCGAAAAGCATGATGAATTGTCTTTGCGGCAGAATGCTCCGAAAAAGCTTTGGCTACAATCTTGTCTTCAATAAAAACCGAATTCAGCAACGCTGTAAGATACGGATTTTTGACTTCCTTGATGAAATTCATTAATTCATGGTACATCGTACCAACATCTTTGGTGCTTGTAGGAAGATATTCAGCGGGATTGTACTCGCCTTCATTGCATTTTCTGAGGCGGTTAATGGTAATCTGGGGCCTCTGGTTGAATACTTTCACGAATCCATCGATATGAACGTAATCTCCTCCTTCAAACTCTCCGATTCCGGGGCTGTTAGGATTCCATATTTTACCGTCAACCGTCCCCGTTTTATCCCCAAGTATAAGAGCATAATAATCATCTCCCGACTGCTTTTTGCCCAAATCCTTCTTCTTGCAAAGATATATTTCGGAAATGTTGTCCCCTTCGTGTATGTCCTTAATGTATTTCATCATTTTCTCCTTATGCGACGTTATTTTTCGGAAATAATAACATCGACAGTATCTGTACTTATTCCCTCATTGTTTTTCATGCGCTTGTATGTTGTCTTTAAAACAGCGCCGGGCTCTGCAGTATAAAGAATTCTCATGAAGTCCTTCATACTCTTTATTCCAACATCATTAATCGAGATGATTATATCACCGTTTTTCATCCCTGCCAGATATGCAGGGGAACCGCCGAGCACTTCGTTAACAAATATACCTGCTTCAATCCCTGTACGATTTGAGACATCGCTTGGGACCTCATCGCCGATTATTCCGTAAAAGCATATCTTTCTGCCATTTACAAGCCTTGTAATAACATCCTTCAACGAATCAAGGAAAACACAGCTTGTAATACCGTCATTAATATTGTCCTTGTATGTATGCGTGACCATACCGCATACATATCCCTCAAGATTAAAGACGAAAGCACTTGCGTTGTTGTTATCAGGCCAGTCGACGGTAAAATAACGAATCTCGCCGTCCTTAACATTAACTACATTTTCAGTACTCGTAACCGCACCTATTGCTATTGAATTCTCGTGCCCGTTTGCACGTCCGAATGCCACAACAGGAACGCCGTTCTTTACATCCTCTTCCTCGCAGAGAATGGCATAATTGAGATTCTCAAACACTTCTGCCGGAATCTTTTTAATATCAACGGCAAGCACAGCAAGGCCGTAATCTTTATCTACGTCATATATATCAGCGTCGAAGTTTTCACCTTCCAGCTCAATCTTAACGGATGCGTTTGCAGGCACAACATTTGCATCCACAAGAATAAGCACATCAACACCATCCTGTCCGATGAGAAGACCTGTTGTATCTTCGACTGTTTCGTTTACCGATCCGAACCAGTCCGTGCTTAATGTAATGATTTCCACGTTGCAGACACTGTTTGCCACTTCATCGGCTGTCTCCATTACTTCCTTCAGGAAGGCCACATATTCTGCGGCGCCTGTGGGTGACGGCTGATTTGATGCCTGATTATCCGTGTCACCTTCCGAAGGTGTTGGTACATCCGTAGGCGTAACGTCAGGCTGTTGAGTCACAGGGGGAATATCGATCAGTTCCGGCGTAGGTGTAGGCGTCGGAGCTGTCGGTGTCACCGTCGGAGTAGCTGTCGGCGTCGTCGGAGTAACCACTGCCATATTATCCGTCGGAGCGGCTGAAGGCTTGATTTCCGGAGTATCGGTAACGTCCGGAGGAATCGGGGTATTGGTTAATGCCGGATAAATCCTTGCTGTCGGTGTGGGGGGTGCCGGAGTGTTTGTCTTTTGCTTAATGTCCACTTCCGTTCTTTCACTGACCTCATTTTTACCAAGCAGGCTGTTGATTTTATCCCCCGAAATCTCAAAAACCAGTCTGGCAATTATACCGAAAACAACTGCACAGACAACAATAAACAAAAAGGTAACAAGCCTGTTGAGCCATTTTCTTTTTCGCTTATCGATGATTTTTTCAGTGATATAAAGCTTTTCCGCTTCTTCATCGGTAATATATTTATTCTGTTTTCTTTCGTCTTTATCGCTCATATCGTGTACCGCTATTCTGCTGACTTGAGTGTAAAAATGAACTCTGTTCCTACTCCTTCGGTGCTGACTACCGAGATATTCTGCTTGTGTGCCTTCATAATCTCATTAACAATGGAAAGCCCAAGACCGGAGCCTTTTTTGTCTCGTCCTCTGGAAGCATCGCTTTTATAAAAACGCTCCCATATTTTGTTAATCGAATCTTTGGGTATCCCGGCTCCGAAGTCTTTAACCGACACTGATACCTTTGTTCCTTTTTCTTTTGTTGTAATATTAATGTCTGAGTCTGTATTAGAGAATTTTATAGCGTTGTCTATGAGGTTGTAAATAACCTGTTGGATACGTTCCGAATCCGCTTCAACAAACATCTCATGCTGTGAAAAAATAAGGTTCAAACGAAGCTTCTTTTTCTTGATTGTTCCCTCAAAAGTAAGCGCAATCTTTCGTATCATATCATTGATGTCAAAGACCGACAAATGAAGCATCAGCCCATTATCATCAATATTATTGAGCTGAAGAAGATTAGATGTCAGTTTCGTCAATCTGTCCGTTTCATAAAGAAGTATGTCAAAATACTTCTCCTGCTCATCCTGAGCTATTGTTCCATCCTTCATGGCTTCAACATAGCCACGTATTGATGTAAGCGGCGACCTGAAATCATGTGAGACATTTGAAAGGAATTTACGCTGAGTTTCCTCGTTGCCCTTGAGACGTTCTCCCATGTATTTGATTGTTCCGCCAAGTTCATTAAGTTCCTTCGGATATGTAAGGTCAAATTCACCACGGAAGTTGTTTTCCGAATACGCCCTTGTACGGCGTGACATTCTGTTGATAGGACCTATTGTGAGAATATAGAGCAGAATCAAAGCAAGAACAAGAATCGGAATGAAAAACAGGTAACAAATGTTTACAAAGTCCGAATAATATACTCCTTCGGAATATATATCTTCCATAGGGACCATAATGGAAATATAGCCACGATTGGAATAGTCGAAGACGACAGGAACCGTAACACAAAGCATCGGATCGGGCACAAGTCCCCTGACAACAAAATCTCTTATGACGGATTGGTCAAGGAAGCCCTCATACAGCTGTAAAATATCTACCGACTCTCCATATGTTTCAGAGTCAAGAGAGATGCTTCCCGACGGGTTGATCAGCCATATACGTGTATCCGCAATTTCTCCCGCCATTTCCAGACGCTTTACGAGGTTAATTGCATTGATTTCCTGTTCGTAATAGGCATTCAGATATTTGTTGATAATTTTGTTTGCTTCAGTGTAGAGCTGTTCTTCTTTCGTCTCAACAAGCTTTTTCTGCATAAGATTAAGGCCTACCGTGTTCAAAAGAATGAACATTGTAAGCACAAGTACAGCGCCGGTCAATATATATTTGAAAACTGCCGAAGCATTTTTCATCAGCTTACCTCGAATTTATACCCTACGCTCCATACCGTGGAAAGCGTCCAGTTGTTTCCGCCCTTAATCTTCTCGCGAAGTCGCTTGACATGAACGTCAACCGTTCTTGTATCTCCGATATATTCATAGCCCCAGATCTTGTCGAGGAGCTGTTCTCTTGTGAAAACACGATTGGGATTGGCAGCAAGGAAATAGAGAAGCTCCAGCTCCTTCGGAGGCATATCAAGCTTTTGTCCCTTATAGGTTACCTGATAGTTTGACTTATTTACTATAAGATCCTCATACTCAACGCACTCGCCGGTAAACTCATTAGGTGCACCTGATTTGGTGTCGGAGCTCGTCTTTTGGCCTTCGAAACGTCGTAAAACAGCCTTGCACCTTGCCACAAGCTCTTTTGAGTTGAACGGTTTCATAACGTAGTCATCAGCTCCAAGTTCCAGGCCAAGCACCTTATCAAAAACTTCTCCCTTTGCTGAAAGCATGATGACGGGGGTTTTGGAATCTCTTCTTATTTCGCGAAGGACTTCATAGCCGTCAATGCCGGGAAGCATAATATCGAGAAGAATCAGATCCGGGTTGAATTCTTTATATACCTTTAAAGCGTTTTCTCCATCGTACGCTATCTCGGTTTGGAAGCATTCTTTGTTCAAGTATAACGATACAAGCTCTGCAATACTTTCATCGTCATCAACGACAAGAATACGTTGTTTGTCTGCCATGAGTCACCTCCGTATAATTATTTGAAATAAACTATCGTAACGCCCTGATCCCCTTCACCGAAGGTTCCAAGACGATATTCCTTAATATATTTTGCTTTTTTGCAGTGCTGATGAACCGCATCCTTCAAGGCACCTGTTCCACGCCCGTGAATAATGGTGCACTTCTCAAGATGTGAAAGATATGCATCATCCAAGTACTTGTCAAGAACCGGAAGTGCTTCATCCACACGCATGCCGACAAGATTAAGTTCGGGATGGATTGTCATTGCTTTGGACATACCGGACTTCGTACCACCCTTGTTTGAGGACGCCTCTTTGACAGCTCTCGAAATCCACTTGACATCCTTGCGGCTGACCTTTGTCTGCATTGCTCCCGCCCTTACTCCAAGCATACCCTTGGAATCCGCAAGTGCGGTAACAACACCTTCTATATTGAGGTTCAGAAGAAGAACAACATCACCGAGCTTAATCTCGGTTGTATCATCCTCGACAGGCTCTTCTTTACGCTTAACTGCCATTGCCTTGGAGTTTGCTCCCATACGATCGCGAAGCGCCGTCCGTTCTTTTTCCAGGTCTGACATACTGAAATCCGCACCCATTTTATTAAGGCGCTTTATAGCCTCATCAGCATATTCTTTGGCTTCCTGAATGATATTTCTGGCTTCTTCGTTTGCCTCTCGAAGTATTTTATCTCTTGCTGCGTCAAGCTTCTCATTTTTCTCTGCGAAGCGCGAACGGAGCTTTTCTGCGTCGTTCTTTGCCTGTGCGGCAATCATCTCATCTTTTTCAATCTTAATACGGCGCTCATCAAGGTCCGAAATAACGTCTTCAAAGCTCTTGTCCTTCGTACCGATGAAAGAACCGGCCATATCGATGATATCGTTTGTAAGCCCGAGTTTTCTCGAAATCTCGAACGCATTTGATTTCCCGGGAATTCCTATGAGGAGTCTGTAAGTCGGCCTTAACGTTTCCACATCAAACTCACAGCACGCATTTGAGACTCCCGGAGTCGTCAGTGCATATATTTTTAGTTCTGCATAGTGAGTCGTGGCGAGAGCACGCGTACCGCGGTTATGCAAAGTCTGAAGTATTGCCTGTGCAAGGGCTGCACCTTCCGTAGGGTCAGTACCTGCTCCAAGCTCATCGAACAAACATAACGAATTCGCATCTGCTTTATCAAGGATTCTCACTATGTTCACCATATGAGAAGAGAATGTTGAAAGGCTTTGTTCGATGCTCTGTTCGTCACCGATATCCGCATATACTTCTTTGAAAACTGAAAGTCTGCTTCCGTCCTGTGCGGGAATATGAAGCCCCGCCTGTCCCATAAGTGTAAACAGACCGACTGTTTTTAACGTAACAGTCTTACCGCCTGTATTTGGTCCGGTAATGATAAGTAGCGAAAACTCATCACCGACATAAACATCAATCGGAACGACTTTAGTTTTGTCAATAAGGGGGTGACGTCCCTTTTTGATATTGATATAACCCTTGTCATTGAACTCCGGCTCACTTCCCTTCATAACCTTTGCCAAAGTACCCTTTGCAAAGATAAAATCCAGTTCGGTAAGCGTTGCAATGTCATATTTCAGGGCTTCGGTATATTTCCCTGCTTCAGCGGAAAGTTCAGCAAGTATCTTTTCGATTTCCTTCGCTTCCTTTAAGGAAAGCTCAGTAAGCTCGTTATTGAGCTTTACAACCGCTGCCGGCTCAATGAATATTGTGGAACCTTTCGCCGACTGGTCATGAATCATTCCGTCAAAGCTTGATTTATACTCGCTCTTTACGGGGAGGCAATACCTGCCGTTACGCATCGTGATGATATTATCCTGCAGCTGTCCCTGAGTGTCTTTGTTGTTTACGATTTTGTTCAGCTGTTCTCTGATTTTTTCATTTGTAAGATACATCTGACGACGTATCCGCTTGAGTTCAGGGCTTGCATCGTCCGCAATTTCTTCCTCTGAAATGATGATTCGCTGAATCTCGTTATTAAGTACGGAAACAGGCTCAAGCATTTCGAACTTCTCTGAAAGAGAGTCCTTCTCCTCGTTTTCCGCACCGCTGTAACCAAAACTTCTGACACGAAGTGTAGCGGTAAGTACGGAGCTTATTTTTAAAAGCTCGGAAGCCAAAAGGCTGGACCCCACTTCAAGAAGCTTGATGTCCCCTCTTATATCCGGAACACCGTTAAAGGACAAACTGCCCTTTTTATAAATACGTTGCAACGCATCACGCGTTT
Organism: Lachnospiraceae bacterium; assembly: GCA_045598045.1. Taxonomy (GTDB): domain Bacteria; phylum Bacillota; class Clostridia; order Lachnospirales; family Lachnospiraceae; genus RGIG3528. The sequence continues at coordinate 37,061 of JAZLLG010000005.1, read as the reverse complement.
CCTGCTGTGCCTTGACGATGTCTTCAAGGTCGGTCATAGGAAGCAGTTCTTCGCACTTTGTCTTTCCAAGTGAAGAGCCTGCGTAATTCGCCAACATATTGATTATTTTGTTGTATTCAAGTGTTTTTAATGCTCTTTCGTTCATTTCACATCAATCCATTTATGATGATGAAGCTCGCCGCACTTGTTCATTCCGCAAAAATTCTGTTGTCTGAGTGCTTCATAAAGGACTATTGCTACGGAGTTACCGAGATTAAGAGAGCGTATCTCCCCTATCATCGGAATACGTATGCATGTATCCTTGTTTGCCATAAGAATCTCTTCGGGAATGCCCGCACTTTCTTTGCCAAACATTATGTAAGCATCAGGTTCAAACTCAGCCTCGGTATATACCTTCTGCCCCTTTGTTGTCGCCATGTATATCTTCGGATAATTGTTCTTTTCAAGAAACTCCTCGTAATTCTCATATACGTGAAGATCAAGGCTTTTCCAATAATCCATGCCGGCACGACGGACGGCTTTATCCGAAATGTCGAAGCCCAGCGGCTTTATCAAATGTAAAGTAGTACCCGTTGCAACACAGGTACGCCCTATATTTCCGGTATTTGCCGGAATTTCGGGCTCCAATAATACTATATTCATTTCTTGTGACGCTCCATAAAGACTTCAATCCTGTCAAGAGCAGTCTTTAAGTTCTCGATGGAGTAAGCATAGGAAATTCGAAGGAAGCCCTCACCACAGTCACCGAAAGCGGTGCCGGGAACAACAGCAACCTTTTCCTCCATAAGAAGCTTTGTAGCAAACTCATCGGATGTCATGCCTGTTTCTTTAACCGAAGGGAAAACATAAAAAGCTCCTTCCGGCTCAAACGTATGAAGGCCCATGGCATTCAGTCTCGTGACGAGATAATGCCTTCTCTCATCATAGGCTTCACGCATACGTGCAACGTCATCATCACCGTTTTTAAGTGCTTCGATGGCAGCGCACTGGGATGTCGTAGGTGCACACATAATGGCAAACTGATGAATCTTAACCATCTGCTTAATGATTTCTGCGGGACCGCACGCATAACCAAGTCTCCAGCCTGTCATGCCATAAGACTTTGAAAAACCGTTAATGACAATGGTTCTTTCCTTCATTCCCGGAAGACTTGCTATGGAAACGTGTTCACGGCCGTAGGTCAGCTCCGAATAAATTTCATCGGAAATAACAAACAAATCTTTTTCAATAATTACTTCTCTGATTTCCTCCAAATCCTCACGTGTCATAATACCGCCCGTAGGATTGTTCGGAAAAGCAAGTACAAGCACCTTTGTCTTTTCTGTGATTGCATCAAGGAGTTCCTGCTTAGTAAGCTTAAACCTGTTTTTCTCTTTAAGGTTAATTGTAACCGGAACACCGTCAGCAAGCTTAACGCAAGGCACATAAGACACGTAGCACGGCTCCGGAATAAGCACCTCATCGCCTTCATCAATCATTGCGCGCAAAGCATCATCAATGGCCTCACTGCCACCGATGGTAACAAGTACCTCACTCTTGGGGTCATAGTGAAGGTCATAGCGTCTGGAAAGATACTTTGCAATTTCTTCACGCAGTTCAATTAATCCCGCATTGGAAGTATAGAAGGTTTTGCCCTTTTCGAGTGCATAAATACCTTCTTCGCGGATGTGCCAAGGTGTATCAAAATCAGGTTCACCCACACCAAGGGAAATCGCATCCTTTATTTCACTGACTATGTCAAAAAACTTTCTGATGCCCGAAGGCTTAATATCCCGGACTTTTGTGTTTAACGGATCTCTCATATATACTTTCAGGGACGATTACGGTGTGATAAGCATACGCTCATCATTCTGCACCTCGCCTACAAGAGGCATCCCATTCTCCTTATATTTTTTAAGAACAAAGTTTGTAGATGTGGAAAGCACTGCTTCAAGCGGAGCAAGCTTGTCGGAAACAAAGCTTGCCACCTCACGCATGGATTTACCCTCAACGGTTATAGCAAGGTCAAAGCCGCCTGATACAAGATAAACGGCACTTACTTCGTCAAAGCGGTATATGCGCTCCGCAATTTTATCAAAGCCGCGTCCTCTCTGGGGAGTAACCTTAACCTCAATGATGGCCGTAACTCTGTCGTCGTTGGCAAAGTCCCAGTTGATAAGCGTGGGATAGCCGCAGATGATGTTTTCATCTTCCATCTTTTTAATTTCATCTGCAATCTCCTTCTCGGAAGCTCCGAGCATAAGGGCCAGATCTTTAGTTGATATCTTTGAATTCTTCGCTATTGCGTGTAAAATCTTTTCTCTCATTTTGAACCTCTTATTTTGAAATATTGTAATAGTCATCTGTTCTGTTCGGTTCAAGGAAACGTTTTTCCTCACCTATTACGACAACTCTTGAATTATCCTTTGTAATCCTTCCGATAACGGTTCCTGCATCATATGCCTCGGGAACATCCGGAGCAATGGCAAGCACCGCACCGTCTCCTCGCATAATGTACGGATTTATGTCAAAGCGCTCACATATCTCCACGGTAACCTGCTTTATGGGAATGTCCTTTATGAATACTTCGCAGCCGACACCTTCCCGTTCGCAGAGTTCCCATATGCCCGCAAAAACACCTCCGTCTTCAACATCGTGCATTTTGGCTCCGGTCTTTGAATAGAATGACAGAACGTCTTCAGCACAAAGGCAGTCATCAAAAGCATTTGCAGCTTTGTCTACGAAATCACCGGAAAGTCTTTCGGAAAGGACTTTTCGGTATTCTTTTGCCAGCATTGCCGCTCCTGCGCAACCGGTGTGACCAAGCATAACCAACACTTTGTTCTCTACTTCACAATCTGTCGGAACATCCATAAAAGCCTTGCGTCCCATTGCCGTAACACTGACTGTTAACGCATCATTGGATGTAACAACCGTATTCCCGGATATTAACTGTACTTTTGCCTGCGCACAGGCTCGGGCTGCCTCACGCATCGCCTTTTTCGCGACGTTTTCTGCCTCTTCAGAAGGAAGCGCCAAAGTAAGTGTCACCGTCTCCGCCCGGCCTCCCGCCGCAGCAAGAGAATTAACCGCTCTGTACACGGCAAGCTCGGTTATGCCTTCTTCATTTCCGAAAAGGCACTGTGCCGAAACAAGCATGTCACCGGACTCATAAGCATCAACTCCGACACCGGCATTTGATTTATTATTTTGTTTTTTTAAATCACGGATAACACTCCTCTTAAGCGCGCTTTCCGCGAGTTTGCCCATGTTCATCGTTGACAAATTCCTTTTGTTTTCTTAAACTGTGTAAGGATTTATAATACACTTGCAAGAAGCGGTATAATCATACAAAGCACAAGAACTGCCACAATGATTCCCGACACGATTTTTCTTGTCTTTCTTTTCATAAAAACTCCTTTCAGACAATGAGGCATACATAATGATACCTATATTTTTTATAATAACCATTTTTATAGTTTTATTAATCAATTTCGGTCCAAGAAAGGCAGAGCGTCAAAGCCGTGAGGCAACGGAAGCCTTTCTTGAAAAAGAAGCCAAATCAAATACTACCCGTAAAAAAGATATCTCAAACCTTGATTTTATCACAATTCCCCCTTGTTTATCAACCCCTACAGGCCTTGATTCAGAAGAAATTCAAAGCACGGAAGCCGAACTTCTGAGCCTTTCAGAACGCAAAATCGTCAATTTCACCGGTATCACAAACACCGACCTGAAGCTCACATACGGAACCGCAAACCTCGACACTCTTTCCGAGTATGACAACAACTACATGAAGCTCGTCAGACTCATATATAAATACGCCCGCCTTCTTTACGATGAAAGCCTTAAAGAAAGAGCTGCGGAGGTTTTGGAATTCGGTATGAATATTAATTCAGATATTTCCGCAAACTATACGCTTCTCGCTCAAATCTACAAAGAGCAGAACCGGATTCCGGACATAAAAAAAGTCATCGAAAAAGCCGAGGCTCTCAATTCGATGACAAAGAAAAAGCTTCTTAACGATCTCCATGTGATTCTTGGCAGTACTGCTTCAGAAAGCACTCCTCGCACTTAGGGCGTTGGGCAGTGCATATCGTTCTTCCGAAAGTGATAATGTGAAGATTCCACAAAATCCAATGGTCCTCGGGAAGTATACGCATAAGATCGTATTCTATTTTTTCAGGCTCGGTGTTCTCAGTGAGGCCGAGTCTTTTTGTTATCCTTTTTACGTGCGTATCAACAACGACGCTTGGTATGTGATATACATTTCCACGAATGACGTTGGCCGTCTTTCTCCCGACTCCGGGGAGTTCCGTCAGATCCTCAAGAGAAGACGGTATATGTCCGTTATGCTTCTCACTCAATATTTTAGCGCAGGCAATAAGGTTTTTCGCCTTTGCACGAAAGAAGCCAAGTTCCCGAATCTCATTCTCCAGTTCGCCGACATCAGCCTTTGAAAGAGCAAATGCTTCAGGATATTTTTTAAAAAGATGCCTGGTAACGACGTTAACTCTCTTGTCAGTACACTGAGCCGCAAGAATGGTTGCCACAAGAAGTTCGTAGGCATTTTTATATTCCAGAAAGCAGTACATTTCTGTCCCGTATCGTTCATCCAAAACAGTCAATATACGCTTTGCGTGTTCCTTAATTTCCTCTTCATTCATTGATGGCCTACATTCGTTTTTCAAAATTTCCCCTTATTCTGACATGTTCATTAATAATTACAAACGCTTGCGGGTCGTACTGTTTTATCTGCTCTATAAACTCATGCTCCTCGTATTTGCTTACGCAAGTTACAAGAATATGTGTCTCCTGATCGGTGAAAGCTCCTGCACCGTTCCACTCCGTTATGCCACGTCTATGCTCCCCGATAAGCTTCTTGTCAAGTCCGGGTTTCTTTGTAAAAATCATTAGCTCTGATGTTATGTTCTGATAGTGAACTCTGTCGAGTGAAAGAGAGCTTGCAACGGCTACAATAACAGTATAGACAACTGTTTCAAAGTCAAACACCAGGAAAAGAATCACATACAATACGAGGTTACACAGAATGCTTATTTTGCCCACGGAGCCGTCCGGTTTCTTTTTTGAAAGCCATACACCGACTATGTCCATTCCACCGCCGCATCCGCCTGCGAGGAGAATAATTCCGGAGCCTATACCCGTAAACATACCACCGATTATCGAGCAAGTAAGCACATTGTCAATCGCCGGTTCTGCAAGTGTAGGAATAAGGTAACCGAATATTGTAATACTTCCTACGCCTAAAAGCGTTCTGAAAAAAAATCTCTTGCTTATTCCGCAATATGCAAGAATAAACAAAGGAATGTTCAAAACCACGTAACAAATGGCATAAAGGTTTGTCGTTCTTCCAAGGCTCTCCTCAACGAAATGTGTAAGGAGCTGGGAGTATCCTACAACACCGCCATTGTAAAGGCCTAACGGTCTTACAAACACATTACAGCCAATGGAGTATATAAGTCCGCCAAAGATGCAGACAAGCACCTTAAAAGCAACTGAATCTCTTATTTTGTCAACCGTTCCGCGCAACGTATTTTGACTCATTACGCTTCCCCCTTCATAATACGTTTGTTTTCGTACATACATTTGTCCGCTTCGTTCACAACATCACATATGCTGTCACCACTTCCGCGGGCAGCTCCGTAAGCTACGGAAATATCAAAAACATCTCTGGTGCCAAGCATGTCGAACACATCGCGTTTAAATGTTTCTTCTTCCACAACTGTGGGATTTTCAATGACGACAATAAACTCGTCACCACCGACACGATACACCTTCGCGTTGCCGCACACCCTTGAAAGAAGCACCTGAGACAGTCTTGTAATAAGCTCATCTCCTGCTTTATGCCCCTTTTTATCGTTTGTATCTTTAAGATTGTTAAGGTCCCAGTACAAAACCGCAACGGTTTTAACGCCTTTGTAGTAGGTTTCCGTCATTTCCGTGAACTTGTTTTTATTATAGCAGCCTGTCATAAAATCAAGATCCGAGCTTGTTTTAAGTCTTGCCATCTGTGCAGCTTCGGCACGGCTCTTTTCATTGATGTTTGCAAGAATAAATGCAACAAGACCGATAATAATCGCTCTGGGGATCGTAGCATATACAAGGATGATAAATACCGGATTTGCATTCACGGCAAGTCCCTGATAGTTGTTATTCACAACTTCCACGAAATGATTATAGTCCCCCATACTTTCAAAGAAGATATTTAAGTCGCATAAACCAAAGTAAAATGCAAACACCTCGCTGCATGCCATGGTAACAACGTTAATGCAGAAGGTAATCCATACTACCCGTTTTTGAATGTACTGTCCGGCGAAAACTATGGGAATCATATAAAGAAGAATTGCGTGGAATGAAAGAACCGCAGCAATGCCCGAAGTCAAAAGACAAATAATCGAAAGTACAACATACTTAAGCCACGGCTTGGTGTTATCCTTTTCGGCAAGAAGCAGCATGAGCACAAGAAAAGCAAGAATCGAAACAAGTGCAACCTGCGTCATCACAATTTTACTGATGACAAAAAAGTTGCACAAAGTAAGCACCCAACAAAGCAGAATAAGTACAATCATGGCCTTTAAGCCTTTTGCCGAGTATCTGTTTGCACGTGCCTCAAGCTCGTCCTGTGGATTTGTGTAAACATGCTTCTTCATGATTTGTTATTTACCTCAGAACAATGTGAAAGTCAATACAATAATTATAAAGAAATCGGGACTTCTTGCATAAAAATATCGGGTAGGACGACTCCTACCCGATATTTTATGAATTACTTATTAAGTGCCTTAATTTCTTTCTTTTCAATTGCTTCTGTGGATGCTTCAGCCTTAAATTCAGCATTCTCAAATGCTTCAGCCTTTGCACTTACAAATGCTTCGTCGGGGATGTAAAGCTCTGAAAGAGCTGCTACAGGCCATACGCCATCTGCAAAGCTTCCGATTTTGAAAATCTTACCTGTATCTTCTGTATCGATAGCATAGATATCTACACAGTTTGCAGAATCATTGAAGTTTGAAACGAATGTCATTTCACCATTGAAGTATAAGGACTGGAAGTAAGGTGTATCGCAAGAGATTCCTGTTGCACCCATTGACCCGTCTTCTTCACCATAGAAGTATACATAGCTTCCCTGATAAGGCATAAATGCTTCAAAGTAGAGATTTCCTGCATCGTCAAGGAGATAGTACATATCCATATAAGCTCTGTAGTTTTTGTTGTACGTAGAACCAATGTACGTAATACCTACAAGGTCATTATATGACAAGTAGTTAAATGCACCGAGGTAATCACCTGTTTCAGGATCGATAAGAACAACATAGTTGAAGTATGTTCCGATAAGTCCTGTCAAGTTGGGAGCTTCAGCAACATCAGTATAAGCGATGGAAGATGTGCCTACATAGTCAAGCTCAAATGTTGTAGGATCAACAGTGTAAAGAGCGGACTCACCATACTGTGTATCAAGGTCTGTTGCGTAAAGAGTACCGTCAACGCCATATGCAAGACCATTGATTGCCGCATTAGTAGAAACCTCTGTAAGCTTCTTGTACTCAGGGATGGATGTTGTATTAAATTCACTGAACCATACTTCACCGTTCTCATCCCAAACTACAGCGTTAAGATCATAGTCAAGCTCAATAACGGATACGAAGCAGATGTCAAGGAATTCATCATTTGCAGCTGCAAAAGCACCGATGATGCAATCACCAACGCCAACACCTGTTACAACACCGTTCTGATCAACTGTAGCCACTTCCTCATCTGTTGAAACCCAGATTACGGAACGATCAAGAAGGTTTGTAGGCTGAACGCCTGCAACAAGCTGTGCCTTATTGTTCTTAATGAGTGTAAGCTCATTTGTGTTAAGTGTGATGCTTTCAACTTCTGTAGCAGGTTCTGTCTTAAGGAATACGCGGTATGTTGATGCGTTTCCGGCATAGTCATATACCTGTACAAGATAGATGTCTGCGTCGAGGTCTGTGAAAATGGCTGCACCCTTCTTATTTCCACAAAGTACTGCGTCTTCAAGGTATTTGCCGTCAGCTGAATAGAGGAATACAGCTGCAACGTTTCTGTTATCTTCTGCTGTTACAAGGATAAGATCCTGCTCTTCTTCCTCTGCTGTCCAGCCATATTCTTCACCTGTACCGATGGACTGGATTTCAGGAGCTGTATTATCAATAGTAAGTTCTGTTGAGAAGAATGAACCTTCTCCAAGTGATGCAAAATCAATGTTTCCATTTGCGTCAAGATTGTACTCGGGAACAGCTACAAGATTGATGACAACCTTTGTTCCTTCAGGAAGAGGCTGACCTTCTGCATCTGTGCCCTTCCAATTAATGGAAATGCTTGACTCGGTGTTGAACCATGACTGCTGGCTGTCGCTCCAGTATGCAGAGAACTCTGAACCTAACTCACTATATGAGTAAACCTCACCTGTCTCTGCGTCGCTGATAATTACGGCACGCTTTGCAGCATTACGGATAAGTGTGTAGTAAACGCTGTCAATGAAATCACCGCTGATGCTGCTCATTGCATTCTTGTCAGGATCGTAGGTTGTTTCATTTACGAAGAGGTTACCACCAAAGTAATATTCATCACCATCATCTACTGTTGTAATTGTAAATGCATTTGCATAAAGATCGTTGTACTCGTAGAGGTAAGGGAACTGGATTCCTGCCTTCTCGAAGAATTTGAACATATCTTCGTCAGAAAGTAAACCGTACTGATAAAGAAGGCTTGCAAGATCGTATGTGAGTGTATCAATTTCCCACTCTTCGAAGTCAAGACTTGATACTTCGTCCTGTGTTAATTCTGTAGCTGCTAATGCATATGTGTTCTCAAGGTATGAACCCTTATCGAACATTGAAGGGTCTGTCCAGTTGCCATAGTATGCAAGAACAGGGATGGAGTGTGAAGATGTTGCATCTTCTGAATCTGCGAAGATGTATGCTTCAACATAAGCTCCGGTAGGATAGAACTCATCAAGAAGTTCCTTTGTTTCGTCAGTAAGTTCGATAACTACATCAACATGAACCGTCTGGTCCTTGTTAACTCTGATTTCGTTCTTAGCAACGCTGGGCTGCCAATTTTCTGCTTTAGCGCGTGCGTTTTCTGCTCTCTTCAAAAAAGACTCATACGTAGCATAACTTGATGCAATACATTTTTCTTCGCTAGAAATAGCTTTCTCAAGCTTCTGGAGTTCTTTCTTTGCAGCAGACAAAACCGTAGATGCATCGATATAAACCCGCTGTGCTGCACTTGCTGCATCCTTAGCTGCTTTGTATGCACGGTAGCCTTCACCTGTTCCACGGTTAGGAGCTGCATTCAGAGCTGCTGCAAGTTCCTGTGCCTCAGTATATGCTTCCAAAGCTACTGCCTTTGCATACTCCGCCTCATCAACAGCGATACGGGCTTCCTCTACTAATGCCTTGTTCGCCTCAAGTTCTTCACAAAGCGTAGCATACCTGTCATATGCTTCGTCTGCCTTTTTCTGATTTTCATCTATTGATGCGAGATAAGGATTTGTCTCTTCAACGATATTTGTAATATCCTTGCCATCAGCATAGAAAGTAACGTCAGCATCAATGCCCCATGTATCACCGTAGAGCATTTCACCGTCTGTAACCTGTGTGAATACATAATCGTCGAGAATATACTTGTGGTATACTCTCTCAACGTTTGTAATATCAAAACCAAACTTGTAAACACCGGTCTTTTCAGGATCATCACCAAGTTCAGCCTTAATCTTACCATCTGCTGCAGAAACAGTAGCGTTTTCGTCCATCATGATGAAGGAACCTGCATTTAATGCGTCTGCAACATTTGCAAGACCTGCGCCCTGCTGGAAAACAGAATATACATAACCGTCTTCAGCAACCATAGGTGATGCTGTGGACATAAGGAGTGACTGTGCAATAGTACGATTTGAAAGGCTTGAGAATTTAGATCTCCAGGATTCCTTTACGAAGCGCTTAAGTACAGCCATCATACCTGTAATCTGAGGAGCAGCCATTGATGTACCGCTCATAAGCTCGTACTGATCGTGACCACCGGCATATGCACCTGTCTGGCTGTCATAGTAGTAACCGGCAAGTGAGTAGATGTTTCCGCCGGGAGCTGCAATTTCAGGCTTTAAGGAAAGGTTTCCGGGAACGCCCCATGAGCTGTAGTAGCTCATTGTGAATGTATCCTTGTTGTCAAGGACAGGGAAAGCAGACTTGATAATAGTAATCTTGCCTGTGAAATACTCATTGCCTTCCTCTGTTACAGCAGGCTCGGACATTGCACGGATTGCCAATGCATCAGCCTGTGAAATGGATACGCAAGGAGCTGTATATTCATAACCTGTGAGGTTAAGTCCAAGAAGACCTTCCTGATTGTTGTAGATGACACCTGCTGCGGCACCCAGTGATGCCATAACATTTGCCTTCTCAAAGAAGCTTGTAGTACCACGTGAGCAGAATACAACCTTACCTGTAAGGTCGATACCTGCAAAATCTTCTGCTACACCTACACCGTCAACAAAGATGTAGTCAAGCTCAGCTTCTTCTTCACCGTTTGTAAGTGTTCCGATAGGAGCATTGCCATACTCAGCATTCTCAATGAAGGAATAAACTTCACCATTTACTTCAAAACCATTTGTAACACTACCATAGTTCTCTACGGAAGCTACTGTAAGGCTGTTTGTGAATGATCCGGGTGAACCACCTGTCATGAAGCTTGCATCGTTATTGTAAAGCTGTGTAGGGAATGTATTGTCTGCCCATGCACCGTTATTACCTGCGGACATAACTACAACTGTTTCACTGGAAGTAATCTTATCCATAACATACTGATAAGATGTGCTTGTTGTGAAGCCGGGAGCAGCTGAACCAAGTGAAAGGTTTACGGAATCACATCCAAGAAGGATAGCGTCTTCGATAGCTGCCATATAGTCGGAGTCGTAAGCACCGCCGCCTACGCCGAATACCTTCATAACGAGAACCTGTGCATCGGGTGCATTACCTGCTACACAAACTGTATCAAGAGCGTCAACAAATGCTCCGTCCTCTGTCTCAAGGTAACGGTTAGCTGCTGCAATACCTGCAACGTGTGAACCATGCTCACCCTGAGAATCACGATAGTGCTCAAGGTATAAGTTCTTATCAACGTAGTTGAAACCGAAAGGAATCTTCTCTGATACGAACAAATCATCAGCAGAAATGTATCCGTTTACTTTTGCATAAGCATTAAGTAAAGGAAGAACCTTCTCGATGTCTGTGGTGTCAAGAAGGTTAATCTTCTTAACATAGTCTTCTACATTATTGTAGCCTGCATATGCAGCATCTTCTGCAATTGCATAAAGGAATGCATCATTGTCGAAGGACTGGTGCTGAATATCGAGACCTGTATCGATAATGGCGATTCTTCCGCCTGCACCTGTATAGCCCATCTCCCATGCATTAGCAACGCCTGTCATAACGTTCTGAGCAATAATCATCTCAGGTTCGTCAGCACCGGCTGCGGGGCTGCAAGGAAGATACTTTGTATCGATGATAACTTCCTTAACGCCGTCAACATTGGCAATTTCTTCAAGATCGCCATATGCAACGTCTGCAGCAATGATGTTTGCGGCAACCGTAAGGTTCCACTGAACATCAAGATCTCCATCAATGGCAACTGCAATCTTCTCTTCCATTGATTTCTGATCTTCAATAACATTTTCAATAAGCTCAAGAGCTTTAACATTCTCGCTGAGGTCTTCTGTTGAGAAGCCTGCATCGATAACTGAATCGCCCTCAAGAACGATGGATACACGGATGGTATCATCATCTGCGAACTGAAGCTCAGGTGCTTTCTCTTCAAGTGCACCCTTTTTGACAGCGGATGCCTTAATTGCGCTGTTATCAATCTTCTCGAAATACAGTCCGTTTTCCTGCTCAACTGCTTCGGGTATATTTTCCTCCGCAATAACAGGGTTAACGGATGTTGCAAGAAGGGTGAAACAAAGCACAAGTCCAAGTACCGCTTTCAAACGAAATAACTTTTTCATAGCCTTTTCTCCCTATTTTATATTTCTGACGCATTCCGTGATTTCCCATCATACCGCAATCTCGTGTGCACCCACTACATCGCTACGCTGCTGCTATGTCACTATACCGCGTCAAAGTGTGAGACGTATTATACAACCTGTCAAGAGGTAATGCAACAAATTTCTTAAAAATGTATAAAAAAAGTGTGAAAAAAATTTTCACACTTTCGTTATCAATTTTGTTACTATTGTTGACCATGTTGAATTCGCACATAAACGTGCTTTCCAATACATCCCAATTATTGTATTTTCGCTTTACTCAAATTTAGCAATGAGTTCAAGTATGCGTGCCGCGCAGGCTTCGATTTCCTCACGGGATATATTCCCGGCCTTAAGTGACTTAAGCACTTCCTCGGGTTCACCGATTGGCATTTTAAGGTCATTACCGGCCTTAATTTCCGGCACTTGAGCCGAGCGGTTCATCCAGTCTGTTGTTATCATACCGGTAAATCCCCACTCTTCACGAAGGATATCTGTCAGCAGTTCTTTGTTTTGTGACGAATACGTTCCGTTTACAAGGTTGTAGGAGCTCATTATCGTCCAAGGTGCCGCCTCACGAACGGCAATCTCAAATCCGCGAAGATAGATTTCACGAAGAGCTCTTTCCGAAACGCGCGAGTCACACACAAAACGGTCTTCCTCTTTATTGTTGCAGGCAAAATGCTTCATCGAAGCACCTATACGCTGTGACTGAATGCCTCTGGTCATTGCTGCACCCATCTTACCGGCAATAAGCGGGTCCTCGGAATAATATTCGAAGTTACGTCCGCAAAGAGGGCTGCGATGTATGTTCATGGCAGGAGTAAGCCATAAGCCGATGTGGTTTTCTCGAACTTCCAAAGCTCCCGCTGCTCCGACCTTTTCCACAAGATCAATATTCCAGGTGCATGCAAGCATCGTTGCGATGGGCCATGCCGTAGTTGTAACGCCAAGTCCAGCATTGATTCTGAGTCCTGCAGGACCATCAGCCGTAGGCACTGAAGGAATGTGCAGCTCCGGTACATTTCCGATGTTAAAAGTATTTGCTACTCCTGTATTGGGCTGTCCTCCAAGAAGCTCAATGAGGACCTCGTCGGGAAGCTTTTTCACAAAATCCGAAGCACTTATCTTTCCTTCGGCAACGTCCATGTAATCCGGTACATTTTCAATTTTAAAATCTGCCTGTTCAACATTAACGCCTGTACCGCGTGACTCGTAACAAGCCTTAAGGCTGTTGTAAAGCTTGCGGCCTGTGGGCACAGTCCAGCCATTGTAGCAGGTGCTTCGTCCTGTTATCGGTGAATCGTCCGTTTCAAGTTTTTCATATGTTCCATCGCCCAAAAGTCTTGAAGACAATTTGTGAGGAATACACTTTGCTGTCAGCTGCTTAACGATTCTTGTTTCATTCACAACATAAACATCCTCAAGTTCAACAGCTTTGCTGACATCTCCACCGACGAAAAAGCGGTATTCACCCTTTTCCAAAATATAGGCAGACTTCATAACATGACCTATGTCATCGTAAGAAGCCATATCGTTTACCGGGAAGGAAAGCGTTAATACTTCCGACTCTCCGGGAGCAAGAAGTCCGGTCTTTCCAAAGGCCGCCAGTTCACGAGCCGGCTTTAAAAGCTTTCCCGAAGGAGCTTTATAATAAATGCCGACGGAATTTTTACCCGGAACGTTTCCAATGTTTGTAACTCGTACCTTTATCTGTATTATCTCTCCGGCATTTTGTTCAAAAGCAATGCTGTACTTCTCATGTTCCACCGTAAAGTTCGTATATGAAAGGCCATATCCGAAGGAATAATTAACATGCGCCTTTTGCTCGGTGAATGTTTCAAAATAACGATAACCAACGTAAATGTCTTCGGTGTAGTCAACATATTCCTTCGAGTCATTAAAATGAGCAGAAGAAGGGAATGCATCAAAGGAATCCGGAAAAGTATCTACAAGCCTTCCGGACGGATTGCTGAGGCCGCAGACCGTGTCCGCAATCGCAAGACCGCCTTCAATGCCTGCCTGCCATGCCAGAAGAACTGCAGGAATTCCCGGTTCATTCTTAAACCATTCCGAATCAACTACCGCACCAACGTCAAGAATAACAATGACATTTTTGAAGTTTTTGAGCAGCATGCCACGCAGAGTGTCCTCAGCAGGCGAGAGATAATAATCGCCATCGCCGGGCTTGCCCTTTCGATCTCCGCCTTCCCATGAGTAACGGCATAACGTGAGAACTGCCGTATCGGTAAAGGCTGCTGCATCTGCCAGAAGGGCTTCCGTTAATTCCGGCTGTTCAGCACGAAAATTTGCCCCTTTTTCTTTCTTTTGCTTTGTTACACTGTCACTGTAAAAAGCCGAAACAGGCTCATAAATTTTCACGAGTCCTTCTTCTTCCTTAAGCTTAAAGCCCTCATAAATATTGCGTGTATATGCGGTTGTAACGTCACCGGAACCACCTCCGCCGCGCACATAATCAAACTGCGCGGTGCCGAAAACAGCAATCTTCTTACCTGCTGCCAACGGCAGCACATGATTGTCGTTTTTCAGAAGAACCATACCTTCGCAGGCTGCATCATGCGAAAGAGCAATGTGCTCCTCGGAACCAGTCGCCAAACGCCCGTCTTTTCCTAAAGGAATATTGGGCTGATGAAGGAAATGTGAAAACCTTTTCATGATATTTATATCCTTTCTGTCATTCGCTTACCGTTTTGCGATGCGAAGCGTAAAGTATTACTGTAACCCTTGGCCCCCGGGGACGGGGTTAGGGGTTCAAAATTACATTTCCATTCTATATACCTGCGATTCAAATGTTACGCTTCCGTCACTTTTTGTGTACGTGGAATCATGATCGTATTTCATTCCGAGTTTCTGCATAACCATTGCACTTCCGACGTTTTCTTTGGCGCATTCTCCTTCAAAAGCATGTGCCCCATACGTCTTTACGGCATGCTCCATCAGTGCTTTCATGCCTTCCGTCGTGTAGCCTTTTCCCCAGTCGTCGTACCTGTTAACATACGACAATGACCATACATCCTTTTCCGCCTCATAATTCAAGGCATATATTCCGACTGCATGTCCATCGTTTTTCGCATTAACAAGCATAAGAATGTTAATCCTTGAGTTCGGGTCCTTCTTGGGAAGCCATATGATTGGATCTTCCGGCGCTTTGCATGTCGATCCGAGCAGGTATTTGTACACTCGCTCATCCATATCCCATGCGGCCATTGCTTTATAGTCATTAAGCATAAGGCGTCTTAATGTAAGGCGCTCTGTCTCAATGGTTTCATCTTTCAATGTAATCCAATATCTTTTTTCACGCGCGCCGTCGTCCTCAACCTCGGTTTCGAACACACCGCCATTGTTAATGATGGATTTTTCGCTTCCGTAATTGTCCGAATCACAGGTCATAAGCACTTTGTTCATACCCATTTTCCTGCATTCCTCAAGAGCAAGCCCTATCATGGCGGTTGCATATCCTTTTCGTCTCTCGCTCGGCCTTATGCCGTCGCCTATATGGCCTCCGGTCAGACAGTTTTTCGCAGTCAGATAATGTCGGATGTTTACCGCTCCGACAAGTCTGTCCCTGTCGGTATCCAGGCAGAAAAAGGTGGAGTACGGAGCATACCCGTTGATCTCTTCATTTGTATCAAGTCCCTTCAGATACTCATCAAAGTCCGAATAGTCTTTACGGAAAATAATCCACGGAGACTGATTGGTATGGTTCTTTTTGATATCCGCTTTCCACTCGTCTATCATTTCTATGAGTTTATCTTTATATTCATAGTTCATTTTGATAAGTTTTAAGTTCATATTCGCCGACCTCCTTCATCCGATTTACTCTTTTTTCAAAAAGGGTATTGGCATTGATTTTTTTCTCTTATCTGTTTGTATCCCTCATAAAAGGGTTCATTGTCATATATATTTTGTCCGGCCATGTTACTCCTTTCCGATTCTGCAGTGTTTACTTTACCATTCGTATTATGTAAATCTGCTTTATGATACCATTTAAGGAGCATTTTATAAAGAAAAAACAATGTGCATACAGAATTATTTATTCGAATAGAATGAAACTTACTCATAACACGATTATCACCGGCGAAGCATCTGCGAAAAAACGGGCCCCCCCGCAAGCAAGCTTGCAGTGAGCCCGTATTTCGTCATTACCATCTCGAGAGATTAGCTCTCTTGATGTACGTTTTTTGTTTAGTCAGGAATACACTCTGATTCGATTTAGTCATCATCCTCAGTCCATTCATCACCATCATAATAGCGACGGAATGTCCTGCCGCATTGAGAGCAGCCATGCAATTCATAAGCGTCCTCTCCGCAGCCCACCTGGTCTTTCCATCTGCTCACCAAACCGCCGCAAGAAGGGCATGTTGCCACGCCGCCGCCCTGAGAATAAATATCAACCGGATCCGGTCTTCCGCAGATGTCACCGCCTGCGACATTATCGAGTTCCTCATCGGCAAGTTCGCCTTCCTTGTGCAGTTCGGCAAAATATTTTGCTGCTTTTTCCTCGGTGAGTTCCATACCGATTCCCTTTGCAAATGTCATAAGTTCTTCTGCCGATTTTGCTGTTTTTGCTTTTTTAAGCTGTTCATCTGTGAATTTCATATTGTTTTCCTCCTTAATATGTACACATCTCTTAGTTTTCCCGTTCAAGAATTTGCTTGTGCGCGCTGTAATAGCCTGACAACGCTGAATCCAATTTTTGCCAGTAGCGTCCTTCAAAAAACAGACACTTGGATAAATCCGAGCCGAATACATCGTCCGACAGCGCCAATCCGACTGCGCGACACCCACCGCAACAATATTGGAACCAACGACATTTCGCACATTTTTCATTGTGTTCTGCCAGGTCTTTCACTGTTGTGCAGACATTTTGCAAATAGGAACCGACCTTCAAATGTTTTTGAAGACCGTCCGTCTTTACATTACCAAGAAGCCAATGGTGCTGTTCATAATAACCTGACATCTGATGGCAGGGATAAAGATTTCCGTTCGCGCCGACAGCTACCATGCCGCGATTTCCTCGGCAAACAGGAAGCGAATCACGATATTCGCCATCACCGCATCCCACAGCACAAGGGCGATAGGTCCTGCTTTGCGGCCAGATGTGAACCAGGTTCCAGACATCGACCTCCATTTTGCAATCCGTCTGTGCATACGCTTGCAAAAAATCCAGCATCGCATCAAAATATTCTTCCAATGTCAGGCAGGCATCACCTGCATTCTGCACCCAGCGTGGAGCTTCCGTGGTACGAATAATGCGCATTTCGCATACGCCCATATCATTAAGCAGACGAGCCGTCGGAAGCATAGCCTGCACGTTCAACCTGTGAACATTTGTTTGTGCTTTGACACGGAATCCGTTTTCAATGCACAGACGTATAGCGCGCAGAGCGTCTTCCTCCGCGCCTTTGCGGTTGCGCAGCCAATCATGATGACCAAGACCGTCAAAAGAGATTTTCATCAGCGGACTGCATCCGATTTTCTTCATCTCGTCAAGAATCTCCTGCGTGATGAAAAAGCCGTTGGTATTCAGTTCCTCCACATACATTCCATGCTCATAAATGCGGCGGATAATATCCATAAAATGCGGATGAAGCATCGGCTCGCCGCCGGTGATGGTAAAGGCGTTGATGCCACATTTTTCCGCTTCTTCGATAAGTTTTTCCGCTTCTTCGAGAGTAAATTCGCTTTGCAGGCGGTTGTTGTCGGCAGCGTTAAAGCAGTGCAGGCAGTTATAGTTACATTTGCCGGTAATCATCCAGTTCATCGCCGGAAAATAACGATTATCGCAAATCTTTTCTTTTTGCCAACCGGAAAGTGTTTCGCCGTCCTTAGCCGGGCGGCATAATCCCCGTTGAATCAGGCTTTGCAATAATCCGGAGTTTTCAAGCTCCTGTTGCCCGTCACAACGGGAGAGCAGCTCGTATTCATCCAGCTTCAGTCCTTTTGCGTTACGCAAATGCTTTACGTAATATGCATAGGGCACAAGCTGCCACGAGCGCAATGCAATACAATCCGATAGTATGTATTTCATAATGTAACCCTATCAGTTGTAAAATCCATTGCCGATATCATCATTATACGGATCATGCTCTGCTGTTCTGACCGTACAATACATAGGAATTGTTCCTTTACGATATGCACAATTATCACAAGACGTGCCGCTCAAACTCTCTTTGTTGACTACTTTGAACTTATCGCACCAGTTTCCGCAGGTAGTAATCAGATAGTGCGGCGGATCGTCGCTGTAAGAACGACCGTTAATACAGGAGCTTCCACCTGCAACATTATCCAGTTCCTCGTCGGCAAGCTCACCTTCCTTGTGAAGCTCGGCATAATATTCAGCGGCTTTTTCCTCAGCCAGTTCTATGCCGTTTTCTTTTGCAAGAGCGAGAAGTTCCTCTGCGCTCTTCGCCTTTTTCGCTTTTGCCAGTTGTTCATTTGTAACTTTCATTTGTATCTTCTCCTTTCAAATGTGTTTTTTACTTATTCCATTGCAATCACTCGTGATATTCTCCGGCATAAATAAACGGAGCCTGGCACACGGGACAAGGGCCTCGATAGGTCGTACTTTTACTATATTTTCCGTCCCACGTTGTTGTCCAACTGCACGATTTGCAATAAATGTCCGTATAGTCGCCCCATAATTTATTCCACTGATTATCCAAATCATCAGCGCAGCTGCCTCCGGATACATTGTCAAGTTCATCGTCGGCAAGCGCTCCTTCCTTGTGAAGTTCCGCATACAATTTTGAAGCTTTTTCTTCAGTGAGTTCCATGCCGCTTTCTTTTGCCAATGCGATAAGTTCATCCACAGTTTTTGCAAGTTTTGCTTTTTTATACTGTTCTACCGTAAATTTCAACCTGTTTTCCTCCTTATAAGCATTCATTATTGTTTTATAAATGGCTCAAGTTTTGGTGTTTATTCCTATTTTCAACAGCCGGCAGGCTGATTTTCATCTTCTTTCTCCTTGTGGGTTATGCGTGTGAAATATCGGTCGGCCACGTTATAGAGCTTTTCATCCCAATGTTCCTTAAATATCTTGCAGGTCACTTTGTCCACAGCCAGATAATCTGCAGGATTATTTACTGCCGCAAAGGCACGACATCCTCCGCAGCACTTACTGCGGTATTCACATTCCGCACATTCCGGTGAGTGGTCGAGCACGTGGGACACACGTTTTGTCATTGCCTCCGTGAAAGAAGAATCACTCAATATCTGCTTCAACGGCATATCGTAGATATTTGGAAAACCGTCTGTCATTTCTATATAATCCAACGACATACACGGAACGACATTTCCGCTCGGTCCAAGATAAAAACCGCTATAAATCACACCGCACACAGGAATCTTGGATAGTTCAAAGTCGCCCGACACTGATTTATCTGCGACGAGGCTATATTCATCTGTCGCTTTATTGTAGGAAAAAAAGCCTTCCATCTGCAAAGATAACGGCATTTTATCCTCGGCATACAGTGGAATATAGTCCAGATATGCCTGAAGCACTTCGTCATATGTCAGAAAGTGCTCTTTCTGCGTTGCCCAAAGTCCCTGCGGGGATACGCACTGGGTTTTCAAGCTGCCGCATCCTGCTTCGGCAAGTACCTTTATGGTTTCACGAAGACTTCCGATGTTTTCTTTGCAAAGGCACATTGCACAGCTGACACCATGTCCGTTTTTGCGTAGCAGGCGAATGGCGTCAAGAGCAATCTTTTCCGCCCCCGGTACGCCACGCATCCAGTCATGATAGCCGACACCGTCAAAGCTGATCTGGAAATTGGGGTGCAGACCACGCTCGTGGAACCCGTCCAGCAACTCCTGCGTTACCAGCTTGCCGTTGGAATAGATTACACTTATAGCGATGTTATTGGCGATAAGTTCATCGACAATTGCCATGAAATCCGGGTGAACGAGAGGTTCGCCGCCTGTAATGCCAACGCTGCCGATGCCACACTCGGCAAACTGGCGTATGATGTCCTTGCACTGTTCAAGCGTCGGCTGCATAAGTTCGCCGCAAGGCGCAGACTGAAAACAGTGTCTGCAATGATAGTTGCAACGGCCTGTAATCGACCAATGAACATCACGCTTATATATGTTGTCATAAAATTTGTAGTACAAATCTCGTGTTTCGCCTTCTTCGGCGGTATGTACGAGTTGCGCTTTTTTCATTTCATCCAAGAAGCTGCGTAGAAGTGCGGAAAGATTTTCCGCATCGATTTCCTGCTTTCCGGAGCATTGAAGCACAAGATCAAATTGTTCCTTATTTACAAAGTTTGCCTTATTCTTTACGGTATCATAAATGGCACAGGGGAGCTTTTTCCAGCCCTTCAGCACATACCGCGGATTGAGAATCAGTCTTTCTTTCATAGTCGGTTTCCTATCCTATTTACAGAAGCAGCACGGTTACTTTCGCCGGTCATTTAAGATTATTTTTACAGCGACCGGGAACATCGATAAAGACTTCATCGGAGAGAAGGCATGTGTTCCATGCAACAAGGCAGATGTAGTCGAAAGCGCATAATTCTCTACTACCGCCTGCAACCGTCTGCAATTCATCCTCGTCCAGTTCCTGACTGCTTGCCTGTTGCTTCGAAAAGTCCTCTATGCTCACATTGTAGCCGTTTTCCGCAGCTATCTTAACAAGCGCGGAAATCTTTGTTTCCTCGTTTTTTGCTTCGACACCTTCAAGCGTTTCTTTCACCTTTGCTTTCAGCACCTCATCGGTTTCAAGAGTTTTCATAAA
The DNA here is from genome assembly GCA_045598045.1 of Lachnospiraceae bacterium. Classification (GTDB taxonomy): domain Bacteria; phylum Bacillota; class Clostridia; order Lachnospirales; family Lachnospiraceae; genus RGIG3528. Next base: position 16,256 of record JAZLLG010000005.1, on the reverse strand, counting down.
TTCTTCAAATGTTTTCATGTTTCTCATTCTCCTATATCATTTATTAAAAACAGACATCAAAATCGATAATTACCACAGCAAATAATCACAACGGCCGGTGGACTCATTGCTGATTTCGCATGTGTTCAAAACAAAAACACAGCCGTAGTCATAAATGCATGCACCTTCACCTGCACCGGTAACCAGCCTCAATTCATCATCGTCCAGTTCCCGATTGGCTGACATCCGCTTTGAAAAATCCTCTACACTCACATTAAAGCCATTTTCAATGGCTATTCTGACGAGTGTGTCAATTTTTGCTTCTTCGCTTTTTGCTTCACTGCTTACCAACGCGTCTTTTACTTTGTCTTTCAGTGCGTCGTCGGTTTTAATGGCTTTCATAAATTCTTCAAATGTTTTCGTGTTCATCATTCTTTTACCTCGCTTAATCAAACAGATTATTATTACAACTGGTCTGAAGGTGGTTACAAACTGATTCGTCGCTGACAACACAGGTGTTCCACACAAAGCCGCAGCCATAATCAAAAATGCAAAACTCTACACCTGCACCGGTAATCAGCTTCAATTCATCATCGTCCAGTTCCCGGACGGCTGACTGCCGCTTTGAAAAATCCTCTACGCTCACATTAAAGCCGTTTTCGGCGGCTATTTTGACGAGCATGTCAATCTTTACTTCTTCGCTTTTTACTTCACCGCTTACAAGTGCTTCTTTTACCTTGGCTTTCAATGCGTCGTCGGTTTCAAGAGCTTTCATAAATTCTTCAAATGTTTTCACAAGTGCACCTCGTTCATAAATAATTATTCCGAATATTCGGGTTAGTCCTCAACATCCAGGCGTTGCCGCTCCACGAGCTTTGCAAAATATCCGTTCTTTGCAATCAGCTCCTCATAGGTTCCTTCTTCCACGATTTTTCCACCATCAAGATAAATAATGCGGTCTGCATGCTGAATCGTGGAAAGACGATGCGCGATAACAATTCTTGTACATTTAAGGGTATCAATGGCTTCGGATACTTTTCGTTGCGTAATATTATCAAGAGCGCTTGTTGCCTCGTCAAACATCAATATCTTCGGTTCCGGGGCAACGGCACGGGCAATCATAAGCCGTTGTTTCTGACCGCCGGATATACCTCCCTGACCCTCACAAATAATTGTGTTCATTCCCATGGGCATCGCATGTATATCGTCGGCAACAGAAGCAATCTCTGCAGCTTTCCACGCCGCATCCATTCCAAGTTCAGGTGCTGTAATAACGATATTGGAATATATGTCTCCGAGGAAAAGCTTCCCGTCCTGCATAACTGAGCCTATCTTACTTCTGAGAGATTCAAGATCGATTCTTGCAATATCTTTTTTGTCGAAAAAGATGCTGCCCTTTTGTGGTGTTTCAAAACCCAGCAGGAGTCTCATCAGCGTGCTTTTGCCGCAGCCTGTGGAACCGACAATGGCAAGATACTCGCCCGGTTTAATCGCAAGCGAAAGGTCATCAATTACATTAGGCATGGATTCATCGTATCGGAAGGATACGTGAGACAGTTCAATACCTCCGCGAAGAGAAGTAATGATCTCTTTGTCGTCGTGAGCTTCAGGTTCTGCTTCCATAATCGGTTTTGCCATTTCGAGGGCAGGCCGAATGTTTGCAACCGTAACAGCTATGGACACTACGGACATAAATGCCGATGAAACCATACCGTATGCAGTGTTAAAGGCATAATAATCGGCAACACCGATACCGCTCTTTATTGCCGTTGCATAAAGAATCATCGTGCCGACAAGAGATAGCGCCAGATTGATCGTTCCGCTTAGTTTAATGAAGGCCGGAGGATTATATTCAAGCTGCGCCTCTTTGGCGTATTGCCTTGCCCAACGTGAAAACATTCTCTTCTCTGCACCGGCAAGTTTGATTTTCTGAATGCCCGTGATTGTTGAATAAGTCATTCCGCTTGTCTTTGCGGAAACTTCCATTTTCTCTCGGGTTATTTTTATCTGCGCGAAGGTGGTAAGCAGAGAAAGACCGATTGTCGCAATCGTGATTACGAGAGACGGTACGACAAGAGACGGCGCAAAGGCAAAAATCTGACCTATATAAATCAAAGAGAACATCGATGTCAGTCCCGTTATACCAATAGTGTTAAACATAGTCGTACAAAGTGACTGTACATAACTCGCTCGCTGAAACAGCTCGCCGGATGCGTATTTTTTGAAAAATGCAGGTGGCAGACTAACAATACGGTTCATCACCGCCGCCTGTACCGCAACATTCTGCTTGATGCCCACGCGTGAATTGACAAGCCCCTGAAATGCACTGAAGCAAAGCCGGCTTATCGAAAAGCAAACCATAAACACGGCAAGAGAAAGCAATACCGTAAGGCTTCCGGACTCGAGCACATCTCCGAACAACCATCTTGTAAACAGCGGAGAGAGCAGTCCCAATGCGGCAGACAGCCCCATCAAAAGCAAATACAAAACAATGTCCGAAACACTTAACTGCTGTACCATAAATTTCAGCAGATCCGCCATAGTCAGTGCCTTTTGCGGTAGCGGCTCATAGAAACATACAGCCTCTTTGTCAAGCATTCCTTCCGTCTTTCTGTTCAGCCTAATCTGTTTTTCGGACTTAAAATTAATCAGAAGGTATCCTGAAATCTTTCCGGGAATCAGCGCAACCGCAGTCCCGTCTTCCTTCATGGTACCAAGCATGGCACCGACAGCGTGCTCGTACCAGCCTTTTTCCAGCGTTACTCTGCGGCTTTTTATACCAAAGGGACGCATCCGATATTCAATCTGTTCATCCACAGTCTTTATTATCGGCGGCAGCTCGTCTGTCTTGGCTTTAAAGTGATAAAATTTCAATATTGTTTCAATAGCGGAACCGGCAATTTCATTCTGACTGAGTGCGTCTCGAAGACGTGTCCCCATGACCGCATTTGCAATGGAATCGATGGCATCCTCGAAATCAGCCTGATCGGACCGTTCCCGATAGCGCAGTTGTTCTTCAAACCAGCTCATATCAAGACACCTCCCTATTCCGCACTGACAAGATCACGGTAGATCCTGCTGTTTTCCATAAGTTCCTTGTGAGTTCCGCGGTCCTTGATTTCGCCCTGTTCCATCACGATAATCTCATCGCAGGAGCGGATAGTGGAAAGTCTGTGTGCAATCACGATGCACGTAATGCCTCTGTCACGAATTGCCTTGACGACTTCATATTCGGTTTTGGCATCCAGTGCACTCGTCGCTTCATCCAAAATGACAATGGTCGGGTCCTGTGCGAGGGCACGGGCAATTTCTATTCTTTGCCTTTGTCCGCCGGAGAAATCTTTTCCACCTTCAATCAGCTTATGCATGTACCCTTTGGGGCGTTGCATGATATCCTCGTGAATCTGCGCATCATTGGCAGCAAGAATCATCTCAAAATCCTCAATACTGTCATCCCACATTTTGATATTATTTGCTATAGTATCCTCAAAAAGAATAATATCCTGATCTACAACCGCAAGTGAGCCGCGGAATATGCTTTTCGAAATCTGCGACATAGGCTTTCCGTCAAACAGTATTTCACCGCTCCACGGCCGGTATAAGCCGGCAATCAGCTTGGACATAGTAGATTTGCCACAGCCTGAGCCGCCTACAATGGCGACGCTTTTGCCGGGTTTTAAGCTCATGTTGAAGCCTTTAATCAGCGGTTCGGCAAGCGGAGAATAGCCAAACACAAGGTCATTTATCTCAATATTTCCGGATAGTTTTTTCATCTCGTTATCACTGCTGCTGTCAGCAAAAACCGCATCATCCGGATACTCCATGACATCATCCACACGCTCCATCTGTGTGCGCATTTCCTGCAAAGTCTGGCCTGCCGATACCATTGTCATGGCAGGGGCCATGAAGGATGAAAGGAAGCCCTGAAAAGCCATAATCATACCAACTGTGAAATGGCCCTGCATAGTCAGCCACACGCCAAGGAATAGTACGGCATTATTGGCAAGGGTCGAAACGAATTGCGGAATCATTCCAAGGTATTGATTCACCTTCAGGAACTTCACCTGCTGCGTATTAACACTTGCCTGATATCCTGACCATTTTTTGAAGTAACCGTTTTCCGCACCGGAAGCCTTGATTGTCTCAATCATTTCGATTCCTGCAACCGTAGCTGCGGAGAGTTTTGCGCTGTCCCTCATTGATACTCTGGTTACATTGATACGCCTTTTAGATATATATCTTGAAATAAACGTATTGACTGCCAGAGAGGTAAGTCCGATGACGGTGAGGAGCACACTGTAGCGGACCATAACAACGAAATAGAACACCATCATGAATGCATTGAGCAGAAGCGGCGCAAATGTGCCAATCAACGTTTTGGCGATAGATGCATTGGAGCCTTGTCGTCCCTGGATATCTCCCGCCATACGTTGGGAGAAAAACTTCATCGGCATTTTAAGTACCTTCCACATATAGGAAGCGTTGCCTGCCGCTGCCATTTTTCCGTTGATGCGAAGCGAATAGACAGCCTGCAGAGCCGACATCACAATCTGTATCAGATTGAACACACCGAGAAACAGGAGAAATCCTGTCGTCCAGGCAAGATCTTTTCCCGTAAGCAGACGGTCGAGAAACACACGTGAAAATGCCGGCTGAACAAGTCCCATCAAAGCCGCAACAATACCCGTGAGCACGGTAAATGCCATTGCTGCACCGGTTCCTTTCAACCGTTTGGCAGCAAATGAAAGTATACTTTTGGGCTTTCCGGACGGAGTAAATGTATCAGTCGGTTCAAATAGCATACAGATGCCGGTAAATGAATCGTCAAAAACACTCATAGGAACGCTATAGGCGCCTTTTGCAGGGTCATTCAGATAAGCTTTGCCCCCCTTAAAGCCGTCAAGCACCACGAAATGGTTGAAATTCCAATGAATAATGCAAGGGAACTTACCTTGCTCCCTCAGCTTTTCCGGCTCGTAGCGGTAGCCTTTTGCATCCATGCCGTAAAAACGTGCGGCTTTCAATACATTACGGGCATTGGAGCCGTCACGTGACACACCGCAGTCCTCCCGAACCTGTTCGAGCGGTATCCATTTATTGTAATAGGCCAGAATCATGCAAAGACTTGCCGCACCGCACTCCAGCGCTTCCAGCTGCATAACAACAGGAACCTTGGCAACACCTTTTATGATTGGCTTTTTGATTTTTTTTGCCATGTCAGATTCCTCAATTCAAAACAAAAGATAACGGGTTAACGCTTTCGATAATTATTTTTCCCTCGTAAAAACCGTCTGAAACCGTCTGATTCAATTGAAGTACGCAGGCGTATCCCGACTCATCCTTTTCACCGATTTCGGCAATAACAGCTTCAAACCCGTCAAACCTTACAGTCATTCCTTCATGTACGGAGGTGATATCTTCATTTGCCACAAAGCAGGTTACTTTCCCGCCTTCGGCGTGAATCGTTGCAGGTGCGGTACTGTCAATATGGCCGAAGGCACCCCAGATGCAAGCCCCGGCCAGGAGAATGATAATACTAATCAACAAAAGCCATACTCCGGGATTGGATACATGAATATAATCATCGAGATTTTCGGGTGATTTAACCTTATCCAAACTTTTTTTTCTGAATATCTCTTCGCTCATTTTAGTTCCACTCCTATATGGTAATCTTTTCTTCCTTTGCATGCAGAAGCCATACTTCAGCGTTTACGCTGCCTGCAACTCGAATTATTGAATCGTCAAAATATCAGAAAAGCCGGTGATTTCGAATACTTCACGAACACTTTCACACACATTGCGGATAATCATCGTTCCCCGGGTATTCATCTTCTTCTGCGCCGCCAGTAAAACACGGAGTCCTGCAGATGATATGTATTCCAAATGATTAAAATCGAAAATAAGTTCTGCTGTATCTGTAAGTTCATTCTCGAGAACAGCTTCCAAATCCGGAGATGTCGTTGTGTCCAAACGGCCTTCCAATGTTAATGTCAAATTATTGGCATTTTGTTCTTTCAGTATTGTCATAGACGATATCCCTTTCATCTGTATGTTTTCTTCACACTCAATTTTAGATTGGTAACAGACAGTATATCAGAAAAAAAATGCAAAAGGACCGATTTCAGCCTTTCTTCAAGTTTATTTCATAAAAATAAAAGACTCTGCATTTCTGCAGAGCCTGAAACTGAAAAAAAACACCTCGAAGTTAGAATTTGGAGATGTAACAAGTCGCTTACCCAAAGCTCGGTGACCATCATAATGGGAGTTCCCTTCCATTGTTCCTTAGGTAAATGTATGAGTTTATATTCGTTCATAAATCACTACCTCCATATTAGCTCTTTCCTTTCTCTATTCTTTTTCGACAACAACCACTTCAATCCCTTGTTCATCAAATTTGTGTATATCTTCCTCACAAGCATCCCAATCGGTTATCAAAGTGTCCAGCCTGTTCGCAGAGCAAATACTTACTATAGATTCATAACCGATTTTTTCTGTCGGATACAAACCTATCGTTTTCTTTGAGCTGTTAATTAGTTCATTCCAAAAAGAAATAGCTCCTGTTCTTTGAATAGATAAACCAAATTCTGCGCTTATAGCCGCTGATGTAATAAAGCATTTATCAAATCTCATTTTTTTAATCATTTCGGTCGCAATAGCATCATAACAATTTCCCTTATGATCCATTTCTCCACCCAGCATAATTACATCTATATTGTCTCTTGTTCTCAATTCCTCAGCTATTACAATAGAATTGGTCACAACCCTCAGTCTGATATCATCCGATAAATTCTGTGCCATAAAGTAACCTACGGTTGCGGAGGTAATGAATATTACATCATTATTCTCAATCATAGAAACTGCCTTTAGAGCGATGGCTTTGTAATTATCCTTAACAAACTCAAAATCCTTACAAGTCATCTTTGCCGGTCTGCAATTGGCCACCTGACGAATCGGAAGCGCACCTCCATGTGTTCTTTTTAATAAGCCCTTTTCTTCAAGTATCCTCAAATCACGTTTCGCCGAATCATAGCTTACATGAAATAATTCCTGAATCCTTGAGCAGGAAATACGTCCATCCGTATTCAATATTTCTATTATTTTCTGATGTCTTTCTTCTATAAACATATCCTCACCTTATGCCTGTCTGATTTATTTTCCGAGTTTATCTTTTAATTTGGTTATTTCCGTATCTGTCAGACCCAATTCTGACAGATATTGCTCCACTGTATTATGCTTTTCCTTAAACTTTTCCAAAAATCCGATCATTGATTTTTCATTCGCAAGTACAATTTCTTTGTCAACTTCAGGATGTTTCTTCAGAAATGCTTGCAGCCTGTCTCTGTTAAGCTCTCGGCTAATCACATAATCGTCTACAATATCCTCATCCGATACTCCTGCCAAGGATAAAAGGACGGCGCTTACCACACCGGTCCTATCCTTGCCCGCAGTACAGTGAAACAGCACTCCGCTCTCAGCATTTGCAATGGTCTTAAACACATCCTTCATGCCTTCCGCATGAGCAATCTTCATATAGGATACCGGAACCTCCGCAAGACTCTCAGGGACCTTCATTCCATCTTCTATGGGGAAATGCAGGTAATGGAATTCACTGTCGCCCGCAAAGGCAGACGGCTTCGCTTCTGCCTCGACAATACTCCGAAGGTCAATGACAGTCGTTATGCCTCTGCTCATTAACAGTTCCCTGTCACGCGCGCTTAATGCCACACATCTGTCGCTTCTGTAAATCCGATTGGCCGCAGTATATTTCTTTGTACCCTGTATTCTGTACATACCAAGGTCTCTGGTGTTGGCGGTGCCTTCAAGTATTGATTTGGGAGCATTATCCCAGGCAAGTATATAGCCGTCCATGCCTCCGTCTTCTTTTTCGAGATTATCAAGCTCCTGTATACAGCATTCCACTGCCTCGGCAATGTATTCATCGGTCATTTCTTTTGTAAAGAAAAAGATGTCTTCCTCCTCAACGGGAACAAAATAGGAACTCATATTTTGCTCCAAACCCGTCAAGTCAAAAGCACAAATACGATTGATGTCTTCTTTGTCAAAATCCGCAGGAATATTCAGGTCATTTTTCAGCTGATACTTTTGAGTAACATAATAATTTGAGAGAGCATAATCCTTGTGAAGTTTTTCCACATTGCCTGGTATCAGCGGATTCCAATGATATTTATCATATACAAAATGTCTGTAAATGATATCCTGAACCAAATGAAGATAATATCCCAAATATAAGTCATCCTGCTTCATCAATTTGCCATAAAGATTTCTATAGCCGTCAAGATCATAAGTTTTCTTATGCCCACCGGCAACCGAAATTTTCATATGGCTGTTTCCGTTATAACCGGAATCCGCAAGGATAGAGCCCAGCTTTAGTCTATCCGGATTAATAAACTGTCTGCTCTTTATCAATTCGCATGTAATTGCATAATGAATAATACTTGACGCCATATATTTTCCCCTTCTTCATTATCCGATATCATGTTCACACTTTATCACGGTTATTCACGATTGTCAATTAAAACCGTTAATATAAGTTAATAAAAAGTCCTCCTTACCGGTTGTCCGGTAAAGAGGATACATATCAAAGCCAATCAGTTCAAAGCCTTTATTGCTATCAGTTTTTCCACTCAGCATCCTTATCTGTCAATGATACAAGCAATTTCACACAATGCTTTGTATTTCCTGTTCCACTTAACTTAACTCTACCGCCCGGACAATCCTTCCGTATTCGTATCATCTGATGACTCAACTGTTTCAATATAGCTAATCAAGATTCTATATACAGCATCATATACTCCATACATATTCAGATTAATACACTCTCCCTTTTCTATAAAAAAATGCGTTCTTGGCGTAGCGTCATTGGCTGTTGTGTATTCCATGGACGATGATAATTCAATGAAATTCGCTGTTACCGCTAATACCTCAAACCCCTTTACCCGGTCGCCCTGCTTCACAATCAATTTCTCTTCAACAGGATCAGGCATAGGTTGTTTATGAATCTCACCATTCTCGTCTAAAATCATAACTGAATTATTATAACTAAGTTCACTTAAAATGATTTCTGCTTGCAAACTTTCATTTACTTTTTGCATCCACAAAAGATCGTACCATCTATCAAATTTCTTCCCTATTTTTATCATATGCGCGACCTCTTTATATTTCATTTTTTTATGAAATTCATAACTGTCATGCGTAAGGAACTCATCTTCAGTATCAATATAAGCTACTCCGGCAAGAATATTTACAATTCCCTGATTAAATAATCTTGCTTCAAGCTCCTTATAAAGAGCTGTACCAATACCTTGTCTTCGATTGGATTTATTAATATAAATCGATGTTGTCGCGGTCCAGTTATACGCCTCACGCACACTATATGCACTTGCGTATGCATATCCTAAAACTTCCCCATCAATTTCATATACAAGATATGGATACTTAGAAGCGATTGTTCTGATTCTGTTTTTAAATTCTTCTACCGAAGGTACTTTATATTCAAATGATACCGCCGTTTCTTTTACATAATATGAATATATTTCCACCAATCTTTCAGCATCATTCTCGTTAACTGTTCTTATCATCAAAGCACCTCTGTTTCACAAAAATCAGATATTGATCAAGGATTTATAAGGATGTCTGTTATTCATTTTATCCCTTATCGGGCGGTGTCCAAGGCTTAGGACTTAATAAAGTTGTTCTCCCAATATCCGGAAGTACATCATATATGGAACACCCCATTTTTTCTTCAAACATTTCTTTTGTCCCAAATGTTATATCCCATCCTTTAATATAATCTTCCATTATTCCATATCGTCTTGTAACATCTACAAATCTTTTTTCTAAAATTACAAAGCCGTAGTCTGTTGCTAATGCATCACACATCTGAATAAGTTTATCATATAAATCCGCCTCTCCTAACGAAACAATATATTTCTTAATTTCTTTTTCTTCAAACGTTTCAGGCTCATAATCAAATTCGTCTTTCATAAAAACATAAGAGTGCGTCATGCAAATCCTTGCAGCTTCATCCCAGCCCATTTTCATGCAATACTTATATCCTTCATACACATGTTTAGGTATATTTACAATCCCAACTCTTCTTCCTATGTCATGTAATAGTCCTAAAATGTATGCTTTATTTTCATCAAGTTCCGGAACAAGATGTGCTATGTTTTTCGCTGCAATCCCAACATTTTCAGAATGTTTCACCCATGGTCCCGGATTTAATTCTTCTGCTGTATGCAATTCCCTGATAGCTTCTTCTAATGCAGGTAACATATATGCCTCCTACTTTTATTGACTTCTGAAAACGTGAACAGGTCGACGACACGGGATTAGTCTGTCCACTGTCAATGATTGGTAAAATTTACAAATCTGCTATATTCGCTTTTTACCTGTGCCTTACGAAGAGGTCTCCGCAATTAATGTTTGATGTATCCAGTATATCACAATCATACATACCATTCTTACACCTAATGCAAAAGGCATCATCACATATTTATTAAGCATAACTATGGCAATGCATTCGTATCGTATCCTTCTTGCCCGTTTTTGTCCCTTCTTAGGATACACTCAAAACTATCTCATCTACTACTCCGCACTATTTCACAATCTTTAGGATACAGGAAATTCATTTGCATATCCTAATTTGTCCCTTCTAAAACTCTTTAGGATACACACTTCGTCTTTTCATGTCCTATTACGCTGCTTCTCATGTACTTTAGGATACCACCGCCGTTTTTCCGTATCCTATGCTGTCGCTTCCCATTAACATTAGGATACCAGAGTCCCTGGACCTTATCTCTTTGAGATCTTTTAGCATTGTGAAAGTACCGTAAAATGGGCATTTTTCAAAGCATTTGTTGCTTACCTGTGTCTTACCGAGGGCTGCCCAGGGTTCTCGAGGACAACAGGAATATTATGGTTAGTGGGTAGCTAGTCGCATTGGATCAGCTCCCACTATTTTCATAATTACATGTCGTTTATGCCAACTGTGCAATTCTCCTAAATGACAGTAATATGTCATTCAAAGACTAACTCAGTCTACAAAACGCATCTCTTCGATTAATTCACAAAAGGTCCTTCCATCCCATTTCTCTATTGGCTTTGTCACCAATTTCAAGAAATTAGCATCGGTCTCTACCGGTTGCCACTCCTCAGTTAATATGGCAAACTCATGATTTACAATATCGAGATAGTATACCCTATCACGATAGACAAATGACATATCTACTGTCATAGGAGGATTATCACTTTTTTCAGGAAATTCATCCCATCGCTGCCATTCTTGAAATTGCTCCCATGTAAGCTTAACCAGATTTTTTCCTGCGAGTCCATCTGCTCCAAGCATTGCTCTTCTCTCCCTTCCACGTATTGATTACACGATCTACCATTGCCTTTTCCTTCGTAGTCAAATGAGCAAAACCTTTATCTGTGTCATTCTCATTATGGTTGTATCCATGATGGGTATGAGGTGAAACCCCCAAATGCGGCTTATCTAAGTCGATTTGTTTCGTGCGCTTATTTTCCCGATCATAGTACGAAATAAACTTAGGGTCACCATTTCCATCTAAAGTAACATACACTCGATTCTTCGTCATCGTCTCCATCGGTGCTGTAGTATTACTTGCTGTCGGTACCACAAATTTGATATTGCCAGAAGTTAATAACGATTTATACTCGGTTCCATACATTTTACCTTTTGTACTAATACCAGTACTGCTTCCTCTTCCGCCCATTACCGCACCACCTTTCTGGATTTATGGTAATCAACTGGAATAATGTAACCTTCCATCTCCTTAAAAGGTTCTCCGAAGCAAATGATAGCGTCTGGTTCAATATGGTTAAGCATCTCATTATAACCATACATAAATTCATTTTTCGAATGTTTACATCCAATCATCCCAATCGCTACAATTGAATGCTTCTCCACTCCGTCAAAGCAAAACTCAAAGCTTTTTCTGTCACTCCAGCTTATTGTCGGGATGACAATCTGCCCCTGATCCTGCCAAAAAGCTCCAACCCAACGGCTGTGAGCAACACTCTCCAGTTGCCGCCAATAGTTCATATCCGAATATGTAGAATAATCCGGAGTCAATAAAAAACTATACTGTGAAAGACGTCCCAGAGACTGCTCCGGATTTCGGTATACACCTTCAAATCGATAATCATCGATAAAAAAATGTACCCCTTTCTTTTTATTCACTTCACTGTCATTTGACCTTATATCCGAATATGCAATCAAATCAATGGAATCAAGATCAATTTTCTGCCGATCCACAATGGGAATCTGCCATTCTCCCGCTACAGCAAAAGAATTTCGACTAAACAAAGCGTTTCCACGCATTTCAATACTCGTCATAACATTACCTCATATTCTTTCCGACTAACGAGCCTAATCCAAAAACAAAGTCAATCAGTTTTGTGCATTCTGCTAATTGACATGGTTACGAGGAAATGCTATTATTCAAGTAACCACACTTGGATTTGTTAATAGCTTTTCCGAGATACTAAACGTATTGTCAACTGCTCCAACAGTTTTCAATGCGTTTTTTATTTACCCTCATATATTTCATCACTCTCCTTTTCTTTTGAATAAACTTCCAACAATACCGGTTCTAAATGATTGATAAGTGCTATTTCATAATCAAATAGATGATAACCGTATTTCTTTCTTCGGTTGAGAAGATTGGAATACACATTATAAGCCGCCTCAAGGCTTGTTCCAAATACCGATACTATCTCGTTTGGGGTATCAATCTTTTTTAGAAGCAAGTACGGTATTGGGCACATAAAATATCTGGCAAAAAAAACAGCAAGATCATCATCTTCATCGTCGCTGTCTTCATATACATAATGCTTTAATTCATGAAAAACAGTTAACCTCTGCGCCCCTTTCGACTCATACAAATCATTGTAAAAAAACGTTGGAGAATTATCTGCTGTTCCTGGAACATAAAAGCCATGTTGTGATTTTTTTAGCAATAGTTTTCTATCTTCCTTGCCATAATTGGTGTATGGAATCAACGCTACTCCCATCTTTCTACAAACAGAGGTCTCATCAATAGGGAATCCGGATATACCATAATCAATATAAATATCGATTATCGTTTTCTTTATATCATCATAGATTTCACCAGTTCTATACATCTTTTTTTGCTCCTAAAATCAACGCGATAAGCTGATTCTTTTCTTCAGCAGTCAACTCATTACCTTTACGAGCAATCGCAGTTGCTATTGATGAGTATGCCGATTCGCCTCTTTCACTGTCATCAAGCAAATACTCTGTTTCAACATGTAAAGCCTTTGCAACATTTACCACAATGTCCATTCGAGGTCTCTGCTCACTATGAAGATATCTGGAAATAGAACTCTCCGTAATCCCGCTTAATTGAGACAATTGCTTCTGCGTTATGTTTCTCTGTTTCATCAGCTCTGTTACTTTTTCCTTCCAACTCATTTTGTGTCCTCCTCTTTTTCCTTCCCTATATCTTGTATTATAGCTTCTTGTTATTGCATTGTCAATATATTTGATTGCAGTTTTGCAATTTCTTTTTCATAAAAACACCCCAGACCCAAAGTCCTGAGGTGTAATGAATCGTATTGAATTGTCCAAAGACGTAATACGTTGTGCAATCCTTATCTCTTTGAGAACTTATCAAGCTGTGAAAGTAACGAAAAATGGGCATTTTTCAAAGCATTTGTTGCTTACCTGTGTCGTACCGAGGGCTGCCCAGGGCTCTCGAGGACGATGGTAAGTTAATAGCAATAATCTTTACAAGCCTTCTCAAGTACTATAAAATCGTTTGTTCTCTTTGCTAACGATGTACTATCACCATTACGTAATTTATGCTTATAAACTATATCTGCGTTCTTAAGTATTCTATTTTTCTGTTTATTTATCTCTCGGCTTTCAGCTTGTAATAAAAACTTGTAGTGTGGATCACTCGTACCATTTACATCAACTAACGTGTATACTCCGTCAGGCACCGGAATCATATTATTTATATTAATGACAGCGTAATCCTTAATTTTTATAAAATCAACGCCCTCATTCATCTTCTTATGTTTTGCCTTAAAAGAAGACAACGGAGTAAAATACTTAAATCCATTTATTTCTAAGATAATACCAATGTACTTTCTTCCGCTCTTTTCTCCCTCAGAAGAAAAAATGTGTTCTTGAAATCCAGATAAGAACTTAATGTATCTGGAATCGACTTCATAAATCTTTAGTCCCCTCATATACCTCCTCATAATGTAAAACAGGGACAAGAAATCTTGTCCCTGCTGATAACTCGCTCATTTGAGGGCTGTGCATCACCCACTTATAACTCGCTCATTTATAAGGCTGTGCATCACCTACTAAATATATTATACACAAAACAGTCATTTTATCAATATATTCTTTATCCTTATTGATTTAACTTTACGACTTGCCCCCCAAAATTTTTTGTGCTTATCGTATTTATTTTTTGAAATAAAATGTTGTCAAATTTTGACCGTCTTTTCCCTTGGTAAGATATCCACTTTCAAGAACTACCGGCACAATATTTTCTAATATACTGAACATAGACACGATACTGCCAATATCTTTTGCCCAGCTAATATCATACGGAATGCTTCTAGAAAGTTCATCACCGGCATCATCCCTTATCTTCGCGGCAATCTCAGCCAATGAATCAATTTCTGAGTCAAGCACTTGCATGATACTATGATAATCCTTTTCTGAGATTTCAGAATAACATGGCATAATTTTTCCATCTTCAATCCGAACCACTTTCATATCTAGAAGCTTAGGAAGCTCACTAACTTGGTTCATTTCGGCAGCCCTATTTTCAGCCGCAAGTAATACTTCCCTATGGCCTCTTTCAAATGGACTCAATACAATATCAGACAACATGTTATAGTTTAAAACTCGTATATAACCTTTCTCAAGTCCATACATTCCATATATTCCGTGAATTGCAATAGGGAATTCACCACGCTGCCCCATAACATAGCCATTACTTCCGTTAGCTAGAAGTGGAAATGTAAGATGTGTTTTCATCTTCCCTTCAGAAGTTTGCTGCGCTTCCCAGAAAAGCAACATAAGAATAAACCATCTTCTTGCATTCAAATCATCCATATAATTGGTATAATCGCTCTTTTCCAAAGCATCCACGCCCTTGTCAATCATAGCCATAATATCATCAAGCTTTTCTGTCAAAACACTCTTTGAACGAGCATGAATTTTTTCCATCCAACTGTAATCATAGATTACAATATTACTGTAATACTTATTACCCTTTCTTCTTATAACCTCGAACTTTTCAAGTGGCTCCAGTTCGTCCTCAAGATACGGCACTGCAACTCCTACTTCAAGGCTAAGTTCTTCCAAGGTCATTGGTTTTTCATATATAGCAAGCATAATATTCCCAGGAAGCTTTCTTTCAAACAGTTCCCAATATCCTTTTGAACTATTTCCCCAAAAATTCATTGAAAACTTTTCAGGAGCATAACTATGTGTTCCATATTCTCTTTGTTTATCCATGCCTATTTTTACCTTCTTTCTTCCCTCGAACAGATATTGTTTTACATTGTTAGTTGAAATTCCCATTTTTACTGCAATTTGCTCACATCGCATATTGTGGAAGTAAAAATCAATCATAATCACACGATAATTATTACTAAGAAGAGATAACTCACGCCGAAGCGTTGCCAGCTCCTCTTTTTGATCCGAATCCTCATCGGGAGTAGGAATATACAAGCCTGTATATTCTTCCGGTAATTCATCATAACTGTATCTCGACTGTTTGCGCCAGTAATTATTACAAAGGTTACTAGCAATCGACCAAAGGTAGCCATATACAGCTCCGTCATTATTAATATGTGTATATGATCTAAGCAGTTCAAGAATAATATCCGAAGCCAAATCTTCTGCATCAGTTGTATTACTTACCTTACGAAGACAATATAGATAAATCTTCTCCATATTCTGCTCTATAATTTTGTCAATGCATTCTTTAGTCATGTCTGTTCTTGATTCCTTTAAGTATTTTGAAAGCTTTCATAGTAGTAGTTGCTAAATACACCAATAGGTTAGATAACATTTTAAAAAATATTTTAAAAATTTCATATTATTTTCCATACCAATATACCAAACTCTTTGTTCCTCATAAAGATAAATCTATCTGTCTAATCTTTTTCCCTTAATAAACTATAACGGGAGCGTGTCACGCCCCCGTCAGTAGTATTTAAGGAGAAAGCTGATTATCGGTCTA
>JAZLLG010000004.1:0-4354 GCA_045598045.1 Lachnospiraceae bacterium | reverse complement strand
ATACACAACCCCGTCCCCTAGTATCATTTAAGGCCGTTTGGCGTGAGTTCGTATATTTTATCGGCGACTTCGTCGATGTACTTTCGGTCGTGAGAGATGCTGATTATTGCGCCGGGGAAACCTTTGAGCATTCGGCGTATGACCGGGCCGGAAAGGGGCGAGAAATTTCTTGTGGGCTCGTCAAGAATAAGGACATTCGCATCCGAAAGACTCATCTTCAGCAAAAGCACCTTGGCCTTCTGTCCGCCGGAAAGCTCACGTATGGGATGCTCCATTTCGTCAACCGTATACTTAAGAGAACCAAGATACGTGCGAATTCTCGTTCGTTCTTCTTTTTCTCCGCTTTTTTCAAGAAAATCAACGGGAGTCATATCAAGATTAAGAAGATCCTCATAGTCCTGCGGCATGTATTCTGCACGGATATCGTTTCGTGACAGCAGTTCCTCGGCGATTTTACGAAGCAATGTTGTTTTTCCTGCTCCGTTCGGACCGACAATGCAAATCTTCTCTGGGCCACGCACACGAAGGAAAATATCCTTTGCCAATACACGTTCTCCATCGTCCACAGGAACAGAAAGCACGGGCAATGAATATTCGAGAACCGTCTTGCCGTTCGGCATCTCGGAAGCTTTATCACCAAGCTTAAAGAAGATTGCTTCTTCCTGCTCCGGGCGTTCAGTCATTTCCGCATCTTCCCTTTCGAAGCGTTTTTCCATTGATTTAAGCGTATGCATCTTTCGTTTTAAAGAAGCTCCTACCCCCGGTGCCTGTCTGCTTATGCTTGCCTGCGCGCTTTCCACGCTCTGCATTATACGCCCCAGCTTTTCGTCTCGAATTTTCTTTTCTCGCTTTTCATTTTCGGCCTGCTGTTCCTGATGTTCAAACAGGTGAAGCCTTTCTTCCACGTACTGTCTGTACGGAAGTTTCGCAATCGTATATCTCGGAACGGTCTTTCTCCTTATTCTTTCAATATGAACAACCATGTTCGCAGTATTTTCGATAAGCGTTTCATCATGAGACACGAACAGTACAATCTTCTTCCAATCATTGATGACATTTTCAAGAAGTTCCAAAGTTGCTATATCAATATCATTGGAAGGCTCGTCCAGAAGAAGTACCGTCGGTTCCGACATCAAAAGCAACATAAGACGAGCTTTAATTTTTTCACCACCCGAAAGCGTACCGATTCGCTGCTCTCTGTAAAAGAAGTCCTGTTCTACGCCGAATCTTTTGGCATAAGCAGCCAAATCCTTCGGGGAAAGATTCCAAAAGAAATCCTGTTCAGAAAAAAATTCGTATACCGACTTATCTCTATCTGCTTCAGGCATTTCCTGCGGAAGATATGCAAGACGCTCATTTCCCTGAATTTTCCTGCCTTCAGCTTCAATATAGTCCTCAACAAGCGACGGCTCGTAAATCCACTTGATGAGAGTGGATTTTCCGTTTCCCTCTTCCCCGATTATTACCGCTTTGTCGCCATCATTCAGAACAAGATTAAAATCATCAAGAATGACACTCAGGTCTTTTCGATGTATCAGTTTCAAATCATTTATCTGTAACATAAAACCACCTTTCACCCGCTTTACAATCATAAGTCTGTGTACAGAGCGGTTTATCGTCATCCATTTACGGATTATTCCCGGAATTTTGGCATACAAAAAAGGAACGATAAGACGATAACCAACTTAAGCGTACACAAAAAACTCCCTGCGGGAATAAACTAAAAACTTTGTGCTTCACTTAAATCTGTTATCTGATAATCATTCCTTCACCATGCGCCGAAAGACGCCCTTTCATTTTCTGTAAAGATTGTAGCAATCCTTACATTCCTTTGCAATCATTATTTCAAAAACGTAAAGAAAAACACTTCTATTCGTTCTTCCAAGGTTCCTCCGAAAGCATTTCATCCAATATGTCCGCAGCGCTTCTCACCATTAAAGGACAAACGGTTTTAAAAAGATTTTTCTCTTTTATGACCTTGTTTTCTTCCGGCACGGATAAATCATACCCAAGCAATTTACGGCATACAACACTTCCGTTCTTTTCGGCAAACCTGTTCATGAATTCTTCTGAGATGCGATACGCTTTCTTCTTTCCTTCAACATCATCGCTTTCACAGTGCCCGCATTTCATTCCAAGCACCATAAGTGCTCCCGCCACTGCTCCGCAAATTTCACCTTTTCTTGCCCCTCCGCCGAAATTCGTTGCTACCATCAGTGCGGTTTTCTCATCCATTCCCATCTCTGTAGCAAAGGTTGTAAACACACCCTGAGAGCAGTTAAAATTATTGTTGAAATACTCTACGGCTATATCACCATGATTTACTTTTTTCTCCGACATATTATTCACTCTTTCCGAAAGCTTCGTTGTAAAGTCTCAGAGCCTCAATCACAGAGTCCCTCTTGTCTTCAGGGATTCTGTTAAGGATTTCTCCGAACTTGTCATTCATATCATTCTCTGTTTTTCTGAACCGTTCTTTCCCTTTATCCGTCAGTTCAAGTACAACAAACCGTCTGTCTTCTTTTGAAGGAGTCCGTTCTACGAGCCCTTTTTGCACAAGTTCTTCAACAGTCCTGCTTATCCCGCTTTTATCGACTCCAAGTATTTTTGCCAGTTCTTTAACGGAAATCATTGGATTCCGCCCGATTTCAACAAGTGCGAAGCACTGTGCCTCACTTACCGAGCAACAACCGGTTTTGTTGATATTGGAAAGATTCATTTCTAATCTTCGTGTGTTTTCTCTGAAAGCCTGTACCTGATTCATAAACTGTTCCTCCGTCATTTATATGATATGTGCACTAATTGCTTTTGTCAACTATTTATTTAGTCAACAAATCTCAGTCCTGACTTTCATAATGTACGGCAAAGCTTTAAAATCACCACGTTTTCACAAAAAATGAAGCGATTTTTACAACCATGGTACACCATTAAAGCCAAATAGTATGATATGATATATTGCGACGTAAGTCACAATATTTTTTATAAATCAGAAAGGCAATAGTATGGATAATTTCAATTTTTATGCACCTACTTTTTTCGCATTCGGAAAAGATCGTGAAAATGATTGCGGCGATCTCGTTTCCCGTTTTGGCGGCAAAAAAGTGCTTATACACTACGGAAAAGGTTCTGTTGTACGTTCAGGCTTGTTGGACAGAGTAAAGGCATCTTTGGATAAAGCAGGCATTAAATATATCGAACTCGGCGGCGTTATGCCTAATCCAAGAAGCGGTCTTGTATACGAAGGCATCGATCTTTGTAAAAAAGAAAATATAGATTTTATACTCGCTGTCGGCGGAGGAAGTGCCATCGATTCCGCTAAAGCAATTGCAGCAGGTGCGGTTTATGACGGGGATTTCTGGGATTTCTATGAAGGAAAACCCGTTACAAAAGCTCTTCCCATCGGAACTGTGCTCACTATTTCAGCAGCCGGCTCGGAAGGCTCACCCGATTCCGTTATTACAAAAGAAGACGGTATGCTTAAGCGAGGCGCAAGCGGCGACGCATTAAGGCCAAAATTCTCCGTTCTTAACCCGGCACTTACGGAAACTCTTCCCGCATATCAAACGGCTTGCGGCATTACCGACATCATCGCTCATCTCTATGAGCGTTATCTCACAAACACCAAGGATGTTGAAGTTACGGACAGAATGATTGAAGCTCTCATTCTCACCATGGTAAATGAAGGCCCTAAAGCAATTAAAAATGCCCACGATTACGAGGCAAGAGCAAACATCATGTGGGCAGGAATGATGGCTCACAACAATTCATGCGGTGTAGGCAGAAGTCAGGACTGGACAAGCCACAACATTGAGCATGAGCTGTCCGCCCTTTATGATTGTGCCCATGGTGCAGGCCTTGCAGTTACTATGCCCGCTGTTTTCACTTACACAATGAAGCATGATGTAATGCGTTTTGCCCAAATTGCCGTAAGAGTCTGGGGCTGCAGCTTTGATTTCTCAAATCCCGAAAACACTGCCAAAGCCGGCATTGAAGCTCTCCGTTCTTTCCTCATCTCCATCGGTATGCCAAAGAACTTTGAGGAGCTCGGAGCCAAAGAAGCAGACATAGAAAAGCTTGCACATACGTGCTGTTACGGTGACGGAAGCGGTTCCGGCAAAGTATACGGCTTCACTGTTCTTGAACAGAAAGACGTAGAAGCCATCTATCGCTTAATGCTCTGATAAAAGCAAACTTTTGTCTGTACTTCTCACTGTTCGATCGAGTAGGAGGCGGTGACTAACCGCCGTCCTCTCACAGCACCGTACGTACCGTTCGGTATACGGCGCTTTCAATAGTTGACGTGCACAGACTGATAAGCTGTGGCTAAATCATAAAAGCCACTGTTTATCAGTCT
>JAZLLG010000003.1:0-52610 GCA_045598045.1 Lachnospiraceae bacterium | reverse complement strand
CGCATAGTACATCGCCTGCGCATTAAACATCTTTGCGTAGAGGCCGCCTTCTTTCTTCACAAGGCTGGAGTGTGTTCCGTATTCGGAAACGACGCCATCGGAAAATACCGCAATCTTATCGCAGAACTGGCACGAAGAAAGTCGGTGCGAAATGTAAACCGCAGTCTTTCCTCCAACAAGATCCTCGAACTTTTTGTATATTTCGTACTCCGCTACAGGGTCAAGTGCCGCGGTCGGTTCATCAAGAATAACAACAGGTGAATTTTTGTAAAGGGCACGTCCGATTGCTACCTTCTGCTGTTCACCACCTGACGGTTCAAAGCCGTCCTTGTCATAATGCTTGAAAACGTATGACTCCGCGCCTTTTTCCAATTCCTTGATTTTGTCTGAAAGACCGACCTTGTCAAAGATTTCGGAAACTTTTCTGTTCTTTTCTTCTTTGGAAAGCGCATCGGCATCCGTAAGCACAATATTATCTTCAAGCGTAAAAGCAAACAGCTTGAAATCCTGGAACACCGGAGCAAATTCCCGCATATATGACTTATAGTCATATTTCCTTATGTCAACGCCGTCCATGAGGATAACACCGGAAGTCGGATCGTAAAGTCTGCAGAGAAGCTTCACGAATGTAGTCTTTCCCGCGCCGTTAAGGCCTACAATCGAAAGATGCTCGCCTGATTCGATTTTAAGATTGACACCTTTAAGCACCTTTACATCGGAACCGGGATATGCGAACTCTACGTCCTTAAATTCAAACACGTGAGGCCCGTGTGTAACAGGCTTGTTGCCCTTATGAATAGCTTCGGGGAAATCCATGAGCTTAACGTATTCATATGCGTAGTTTGTTCTCTTGATAATTTCCTGCACATTAAACACAAGAGATCTGACGTTACCATAGAGCGATCCACCCGCTGAAAAGAGCTGAGTTGTAACACCCAAGGTAATTTTACCGAGAATTGCCAGAGCACCGACATATATGTATGTGCCGAAGTCTCTCACAACATCGCAAACGTCCATAAGAAGCGTCGGAAGGAGCTGGCGGTCTGCAAGACTGTACCAGGCATCGGTAATTTCGCCGCAATAATAATCGTAATTACTGAGCATCATATCCTTTGCCTTGTAAAGACGAATATCCTTACCATAGCGGAAATCAACGATCTGCCAGCCAAGATAGCTGAACACCCTGTTAACTTTTGACATGTTTTTATACTCTTCCTGCTCAACCTTGTTGTTTATGTTATTCAAAAGCCCGGTAACAAAAAGCACTCCGAAAATCAACAGTAAAAGCCAAGGCGCACTTATGAAAACAATCGTCGAAATACCAAGCAATGTTATAACATTCTGAATTACCGTAAACAACGAGCTGACAATGCCGTCAAGTCCGCCCGAATACCAGTCCATACCGTTTCTGGCAAGTTCAATCTGGTCGAGTGCTTTCTTGTCTTCCGTCACCTGGAAGTCCAAATCCATTATACGAAGAGATGCCTGTTCACGATAGTAAACCGTAAACTTTTCGGCGTACCGTTGTATCAGATTGTCCATACAGGTGTCCACATATCCGAGGACAACGTTGCCGCCGCCAAGAATTGCAACGTAAAGAATTATTTTTCCAAGTTCCCTGTCATTTACAAGTTCGTCAACAATAAGCGGGAGCAAAATGAGCTCAAAGAAAGGAAGCGCAGTCTGGCAAATCAGCTTAATAATGCGTATAACAAAGTACATCTTGTATTTTTTCCATGCGCTCGGAATGAAGTACTTATAAACCTTAAGCACGGTGCTTTCTTCACGCTTCTGACCTTTGACGTGTTTAGGCTTTTGAGACGATTCGTCAATGCTGTCAAGGAATATGTTTTTCTTTTCATTCTTCTTATTCATTGCAAATCACCTCCTCGCCTTCTGCGGCATCACCGCCATGTTCTTCATAATACTGAGCCTGTACCTCAAACATCTTTGCATATTCTCCACCCTTCTCAATAAGAGAATCGTGGGTGCCATACTCCACAAGCTCTCCGTGAGCAAACATGGCAACATTGTCACAGAATCTTGTAGAAGACAGTCTATGGGAAATGTACAATGCGGACTTCGTACCGATAAGTGAATCAAAGTTTTTGTAAAGCTCATACTCTGCCAAAGCATCAAGCGCTGCCGTAGGCTCATCCAGAACGATTACGGGTGCATCCTTGTAGAGAGCTCTTGCAAGTGCAAGCTTCTGCTTTTCACCGCCCGAGAAATCCACACCGTCTTCATATATGATTTTAAGCAGCTGCGTATCCACTCCTTCGGGGAGACTGTCAACCTTTTCCTTCATGCCGCTTTTAACGAGTGAATCATACACAAGCTGTTTGTCTGTTTCGCTTTCGGGAAGCATCGATACATTTCCGGCCAAAGGATAAGCAAAAATTTCCACATTCTGGAATACGGGAGAAAACAGTGAGAAATAGTCTTCTTTGTTGTATTCCCTGACGTTCAGGCCGTTTAAAAGAATTTCGCCTTCTGTTGCATTGTAAAGTCTTAAAAGAAGCTTTATGAAAGTTGTCTTTCCTGCTCCGTTTAAGCCGACTACCGCAAGTCTCTCACCCCACTTAAAAGTGAGAGTAAGGTTCTTCAATGCATATCCGTCAGCACCTTCGTATCGATAAGATACGTTTTTAAACTCAAAGTTGATTTCACCTTTTTCAAACTTCTTCCGGGCTTCAAGGAACTCCTCTTTTTTGTTTTCGGACTGCTCGTCGATGCAGTAGGTTACGCTGTCCGAAGCCTTTGTTTTCCTGTATTTTTCAGCAGACTTCGTTTCAGAGGCATCTTCGTAAAGCCTGTATCCCTGTCCGCTTTTCTCAAGACGGTATCCTCTTGAATCCCCGCCGTCAAAGTCTATAAATGTTCTGAAGTCATCAACTTCCATCGAATTTCTTTCGATTCCGCCAAGCTGGTTTAAAAAGCTTGTAAGCGCATTTGAGAATGCTCCGCATAACGAAATGTAAAGAGTGAAGTTACCGATGGTAAGCGGCTCTGTCGGTGCAAGAACTGCTTTGATAAGTACAAAGTACATGAATGCACCCTGAATCATTCCGGTGATGGTGCATATCGTTGAATGCTGCCACCACACGTGGCGTCCCTTCGTATATAAATCAAGCCATACCGAGAAGGATTCGTGCTGCTTTTCATGAAGCCAGTCTCTCATGTTGAAGAGTCTGATGTCCTTAGCGAAATCGAAGTCCTGAGTACAACGTTCCATGTAGTTCTGCTGACGCCAATACGGAGGCATCTCGTCCCATACATGCTTTTTATCAAAAAGGACTGCCCGTCTGTATGAAATGAAGTTGAAGATGCAGATAATTACAAGTGCAAGTATAAGTCGCCAATCCAGAACGGTAATCATAGTGAAACTTATAACCATGGTAACAATAACTCTGGAAAGATTGTCAACAGCATGCATCAGTCCCTCAACGCCGTTATTGTTTCCGCCGGTGGCTTGTGAAGCCTTCATGGCCATATCCAGTATGTGCGGCTGCTCAAGTGTTTCGTAGTTCATTGAAAGCGCCTTGTCGATACGGTCGTGAATAAGCTTAAATCGCGTTTCCACGTATCCCGGCCAGTTCCGGTTAAATATGCTTGTATTCACCACTCTTAAAACGAGATCGGTAATAACGATTATTATTACCATCCGTATGAGCGCTCCGAAGCTCTTGTCTCCTGTTGCCTGCTGCCTCTGAACAATGTCGATGATGAACTTTGTGAAAAAGCCCCAGATGTACTGCATGCAAGGCTGGGTAAATGCCCCAAGAATCATGCAGAAAACTACCGGACGCTTGTATTTCCAAAGTGCACCCATTACGAACTTAATGTTGCTCAATATGCCGTATTTCGTATGAGGCGTCTTTAATTTTCCGTTTTCGTCTTTTTCACCGTTAAGAACGGTTGCCCCCTCTTTCGGCTTTTTTGTTTTATCCTTTGCCATTTGATTATCCTCCGTATCATCCGAGTGGCATAATACACAAAACAATGTCCTGAAACAATATACATTATGCATCATGTATATTTTGTTGCGCAAGTGGTATAAAAAACAGGGTCAGATTCATTTACCCATCGTAAATCAATCTTTCCCTGCCGGATAATCAGAATAATTTGTAAACCACCGCATAAACCAACTGACGAGTATGTGTGTCTCCACCGTCCTCAAGATCGATACCGTTCGAAACGCTTCTGTAAACGCTTGAGAAACCGGGAAGCTTGTGAATGAATGAAGGGATTGCTTCAAACACGTAGTAGACTGAAGCATGTGTGTAAATCTCAGCTGCAAGGTTCTTTACCGACATACCTTTGATTACCCCATCTTTAAGAAGCATCTTTGCAAGGTCGACGCAATTTTCTTTGTTAACGTAGATTGAATCCATCTCAAGGTTGATGCGGTTGGAATCCTTCAAACCAATCCGGCCGATTTTCCCGGAAATAAGCTCTATAACAGATTCCTCAGTACTTTCTTCACATATCATCTTTTCGATATATTTGATCTCTTCACTGAATATTCCGCGAATCTGAACATTATCGAGGCCTGCAATGATGAATCTTACGGATAAATACAGGATAATGAATGCAGCGGCTACTGTGATGAGTACTAAAGCTTTTTTTAAGGAAATTGTCTTTTTCATTTATTTTTCTCTTTCCGGCGTTCGCCATAAATTTGTTTTGTTCTTATGGCTTTATTCTATTCCGAAAAAAGAAAAGCCGAAATCGATTCGGCTTACAATCTCCTTACATTAATGTCACACATACTTTTTATTTTGTCACAGACTCTTATCAAAGCGCAAACACTACATAATAAAGTCAATCATATAGCTATGTGCCAGCTTCATTAACTTTAAATCCTGAAATCTGTGATCGGCGTTTTCTATCTCAATAAATTCTATAATATTGTTTTCTGCGAAATCCCTGCTCTCTTCAACAGAAACAATCTCATCCTTTGTCCCATGTACTATAAGTATGTCATCGGCAAAATCGTAATATTCCCACTTTCGAACATCAAATGTACTAAGATCGCTCATAAACGACTTATCAATGAGAACCTTCCTGTCAAATCCGACATATACGTCCTTACCTCTGTTAAGCAAATCAATGTTTTCTTCCGTCATTATTCTTTTGCTCATGGCATCCGTCATGGATATCGCAGGGCATCTAAGTGCTATTCTTCTGAACGGGTTAAAATCATGCTCGTGTATATACTTAAGGATAAGATATCCTCCGAAGCTTGTTCCGTACACGCAAATATCATTAACCTTAAGCTGTTCTTTTATATAATCAACTACAACATCAATATATAAATCACAATCCGTCAGCGTAAGCTTCTTTTTTACGTCGGAACCATGGCATGGCAAATCAAACACACACACCGCACATTTCTTTTTCTTTGAAAGATAAGCTTCCGCAAAATACTCCGCAGCCTTGTTATCCTTATGACCCCCGAAGCCGTGAACATACAGTACAATATGTTCGATTTCCCGGATAGATTCACAGAACAATTTGGTCTTTATACTGTGGCCATTGCAGTTGATATCAAAATACTTAACATTCTTCACGATTACTTACCATCTGTTTCAAATATCTTTTTTTTAAACGCTTTCAAAGTATTCCGAATCTTCCTTCGTAGGAAGGTATTCCTCAATCCCGTGCTTTCCGAATTCTTTTGCAAAAAGATCCAAAACGGCTCCGGTAAACTTGTCATCCGGATCCCCATCGCATGTAAACCACAGCCTTTCTCCCGACGAATACTCCGCTCTTAGAACAAACGGACCGCATTCAGGCGGAAGACCGCTGGTAACCTCATATTTGCCGTTCTGTTCGATTAATCCGTAGTCTCTGATAAGCTTCCCGAGCTTTGTGGCGAACTCCCGGTCCGTCTCACATTTCAGAGCTTCTTTTTTGTCACCCGAAATGGTGTAAGAGCCGTTTTCGTCTTTGTTCAGCATGAAGCGATAGTATCCGCTGTTTCTGTAAGTATCGTCTTCGTTTCTGAAGAACTCCGTTTCAAAAAAAGTAATATCATCAGACTTTATGGATTTAGGTGCCTTGGGGTCTGTTTTGACGATTTTCCCTCCGCATTCCTCTTCCGGTCTGTTTATTTTGTTTCTGCGCCTGCATCCGAACATGAACATAATAACTCCCGAACATAACAGCTATATTGCTGCTATTCTGATTTTCATTATTTGAGTCAAATTAATTGGTTTTAGAATTCCTCGCACAGGCAGGAGCCTCATAAAGTTTCCCGTGAACAAAGAAATTGTAGGATCTGCATCCTCCGGCGCAGTATTCTCCCATTTCGCACTCTCTGCATTTTCCGGTAAGCATTTCCTTTGTAAACTTACGATTGTAAGCAAAATTGTCAGGGTTTTCCCATATTTCTTTCAGCGAAGTTTTCCTTACGTTTCCTTCGATAAATTTCTCATCGTACATCGATTCACAGCCGCGAACATTGCCGACGCTGTCTATACCTATGGCTGAAATGCCCGCGAGACACCCGAGAAAATACCCTTTCCCACCGAGGCTGCCACGAATACTGCCTTCCGAGGGGGTAAAATAACCGATATTGTCCGCAACACCAAGTGCAAAGGGCGCCTGTCCCACGTTCTTTTCGACAAAGCCGATTACTTCAGCCATATCAAAAGAAAAATCAATACCGTTTTTTGCAGCATTTCCCATAGGAGAACATGCCTGAAGCTGCCATGCGTAAATGGGAAACCGGCGAAGTGTTTCATAAAGAGAATAAAGGCAGGCAACGTTTTCACGATTAAGAGTACTTATTACCGACACCGGAATACCGGCTTCGCAAAGTACTTCCACAGCCTTAACGGCCCTGTCATAGCTGCCGGCCTGACGATATTTATCGTGTATCTCTTCAGGACCGTCAATCGAAACGGAAACCGACTCAACGTTTGCTTCTTTAAGGTCCGAAATAAGTTTGTCATTAAAGATAAATCCGTTTGTGATTACATTTACTGCTATTCCATGCGAAGTAAGTCCGGACACGATTGTTTTCCAATCGGGCCTCATAAACACCTCACCGCCTATCATGGAAACCCGCCTGCAACCGAGTTCGAAAAGTTCGTCGGCAAGCTTAAGGCATTCCTCGGTGGAAAGTTCGTTTTCACGAGCTTTTCCGCCCTTTGAACCGCAGTATTTACAGGAAAAACAGCATGCAAGAGTAATTTCCCAAACGCATCTTGAAAGAAGATATTCCATTTATTTCTGCTCCGGCTGTTCGTTAACAGGGAATTTCCTGCCGCATTCCTCACAGAATTTAGCATCGATACCGTTCAAAGCACCGCAATTCGTGCAGAACTTTTTCTCTGATTCATCGGGAAGCTGCCCCTTCATGGCCAGCTCTATTTGTTTGCGGATTACCAGCGCCTCAGGGCTTGCGTATACCATCATCATGGCATTCGGCATCTGCTGAAGCATTTCCTGACTAAGCGGCGGAAGCGACTCCGGCATCGGAGGTCCTGCATATACTGCCGCACACACTGTCTCCATGTCTTTTTTCTGATTGATAACGGCACGCTCGGGATACTTTTTCCCAAGTTTTTCAGCCTCTGTTTTCTTTTCGTCATTCATAAGTATACCTCCTACAATATCGATAGCCCCGGATAATCAGGCACTTTTAAGCAGCTTCTCCAATCTGTTCCACATTTCAAGTGCTTCTTCGGTAAGCTCCTGCGTGGCCGAAATACGGTAAGTCTCAAAAGGCTCAAACCTTATCAAAAGCTGTCTGCTGCCGCCGTCAAGCTCCTGAATCTTTGACTCCGGCAGCTTTGAAAGTGCCGGAAGATTATAATCATTTATGATAGCCTGTGCACTTTCAAAGAAACTTTCATCAACTTTCTTTTTAGTAACTTTTTCTTTCTTGTTGAACGCCTTCTTCTGTCTGCTTACAACAAAACACCGATTGCCGTCCCTCTCAAGTAAAAGGCTTGAGGAAGAGCCGATCATATCCCCGGAAAATGAAATATCAACGCTGACAAGCCCATGAAATTCAGGCTTCTTTTTCTTTATAAAGAACAGCATACTTTTCTCCCCACCCGTTCATAATGATTTGTAATGCATTTTACAGAAATACGCCGACTGTTATCATTCTACCATTTTCCGTAAGCAAATAACAACACCATAATTGCTTTCAAGATTAATTTCGGAGATTACTCGTTGGTTTTCGCTTTTATTGTTTCGAAGAAATTGTCATAATCGAGATAAATCCATGTTACATTCAGATTTCCGACTTTTGCAAAACCTTCCTGAGAGCCAAGTGCTTCCGCTCCGGAAACCTTTGAACTCGAACCGTCCGCCATATATTTATTATAGATTCCCGCCGGCCCCATCTCGCTTTCGAAGTCAAGGACGTATGTGATGTATGGCTATACTGTAGGCATCACATAGGGTCCGCCCTGCTTTTCCATATTTCCCTCCAGATAGGCTGAAATTATTCTTTCGTATTTCGCCATGTCTCCCACGATTTCTTCCTTTTCCGCAGGCCTTGTCAGTTCAGCAGTTTCGGTCGGTTTCGGAGTATCCGCCGGTTCATCGTTCCTATTTTCTTTTTCTGATTTATCGTCCGTAACAGGTGATACTGTTGCAATTGCATCGTTGATTATGTTTTCAACCGGTTGAGTTGTTTTATTCCCACAAGCGGTTAATGCCAAAGCAAAAATAATTATCACTTTATTTAAATTTTTCCTCATACCGTAGCCAGTTCGTAATAATGTCCTTTCAGCTTCATAAGTTCTTCATGACTGCCGGATTCCAAAATTCCCTTGTCACCGATTACGAGAATCTTATCGGCGTTTTTAATGGTGGAAAGTCTGTGTGCAACCGCAAAGGTTGTTTTGTCCTTTGTGATTTCATCGAGGATTTCTTTAATAAGCATTTCGGTTTCCGTATCAATGGCGCTTGTAGCCTCATCAAGAATTATAACCGAAGGATTCTTCAGCACAATTCTTGCAAAGCTTATAAGCTGCTTTTCACCGGCTGAAAGGTTTCCTCCTCTTTCCTCAAGCTTTTGATAGTAGCCGTCTGGAAATCTTCTGATAAACCGGTCTGCACGTATGGTTTTTGCGGCCTCGATACATTCCTCATCGGTTGCATCCCACTTTCCGTATCTTATGTTATCAATAATCGTTCCTTTGAAAATATACGGATCCTGCATAAGCACACCGATTTTGTTACGAAGTGAATGAATATCCACGTCCCGGACGTCTATGCCGTCGATTCTCACATGTCCGCTCTTTACGTCGTAGAAACGTGTGAGCATATTTATTACAGTTGTCTTTCCGGCACCCGTAGGTCCTACAAGAGCAATTGTTTTACCGGGTTCAACATGGAGATTGAAATGTTCAAGGACATTTCTGTCCTCTTCGTATCCGAAGGTGACATCCTCAAAATCCACTTCTCCCTTAACATCGTCAAGAATTACGGGATTGTCACAGTTTTTGATGTCAACCGGATAATCGATTGTATCAAAAACCTGTTCAAGATTGGATGTAACCTGCGCAAGTTCCTGAATAATGTTTGCAATCTGTGATATAGGATCTCTAAAGGCTCCCATATAGCTCGTAAACGTAATAACGGTGCCGGCCGTTACCGCTCCGACATTTCCGAGAATCATGTATAATGCAATTCCGAAAATGAAAAGTGTGCCGACGTTCCAGAAGGTAATTACAATCGGTCCGTTAAGTCTTGAAAGCTTAACAATGTTCCACCACTCGTTAACGCTGTCATTATGAATTTCACTGTAGATTTGCTTGTTCTTGTCAATGCGGTTATAGTTTTTGATTATCTGCTCACCCATGATGGATTCAACAAGGAAAGCGGATCTGTTGGAGTTTTTTGCTCTCAGCTTTGCAAATCTCTTTGCAAGAATCTTTCTGAGTGCGGAAACAATAATCATCATTGGAATAACGGTAGCGAAAACAACAAGCGTAAGCTGCCATGACAAGCTAAGCATAAAGATGCTCACAACCACAATTTTAATGATGTATATGGCAAACATCATTACATAGTTTGAAAAGAAGGTTGCAAGCCCATTAATGTACTCGGTTACCCTGACAACAATTTTGCCGTCCGGCCTGTTGTCATAATACTCAAAAGACAATTCCTGAAGTCTTTCGAATATATCTGTTCTTATCTTGGAAATAATGGAAAAGCCAACCTTTCCCATTGTTCTTGTCTGGAAGTAGGTCACCGCAATCTCAACTACAGCCAGGAAGAACATTGAACCGCCCACAAGAGCGAGCTGTTTGTAGTCTTCGTCAACTACGACCTCGTCTACGATTGTTTTAAGAAGCCGCGGCGGAATGAGTGACGTAACCGAGGCAACAACAAGCAGAAATGCCACAAGGATTACAATCTTCTTATATGGCAGAATGTACTTAAGTGTTCTGAGAAACTGTTTTACATCTATTTTTTTTCTTATTTCTTCATCCTGGAAGAACGTATTTCGTTTAGACATTTTCTTTTTGCTCCATCTGTATCTTATATACTCTGGCAAAATCGCCGTCATTATTCATAAGTTCCTTAAAAGAGCCCCGCTCCGTGACTTTTCCTTCCTTCATGTAGATTATTTCATCGCAATCCACTACCGAGGAAAGCCTGTGAGCCGTAATAATTACTGTCTTTTCGGAATAATTGTTACGTATTTCCTTTAAAAGAATCCTTTCCGTGTTGACATCCAAAGCACTTGTGGAATCGTCCAGAACAAACACCGGCGCGTTTTTCAGAAAACATCTGGCAATGGATATACGTTGCTTCTGGCCGCCTGAAATGCCTATTCCTCTCTCTCCGATAATCGTCTGATAACGTTCCTCAAGAGCGTTGATAAAGCCATCCGCCTTTGCATGTATCGCAGCCTCCTTAACAAGCTTTTGGTCGGCATTCGGCCTGCTGAAAGCTATATTTGATTCAATCGTATTTGAAAACAGGAAGACGTCCTGGAAGACACACGAAAACATCTTCCTGATCATATCGAGCGGATACTCCTTTATGTCGTGCCCGTTTATTGTAATGCTTCCGGAAGAAATATCCTTTATACGGATGAGGGCCTTAAGAAGGACACTCTTTCCCGAGCCGGTTTCTCCTACAATACCAACTTTCTTTCCGTAGGGAATTGAAAGATTTATGTTGTCGAGCACCTTCTGTCCCTCAATATCAAGACTTACATTCTTTAGTTCAATGAAAGGTTCATCTGTGTGAAGTGAACAGGCTCCATCATCCGGCACCGCGCTCCGTTTTTCCATGAAGTGCTTGAGCTCAAGCCCGGCAACAGTCTGCTGCTGCATGTTGAAAATGTTGTTGTTTACGCCTGTAATATCTGCCATAAGCCGAACAACATAAGAGGATGATGAAAGAATGCATCCGACCGTAATCTTTCCCTTCATTACAAGCAGCGCTCCGATGATTATTGTGCCGACGTAAGCAATCTGCTTGATGATGTTGAATGTCATATCGAAAGAAGCCGTAAGATCAATCTGCTTGAGATTCGCATCAAGGAACGCATTGTTTACCTTATCGAACTTTTGTTTCTCCACCTCTTCGTTTGTGAAAGAGCGGACGATTCTGACCGCACCGATATTTTCCTGAGTAGTGAGGTTCATATTGGAGCTTGCTTTACGTATTACTTCAAAATTGCTTCTTGCACGTTTTTTGAAATTAAATGCCGCATAAACAAGGAAAGGAATGAGCACTAACGGTATAATGACAAACCTGACATCGATTGTGGAAATCAGGAAAATCGTTGTAAGCAGCATGAATACGGAGTCGATAAAGTAGGGCATTCTGTGAGAAAACAACTCTTTGAACATTATCGTATCACTGTTAAGGATCTGAAGGAGTTCTCCGGAGTTGTACGTGCTTATCGTGTCCGTATCAATTTCCATAAGTTTGTCGTATGTGGCGTATCTCAGAGTTGTTTCCAGATTCAGGCCGACCCTTTCCTGAATAAGGTCCCTTATATAGATTAAAAGAATTCTAAGTAAAACCATAACAAGAAAAACAACTGCTATGGATATAAACAGTCTGAAGGAATGTACATCACCGTATTTTCCGTTAAGCAAAAAGCCGAATATTCCGCCGCTTTCGCTGTCTACAGGAAGGTCCTTTATAACAAAGTCAACAAGCATACCGGAAAGAAGAGGCAGAAAAAGTTCCGCCAGAATGCCAAGGATGCTCAATATTTCAGCCAGAACAGATATCCAGAAATCCTTTTTAAAGAACTTAAATCCAAACCTTAATGTCTCCATCTTTCTCTTCTCCCGAGCTGTATTAATTTCTCTTTTCTTTAGACAGTTAATTAATGATGCTGATACAATTTGCTCATTGTATGACAATTTTTGATTATAATTATTCTATGTATTTATTTCTATGTAATACAATATGCTTTTCGAGCATTTTTAACCATTAACCAACTCTAAAATTCTTCCAAACGCGCTATGACATCATTGAACTTTTTTCAAGATGTGGTACATTGTTACTGTTCGCGTTTTTAGATTAACGGGATACTCTCAATCCGTTCCCGTATCTTCATTATCGACGTGAGCATTTACACATTTTACGAGTAAGCATGAAAGACTAAAAAAATGAATAAACGTTTTGACTGGAAAAATTTTATTAAATGCGTGGCTGTCATTGCCATCCCTGTTGCCTTGCAGAATCTGCTTACAACAACAGGAAGCATGGTCGACACAATAATGATCGGAAAGCTTGGAGAAAGAAGCGTTGCAGCAGTAGGGCTCTGCGCCCAGTTCTCCTCGCTTATGTTCTCCTGCTACTGGGGCTTTGTCGGGGGCGGTATGCTTTTCTTCGCGCAGTTCTACGGTGCGCACGATGATGATGGCATCAACTGGTCATACGGCATGACTTTCACATGTATGATGACTGTAAGCATCATATTCTGTCTTCTTGGTGTACTTGCGCCGGAATTCATTTTAAGCGTTTACACCGACAAACCTGCCATAAGAGAAATCGGAGTAGAGTACTTAAGAATAGCCGCCTTTGGTTACCCCATGTCCATCTACTCCATGGTAATGTGCAGCGTTCTCCGTTCCACCGAGCGTGTAAGAATCCCCCTCTATTCCTCAATTGCCTCTGTTCTCACCAACATCATTTTAAACTGGGTACTCATATACGGAAACCTTGGTGCACCTGCTCTCGGAGTCCGCGGTGCCGCTCTTGCAACAGTATGCGCAAGCACGGTAAATATGCTTGTTACGTTAATTCTTGCAAAGGCTGCCGGTTATCCGTACATTTTCAAAATACGCAAGCATTTTCTTTGGACGGTTTCACGTATCAAACAGTATTTCAGAAAATGTTTCCCAATCATATGCAACGAATTTGCCATGGGTGTAAGCAATATGATTATAAACATGGTACTCGGACGTCAGCCGGAGGAAGCCATTGCCGCTCTCGCTGTTTTCAGAACTCTTGAAGGCCTCGTAATCGGCTTCTTTGCCGGTTTTTCCAACGCAGCTTCGGTTCTTGTAGGAGCATGCGTCGGTGCAGGTGAATTAAAGAAAGCTTACGAGCGTGCATGGAGGCTCATTTACATGTGCCAGCTTACAATTGCATCCATCGTGCTCATTCTCATCGCCGCACGTTACCCTATTCTTCACGGAATGAGCCTTTCGGGTCAGTCATATGAATACGGAAGCGGCCTTCTCATCATCTATTGCATAGCAGCCGCCATCCGAATGGGTAACTGGTCGCAAAACGACACCTATCGTTCCGCCGGGGACGCCGTTACGGGTACGGTTTTGGAAATTGCCTTCATGTACGCACTCGTAATCCCTTGCGTCTGTGTTTCCGGTCTCGTTGTTAAGGCGCCCTTTCTCGTCATATTTGCACTATGCTACATTGATGAACCCATCAGATACGTTATAATGCAATGTCACATGTACTCCGGAAAATGGATACGGCCTGTTACCGATGTCGGACGTGAAGCCCTGCCTCAGTTCAGACAGTGGCTTACCGATAAAAAGAAGGCTCGATGATGAGCCTTTCTTTTTATGCAAAAATTCGATTATTTATTTTGCAAAATCTCTTTTTTTGCCTTTTCAAGTGTATCAATGACCTTGTCGCACCAAGCATCGAATTCCGGGTCGAGGCGCTGGCACTCGGGATGAGACATAACATAGTTTATTGTTTGGGTGAAGCCTTCGCGAAGGCTGACGTTCATACAAAGCCCCGGCACCGCTGCCTTAAGCTTGGAATTATCGAAAACAACGGTATTTGACTTGTCACCTATAAGCCCGCCACGGTAATCATAGGGAGCCACTGCGTCAAGAAACTCTGAGGAAACATAATATGGCTTGTATTCTACGCCAAGGATGTCGGCAATTGTTTCATATATCTGATTCCATGTGTAGGACTCATCATTCGTAATCTGGTATGCCTCTCCGATGGCATGCTTATTGCCCATAAGGCCGATAAAGCCCTTGGCAAAATCCGAGTTGTGAGTCATTGTCCAAAGAGATGTTCCGTCTCCATGCACGATAACCGGCTTACCCTCAAGCATACGCTTCAAAACCTGATAGCTTCCGTTATTGCCTTCAACTCCCATCGGAACGTTTCTTTCGTCATAAGTGTGGCTTGGACGTATGATGGTTACAGGGAAACCTTCCTCACGATACCATTTCATCAACAGCTCTTCACAGGCTATTTTGTTTCTTGAGTACTCCCAGTAAGGATTGGCCAGCGTCGTCCCTTCTGTTATACGGTAGTCTCTGCACGGCTTGTTGTATGCGGATGCTGAGCTGATGTACATATACTGGGATGTTTTTCCTTTAAAAAGGCGATAGTCCCTTTCAATCTGCTCAGGAACAAATCCGATAAAGTCACATACGGTATCGAAGGACATGCCTTCAAGCTTTGCATCGACGTCTGCCTCGTTTCCGACGTCAGCCTTAATCCAGTGAACTTTATCCCCCAAAACATCATTTCTGCTGCCTCTGTTTATCAGATACAAATCCCAGCCAAGTTCAATCACTTTCTTGGAAATGGCTGTGCTGATGGTACCTGTTCCACCAATAAACAAAACCTTCATTTTCCGTTCTCCTTTACGTAATGAGTAATCGGGTATCGGCTTCAAACCAACTCGATTTTCAGTCATTATACATTTTCCACCGAAAATCCTATATAAAAAACCGTCGTTAAAATGGTAAAACAGTATTTTTTTCTGTTGTATGTCAGTGACACAGAGAATTGAGATAAGTCTTTTGCTCCTCGGTAATTCTGTGGCTTTCTCTTGCTTTACGTATGGTCATTCTATGTACCCACTCGTCGAGCCTTCCCTGCTCCAGATATGGAATCGAGGCTTCCCACTGTTTTGCAAGAGCGGTGGCAAAGAACCATGCAATCATCATATTTACATAATACTCTTCCGAGCGGACTACCGCCGGTATTTCCAAATATTCCGGTCTGAAGTCTTCGTCAAGATAATGACTCATCAGCTTTTCAATACCGAACCTTATCGTGTAGGTATCTCCCGAGCACGTCCACTCACGGATTTTTTCAAGGAGCTGAGGCTTATGCTTCTTAAAAACCTTGGGAGACATATTATCGCACACTGCCCAGTTATCTACATACGGAAGGAAACGATCCGTTTCCTCGACTGCCTTTTCGTAATCCTTGATTTCGGAAATCAATAGTCCGTGAAGCATATTCTCGTCGTAGTATTTATGCGGAAGCTCACGAATAAATTCTGCGGTTACCGGATCGTCTTTCAGTTGTTTAGCAAGCTTTCTGACTTCAGGCACCCGGACACCGATAAACAGCTCTCTGTCAACAGACGGAGTCAGTTTTGCCTGAAATGCGGCATATTCATCATCTTTAAGAGCAAATAACCGTTCCTCGATTGATTTCATAATCTATAGTCCTTTTCAATCCTTTCTTTTTAAAATCCAAATCAGATTGCTTCTGTATTTTGCCGCAGTCATCGGGTCATTCAGGTCCTCTTTATCCCCTTTATATCCACGGTAAATATCCATCACTTCAAACCCGCAAAGCTCTGCCAGCAAAAAGATTTCCGAACGGTACGTTTCCCTCATGAGCAACGGCCTTACACGCTCACCGATAACGTTTCCAGCCTCATCATACTCGACAAATTTCCAATTGCCATACAATTGCTGGGTATACGGATTGTATGAAATAGCATTGTATATCTTCTCTTTGTTACCGGATTTATTAACATACTCAAGTCTGAATGAGAAATCTTCGGGAGTGGTCTTTATCTGCTGTTCCTGCACCGCCGGCCATGGATCAAATGTGTTGAAAGTCAGTATACCACCCGGAAGAAGCCGTTCCCTGATGTTAAGAAGTGCGTCCTTTTGAAGCTTTGATGTGGGCAGATGCATAAATCCGCTTCTGGCAATGACAGCAAGTGAATACTTTCTTCCGGAATCAAATTTTGTCATATCCGCAGGGTAAATATTCAAATCAAGGTTCATCTTCTCAGCCTTCTCAGCAGCCACCTTACACATTTCTTCTGACAAATCGGTCCCATCAATTTCAATGCCCCGCTCTGCAAGATAAAGAAGAACGGCACCTGTTCCGCATGCTATGTCAACTACGCCACCTTGGCCGTATTTCTTTGCAAGTTCATAATAGAAATCCCGAAAACCCTCATGTGCATCAAATTCCGAATACATTGCCTCCAGGTATCTGTCATAATTTTCAGCAACATCTTTGTAGTCATGTAAATCCATGTCTTTTTCCTTTCATTCCGTTAATAAGCTTAGTTCCGCTCGTTCCATCCCATATCTTTGTAATACTCTATAAGCATGTCCTTGGATATGGGGACTTCATTTCCTTCCAGTTCTTTGTACACCAATGATGTCAGATTCAAAAGGCTCGTCCATAATGCATCGGATTCTTCGCCGTATACGAGCGTGCTTTTGATGTCCGCTTTCGCCTCATCGGGCAGTTTGTCCATATCATGGTTATACGCACTTTCCAATTTGCATCGGTCACCAAGCAAATCAATGTATACTCTTCTGATAAACTCAAGCTCCGCAATGGCTCTTAAGAAGTTATTTCTGTAAATCGCAACTGCCGCATGCATCATGCGCATCCAAACAACAGAACAAGCTTCCTGAATATCTTTCTTCTGCTTCTCCCCATATATCCTTTCGTCCATCCGTGCCAGTGACTGAGCCATTTTTTCTTCAACTACCCCTGTATGGTCAAAAAGCACCTTATATTCCGGTTTTCTTGCTGCAGCATGTTCATACCCGCCAAACCCCATATCAATCTCCAGAAGATTAGTTAACACAGCAATCAGAAGATGGCTTGCTTCGGCTTTTTTACTGTATTGGACTTCATACTTGGAGCATATCTTTTCTTGCATATATTCCATAACTTCCGACATTGAAGCATCCGTATCCAATGCGAAAACAAAGTCCAAATCACTTTTCTCATCATGATATCCGTAAGCCCCGGAGCCGACCTGAACCAGTGCTGCTATCTTAGGATTTTCCTTGGCTGTTGAAATAATATACTCCAAAACTTCCTGCCTATCCCGCGCCGTAAAAATTTTGCTCATAATGTTTTCCTCTCTTCTTGTTTTTTGTAAAAAGAAAACCACTTATCCGATACAGGTAAGTGGTCAGCCTTCAAATGCTTATATTTCTTTGACTTCGCAATTTTTCTGTAATCCGAAATTCTATGTACGCCAACAGGGCCATGTTGTCATTTTGCACATGGTCTTTGTAGTGACATATGTGGTTTCGATTACGAACCCAAACATAAGCGTAAGCCTTTCATCAGTATTGTGGTAATAATACTTCAAAGGGAAATGAGTGTCAAGTGGAAACCGAAAATAGTAACCTGTCATGCCGAAACCCCGGCCCTACGGATAAATCTCCTCCTACAAGCTTTTTATCCGTAGTGGTTGTGCCCGGCCTTACGGATAAGTTTCCTTCGACAAACTTTTTATCCGTAGCGGTTGTGCCCGGCCTTACGGATAAATTTCCTCCTACAAGCTTTTTATCCGTAGCAATTGTGCCCGGCCTTACGGATAAATCTCCTCCTACAAGCTTTTTATCCGTAACGGTTGTGCCCGGCCCTCGTTCCATTTGCTTACCATCCTAGTTAATTCTTTGCCTCGAGCAGATATTATACCGGTTCTTCTGCATATTCCTTAGATGATATATCATAAGAATTCCTGATTGAAGGTCCCTGATAATTTTCCCCGGAACCATATTCTTTCTCAATTCCGGATTCCAATCTATCACATTCATCATAGACATTGCGGCTGTGTTGATGGTTACCCCGCACGCCAGCGTTATGTCGGCCTTTCTAAGCTTTGTTATCGCAGCCGAAAAACTATAAATCAGTTTCAAGTATTCCCCAATATCTCTCATAATATTTTCCTTCATAAAAAATACGCTATGTTTAATACTAAACATAGCGTACGAAATTAAAAGATATGTCAATGGCTCAATCTCAAGACATCAATCCAATACCTTTTAATCATTTCTCCATCGCCTGCATCTACCATGTTTTCAAACACACCACCATTCGCAAGAATTGTCTTTTCGCTGGCTGTGTTCCAAGGATGGCATGTTATCAAAAATCTGGTGATTCCCATTTTCCCGGCATTTATTAAGTTCTATTGAAGCATTTCCTTTGCATAACCCCGGCCCCACTCCGAAGGTCTCACCGTATATCCGCAATGACCGCCCCAGGTGCCAAGTATCGGGTGGTCGATGTGGTGGCGAAGATCAATAATCCCAACAATTCTATTATCAGCGGTACGAACAGCGAGATACGTATGTGACGGAACCTTCTTGTGTTGTATAAAGCTTTCAACAATACTTTTGCTCTCTTCTTTATCTTTGTGAGGAAGCCACCCTGCCCATATGCCTACGCCCTCCACCCTGGCATATTCGTACATATCATCAACATCCTCTATTGTCCAAGGACGAAGGGCCAGTCTCTCAGTTCTCAGAATTACATTTGATATATCTATAGGTTTGTTCATATTGGCAATTCCTCCCGGCTACTTCTGAATATGTCCGCGTTGCGGTCGGTAGTCGGCATTACCTTTGAGTTAAATCCGAACCACTTGGAAAATGTTCCCATTTGTCTGTAAGCATCATGATTCCAAACGACTCAAGTTCCTCTTTGAAAGCAATAAAAACCAGCAAAATCATACACTAATAAATAAGTATATTATTTTGCGCCGAATCACGTTCTGAATAAGCTACATGTATATTATAGGAATTGTAAACGGCGGCTCCATCCATTTCGGAAAGATTATCCTCAACAGATCCCTCGCCCATTCCTACAAGTACATCAACATATGCAAGAAAAGCATTCTTGTCAGCCCATTCAACCAGAATGACCGGGCCATCAAAACTATCTGTCGTGCCTACAATAGTACAGTTCTCGGGCTTAGGGAATTTGGTGGAAGTCCATTCGCCTTCACCTGTAGCAACACTTGATTCTGCTACACTCCCCGATGCTGTCGTAGGAGCTGACGCTTTACCATATTTGCTTTCAAGTGCAGGACATTTTGCATTAGAGAAATCCATCTTCCACTTGGTCTCGTTAACCTTCTCAACGCCAAACTGAATTTCAACATTTCCGCCCACACCTAAGTCATTTCTTCCGTCTCTTGTAAGAACCATCGTATATTTTCCGGGTTCAATGGAAGAATGATCAATCGAGAACACATAAGGACATCTTTCGTTAACACCTGAATAATCACCTATATGTGCTTCCATTGCTTCATTATATGTTGCGTAATCGCCTTCGGGACAGACCATCAAATAATAGCAATCATATTCTTGGGGATCAATCTGTTCAAGATAATATCCGACAAAAAAGAATTCAGCCCATTCATCATCATATTCGTTAAAGGTAAACCAGGACTCAACCTCTTCTTCAAGACTGTCAAACTCTTCGGGATTTCTGCCCTCTCCGGCGCCCTTTAACCATGCGTCATCAAAGCCAATCTCTATGTTTCCGCTCTTATCCTTGTTTAATATCCATTCGCCGATTACATTACCGCAATCGTCATCATCACAAAGAACCATTGTATAGGTTGCACATTCGATACTTGCATCTTCAAGTTTGAATGTATATATACCGTCAAACCATTCCTTCTCATATGATGAATCAAAATATGCATAATAACTATCCACAGCATCTGCTGCTTCTTCTGTCAGATATACGCCCAAAGGGCAGAGGCCGAGCCAACCTGAACTTCACTTGATTTCTGCAGATGTCTTGATGGAGAAAACAATATTACCTTCTCCGTCTCTTTGATAAGAAACAGACTCACCGAGCTTCTTCTCATCCGTTTCTTTGCCTTCACCGGATACGCCGGTAGAATCACCTATTGCGGTGTTGTTTGTATTACCTGCCTGCTGTGTTGCCGTCTGACCGCTTTCCCCACTTGCAGCCGATTTTTTACCGCATGCTACCAATGAAAGAACCATGGCAACAACCAGAAGCATTCCTAAGAACTTTTTCATAAATTTTATTCCTCCTTAAACATTAAACCTGATTCAGGTCCTTTGATTTTCCAAGTGCAATACACATTACATCTAAATCATTAAATGCTTCGACAGCACTAAAGCCAAGATATTCACCGCCAAGATCCTTATAAAGAACCGAATCCGAATCCTTGTACTTCTGAACAAATCCTTCCTTCTTAAGAAGCTGAACGTAGGCATCCATTTCCTCGTATGTAGCGCCTGCAGCACTAAAATCATAGAATAATGAGCCGGTTGGTTCGTCTCTGTATCGCTCTTCGATTGAAAAATTCTTTCCGCCAAAAGGCCAAACAGGAAATTCCGGAAGTAATTCATTCCATCTTTCCAATCCGGCTGTATTTGTAGCGTAGTTACCTCCGACTGCCTGCGCATATCTTTCCATAGACTGTGACCATCTGTTAAGAGACTGCTCCAAAGATGATGCTCCATTTCCGTTTGCACGAATTTCCTTGCTTGCCGCAGTAGCTTCATCAAGTGATTTTGACGCCTCGTCGAAAGAGTCCGCAACACTATTTGCATATTTATCAACCTTTGGTGCCACAATTTTCTCTGCGGCCGAACTTACTGCCTTGCTGATTCCATCACTGATTCCTTTATTGATTCCTTTACTGATTCCGGTTCCGACAGCATTTTTTATCATACTTCCTAAAAGTCCCATATTTTCCTCCCACAAATTGAAATACAAATATAACCAAAATACTAACAATACAATAGTATATAAAGCCACAAATAATAAAAAGTGCCATTGGTCATTCCATATGGCACTTTTCCACAACAATCAAACATTTGAATTAATCTCTCAACAAATCATTCTCTATCGCATATCGCGTCAAATCCGCACGACTCACACAATATGTTTTGCTAAGCAGCAGAGAAACCATGTTTTTTACTGTTCCCGGCTGAAGCGATAATTCCTCTGCAATCTCTTTATTCGTCAATCCCTTACAGACATATCGCAATATTTCCAGTTCCCTCGCATTTAAATCACAGCTTTTCTTTGCATCCAGTTGATTTCTCATTTTCTCCAATGCTTCTCTATCTACAACACTTATTCCATCCATAATGGAATGTAAGGATGCTCTAAGCTGCTCAGGTTCAATGATTTTTAACAAGAAACCGTCACACCCTTCTTTCATGGCTTTCATCACGGTTTCACTGTCATCAAACGTCGTAAGTGCCACAACTTTCACATTTGGAAAACGCTCCTTTATTATATGTGTAGCCTCTGTCCCCGACATTACAGGCATCTGCATATCCATAAGAATTATATCGAGAAGTTCTTTTTCACAGGCCTCAATAGCTTCTTTTCCATTGTTTGCAACACCAATAACGGAAAACTCCTCCCATTCATCAATATTCATTTTGAGCCCTGCAATCAATATTTTATGATCGTCTGCCAAAAGCACCTTTATTTTTTCACCCATTCTCAACCTCCCAGGAAGCGACTATTTCAAAACCTTCCCCATCTTTAGCAAGAAACTTTACTCTGCCACCGGAGTGTGCTACATAGCCTTCCATAGACAATAATCCGAAACCTTTTTCAAAAGGTCCTCTGAACTTACCGTTATCCTGTATCTTCAGTATGATTTTGTCATGACTCATTACAAAATTGATATATAGAACATCCGCAAGAGAATGGTCAAGTGTATTATGGTACGCTTCCGTAAGTATTCTTGCTATAATCGGATACAAATCTTTTGCAAAAGAAGGTTCCTCCCCTTCTATCGAGCACTTAATCGGAAACTGACTTGTTCTGACCATCCTGTCAGTAATATCAGAAATTGAAATATACTCACTCGCATTTTTCTTGTTCAATGCGTGCTCACATAGTTTCATACCTTCCGCTATCATTTCATGATATTGATTTATATCACTGTTTTTCAGTTTAAGGCACATCTGACAAATAGCATGTATCTCTGTTATCGCATGGCCCGAATCATCATGAATACTGCGAGCTATTCGCAGCTGTTCTTCATATGCTGATATTTCCTTGATTTTTGCGGCAAGAATCTCCAATTTCTCATTTCCTTCTCTAAGATTGACTGTCAGAAGATCAAGCTCATCATTTCTCTTTTGAATTTCTTTGGAAATACTCTCCTTCTCGGTGATATCCGTAAAAATAACCGTATATCCTGCTATTTTACCTGCTCTTAGAGTAGACGAAACCTGCGGTTTATATATTTTGTCTTTGCATTCAATTCCTTTCGCTTCTGAAGGGAAATCGGAATATACTTCAGTTATCTTTCTGCCCTTTTTTATTATTTCAAACGGACCTTTCCTGTTGAAATCCAAAATATATCCATACGCATCGGTAATAAGAACTATATCAGGAATATTGAGGAAGAGAGTTCTTGTTTTGTCCATTACGCTTCCTCCTTCATTTTAGATACTGCGCTTCGCACCGTTGCAATTGTTTCCGTAGCCAGCCTAATGTTATCGGTAAGCGCTTCATCCGCATCTTCAAGATTGCTGTCCGCCGTTTTGAAATTCTCAAGCATTTCATAGAAAGCTCTCTGCGTATCCTCCTGCGCCTTTGTAAAAAGGTCGTATTTCTCCTTTAAGTTCGGGATCTGATACAAAGCATTCAGATACGTGTCTATTTTTTTCCTTCTTTCCTCCAATTCGGAAACAGCTTTGCTTAAGACTTCATTTTGTTCATTCAAAAGAAGCTGCTTTCTATAAACCTCACTGATATCCGTCAAAACTACCAAATATGACTTGTCGTCATTAATTGACGAAACGGATACAGACATCATTTCCGAGCCATGGATATTCTCCGGTATCCTATGTGTCTTCGCAATTTCTTTTTTTTATTTCTGCAAGGATGTCATTATATTTTTTGCCGGATGACTTATTGCAATACTCTATCGTTCCATCAGTTGCTGAAAACACCGCCAACCCACTTTCCGTATAATTCAGCGCTTCTTTCATCGATTGTGGAACAATATTTGCATAGTTATTTTTAAATACAATACTGTACAGACAAAATACCGATACAGTCATCACTACCGGAGTAAAATCAAGCTCATCTACTTTAGTTATACTTCGAACAAGCCCTGCGATAGCCGGCCCAAACGGATAAAGAGAAAAAATAATGATACGCTTAACCTTCTCACTGCCCTCATGAAGTATATTTTTAATCGAAATGAGCCATCCCGCGAACAGCATTCCATATACTATTAAAAAACACGGAATCCACAAAACCCCATGAATATGTTCCTTACCCATCTCAACCTGTTTATAAAACAGTTTTGTGTATGAATTTGTGCTTACTATCACGCATACAAAAGCGGAAATCGAAAAAACAAAAGCCCTAAATGACTTTTTATCGGCAATATTATCTTTGCCCGCAAGGTAAAGATTCCATAACAAAAATGCGGCCGTGGCAATAGTTGTACTTATCAATTGAAGATATACTTCAAATCTATATAATCTGTTATCAGGATAGAACGCATAAAGAATCGAATCCATGAATCTGGTTGAAACCATAATCCACAAACCGATAACAACCGTAACAAACCACTTCCAAATCGGTGATGATTGACGATTTCTAAATAGCAGGATAATAAAGCCAAGATTAAGCGGTAAATATATAGCATGCATTATTAAATTGATGATTCTGTATATTTCCATCCTTATATATTCCTTATCGTATTTTTGCTATTATATCATCTGAAATGCCTTCAGTGCCTCCATAATCGCATCTTCCTTCTCTTTCGGGCACTGTGGCTGTCTGGAATATTCAGGCTCGAAACTTTCATCCCATCATAATGCTCAGCAACATACTTCTTTATCTTTTCGTAGGTTGCCCTTGTCTCGGCATCGTTTC
The DNA here is from genome assembly GCA_045598045.1 of Lachnospiraceae bacterium. Lineage (GTDB taxonomy): Bacteria > Bacillota > Clostridia > Lachnospirales > Lachnospiraceae > RGIG3528. The sequence continues at coordinate 28,253 of JAZLLG010000003.1, read as the reverse complement.
ATTATAAATTCATCAATATCGTGGAAGTAATGCAGTACACCACCCTCCATAAATACTACGTCAAAGTATTCGCCGTATTTATTTAAGTCTATTTCCAGTACATCTCCGACCTCGAAAGAAATATTCACGTTTGCTTCTTTTGCTACTTCAAGAGCATATTTTTTGTTATCTTCAGATATGTCAAAAATAGTATCTTTCATACCCAAGCAACGCCAACGGAATTGCTTTCTTGCCACACGAACCGCAAATATTAGCAACCTTGATTCCTTCAAAGGTGTCAAAATAATTTAAAGCCCAAAATGAACCCCTAACCCCGTCCCCAAGAGTCCACTGGTTTGGACAAAAGAACCACCGTCTCTATATTCATCGTCCATGGGAACATATCCACCATTGCCAATCTGGTTACTTCGTAACCTGCTTCCAGGAATGCCGGAAGATCATGCGCAAGGGATGTCGGCTTGCAGGAAATATAAATCATGCTTTGAACGCCATAGGCGACAAGTTTTGGAAGAGCCTTCGGATGAATTCCCTCACGTGGAGGATCAAGCACTATAAAATCAGGCTTTGTTTCAATATCATCTATTACCTTAAGTACATCTCCTGCGATAAAGGAGCAGTTTGATATTTCGTTTCCGATTGTGTTTACTTTTGCTGCCTCAACAGCCTCTTCAACAATCTCCACGCCGATAACTTCCTTAGCAACAGGCGACAGCAACTGGGCAATTGTACCGGTGCCGGAATATAGGTCGTAAATAACCGGTCCGTTCTTTCTTATCTCTTCAGTTCCGGCATCTTTTGATAAAAGGCCCTGTTTTTCCATTGCCTCAAGAATAAAGCCTTTTGCGGTATTGTAAAGAACTTCCGCCCCAAGGGAATTTGTTTGAAAGAAGCTGAAAAGAGACACCTTGAACTTTAGTCCAAGAAGCTCTTCATAAAAATAGTCGCGTCCGTAAAGAATATCCACTCTGTCAGCCTTAACCGCATCTGCGGGGGCATCGTTGATAATGTTGAGAATTCCGGCATAGCTTCCTTCAAGAGGAAGTTCCAAAAGACCGTTTTTAAAGGCATCCAAATCCATTTTCATCTGTGAAGATGTAACAAGGCCTATAAGTATTTCGCCTGACTTTTCGGAACGTCTGACAAGAAGATGACGTAAAAGGCCTTCATGGGTTATTTTGTGGTAATAAGGAAGTTGCTGACGCCGGCATTCCGCCAAAACAAAAGTAATAATCTTTCTTATGTCTTCGCACACGATTTTGCATTCGGGCACAGGAACGACATCATAAAAAGAGTCCCTTTTGTGGAGACCAAGCGTAAGTTCTCCGCCCTTTTGTTCGTCGCCAAAGGAAAACTCCATTTTGTTTTTATACCCATACAGAAGAGGGCTGGCAAAAACGCCCTTGTAAAGCTCATTATTGTCCAAGGTAAGCTCATCGGTTACACCCATAGGGTTACCCGGAACATTTTTCAAAAGTCTCAGAACCTGAGTCTCTTTTATTTTCAGCTGGTCATCATAGGAAATGTTGTGGTACGCGCATCCGCCGCATACGCCGAAATGACAGCAGCCTGCACATTCAAGCTCGTTTTCTGCCTTTTTGACTACGCCAAGCTTTATACCTTCAGCTTCACCGTGACGAAGCTTCGTTGTTCTGAACGACACCCGCTGCCCCGGAATGACGTTTTTCACAACACATGTCTCTCCTTCATCCGTTACAACAGTACCTTTGTTCGGGAACAGTACTTCTCTCACTGTTCCTTCGTAAATTTCACCTTTTCTCATAAATCCACCTGTAAAATAATCTTATAACTCCGTAAATCCGTTTTTTAACAGAATACGTTGTGAAGCAAAATTATATGCATCGGTTCTGCCATATACAAGTACCTTCTCTCTTTTCTTTATGCAGAACACTTTTTCGTTTTCGGATGATAACGGAATCACTCTCGCCGCTTCGCCTTTTCGCTCGTCTTCCTCCTGGTCCTCAACAACCCACATAAAGTATTCTTCCGCATACTTTACAAGAGCCCTGACAGCCTCGGTTGCATAACCTTTGCCACGCAAATCCGTTTTTATGGCATACCCGATTTCCAAAGGATAACTTCCTTCTCTGAAGCCGGCTATTCCGATGAATTCGCCGCCGGATTTATCATAAAGTCCAAAATAACCATATCCATAAAATCCATACGCGGTATCTATGTATGCCTTCACCATATCTTCGGTATATTCGGTTGTCTGTTTACCCGACTCATCCCAGGAACATTTGAAAAGCGAAAGAAGCTCCGAGGCTTCCTTCGCTTCATTCATTTCAATCTCTTTGATTATGAGTCTTTCAGTTTCCTCAATAATCATCAGTGCACCTTTATTACTGCGGTTCCGATTGCACCGCTCTGTGACGTAACCGTAATTTCACAATAACCGGACGATTTTGCTGTGATTGTACCATCTGCGGCAACTTCGGCAACCTTTGTATCCGAGCTTGTATAGGTAAGCATATCCGTCGTGTCTGCCGGCAAAAGCAAAGCTCCGAGAACATATTCTTCACCCACCTCCATATTTCTTTCAGTGGCACTCAGCAGAATACATACAGCAGGCTTTATCTTTAGTTCCACAACAAGGAAAGAAGCATTTCCGAAGGAATCCTCCGCATAGAAGGAAATCGCTGTATTTTTAATATCTGTGGCAATCTTGATAGTCTCGCCCGAAATCGGAATATCATTTCCCTTTTTCTTCACCTCGTCGGATGTAACGGAACCGATAAGGTATTTAAGCTTTTTAACATTGCTTTTACTGTCCTTTACGTTAAGGTCTATGCCGTATGATTCATACTGACCACGTCCGTAAACCTTTGCGGAAAGTTCCGGCGGTTCCTCATCATCACCAATGAATACGCAGGAAAGCGAATCGTTTCCGCATTTGTCAACAACGTAAAAAGAATAGTTGCCTTTCTCAAGCGGTACCGGACGGTTATTATGTATAACCGTTCCACCTCCGTCTTTAAAGAAGTCCGGGTTCATAAATCCTTCTGCGTACATAACAAGCGCAATACCCGATCCATCCGGGTCCGTCGCCTCGACAACAGCGCAGAGTTTTGAATCCTCCATGATTTGCTTCGTGTGAATAAACGGTTTTTCTCTGTCTTTTCTCAATTCGGGAAGTACCCGTACCATGCCTGCAAGATCGGGTATTCCGGGCGCTGCCATTTTGCCTTCGAAATCCGAATAGAACTTTACGGTCGAAAGAATAGCTTTTCTGACCTGTGCGGCATAGAAATCCGGGTTATACGCGTATGCGATGGCTGCCATTCCGGTAACAAAGGGCGCCGCCATGGATGAGCCCGATTTATAGGCATATCCGTTAGGCACAGTTGACAGTATGTCCGTTCCGGGTGCGGCAATATCTACACTTTTCAGGCCATAATTGCTACCGCGCAAAGTAGCAAAGTACCCGCTTGTGGAACTAACCATCTTCCCAAGCGGATTAATGTATGTTACGGAAATAATATTATCTCCCTCATAGCTTGCCGGGTACATGGGTTTAACATCGTTGTCCACTCCGTCATTTCCGGCTGCACAAACGAAAAGCATTTTTGACTCTTCGATTGCTAACATCAGATCATCATCCTTGGAATATGACCCCCAGCTGAGATTTACTACTTTTGCTCCCATTGCTTCGGCGTAATTAATGGCTTTCACGGCATTTTCAGCAGTTCCCTCCGCATTCTTTCCGCCATTAATTTTCAAACTCATTATTTTCACGTTTACGTTTGATGCTACACCCGTAACACCAATCTCGTTATTTGCGGTAGCTGCAATAACTCCCGCTATATGAGTACCATGATCGTCTTCTCCGACTGTACCGGACGGGTCCGTATAAGTCTCCGAATGAAAGACCGTGTTGTCATCATTGTAAAAATCCCAACCGTAAATATCATCGATATATCCGTTTCCGTCATCGTCGATTCCATTGTCCGGTATTTCACCCGGATTAACCCACATATGGTCTTTAAGGTCGGGATGCTCGTAGCAGACACCCGTATCGATTACAGCAACAATAACCTCAGTATCAGTGCTTCCTCTATAGGCGTTCCATCCTTCAACAAGATTGATGTCCACATCTTCCTTCGAATTTTCTTTGTAGCTCGTTCCGCCGACGTAGTAGGTGTAGCTTCCGGTATTGTTTAAGCCCCATAAAGCGTCTGCATACATGTCATTAACGTAATATGCAAATACACGTACAGGCTCTGAAAACGTAATAAAACTCACCGCAAGTAATAATGCGGTGAGTCTCTTTAATGTCTTAATAATCAAATGTTTTCTATTCATTTTGGAACCTTTTAGCAGTAGTTATTGTACATAAGTCCACTGTAGACAGAGGAAACATACGGGCTGAAAGGTTGCTTTACCGCAGTGTTCGGATACGTTACAACAGTCTTATCAATGTAGTCCATAGGGTTGATGGTTATCTCCGAAAACCTTCTCACAAGCCCTGCCGCTACATTACTGTCTTTGCCGAAGAACCGCTCCATGGAGCCGTTTCTGATGGCTTCAAGCATTTTCACGCTATCCGTCTCAAGTTTGCCTTCGGAATTTACAATCATTCCGTTTTCCGCAAACTGACCTTTATACCGTTCAAGCACACTGTTCATCTCATAGAGAAGTTTCTTGGATGAACGTCTTTCCATTGCTCCCGTTCTGACATATTCAATGAACGAGTTTATTTTATTTACGAATCCGGTAACCTTTTCCACAACCGGCGCATCATCCACAACAAGCGATACTGTTGCGGGCTTGTCGGTGGTTTTGTGGAAATCAAGCTTTATACCGTTGTTAAGAACATATTCTCTCTCAGAAGTTTCAATCTCCTCACCGTTGACCGTAAACCTGGTGTTCAAAGCAGGAGTTTTGACATTATCAAGCCCAAAATGTCGGGCTACACCGTGATAAGCGTTGTCAGGCTTTTTAGTATCTTCAAAGGAGAATGAAATGCCGTCAGTGTTCTTTGTGCCGGCAGACTTACTCGTAAGTTCAATGGCCGTAAGCCCACGCTCCGTGACCACCCTCGCACTCAAACCAACCTTCGTTTTGTTTATGAAGTCCGAAAGCTTCGTCTGAAGCTCTTTGTTCGTAGAACCACCAAGTACGTTAAACTGGAAAGAATAGTAACTGTCTTCTATGCTGACAGTAAAGTTGTACTGTCCTTCACTAAGGTTAACATCACCGGGCTGGAGGAAATTACCAAGATTGACCTGAGGCTCCGAAAGACCGTTCACTTCAATGTTCAGAGGTTCTGTTCCTGAAACATCTGAGCCGTCAAGCACTTCGACCGTAACACTGTCCGGATTATCGGAAACCAGCGTTTTCTTATCGAAAATATTGGCCGGTTCATCAGTTCCAAGCTCTTTCAGGGCAGACGAAAGTTCAAGAGCCATATCCTTTACTCCAAGGGTGTACTCCTGTGTTTTCTCGTCGAAGTCAACCTTGTAAAAAGGCTGGTTGACATTCATCTTCCTGATGCGCTGGTAAATGTCTTTAAGTTCAGAGCGTTTATGAGTATCAAAACGCGTCTGATGCATAATGACGTGCCCCTGTATCAGATTGTTGTAAACACTTAAGAACGGCATTCTCGGGACCTCCTTTCCCGATTATTTATGACCATCCGTGGTCGTTTTTACAATCATTCTTTAGAGATTTTCAAGGAATGATATAAATGCCTGTGCGGCTTTGTCCACACCGACAAAACTTGAATTTATCGACATATGGTAGTTTGACGCCTTGCCCCACTTCTCACCGGAGTGATAGTTATAGTAGTTGGCACGACGCTTGTCTTTCTTGAGAACTATCTCTTCTGCATTTTCGGGTGCAACGCCGTCAATACGGATTGCACGCTCTTTTCTAAACTCAAGATCAGCATGCACGAATATATGCACAACATCCTTTCTGTCTTTAAGGATGTAATCGGCACAACGTCCAACAATAACACAAGGCCCTTTCTCTGCAACCTTACGGATGATGTCCGACTGAGCAAGATAGATTCTGTCGTCCAGAGAAAGATGAGCAAAACCTGCCTCCTGGCTTCCGTATGTGCTCATGCCCATCGCTATCGAATACAACAGACTGTTGGTAGCTTTTGTTTCCGCATTGTGGAACGCGGCTTCGGCATACCCGCTTTCCTTGGCAGCCAAAGTGATGAGTTCGTTGTCATAAAAGGGAATATTGAAGTGTTCCGCAATCTTTCTGCCGATTTCACGGCCTCCGCTTCCATATTGTCTGCTAATGGTAATTATTTTATCCATAGCCCCTCCTGTAATTAGTCAGAATTTTTAGTCACACACAGTCATAATATCACACATTTGCGTTTTTTTCAAGTTTATCACCCCTTCGGAAGCAGTTTGTTTCTAAAAAGGCAATAAAGAAAAAGTTATTTTTCTTTTACCGTTATATAAACTACCGTGTATACGCCACTGCCATCATTGGCTTCAACCCAAATCTCGCACTCGCCGGGACCTACACTGTAAACCTTTCCGGTTTCGGAAACAGTGCATACATAGTCATCGCTTGACCAGTATGTAACCGTCCTGTCAGCAGCCGAAAGCGGCATAACAACCGGTTCCAAAGAAAGATTTCTGTCAGGCTTCATAGTGTAGTACAGCTTTTCAAAGTTGATGGAAGTAACAAGTTTTGAAGAAATTTCCTCAAGCATGGCATATGTTCCCGGCTCATACATATAGAACGCATACTGCGTTTTTTCATCATCAAGGTATTCTCCGTTCAGCTTTGCCATAATGGTTTTGCGGTTCGGAGTGTAGTAAACCGCGAATTTTTCGGGGTCGTAGTCCTCCGGGCGGATAACTCTTGTAAGAATCGGAAACTCGGTGTATGCTTCGGGGTCGGTATATGTAAGCTCGTAGCCTATATACTTTGTTGTTACAACAACCCTGTCGATAGCCTCTTTGATATCTTCCGGCTTAACCTTCAGACAGTCCACGCTCTTTCCGCTTTCTGCATTGCTGAGATTAAGAATGATGGCCGTACTGTAGCCATCCATATCCGGTAGGTCTCTGAACGCCTCTGAAAGAGAATTCTTCGGTGTTCCCTGAACAGGAATATCAAAAACAAAATCCTGCCATGTTATTGTGATGATATTTTCGCCTTCATCAACAATTTTCGGATTAAGAATCTGGAATTTCTCGATGAGCCCGGTTGAATTATCGTTGTATGTTGCCTTCAACTGGAAATCCTTGAGAGTAAGCTTGCTGCCGACAATAGCCTCTTTACCGATGTATTCACATTCGGCATCGACAACTTCCTTTGCCACGCCATAGATTTCAATTGTTGTTTTCAGGCCTTCGTAGGTGATTGTAATTACATTGTTTCCGGGTTTTGTAATAACGGACGGCGAAATGGAATACGCCGCGTCCTTCAGCTTAACCGGATCCTTTTCGGGCCAATTGTAAAAGGCCGTAACCTCAATGTCTTTTTTATTTATGGAATTTGAAACAATAACATCTCCGCCCTTATAATCCGCAAAGATTTCGGTTACTGCCAGTTCTTCCTTACCCCATACAAAAAACTCAGCTGTTCTGCCGTGATAGTACACGCCAAACTTGTTTTCACCGACTTTCTTGACTACCTTATTGGAAATACGATAATCAAACACCCGTTCTTCGTTGCCGTCTTCATAAACAGCGGTAACGTAAAGCTTGGCTTCATTAAACTCGTTCCCGATAACTACATCGTCACCGGTATATTCGGCATAGACCGCAACTGTTCTGGGAGTAGGTGAAGGCGTTGGCGTAGGCCCTTTTGCTGAGCCCTCCGCGGTCATCGGCTCTCTCGGTATAAAAAAGGCAATGGCAAACACACCCGCCAGAACCACTATCGTCAATATCCACTTTAAAAAAGACTTTCTATTGTCCATGTATCCCCCTTCGAATACAAATAAATCCCTTGTTTACTGCATTATAGCACACTTGAACACAGTATAATATATTTATCGGGAAATTTAAGAGTGAATTTAGCGTTGGCACTTTCTCTCTTTTCTTTCGATGTAAGTGCATGGTCCTAATTCTATCTTGCTTCCGATTTTGGACCATTAGTTTCAAGGAGCCGTGGTCCGTTTTTTCACTTTTCTCCATTTGGGACCATATATTTCAGCAAGTCTTGGTCCTGTTTCTCGCTTTCTTCCATTCCGGACCATATATTTCAGCAAGTCATGGTCCTGTTTCTCGTTTTCTTCCATTCCGGACCATTTATCACCGAAAAATGTGGTCCTGTTTCTCAAATTCTTCCATTCCGGACCATTTACCTCTGAAAAATGTGGTCCTGTTTCTCTCTTTCTTCCATTTTGGATCATAACACACGGCTTACCCTGCAGAAGAAGGCGAGTGCGGTCCGGTGGACCGCGTGCCACGAGCCGACCGAGCCGGAGGCGAGACCTTGAACCCCTCGGGTTCAAGGAACGCTCCGGCGAGAAGTAAAAAAGACCTCGGGATTTACCCGAGGTCCTTTTTACTTACTATGCAGAAGAAGGGACTTGAACCCTCACCCACGTTCGTGGATATGAACCTGAATCATACGCGTATGCCAATTCCGCCACTTCTGCAAACGTTGAAATTTTACAACAACGTATCACGATTGTCAATTTATTTTTTGAAGAAGGAGAATTTACTCTCAGTCCCGTTTATAAGCCGCTTTATGTTCTCTTTGTGGCGCCAAATCATAAGAAGCGCGGACAACAAAGATATCACAATTGCAATCAGCTCTCCGCCCGTAAGCAGCAGCACAACAGGACACGACAAAATAGACAACATCGTAGCTAAAGACATATATTTCACAGTAAAAAGGAAAATGCAAAGAATCACAAAAGCCACAAGTCCTGCGCGCCAGTCCAGAAACCACACCGCTGCCATGTTAACAAGAAAGCCTTTGCCGCCATGAAACCCATACCACACGGGGAAATCATGACCAATCGCAGCCCAGAACGCCGTATATGCTATTCCGATCTGACGGAGATTACTCTCCAAGCCGTTAATTACTGCATATTTGCCGAACAAATCCCCGAAAATTGCCAGTAATGCCACGCACTTTCCAATGTCAAGCAACATGACCATAAAAGCCCACTTGCTGCCGTACACGCGTTTAAAATTAGTAAAGCCCGGGTTACCGCTGCCTTTACCGCAAGTTCTTATATCTTCATGGTAAATAGTTTTTGAAAGAAGAATTGCAGGATTAAGTCCGGCAATAACATATGCCGTAACTCCCGCGCAAAACATAAGAAGCCCTAAGTTCATATTACTCCAATATTATTTCGAAATCATATACATCCTGACCGCCATCAATTTCAAAAAGTTCCGTACGAGGATAAGCCTGCTTCACAAACGCTCTGAAGCTGTTTCGATCTTCTTCCGAAGCGGTTGCGCCGTAAATGACAATCATGACCTCGTAATTTTTGGCACTGAGTCTTTCGAGCATCTTTGCCGCAGCATCTACCTTTGTTTTTTCGTCTGCAAGCATGCTCTTTCCCGAAAAGCCTATAAAATCACCGTTATGTATTTCAACTCCGTCGATGTTTGCGTCACGGATTGACCTTGTGACCTGACCGGTTACAACTCCGTCCATAGCCTCATTCATCATATTGACAATTGCTTCTTCATCACCCGAATCATAGGAAAGCATTGATAATGCGGCGTATCCGTCTCCGACGCTCTTTGAAGGAATTACGTATACTTTCGAATGTTCATACATACTTCCCGCAAGCTGCGCAGCCATCATAATATTTCCATTGTTCGGAAGGACGAAAATCGTCTCTGCATAAACCTTATCAAACGCTTCGATAAAATCTTCCGAAGAAGGATTGTTTCCCTGTCCGCCGTTAATGACGAAATCAGCACCAAGTTCCGTAAATGTCTGCTTTATTCCTTCGCCTTCCGCAACGGCAATCGTCGCAAAACGCTTTCTTTCCTTTGCACCTTCAGCCTCTGCCGAAACCGCTTCTCCCTCTTCGCCGGAAATGGTGTCGTTATGCTGTAATGTCATGTTTTCAATCTTCACTGTAAGGAATTCTCCAAACTGTCTGCAAAATTCCAAAACAGCACCCGGCGTCATCGTGTGAACATGAATCTTCACTATTGTTCCTGTTTTAAACGCAACTATTGAATCGCCAACAGTGTTAAGATAATCAGTTATCTTTTTGATTTCGAAGTTTTCCGCATCAACCTTGCTGTTCTGAAGCTGAAGCAAAAATTCGGTGCAATAGCCGAATTCCATGACAGAATCGGCCGTAAAAGCAGAAGTATCAATGGTCTTAATGCTCGAAGTAACCGAGGCGTCCTTGATTTCCTCGCCAAGAAGAGCCCTGTTCATACCATCGATTATATAAACAAGTCCTGCTCCGCCTGAGTCAATAACCCCCGCTTCTTTAAGCACCGCCAGCAGCTCGGGTGTACGTTTCAAGGAGCGATTCATCTCGTCAAGGACGTCAGAGAAAAAGCTCTCCAACGTGCTTTCATCGGTAATCCTGGAACAACCGTACTCAACGCCTTCGCGAGCCACGGTAAGCATCGTGCCCTCCGTAGGCTTCATAACCGACTCGTACGCCCTGTGAACCCCCGACTTTAATGCAAAACCAAGAGTTCTGACATCTGCATACTCCTGACCGTCAAACCCTTTGGCAATTCCTGCAAAAAACTGAGAAAGAATAACTCCCGAATTGCCTCTGGCCGAGAGAAGCATTCCTGTTGCTATTGTATCGGAAACGTCTGATAACATCTCCGAATTGCTGCTTTTTGTTGCATTGACGCCGCCTGCAATTGTCAGGCTCATATTTTCCCCCGTATCACCGTCAGGAATCGGAAATACGTTAAGCTCGTTAACTATTTCCGCATTTGCCCTGAGATTCGCCGCTCCGCCATGTACAAGCGAAGAGTAAAGCGAACCGGATAAACGTTTCGTTGACATAACCCACCTCAATAATTAACCGATAAATGTTACTTCCTTGCCTATCGCATAAAGCGCAAGCGCATCCGGCCCAATGGATGCACCGATAATGGGACCGATATATGTGATATATGTATCACGCGGATTAATGGTCTCTTTTACCATTCTTTCAAGTTCTTTTGCTTCATCGATACAGTCGGCATGCAATATGTAAACAGTCTGATCCGTATTTTCACCGATTGCTTCTTTCATAAGGTTCACGATTTCCTGCATGGAATTCTGTCTTCCCTTGACTTTCTTTAATGCAGTCTGACTGCCCTCGGCATCGGCAATGATAATTGGCTTAACGCCAAGAAGATTACCAAAAAATGCAGCAGAAGCTTTGATTCGTCCCGCTCTTCTCATATATTCCAAAGAATGAACAGTACAAAATTCATTGACGATATTTCGCTCTGCCATTATTCTTTCGTATATTTCTTTCGCACTTAATCCGCTGTCTCTGTACTCTGCGGCACGCATTGCCAGAAGTCCTTCTCCGCAACATGCATTGAGAGAGTCAATGACATATATGTTGAGGCCGGGGGTGTTTTCCATCATTTCCCTTGCAACTACAAATCCGGTGTTTACCGAACCCGACTGCTTTGAGGAACAGCCGATGTATACGATGTCGTAACCCTGTTCCGCATAAACACCGAAGCCACGCTTAAATTCCGCAATCGGAACCTGCGTTGTAAGAAACCGACCGCCATCACGCATCGTCTCATAAAATTCATGCGCAGGAATGTATTCCCAGTCAAGACTTGCAGGAGTTTCTTTACCTTCAAATTCCGTATTCATTTTCACATAGTCAATATCATATTTTTCACGGAGCTCCATATTTAAGTCCGAGCACGAATCCGTAAGAATCTTAACCTGTCTCATTTTGTCCTCCTTAAGGCATAACTATGCCTTCAATTATAGCGTTATGAAATAATGTTTCAATTCAAAGAAAAAGAGCTTTCTTCAAATTAGAAGAAAGCTCTATAATGTATTCAAATTTGCGCATTTTTTAAAAAATGTACTAATTATTTGTTGCCCATTATTCTGCTTAAAACATATATTTCAATAACCCCGTTAAATGCACGGCTGATACCATCAATAACCGCGTCCTCATCGAGGGTCATACGGCTCGAAACATACCTTAAGAAGAACCCCAGAAGCGCATATGTACATATATCAACCACACTGTTTAAAGTAATTTCGTCAAGCTCAAGTCCGGCTGATTTACGCTGTGTAAGATGAAGTATTGCTTCATGAAGTGACGTATAAACGTACTGTTCAAGATATTCACGTGAAAGTGAATCGGAAATGTGATAAACGACATTCGGATGATCCTTTAATTCTTTAAGAACAGCCTTGAAAGTCTCATCCCACTCCTCATTCTCTTCACGTTCCTCAAGGAATCTGTGCGAAACCTCCTTGAACCAGTGTTCAAGCAGCTCGTAAATATCCTTATAGTGGTAGTAAAACGTGTTGGGACTTATATCGCACTTTTTGGTAAGAGCCGAAACGGTAATCTTATCAAAAGGCATTGCCTCAATCATTTCTTCAAAAGTCTGAAAAATAAGTTTTTCCGTATATCTTGCCATTTTAGCTTCCTTTGCGATTGTACCATATAAACTGTCCGACAGACTGATTATAGCCTATACATGCAGAAAAAGCAAACAACCACAGCCGCCGACGTGACGAAGTTCAACTGCTTCCCCCATTCACGCGATTTAAAACAGTTGCTGTGTTTTCTTCCGCATTACGAGTTTTGAATTTTTCTTGAATCTGTACGTTTTTTGTGTAAAATATCTTCTATGAAGAACTCAAATCAAATACGAAAAACAGTAAATAAATTCATCATAATTTGCCTTTTGACATCGCTGGTCGGAAGCGCGGCAGGGTGTGACAATTCCGGAAGTCAGGTTCTTACACCTGCTCCTACAGCGGTGCCCTCAGTTACAATTCCGACAGACACACCAACACCGACAGTATCTCCCGAAGTCGTTGAAACAACTGTTTCACCAGCCCCAACGGTAGCGGTAACTCCAATGAGTACGCCCACAGCCGTCGTTCCGACCGCAACAGCTACTCCAACGCCGTCGCCTACGGACACGCCTGTCCCAACCGCAACGTCTACGCCAAAGCCAACGGCTACTCCAAGTCCCACAAGCACGCCTTCGCCCACGGACACACCGATTGTTTTGCCCCCTTCGGAGGTCATCGAAAATTATTCATCCTTGGATGATATTCCTCTCCCGGGTCTTTTTGAAACAACCGATCTTTCCTCGTCCTACAGGATTGTTATGCCCGACTTTTTCGATAAAGTTGAGTTTAAAGTTGATGCTTCAACTATAAAGTCTTTGTACAGATCATCCGATTCAGAAGATGTAGCCATTGATATTGTCTACACGTTTAACACGGATGTTGAATCACTTTACAGTGGGCATCAGCTCAATCGTCCTGATGAAATTGTATTTGAAGAGCGTGCCGAAGGTTTATTCACGCACATCGAAGCAATCAACATAGAAGTTCCGGGTGTTCTCATCGGCTCGGACAAAGAAACCGTTCCCGCAGTTATGTCGGTAATATACAGACATTTCGGAGTCGGCTTCGACTTCCCTGTTCCCGCCATCCATTTCTATATATACAAAGTAACAGAGGTACAACATGACTGATAAAATCGAAGAAATCATGAAAAAGATTCACATCTATCTTGCCAATTGCAAGGAGAGCGCCTACTCCAGTGAAGACGTCATCATTTCCAAGAAACGTCTCATCGCCCTTCTTGACGAGTTAAATCAGGCGGTTTTTGAGGTGTGTGAGCAGTATGAGGCCACAAAAGAAGCTAAAGCAAAAGCTTTAAGCGCTGCAGAACGTCAAGCCTCCGACATTAAGCAGGACGCCCTTGACAGAGCTCAGGACATATACGCCGCTTCTCTCATCTACATGGACGATGCTATCACTTCAATGCGTAATTCCATTGAATATTCATACCTGAAGGTCCGTCAGGAGTACAACGACCTTGTCAAAAACTACGAGGCCAAAATTGCAAGCCTTGATTCCGACGAAGGCGAGCTCAAAACCATGCTTTCAGGCATGGGTGAGTCCCAGATGTACCTCCGCATCATCGAAGATATGAAAGAAAAGCGTAAAACTCCCGAAGCCCGTAAAATGGACGAGCGACGCGAAGAAATTAAATCCACTCTCGTCGGCGAAGTCACTTCTTTCGAAACTCTTGCGGTTCCCGAGGACGGAGTTGAAAAAGACCCTTCTGATTCAGGTGTCACAATTGAAGTACATGATGCTCCCAAGCTTGCAGAAGTCTCCACAAAAGGAAAACGGAAACTTGAAGGATTCCTCAAAAAGTTTCAGAAGCCGAACTTCGAAGATGTTGACGAAGAAGTCAAGCCAAACGAAGAAGCAATTGACGAAAACTACTAAAAAAGGCCTCGCTCTTTATCGAGCGAGGCTATATTTTTTACAGGAACAGTTCAACAACCTTTTCTTTCGGCATATTGCCTACCGCCTTGTTTACAACCTGTCCGTTCTTAAAGACAAGAAGCGTCGGAATGCTCATAACCTGAAATTGTCCTGCCAGTTCTTCTTCATCATCAACATTAACCTTGCAGACCTTTACTTTGCCGGTGTATTCCTCAGCGATTTGAGCAATAACAGGTGCCAACATTTTGCACGGACCGCACCATGTTGCCCAAAAGTCAACAAGCACGGGCGTATCTGAATTTATTACTTCATTTTCAAAATTTTCTTTTGTAAGTGTAACTTCCATAGTAATTTCCTTTCCTAAAAACCTTTCAGAACAGGTCCAGTGTATTATCCAAATACATGGCCTCTCTGACATTAATCATGTATTCCGGCTTTGTCATATAATACAACAAAAATTCCAGAATAAGTGCGCTTCCAAGGCTTCGTCCTTCAATCTTAAAATTTGAAAAGCCCATCGGAAGGTATATGTTTTGTATATCCGAAGCACTGATAAACCCCGGATTCTTCATTGCTTTTGAAAATCTGTATCCTTCTTCGCTGTCGGGAGCTGTGCAGACATGATCCCGGCAATCTTCTCCAAGTGATTTTCTGCTTACATTCTCATAACACGCTTTACGGTTCCTGCATTCAAACCAACAACACTCGTTGCAGAGAAATTCTGTTTTGCTCTTTTGTTTTTGGGATAAAGACCGCAGCCGGTCGAAATCCTTGTTAAGCCTGAAGTCGGGCACCACATAACGGAATTCGTCTCTGTCCAGTTCGGAAGCAAGGTCATCAAATTCCGTAAGCACCTTAGTTGTGGATGAAACAAGATATAAGTTCGGGTATTGTTCCAGTAAATATTGTAAAAGAACGTCCGAGTGCACAATTATGCCGTTTTGAACTTTGCCGGTATTATTTTCAAAAATCCTGCAAAGCTCGTTGCAACGTCTGTCTTTCAGATGAGCCTCGGTGAGAAGCGAATTACTGAATGTCAGTCGAGCCGAAACCCCAAAGCGGCCCATCAGTTCAAGTACTTCCTCTTCGATTCCGTTCTGCCCGAACCCGACTCTTCCTCCGCCCCACAGACAGTCTGAAGGAGCCCCGTAGACAGAGCCTATATCGCACCATTCATGAAAATATTCGCGGTGCTCATAAAACAGCGGCAGAAACACACTGTAAAACTCATAAAACTCGAACAGGCCCGGAAGATGGAAATATGCCTTTTTATCCGATTCAAACATATCAGTCAAGCTCTATCGTTTCACCGTATTCCATAACAACCTTGTTTTGAGGGTTAAAGGCTTTGAATTGCTCTTTATATTTGTCCCCGAAGCCATGAATCGGAATATTGTGCTTAGCCCCGATCATATCAGCAACCTTTGTTGCCTCTGCCGCGTCCATATTGTAAACGCCGTCACAAGGATACATTGCAAAATCAATATCTTTGCCAACAAGGGATTTAAGGCCTTCAAACATGGAGCAGTCTCCGGCATGGTACAGCTTTTTGCCGTCGACGGTAACGATGTATCCTGCATTTTCGCTCACCGGATGGTTCTTGTTTCCACCTGAAGGAACAACTTCTACGTGAATATCCTTTATGTCAAAGGACTTATATTCACCTTCTACGAGAGCCTCTTTCCATGTGATGACTGTTGTGTCGGCCTTTTGCGTACACTTTTCAATCATGTTATGGTCATGATGTGCGTGGCTTACGAGAATAATGTCTGCTTTCTCGGAATAATCACCGTCGAAAAACGGGTCTATGTATACAACCGTTCCTGCTTTGGAAATAAGTTTAACGCTTGCATGTCCTATAAGAGTAATCTTTGTTTTTGCCATAAGAGCACCTCCTGTCGCAATATGAATTATGAAATAAAACTCTTTGGAAATCAAGAAAAATTAATCACAATAATTACCTTGAGTTTTGTCTATTGGGCAGAGTTATTACCCTCTTTATTGGAATGAATAGCTGCCGGAATGATTGTCAGCCTCAAGCGTAATCCGGGCTTTGCCTTCCATCGGAATCGAATACGTGAATTCGCCTTCGCCTAACTGTTCCTCAAAAATGACGTTTCCTTCGGAATCTGTTATCGTAACATTGAGATTGCCCGATTTGGTGACAATGTCAATGTCCAGTGCACCGTCCTGTATGTTCAGGTTTTGCTTGAATTTACCGTTTATTTTTGAGTAACGGGCTTCCATTTTTCTTGTCGTACTTGTGCCCACATATCCAAGCTTCGTACCTGAAGAAAACGAACCGGGTTCAATTTTGCCGGCATACATTCCCAGGCCAACTGCTGCAACTATGAGAATGGCAAGAATAATATAATCAGACTTCCTGTATCCGGCGGAAGAAGTGCCTTGTTCTTCCAATTCGCCCGCCTTTTTCAGACAGACGATTTTGACTATATGAAATACAGCAGGGACAGCGACAATAGCACCTATGAGAATCACATACCAAAGCTTTGTAAGAATTCCGAATATAAGTAACGGAAGTGAAACTAACAAAGCAGGTTTTAACAGTTGTCTGTGATACGTTATTTTATCCTCTGATGTGGTGTGCAGTTCGAAAGGCTTTCCGTCATTTTCCTTCTCGATAATAAGCAGTTCCTTGTTATGAGCACCCTTATCAGTAGCAATACGCCCGCCCTTGTCGGCCCAGGGACGTATCTCCGCTTTCGCAAAGGAATAGTCCAGATTTATGTTTTTATAGAAAACGGTATATCCGCAGTCTTCAAGAAACTGCTTATATTCAGCGCCGTCCTTGAAGCTTTTGTTTCCGATATACTCTACCGCATATACATATTTTCCGGGTTCACATTCTTCGAAATCATATGAACCGATGTGGGTTTTAACAAGTCTGTATCCCTTTTGGCTCATCTTGTTAAGCCAGTTTTCCTGTGCTTTAAGAAAGCCCCAGAAGTATCTTCTCTTTTTCATCTCACACCTCCATTATTCCCTTGGCCGTTTCAGCCAGTTTTAAAATGCGTTCCAGTTCCTTTTCGGCAATTGCTTTTCCTGTAGCAGTAATAACGTACTCTTTCTTGCGCCCGTCGCCTTCGCCATGAGGCTCTATCCAGCCCTTGTCCAGCATTGTTGTGATGGCACCGTAGAGTGTGCCCGCGCCAAGACTGAGCCTGCCTTCGGTTTTCTCTTCCACAAACTGCATTATTCCATATCCGTGCCTGGGCTCATACACCGCTAACAGAATAAAAAACGTCACTTCTGTCAGCGCACCGCCTTTTACGTTGTCTTTCATCATGCACCTCCTGATTTTACAAATTAACTATATCGTTTACTGTAATATCGTTAAGCGTAATATATCACTAACCGTAATAATTGTCAATAATATATTCTATTTTCTGTTTGGCTTTCTTTATTTCGAGTAAAACCAGCACAAATATGGAATGTGTATGATAAAACATCGTGCCAATTTATACATTACCATTACAAATCATCTTTCTTGCATTTTTAATGGTAAGCTTCTAAGAGCTTTACCATTGTTTTCTGCTTTTCCAGCCTTTCTATGGTAACCCTTCCAATTCCCTGCAGAAAGCGTAATTTGCGGGCATCAAAAAGAGCAGGCCTCCTACTCAATTGAGTCCGCCCGCTCTCGTTTAAGCTTCCTGCTCTTTTTACAGTCTTCCAAGTATTTCATCCAGCTTACAGAGGTCCTCCTCGCTTGTAGACCACCCGGTTGCGAAGCGGATTACCGTTTGACTGTCATCATATTTCTCCCAGAAGCTTACTGAAACTTCCTCGATAAGCTTTTTATATTTTTCATTGTCAATCACGACAAACTGCTGGTTTGTAGGTGATTCATAGAAAAACGTCATGTTGTTTTTCTTAAGTATTTCGATGAGTCTGCCACGACACTTATTAACATATCGACCAATCTCATAATACAAATCATTTGTAAAAAGAGTATCGAACTGTACGCCTGTCAGCCTGCCCTTGGCAATGAGGGCGCCACGCTGCTTTGCAAGCGTAATGAAATGCTTCGGCATATTTCCGTGCGTAAAGACTATAGCCTCGCCGCAAAGCGCGCCGACCTTTGTGCCTCCGATATAGAAGACATCCGCAAGACTCGCAATATCAGGAAGTGTCAGATCATTTTCTTCGGAAGTCAAGGCATAGGCAAGTCTTGCACCATCAATATAAAGTGCAATTCCGGCCTTTTTGCAAACTTCAGAAATAGCGGTAAGCTCAGCCTTGGAATATATGCTTCCGTACTCTGTCGGGTGAGAAATGTATACCATACCCGGAAAAACCATATGCTCATGATTACCGTCCGCATAGAAGGCATCAATAAATGCACGAAGCTCTTCCGCATCGATCTTTCCCATGTGATTTGGAATTGTAAGCACCTTATGTCCGGAGTGCTCTATTGCGCCCGCTTCATGTGCTCCGATGTGTCCGGTGTTGGCAGCAATAACGCCCTCATAATCCTTAAGCATTGTGGATATGACAAGCTGGTTGGTCTGAGTGCCGCCTACAGCCAGATACACCTCTGCTTCAGGACATTCGCACGCCTTCTTAATCTTTTCCGCGGCACTTAACGTGTAAGGGTCGCTACCGTAGCCCTCCGTAGGCTCAAAATTTGTCTCCATCAGTCTTTTAAATATATCAGGATGCGCCCCCGTCGTATAATCACTCGCAAACGAAATCATAATACCGTTCCTCCTTAAAATCAGTTCCCGTTTTTTATTCCGGTAAGATAATACACAGCAAGCTGTGTCCTATGCGAAAGACCTTCTTTTTCAAGAATCGAGCTTATATAATTCTTGACAGTCCCTTCCGAAATAAAAAGCTTTTCGGCTATTTCTTTATTTGAAAGGCCCGAGGCCACGGCTTCGACAATTTCCAATTCTCGTGAAGAATAATAGTCTTTATTGAAATTACTGCTTGGGCGAATTCCCGCATCAATAAATTTATCAAAAATCTGCTCGTCCATAACCTTTACGCCCTGATGAATGGAACGAATCATCTGTTTCAGTTCATCCGGCTTGTGGTTTTTGATAAGATACCCCTTTGCGCCGTTATTAAGTGCCTTGCTTACCAGTTCGTCATCATCAAAGGTGGTAAGTATCATTACCTTGCCGAGGTTTTCGCGTACAAAAATATCGGTTGCCTCAATCCCGTCCATAACGGGCATCTGGATGTCCATAAGCACAACATCGCACTTATTTGCACGTGCTATATTAACCGCTTCCTGCCCATTTGAAGCACAGCCGATAACTTCAAAATCGTTATCAACATCGAGAATTATTTTCATTCCGTCTCTGACAAAATCACTGTCATCAGCAATTATTACCTTTATGGCATCCATTATTCCTGCCCTCCGATTCTTTCAGCAATGGGAAGAATCATATTTATTGAAAATCCCATTTCAGACTCAATGTCCATATAACCCTTAACGCTTCTTACGCGTTTCTTCATGCCCTGTATTCCCATACCCTCGGTAACGGAGCTGCAGCCTCTTCCGTTATCCTTTATTGTAACACGGACAACTTCAGCAAGCACATTAATTGAAACCTCTATACGATCGCATCCCGAGTATTTGAGTGAATTTGTAATAGCCTCATACGTGTTATCAAGGATAATTTCCCATATTTTCTCCGGAATGACACAATCCTCCGGGGTAATCTCGAGAGAAGTCTTTATTTTGTACTGTTCCTCGCATTCGTTACATATCGATTGCAACGCCATAACCGCTGATTTTTTCTTGTCAGGCCTTTCGTTACGGATAATAACTCGTATTTCGTCCATACTTCCGCGCAGATTGTCTATTACCTCCTGAAGAATCTTTTCACTTTCCTCAGGCTTTTTATCCATAAGCAGTTTGACCGCTTCAAGCTTGTATAAGGACCCGTTGATGCTGTGTCCGAGTTTGTCATGTAGTGCCTGCGAAATACGCGATTTTTCTTCAAGCATTTCATTTTCATGCCGGAGTCTGGAACTAATCATGTCCGATTTAAGTTGTGACTCCATTTCAAGGTTTTCACGCTCATTCTTCCGATACCACATAACTATCTTACAATGCATAAAATACATCAAAAGCATAAACGAGAAAACAAGAACACATATTCCGATATCAAGCTTAAAGAAATATGCCGGAATCAGCAGCAGAAACATAAGAAAATAAAAGAAATAACCGTACTCTCCGACAATATCCAGGTATACAAGAGCTACGAAGAAAATACCTATAACAGGAAACAGGGCTATGGCAATCAATGCCGATAACCCTTCTCCGATAAGCCATATAAAATGCCTTTTTTTATTTGTGTCTATCTCTTCAACAATCGAGCACAACAGGAACAACGCGCCTGTAAGAATCATCTCTCCAGCATTAGTGCCAAAAGAGGCTTCCTTAAGGCCTGCCCATACAATCAGGGCCATTATTCCAATGAATTTCGCGATTATGAAATAATTGTTTCTGAGTTTTGACTCCATTTTACCTGCCTGCTATTCTTCTTCGCCAATCTTTACCCCTATAATACCAACTACAAATATTATAATCAAGTATGACAGCGCTGCACATGCAATTAATGAATATCCCGACAGGTCATCCCTCATGAATCTGTTAATCGATATAAGCGCAATCCTCTCAGGCATAAAAGACGCAAGCCTTTTAAAGAAATCACTCGAGCTGCTGATATCAAAGTATGTTCCCGAAACAAGAGCCGAAATACTCCAGATGCAAAACGCTACTATTGAAGCCATAGCCATGGAATTGCAGAACAAACCGATACACAGGCTCATCAAGTTGAAAACAACGCCGATAAGCAGAAGAACCGTAAAGAATCTGAATGCCGTAATCCCGATTTCAACCTTTACAAAGAATACAAGACCAAGCGTCATAAGTACGGTCTGAAGCAACGCGAGACCAATGCAGAGAATTAGTTTTGACGTAAAATAACATGTTCTCGTCACTCCGGTAAGCATCATTCTCTCATATACATGGTCACGCTTCTCATCAAGAACCGTCCCAAGTATCATAACCCCGCCGAAGATGAAAGCTATGGAAGCAAACGCCAATGTATATGCCAGTTCTCTGCTCTCGTAGTAATTGACTTCATCATTTGTATTATCCGCAAGCAAAGATATATCGGAATTGACGTAGCTTTCATCATATCCTCCCATTACAAGCGGAAGAAGTTCTTCCAGCAAGGCAAATCTTTCGTCTTCACCAACAGAGTACAGGCAGGATTCTTCTGCTGTATTTCCAAGTATCAGAATAGCCCCTACTTTATCTTCCAATGCAGATTTTTCGGCACTTTCCCTAATCTTTTCATCCGGATAATTCTTTACATCCGCAACAAAGATTTGAAACATCCCCGCATCGTTCAGGCCCTCGCAAATGTCCTTTGATTCAATGGTACAGGCCTTGTCGTATACTTTAACCGCAAAACGGTTAAAGTCCACGTCATATACAAGCTGTTCTTCCGGGTTTTCCAGCAAATGTACCTCTTCCGTCGGTTCTGCAGTAACAGGCATATTTGCCCACACATTTATAAGCAGCACCGAAATCAACGGGAGCAGAACTCCAACTGCCCAGAAGGCTTTTCCACGGAACATTATTTTGGCTGCAGGAACTGCAACTCGAAAAGCTTTGGCAAACATTCTGTTACACCTCCTTCTTCTTTGATGTGATGAATATTCCAAGCATTACCGACACAAGCGTGACGCCTGCCAGAACAAGGAAACAAGGTACAATAAAGTCACTTTCTCCATTCACGGAAAGCTCTACAAGACTCCTGTTGACGTAATACAAGGGCGAAAGAAGCTTGATTTTCTCGGATATGGACGAATACATATATGTTTCAAACGATCCGCCGAAAAGTCCCATAAACCATGTAACCACAAACATAAATCCAATAGCAGGTGCCATATTGTCAAACAGCAGGAAGAAAATCATTCCAAACGCGGAAAAAGACACGGTTGTCGCAAAAATCACAGCCATACTCAGCAATGGTTTTCCTATGGTAACATCATATAAAGCACAGACAAGGATTGTTTCCAGAACTCCCATGCATAAAAATGCCGAAATAACACATGCAAACAGTTTTCCAAAATATCTCTCGGCAGCATTTGCACCGCCTACGGAATACCTTATTCCTATTTTGAACTTTCTCTCTGTCCAGAAAATGAAGCAAAGCATGACAGAGCTGCAAGCCATAAAATATACAATTTCAATTATTCCGTAATAGTTCTCCGCTTCAGAGGTTTTTATGTAAGGAAGGCTGTCCGTTTTGACTTGAACCTTTTCGATATTTCCTGACATTGCGGCATTCATTTCCGCATCGGCTCTGTAAAGAACATAACTCACCGTTCTGGCCTGAATCTCTTTTTTTTCTCCCGCGTAAATGTGATAACCGTCTTCAAGGAATTCAACAAAGACATCTGCTTCCCCGGAGCTTATTATCTCGTTCGGATTGGCATTATCGTACCTTACAGACAATATGCCCTGTTCCTCAAAACCGCTAATTACGGCTTTTTCAAGCATTGCATATTTGCTTTCGTCATTCATCACGTATCCGATTTTGAACTTGCCGGCTTCTTCACTGCTGTCCAAAAGCGTCCTAAATGCGGAGGAAAGCGTCGCCACCACGAGCAAGGCTCCAAGTACCATAACCGCAAGCAACCCGGGCTTTCGGAAAATCAGTTTTAAATAGTTTTTGGTAATAAACCACACTCTGCTCATTTTCCTACCCCTCTACGTAATCTCTGAGTTTCTTTCCCGTAAGTGTCAGGAAAACCTGCTCCAACGTAATATCCTCGTTCTTGTCTTTACGTACCATATTTTTCAGTTCATTCGGAGTGCCTATTGCCACAATTTTGCCATTGTCCATAATTGCAACTCTTGTGCAAACAGCCTCAACCTCTTCCATATAGTGACTCGTATAGATTATTGTTGTACCGTTCTCGTTTGCTTTTTTGATTTTCTCAAGAATGAAGTTTCTGGACTGCGGATCGATTCCTACAGTAGGCTCATCAAAAATCAGGAGACTCGGCTTGTGTCCGAGTGCACAGGCAATGTTCAGCCTTCTCTTCATACCGCCGGAAAAAGTCCTTGCATATGCATTTTTCTTATCAAGCAGACCAACAAAATCAAGTGATTCATCTATTGCTTTCTTTAATTCATTTCCCTTGATTCCATACAGCGATGTGAACAGTTCAACGTTCTCCCATGCTTTCAGATTGTCGTAAATAGCGAGGTCCTGCGGAATATATCCAATCATGGGCTTCACCTTTGCTGCCTCTTTCCTGATGTTCATTCCAAACACCAAAATATCCCCTGCGGTAGGCTTTAAAAGGGAACAAATCATATTCATTGTTGTTGATTTGCCTGCTCCGTTAGGGCCAAGAAGACCGAATATCTCTCCTTTGTTAATGGTAAGAGACAAACCGTCTACTACCGCTTTGTTGTCATACTTCTTAATGAGTCCGTCAAGTTTCAATACTGTTTCCATTTCAGCACCTCACAGTTTTATTATTTCCCAACAATGTTCCAAATTGCCTTTTCAATTCTGAATCCCATTATACATACTCACAATAAGGATTATAAGATGTCAAAAGAAACATAAGGGTATGACAAAAGTCATATATTATCATTTCTCTGTATTCGTCAAAAAAAGCCAAGAAAACAGCCCTGCTTCACGCAGGGCTTCGATAAAAGGCGTTTATTTTTCTTTCATAATGCTTATATAGGCAGGTCGAATGATTTTGTTCATGCATATTAATTCTTCAATTCGGTGTGCGCTCCAGCCTACAATTCTTGCTGTGGCAAATATAGCAGTATAAAGTTCCATCGGAATACCAAGCATTTCATAGACAAAACCACTGTAGAAATCTATATTGGGGCAAACTCCCTTGTAAATCTTTCTGTTATCGGCTATTACGATGGGTGCAAGCTTTTCTATGTTTTTAAAGAGAACAAGATCCTCTTCCCGATGTTTCTCAACAGCCAAACGATCTACATAGTTTCTAAACACTCTTTCTCTCGGATCGGATAATGAATAAACCGCATGTCCCATTCCATAGATTAATCCTGTCCTGTCAAAAGCATCCTTATTGACCATTTTCTCCAAATAGTGCCTGATTTCCTCTTCATCTGAATAGTCGTGGACATGGTCGCGGATATCATTCATCATACGCATTACTTTTATATTCGCTCCACCATGACGAGGGCCTTTTAAGGAAGACATGGAAGCAGCTATTGTAGAGTATGTATCCGCACCTGAAGACGTTACAACACGCGTTGTAAAAGTGGAATTATTGCCTCCGCCATGCTCCATATGGAGTAGCAATGCCGTATCAAGCGTCTTTGCTTCAACAGCAGTATACTTTTTGTCTTCGCGTAACATCATCAGGAGATTTTCTGCAGTAGAAAGCTTTGGGTCAGCATTATGTATATACATGCTGTTATGCTTTTCGTAGTGGTTGTATGCATTAAACCCGTAAACAGCCAGCAACGGAAATTGTGCTATCAGCTGGATAGACTGCCTGATAACATTTGGCAGGTCCGTGTTATTTGTATTTTTGTCATAAGATGCAAGCGTCAGGACACTACGTGTCATGGAATTCATAATGTCTTCTGTAGGCGCCTTCATTATTACATCCCGGGTGAAGTTGGTAGGCAAAACCCTGCTGTGTCCGATATATCCTTTAAACTGCATCAATTCTTCATCATCAGGATATTCGCCAAACAAAAGAAGATATGTGATTTTCTCAAATCCAAGTTCATCTCCCAAATCATCTATTATTCTTTCTATAGGATATCCCCTGTACCAAAGCTCGCCATCAGCAGAAACTTTTTCACCGTTGACGATTTTAGAAGACACAATTTTGGATATATTGGTAAGCCCCGTTCTGACTCCGTTTCCATTCTTATCGCGAAGCCCAAGATTAACGCCATATTCCTCGTAAAGTGCCGGATTGACAGAGTCGTTTTCAAGACACAGATGTTCCACCTCACGAGCATATTCTTCCAGCTTTGTGCCAACACGTATCTTATTAACCACGTATTTTCTCGGTTTAATCTGTTTTTGCAATGCATCAATACTATCCATCAATATTCCTCCTTTTGTTTGTTATATGGTTTCCCCCACTTACAGAAGTGGAGAGTTTCTCATGCCGGAACAAATAGTTTCGTATTAAATATTTTAACTTTAAACTTTTTTGGTAAAAATAAACGCATTACCATACGGAAATGCGTTTATAGCAAAGCTTCCATATTTTTCAGTATCTTGGCGGTAATCTCCTTATACAGGGCAATTTCTTCCTGAGTGAGTCCTTTCAGTATGCTTTCTTCGATTTTTTGCTGAACAGGAAGTATAGCATTAAGAACTTCCTGTGAGCTGTCATTAATTTTGTAATGAACAACTCGCCTGTCCTGCGCATCCGGGCACGGAGTAATGTAGCCCTTTTCAATAAGATCATCAATCCCTTGGGAAATGTGTCCCTTATTGATTCTGATTCTTCTGAAAATATCTGACGGCGTGTTCTCCTCCCGACAGTGCGACAGGAACATCAAAATCTCTATATCAACAGTCTTAAGTCCGTATTTATGCTTGATATCCGCAAAACTATATTCCAGCAGCCTCTTGAACTCTTCACCTTTTAAGGCTACCTCTATTTTCTCATCCATAACAGGCTTCCCCTGATAGTTTAATTTTGAACTATTCTACCACTTTATAAAAGAATAATCAAATATAACTAATCACAACAATTCGGTTTTTTAGGTATACCGCTAAACCGAATTGTTGTGTCTAGTTGTTGATACATTTCATATTTACTCATAGTCGCACCCCCTTTTTATATTTTAAATTGAAATATTGTAGGCATAACATTAAGGATGTCCACTATTTATTCTTTGCAGGGATGGGACTTGAATTAAGGACGGCAAAAAAAATCCAGTAAGAAAGGAGGTTTCAGCGCCGTTTCCCGTGAGGGAACCCCTTAGGGAACCCCCACAAGATTTTTCTTTTAATCGAAAAGTTAAAGCTGGCTACCACATTGTAAATGGCTAGACGATAAACGCTATCTTCTCTTACCCAAGCTATATGGCAAATTTCTGTACCTCTTCTTTGGTAAGTTCAGCAATCTTCTTGCCGCATTTTTTTGCATATCTTGATAACTCAAGCAAATTCACATGACACGACGGTGCGTTAACATAAGGATTAGGGCTCTCGTAATAACCTTTATCTACAGTAACATTTTCTAAAAACTTAGGTTTCGTTCCACTCATAGTTATACACCTCCAATAATTTTTTAGCATTATCTTCATCAATGAAAAACTGGTACTGATGTAGCATTCCCAAATACTCTGCATTAAATTCCTTTATATAATGCTTTAAAAGTTCTTCACTTGCGGCAAATCCATGTACTGCACCTTCATACCCCCACTGTATGGACTTGTCAGCGGCAATCGCAAACAAATGCCCACCCACTCCAATATATTTCTGTTTTCCAAAATCATGCTTATTATTATGAGGGGCCGTGCAAGCCCAGTGCATATATACTGCATTAGAATCCCTATCATCTCGAATACCAATTATTCCCTGTATTTCTAGACTGTCCTTTAATGCCAGTGCATACACTTCAACATTTTTCGGTATTTCGTTCCAGTTGATATGCCAACCATTATTTTCTTGAAACCTTTTCAAATAAGCTCTACTTTCAATCTTGAAAACAACGGTTTCTTTAATCTCTCCTGTTTCGATATCTTTTAGACAAGGGACAATCTCGTCTATCCAAATATCAATACAGCCCTGTTCCAATGCATTCATAATAATGCCCCCTTATCTACGATAATATATTATCTTCAAAACGATCCACAAATTGCCTAGTAATATTTTATCAAAAAAAGTTCTGAATCTCAATCCTAAACAATTTACCGCCATGAATCAGTAACATGATTCACATGTAAATGTCAACATGAAAATGTCGATTTTTTCCGAAATGAAAATGTAGGTTTTTACCGACCGGTTTTTTGCTCTTCCGCATCAAGCAATTCGTAATAATCCTTCGTTCTGTAGGATGGTCCTACAACCTTTACTACATGAGAATGATGCAATAATCGGTCAAGAATCGCATTCGCAAGCATGGCATCGAAAAAAACATCTGCCCACTTGCTGAATGGCTGATTCGTAGTAATAATCGTAGAATTGTGCTCGTAGCGTTTTGCTATGAGCTGAAAGAAAAGGTTTGCTCCGGTTTTGTCTATCGGAAGATAACCGATTTCATCAATAATCAAAAGTTTGTACTTTGAAAAATGTTTTAACCTTGCTTCCAAGCGATTCTCTTCGTATGCTTTTCGGAGCGTTTGTATAAGGTCGTGACAGGTAATGAAATATGTTATATTTCGGTGTTTTGCAGCTTCTATTCCGATTGCTGTAGCGAGATGGGTTTTGCCAGTTCCCGGTGTTCCAAAGAAGAGGATGTTTTCTGCGTTCTCCATGAATCTAAGTGTTGCAAAGTCCTTTATTTCGTTTTTGTTTACTGATGGTTGAAAGTTGAAATCATAACCATCTATTGTTTTAACAAACGGAAAATGAGAAACACTTACCTGAATTTGAGCCGCACGGTGATTCCGAAGATCAATTTCACGGTCGGTGATTGCAGTTAGTGCATCTTGAACGCTGATTCCGTCCTTGGCTACTTTCGTAAGATAATCCGAAAGAAACGGTTCAACCTCCGTAAAGCCAAGTTCATCAAGGTTATTTACTAAATTTGCATACATTTTTAATATCCTCCTGTGTATCTGTCCATTCCAAGTAGATTATTCTGGGCAAAAGCGAGGATCT
>JAZLLG010000002.1:0-70798 GCA_045598045.1 Lachnospiraceae bacterium | reverse complement strand
GCAGTCAGTGCATTTATAGTATACAAGATGTCCCGAGCTTGTATGACCCGATTTATCCTGAAGGAACATCGAACCGCCACACTTGGTGCATACGGTTGCCTCGTAAAAGCCCGGACTCGTCTGGACCCTCTGCTCCATCAGTTCATAATCAACTTCGTCATTTATCTCCGTTATCTCGGAGAGTGACATACCCGCATACGCAAGTCTTGTATATACCGGGCTCTCGGAATTCATAAAGCACTCTTCAAGATTTATAAGTGAATATTCCTTTCCTTCCCGCTTTCCGGTATTCATGAAAAGTGCCTTCACCTGTTCGGAACTCAGTTCCGTGTTCCATGAAAGGAGCATTCCGGCAAGTCCTGCGGTAAAGGCTGCAGCACTGCTTGTGCCGTTGAGGCCGTACACGTTCTCGGGAGCATATATGTCCGCGTAAACATCTGTTCCTGCTGCATCTGTTCCTGCTGCATCTGTGTATCTGTATCTTATTTTCCCTTCCGAATCAACGGCACCGACGGAGATAACCTCCTCGTATCCTGCAGGAAAAAGGAGCTTTCTGCCGTTTCCTGCGGCAGAAATGAGTGTTATGTCCCTGTAATAAGCTTCCAGTACGGCGTCACGGAGTATTCCGGAGTAGTATTCACCTCCCAGGCTCATTACAACTATGTCTGCCTTCTTTTCCACCGCCCACTCAAGGCCTGCAATAAGCGTGCTGTAGTAGCCCTTTCCGTTTTCATCAAGAACGGCGGCACTGTACAGTTCTGCTTCAGGGAGCATTCGTCTTATTATATTTGCAACATAAGTACCATGAAGCCCGTCAGTTCCATTTATTTCGTCCGAAACAAAAGACACCTGCTCCTTTACCGGAACAGTTTCCGCATTAACAGCCGTATCAAGAATTACGACACGGATATCCTTCCCGTATCTTCCTTCAGGGGACAGACATACGGCATTGACAAGTTCATAAGCCCATGCATTGTTTTCATAGGTATCGTTAGAAAAGTCATAATCACCGTAACCTAGTGACTGAATCTCACAGTCTATCTCAATCGCAATCACAGAACTGTCTTCAAGAAGCTTTGAAGCATCCGTTCTGGTAGCATTAATTACTGAGACTCCTCCTGAAATCTTTTTTGACACGGATTTCTTCAAGGTTACGAGGTCCTGATGTTTCTTGTACACAAGTTCGTCCTTAAGATTGTCCTTGAGTCTTACATCAATTTTTCCGGACAGTGAACTTTCGGAATCCTTCTCAATCCTTGAGATGCCTAAAGTATCAGAACCTGAGATTATATCGGCTGTGGTTCTGTTCTTAATGATATCAAATATCTCTGCATCATACTTAGGGACAATAAAAGAATCTGTTTTGTCTATAATGAAGCATGCATTTTCATCCGTATCATCATAGTAAATAATTTCTTCAGACTCCGAATAGTCAGGTGTTCTTTTAACAAGAAGTCTCCCTCCTTGTGAAACATCCGAAAGTGCATACGAATATTCCTCAGCATTCCTTAAATCCAATGCATAAACATTGGCAGGTGATAACAGTGAAATCAGCAAGGCAATAACAAGAATGCCCGGTAACATTCTTTCACAAAGTCTAGCTGTCTTTGGCGTCAGTTTTCTGACGAACTTTTTTAAACCTCTCATAAATCCTCCTGGTATGTTTATTTTACATGAATGGCACACATCACAATCAGTATACATTTCATGATTTTCTATTTCAGATATCGAATGCAGACATCCCCATGTGTCATTACCCGAAATTAACAAAAAAACAGTCGCTTTTGTAATCACTTATTACGTGATTGTCAAAACCGACTGCCAATATCGTTTATGTAGCAAAAAGAAGCACCCTTCTGTCTGTACGCTAATGTATAAAAGATAAGCACTTCCACCATTTAATCCACCATTACTTTCAACATATTTACTCGTTAATAAAACGTTGAAGGCAGTATACTATATATACGTGGTGACGTCAAGTTTAGTTCATTTCAAGAGAAGTGACTCAGCTGTCATTTCCGCAGGCTTTTCAAGGCCCATCATATCAATCATTGTGGGAATGATGTTTGCAAGGCAGCCGCCTTCCTTAAGCTTGTAGGAAGGATCTGCGTTCACAATGATGAAAGGAACAGGGTTTGTTGTGTGAGCGGTCCAAGGCTCTCCCTTCTCATCAAGGAGCTGTTCTGCGTTACCATGATCGGCACACACGAACATCTGTCCGCCGACTTCCTTAACGGCTTCAACAGTCTTTCCAAGGCTCTCATCAACAGCTTCAATGGCCTTAACAGCAGCTTCCATGATGCCTGTATGACCAACCATGTCGGGATTGGCGAAGTTACAAATGATTACATCATATTTGAGTGAGCGGATTGCTTCGCAAAGCTTTTCGCAAACTCCGGGAAGGCTCATCTCAGGCTGAAGATCGAATGTTGCAATCTTGGGTGAATCAACAAGAATTCTGTCTTCGCCTTCAAACTGCTTCTCTTCGCCGCCGTTGAAGAAAAATGTAACGTGAGCATATTTCTGTGTTTCTGCTATTCTTAACTGCTTAAGTCCCTTCTTTGCAAGGAACTCACCGAAAGTCATTGTGAGAGCTTCGGGAGGATAAGCTACCGACACATTTGGCATTTCTGCGTCATACTGTGCCATGCATACGAAGTTCAGAGGGAAGAAACCGTTCTTTCTTTCAAAGCCTTTGAAATCAGGATCAACAAAGCTTCTTGTAATCTGTCTTGCACGGTCGGGACGGAAGTTGAAGAATACGACTGAATCGCCGTCTTTAATCATGCCTTCTTTGTCAACAACGGTAGGAAGCATAAACTCGTCTGTCTTGCCGTTTGCGTAGGAATTTCTGATTGCCTGTACGGGGTCTGTTTCCTGAACGCCTTCACCGTAAACCATTGCGGAGTATGCTTTCTCAACACGATCCCAGATGTTGTCTCTGTCCATGGCATAGAAACGTCCGGCAATTGTTGCAACCTTACCGACACCGATTTCTTTCATCTTCTTTACTACTTCTTCCATATCATCTGCAGCGGATGCGGGCGGAACATCACGTCCGTCGAGGAAAGCATGAAGATATACCTTCTCGATTCCGAACTGCTTTGCCATCTGAAGAAGGCCGTAAATATGTGTAATATGTGAATGTACTCCACCCGGAGAAACAAGTCCCATAAGGTGAAGTGCCTTATTTCCGTTTTTAGCTGCATTCATGCAGTCAACAAGAGCGGGCTTCTTGAAGAATTCTCCGCTTTCAATGTCTTTTGTAATCTTAACAAGCATCTGGTACACGATACGTCCTGCACCCATGTTTGTGTGTCCGACTTCCGAGTTGCCCATCTGTCCGTCGGGAAGTCCGACGAAGTTTCCGGAGGCCTGTCCCTGTACGTAAGGGCACTCTTTCTTAAGCTTGTCCATAACAGGTGTTTTTGCAAGAGCTATGGCATTTCCTTCTGTCTTTTCATTCTCGCCGTAGCCATCAAGTATTAAGAGAACTGTAGGTTTTTTCATGTTGTTCCTTTCCGGATCGTCAATCTTTTTTAAAGCTTAAATGGGAGGGGTTTAGCCCCTCCCACAAAAGACTACTTGTAGTTTACAATCTTGCCGAAATCTGCTTTTAATGAAGCTCCGCCAACAAGACCGCCGTCAATGTCGGGCTGTGCAAAGAGCTCAGCTGCATTTCCTGCATTTACAGAGCCGCCGTACTGAATACGAACTGCTTCTGCTGTAGCTGCATCATAGATTTCTGCGATGCAGTCACGGATACCCTTACAAACTTCCTCAGCCTGTTCTGTGGTAGCAGTCTTTCCTGTACCGATAGCCCAGATGGGTTCGTAAGCGATAACCATATTCTTAACCTGATCGGCTGTTACACCGTCAAGGTCTGACTTAATCTGAAGTCTGATCCAGTCCATTGTAACGCCCATTTCTTTCTGCTCAAGTGTTTCACCACAGCAAAGGATGGGTGTAAGACCTGCTTCGAAAGCTTTCTTAACTTTCTTGTTAAGAAGGCAGTCGCACTCCTTGAAGTAATCTCTTCTCTCGGAGTGACCGATGATAACGTACTTAACGCCTGCATCTACGAGCATAGCAGCGGAGATTTCGCCTGTGAAAGCTCCCTTCTCTTCGAAATACATGTTTTCAGCGCCAACCTGTACGTTTGTGCCCTTAACAGCCTCAACAACGGGAACGATGTCGATAGCGGGAACACAGTAAACAACATCAACATCATCGTTCTTTACAAGGTCCTTAAGTTCTGCACAAAGTGCTACGGCCTGTGAAGGTGTCATATTCATCTTCCAGTTGCCTGCAATAATCTTTTTTCTCATAGTATTTTCCTTTACGATGATTCTATTTGTCGTCAGCTGCTGCTACGCCGGGAAGTTCCTTGCCTTCAAGGAATTCGAGAGATGCGCCGCCGCCTGTGGAAATATGTGTCATCTTGTCGCCGAAGCCGAGCTGGTTAACAGCTGCTGCAGAATCGCCGCCGCCGATGATTGTTGTAGCATCGATGTTTGCAAGTGCTTCTGCTACTGCGATTGTACCCTTTGCAAAGTTGGACATTTCGAAAACGCCCATAGGTCCGTTCCAAACAACTGTCTTTGCATCCTTGATAGCGTTAGCATAAAGCTCTCTTGTCTTCTCACCGATATCAAGACCTTCTTCGTCAGCTGCAATCTGACCTCTGCCTACTGTGTGGAAAGGAACGTCATTTGAGAATTCCTTAGCAACAACGGTATCAATGGGGATAAGAAGCTTAACGCCGTTCTTTTCAGCCTTAGCCATCATATCCTTAGCATAGTCGAGGTAGTCCTCTTCAAGAAGAGACTTACCAACTTCTTCACCGAGAGCCTTCATGAATGTGTAAGCCATGCCGCCGCCGATGATGAGTGTATCAACCTTCTCGAGGAGATTGTCGATAACGGAAATCTTTGAAGAAACCTTAGAGCCACCGAGAATAGCAACGAAAGGACGCTTAGGATCGTTTACTGCGTTGCCGAGGAACTCGATTTCTTTCTGCATAAGGTAACCAACAACATTGTTGCCACCTTTCTTTCTGATGAACTCTGTAACGCCTGCAACGGAAGCATGTGCTCTGTGAGCTGAACCGAATGCATCACATACATAATCATCAGCAAGGTCTGCAAGTTCCTTAGAGAACTCTTCACCGTTCTTTGTTTCTTCTTTACCACGGAAACGTGTGTTCTGAAGAAGGATAACGTCTCCGTCCTTCATAGCTGCAACTGCTGCTGTAGCATCAGCGCCTGTAACGTTCCAGTCGTTAATGAACTTAACTTCTTTGCCGAGCTTTTCTGCAAGCTTAACAGCTACAGGAGCAAGGCTTTCATTATCATTGGGGCCATCCTTAACCTTACCGAGATGTGAGCAAAGGATTACTTTGCCGCCATCGTTGATAAGCTTCTTGATTGTAGGAAGTGCTGCGTCAATTCTTGTTTCGTCAGTAATCTTTCCGTCGATAAGCGGAACGTTGAAATCGCAACGAACAAGGACTCTGCGGCCCTTTACATTGATGTCATCAATTGACTTCTTGTTTAAACCCATAATAGTTTGTTCTCCTTATAATTATAAAATAAGGGGCCCGGTCCAAAGACCGGACCCCATTTAAGTCCCAATTGCCAATTAGATTTCTGCGAAGTACTTGATTGTACGAACCATCTGGCTTGTATAGGAGTTCTCGTTGTCATACCATGAAACAACCTGTACCTGGTATGTATCCTCATCAATCTTGGAAACCATTGTCTGAGTAGCATCGAAAAGGGAACCGAATCTCATACCGATAACGTCTGAAGAAACGATAGGATCCTCGTTGTAACCGAAGGACTGAGAAGCCTGAGCCTTCATAGCTGCATTGATGCCATCCTTTGTGATGTCTTTGCCTTTAACAACAGCTGTAAGGATTGTTGTGGAACCTGTCGGAACAGGAACTCTCTGTGCGGAGCCGATAAGCTTGCCGTTGAGCTCAGGGATAACAAGGCCGATAGCCTTTGCAGCGCCTGTGCTGTTGGGAACGATGTTAGCTGCGCCTGCACGTGCTCTTCTCATATCGCCCTTTCTGTGAGGACCGTCGAGAATCATCTGATCGCCTGTGTAAGCATGAATTGTGCTCATGATACCGGACTGGATGGGAGCATAATCATTGAGAGCCTTAGCCATAGGTGCTAAGCAGTTTGTTGTGCAGGATGCTGCGGAAATGATTGTGTCATTCTTTGTAAGTGTCTTCTCGTTAACTGAGAATACGATTGTAGGAAGGTCGTTACCAGCGGGTGCGGAAATAACAACTTTCTTTGCGCCTGCATCGATATGAGCCTGTGACTTTTCCTTTGAGCAGTAGAAGCCTGTGCACTCAAGAACAACGTCAACGCCGATTTCTCCCCAAGGAAGATCAGCAGCCTTAGGCATAGCGTAGATTGTGATTTCTTTTCCGTCTACTGTGATAGAGCCGGGAACCTTGATTGTCTTTCCGTCTTCCTCGAAGATGGGCTCCTTAGAAGATACTGTGTGAAGGTTTTCACCAATCTTACCACAATATCCACCCTGTGCTGTATCATACTTAAGTAAGTCAGCAAGCATAGCGGGGCTTGTGAGGTCATTGATAGCTACTACTTCGTAGCCTTCTGCGCCGAACATCTGTCTGAAAGCAAGACGACCGATACGACCAAATCCATTAATTGCAACTTTAACTGCCATGTTTTTTCCTCCTGTTATTACGCGTCTACGCGTCTAGGTTATACTGAACAGACCGTGTCTGTTAAGTTTCTGATTTTCAATGTGGATTTAACCACATCGTTATTCTTTTGTCAATAGACAAAACTTATAGAAAAATACGCATTTATGCTTGTATTTTGTAACATTCTGCCGTAAAACGGCAACGTTTATTTAAATTACTTTTCAACTGTTTCATCCGGAAGGATGTTTACCTTGCCCTCGTAAAGCTCCTGAACGGCGATTGAAAGGGGTTTCTCGCACTTGGGCTCTACCAAAGGAATGGCTCCGTCGATAATCTGACGTGCTCTTTTTGCGGTAGCAATGCAGATTGAATAACGGCTGTTTATAACTTTCTGTTCACCTTCGGCATTTTCATTAATTCTCTGGCTAAGCTCAGCATATGAAGGATGTATCATTTTATTCTCCTCTTTTCAAAAAATAATCGCAAAGATTATATCACATCTTGTCAATATTTTCGAGTGACTTTTATTCAATATTTTGAATTTGTTCACGAATCTTTTCTATTTCGGTCTTAAGGTCTATGGCAATGTTGGAAATTTCAAGGTCATTTGCCTTTGAAAGTGTCGTATTTGCCTCACGGTTCATTTCCTGGGCAACGAAATCAAGTTTTCTTCCGACGTCTTTTCCGACATTCAATGTGTCTTTCATATTGGACACATGGGCGCGGAGCCTTACCATTTCTTCGTCCGTGCAGATTTTATCCGCAAAAAGGATAATTTCATTGGCAAGTACCTGCTCCGAAACCTGATTGTCGCCAAGGAGCTCCGTAACCTTTGCAATAATCTTCTCTCTGTATTCCTTAACAATTTCAGGGCTTCTCTTTTCGATTTTGTCAACCATGGTGTTTATTCCGTCAAGCTTATCAAAGAGATCCGCTTTAAGCTTTTCGCCTTCTGTTATACGTGTTTCCACGAACTTTTCGGCGCAGCCTCTTACTGCCTTTTCAACATCGTTCCAAAGATCCTCTTCATCCATCGCCTGCTCTTCCATCACGAGCACTTCAGGCATACGTGCAATCGTAGAAGCCTGCACATCGTTGTTAAGTCCGAATGTCTCGGAAATCTTTGAAAAAGCTTCAACGTATTCCCTCGCAACATCTTCATTATATTTAACAACCTCGGTGTTTTCGGAGTCATCCTCATAGGAAATGTACATATCCACTTTGCCTCGGCTTATGTACTCCTTAAGAAGGTTTCTTATGCCGCTTTCGAAGAAATTAAGCTTTTTGGGCATTTTGATGGTGATTTCGCTGTAGCGGTGATTGACGGATTTCATTTCAACCGTGATTTTTCTTCCGCCGTTAATAAGTTCGTAGCGGCCGAAGCCTGTCATGCTCTTAATCATCGTGCACTCCTTAACCGGATTAATTCATTGTAATTACGTGGTCCGCAGGCTTCTGCGCCGGTTCAATCTTAACAAGTCTGTATACCGGGCCCTCACCTTCGTACTCTTTGAGATATTCTTTGTCGATTTTACAGGTCACATGACACCAGTCACGTGTCTTAAAGTAATTTGCCTGCTCACCGTAGCAAAGGAATCCTATAAATGCAATATCGGCTGCGCAGCAGGTCATGGCGAAACGTCCGGGAACAAATGTTCCTTTGGGTGTTTCCTTTCCTCTGTAAACCATAGCCAGGAAGCGCACTGTCTTGCCGACATAGTTGTCGAGATTGTCAAGGACGTCAAGATAGAAAATACCGTAATCGTCATCCGGAATTTCCACTACATCCGCGGACATATCGTAAGGAAGCGGAATTACATCGTCATATCCTGCTTCTTCGCCCTCTTTTGCCTCAAAAACGCACTGTGCGCCTCTGTTAAGAGTTCTGACAAGCTTTCTCAACGTGTTTCTCTTTGTGTCTTTATTGCATTTATTGAAAATGACAAGCTCTGTGTAGGCAACCATCTCATTCATCATCTGGCGCATATTGTTCATGTATGTTTCAAAAGTCTGCGCATCGGCGATGGTGATAATCTGGGAAAGTTCCCAACGTCTCGGAAAGCCCTGTTCAAGAATCCTTGCAACGCTCCATGTACCGTTCCATTCAATCATAACACGGTCTGCTTTGTAGTTCTTAACGCAGTCCATAAGGAATGTCGGCCTGAAGTCTTCTTCCTCTTCGACTTTTACTATTGTAACTTTTCTTTCAGCGAGTTCTTTTTCATCGTACTCCACTTCGCCTTCCTCGCACTGTATGAGGAGCGTGGACTTGCCTTCGGTGAAATCATCGTCCATGAGTGTGTCACGGATGAACGTGGATTTACCTGCATCAAGAAAACCAAGTATCAAAAATACGGGGGTCATTATTTGAGTACCTCATTAAGTTTATCTTCTTTAAGTTCCGAACCGATTACGCAAAGCTTACCTGTCGTCTCGGGTGTACCTGTTCTGATTTCGTACTCTTCGGGAACAAGGTCAAAATAAATCCATGTTCCGTCTGTTCCCATAACCATACCTTTTGCACGGAGAATCTTACCGAATTCCTCTGTATTTGCAAACTTCTTAAGAATTTCTTCAAGCTCAGCCTTGTCGTACTTGTGAGGTGTTTCCTTGCCCCAGCTTGTAAATACTTCATCGGCGTGATGGTGATGGTGGTGGTGATGGTGGTGATGATGCTCATGTTCGTCATCATCATCGTCGTCATGATGGTGGTGATGATGCTCATGCTCGTCATCATCATCGTCATCGTCGTCATCATGGTGGTGGTGATGATGCTCATGTTCGTGCTCATCATCGTCGTCATCATGGTGATGGTGGTGATGACACTCGCAATCAGGATCGTCGCACTCGTCGTCATCGTCATCGTCATCGATATGCTGCTCTTTAAGCTCCTTTAAGAGCTCGTCTGCGAAGCTTTCTTTCTTTTCCATTGCTGAAAGAACAACGCCCGCGTCAAGAGAATCCCAGGGAGTTGTGATTATTGTGGCATTTGGGTTATGCTCTCTGAGCATTGCAACAACCGCCTCAAGTTTTTCTTCGGTAAGGTTCTGTGTACGGCTTAAGATGATTGCCTTTGCGGCTTCAACCTGATTATTGAAGAATTCGCCGAAGTTCTTAACATATATTTTTGCTTTGCATGCATCTACAACTGTTGAGAAGGAATTGAGCGTCGCACCTTCAAGATCACCCTCAACATTCTGTACGGCTCTGATGACATCGGAAAGCTTTCCGACACCTGAAGGCTCGATGATTATTCTGTCGGGGTGGAACTGTTCGAGAACCTTCTTTAAAGCTTCTCCGAAATCACCTACAAGTGAGCAGCATATGCAGCCGGAATTCATTTCGGTAATTTCAATGCCTGCATCCTTTAAGAAACCGCCGTCAATACCGATTTCACCAAACTCGTTCTCAATAAGAACAACCTTTTCTCCTTTAAAAGCGCTTTCAAGAAGCTTCTTGATAAGTGTGGTTTTTCCTGCTCCGAGGAAACCGGAGATAATGTCAATCTTAGTCATAAAAACACTTCCTTTCAAAATTACGCTTTATGTTTATAAAGCCGTGTCGGCTGTAGGAATAATCCCTAATAAGCCAATTTATTATTATAACTCATTTAAGATGAAAATCAACAGCCGATTGGCACTTCAAACAAAATAACAACTCAGAGCATAAAAAAAGAGGCCTCACTTTTTCTTATCAAAGTGATGTCTCTTCCGCTTATTCAGTGTGCATATGCAGCTGCATCCTTTCGAAATATTGACTTCATATTCATCATAGACAACTTTATCAAGCGCCTCCATTTCCGAAACAGTCAACTGCTGATACGTTCCCAAGACGCTTAATGGTCTGTTTGCAGTAAAAAATAAAGCTGCAAACAGAAGTATTCGTCCAAAGAGTCGTTTTTTAACACTTCTTTTTACCGCTTTACCCATAAATACCCTCTTTTCATTGCTAACGTTAATCTATTTATTTGCCACATTCATCCTATACAGAGGATATAATACTACACCCGTTTAATGCATGCAAGCACGTCATCGACGAGTCAGTGAAGCCGAACGAGATAAAAACTTTCTGTCACTACTTCATCCGAAAGAAATAACAGGCCGATGAAACGTTTTAAATTCTATTTTTCCGTCACAAGAGTAAGCCTTGAAATATCCGGCTTTGCAATGAGTGAATAATTCGTGTAATAAACTACAAATCCCGGCTTTGCATTTGCGGGCTTTTTTACTTCCTTCTTTTTGACGTAATCTATTTCAACCTTTCCGTCCCTTGGCGAAGAAGAATAATACGCTGCAAGTGCTCCGGCATCTTCAAAAGCAATGTCTGGTACCTCCTGTCCTTCCGTTCTCATAATGACATGCGAACCCGGACAGCCTTTTGAGTGGAACCACCAGTCTGCATTGGAAGCAAAGCTGAAGGTAAGCTCATCGTTCTGAGTGTTGTTTTTTCCGACATAGAAATGAACACCCTCGGGAGAAACATAGTGCAAAGGCTCACTCTTGACTTTCTGCTGCTTCTGTTTCTGACCGTTCTTCAAGGTTTTTCCGGTGCTGGCATGAAACTTAATGTAACCGCTGTCCGTAAGTTCCTTTTTTATCTGATTCAGGTCATTTTCTCCTGTTGCAATCTCAAGAGAAAGCGAAATGCTCTTAAGATGCTCAAGTGCCTGCTTTGTTTCTTCCGTAAGGGTCGTTAGTGCTTCGAACGTTCTCTTAAGCTTCGCATATTTATCAAAATACTTCTTTGCATTGTCGATAGGTGCAATGGTCGGATCCAAAGGAATGGTGACATCCTCATTTGTGTAATAGTTCAGGGCGTTCATTGACTTTGAACCCATGGGCACACTGTATCCATATGCGGTAATCAACTCACCGTACACCTTATATTTGTCTCTCTTTTCGGTATCAGCCAGCTGTTTCAGCTGAAGTTCAAGCTTTTTGGCTTCGCGTTCGATGGCTGTGTTTACAATTTTTCGTAAATCGGAAGACTTCTGATGCACAATGGTCCTGAGATTCTTTGCCGCATAAAATCCTGACAGCAGTTCAGAAACCGAAGCCACTTCATCCTTTGAGAAATTCTCAGCTTCGTCATAAACGCAGCTCTCAAGTACAGAGAACTCGTAAAGCTCGCCGTCTTTATAAATCAGCGTGGGTTTGAAATTGCCATCCTTTATTTCCTCAACGTATCGCGAAAAGGTCTTAAACAGATGCAGTTTCATATCCTCGGAGAGTTCAAAAGCCTGACTGTCGCCGGATATTCCGGCTCTGACAAGTATTTCCTCAGCGGCCTGCGGACTTATTCCCGTAATGCCCGAATAAATTGTTTTGGAAAGAGTTCCGGGCTTATCAAGGACAGCCTTTGAAAAGCCGTCAAAATCCACGGTAAGAGGATTTGCCTTTTCAACGGTCTGTGGAAGGAAATACTTTCTTCCTGGGAGTACTTCTCGCACCGAACTCATAAAGCCCGAAACACGTTTTACAGAGTCCATTATCGTATATTCATCGTCACACAGAATAATGTTACTGTGCTTACCCATAATTTCGATAATCAGATGTTTTTTGCAAACATCACCCATTTCATCCAGGTGCTCAATGCAGATGTCCACCGAACGCTCCAAAGACGGTTCATCTCCAAAGCCCTGTCGAATTTCAATTATTCTGGCACTGTTAAAGTGCTTTCGCAGGAGCATACAGAAGGCAGGCGCAACCGCGGGGGAAGGCTTGTTCTCTTCTGTTAAGTAAATAAGCGGAAGAGAAGCATTTGCCGACATAAAGAGCTTATACGTGTCATAAGCCTTAATCGTCAATATGATTTCATCCTTTTCAGGCTGCTGTATTTTAACAATTCTCCCATCAAGGAGTTTTTTATTCAGTTCATCAATAACACCGGCAACGGTAACTCCATCAAAAGCCATAATTTCACCTCTTTATATTTCGCCCGTTAAAGTGTATTCACGAATTGAGGTTGTGTCAAGAAAAACCGTGTTTACTTGAGAATAATGACAACCGGATTCTCAAACTCAATCGAATCCCCAAAGCAGTTTTCCGCCTTAAAGCGTAATATCATCCTTACAGGCGTATCCCGGACAAAGAACTCCTCATTCCCCCACAATGTGTTTTTCTGCGCTGTATCTTCAAATACTGCCTTCTCAGATGACTTTACAAAATATGATAAATAAGGCACCACAACATCCCCTTTGAAGACTTCTTTTTCTGTTTCGGAACCGGGGACATTTATAAACTCAATTGACGGATATATGTCGTTTCCGAATTCAAGAAAAGTTTTAATCACGCCGTTTTCGCCTGTCGTGGAATACATAATCAATTTATCCCCGTCCGCATTTTCAAATTCGATTTCTGCTGTTACCTTTACTTTGTCAAAATCCTCTCCGCAACTCAGTACAGCCTCGAAAGTCAGCTTATTTCCTTTATGCGCGATTGGCATACCGTTTTCATCGCGTTCCTTTACAGAATCATTATTTATCATAATAAGTTCAAGGCTCTCAGGCTCCGCAAAAGCCGGTTCTTCTCCTTCTCCCCAGCAGGCATACAATCTGTCAAGTTCAGGGAGCGAAACAAAAGAGTCTGCCCAAAGGATAGAATTGCTTGTCTTGCCGACAAAAATACGATTTTCGGGAACAAACATCGCTCTACCGTTCATTTTCGCAAGTGACGCATCTTCCAGACAGTACATTCCTCTTTTATCATATACCTTCACACCGCTGCCGTCCGTCCCCGTATAAAAGCCCTTAAAATAAAAACCTTTCTTTTCAGGTACAGGTACATTTTCAGGAAATTCTTTTCCAATAAAGGTGTGTAACACATCTTCTTCACCACTTTGCAGTCCGCCGCCTCGTAAATCAAGAATAATATCTATTCTGCTGTCCCACTGTGCGTAAAGAATAATCGTTCCCGAAAGCTCTTTTCCTATTTTTCTTTTTGCCTCCGCGGGAGTTACATCGGTAATATCGTTTTCGTTGCAATACCACGTACCGCTGCCGTCCCTTTCGGTATTCCATCCGACAAACCTGTAAAAAGGTCTGTAAAATCCGTTCGCATTAACTATCTGGCTTCTTTTGTCATCATTAATGAACACATTTTTTGCGGTCGTTCCGAAACAGTTATCCCTCAAAGAATTACCATATATGTCCGTATTGTTTGCATCATAATTCACATAATGTTCCCAACGTGCATAAAGTGTATGATCCTTATCCGTAAGAACCTTCGAAATCGTGTTCTTCAGATTTCCGGTGCCTTCACGGTTCATACTCCATCCCGAAAAACGATGTCCTAAGAAAGTCGGATAATAACCGAGATTACTTCCGTATGCCTTTCCAACCTTCACGGAGAAAGGATTTTCCGCAGACCCGAAAGTAAAGAAAGAATGCATCTCTCCGCCATTTGGATCAAGAGTCACGATGCATTCACCCGCTGAGAGAAACAACGGATGCACGGTAATATTCTTTTCAATGTCAACGGGCATGTTCGATGTAACAAGTCCTTCCGCACTCCCATCCGTAGACCATCCGACAAACACGCAATCATCCTCTGCTATCCCGTCATCATCCAGGCGAAGTGCTACAGGCATATCGTTAAATTTATCCCCGTACCTGACAGACTTTACCGCCTTGTCGGAATCGAAAACATTACCGGGTCTTGTTACATTATACAAAACGGGTGTGCCGTCAAAGTTAGTAAGCTGCTCGCCGGAACTGATATATTCATTCTTACCGCAGACAAAAGTAATTTTGAAAATCTTCGGTTCGAAATCAGCATAAACAACATAGTTATTTTTGTCTTTGGTTATTGTGTTACCGTTAAATGCATATTCATATTTGAGATATAACGATTCATCCGCTTTCAAGCCTGTTCCTTTGTTGTTTTCTTCCTGAAGGAACCACCCCCGGAAATCATATCCGTGAGTTACCGGTTCAAAAAGTCTGTCGAATTTATCGTCATATTCAAGGTATGTGAATCCCGGTCCTTTTTCTGACCATATTGCCGTAAGTACATGGTCCTCGGCAACCTCAACGATATCATACTCCGCAGAAATGAAGGCCTTCTCAGGAGAAGAATCTGCTTTATTAACAAGCTGCCATCCTGCGAAAACATATCCATCCTTAACCGGCGTTTCAACCTCTCCGTATATTCTTCCGAACAGTACATCTTTTTCTCTTCTGTCCGTTCCATCAATGAAATGACCTCCCCCTGCGTCAAAGAAAGCTTTATATGTATTTGCCTCATACACACAAATAATGTTCATATCATAGTCCTGCACGAATATTTCCGCATTGCCATCTTCATATTTTCCTACAGGATTACTTCCATCCGAAAGCTTCCAACATTTTACATGATATCCTTTACATGCTCCTCCATGGCATAGGATATAGGTTCCCGGTTCAGCACTTACAGATTCTTTTCCATTTTCAAAGAACGGCCTGCCCATTGAAGGATTATCAGTCTCAAGGCAAGCCGTAACCAATCCTTGAACATAGACGTAAATCGTTACCTCTGTACTCCCTTTTTGCGGTCGTTTATCATCGGTATCCATATGATATTCGCCATATGACAGACTTACAGGCTGCCACTCATTGTACTTTATCTCACTCTTGAAGTTAACCGTACAAATAACTTCTTCCCTGTGGCCATCTTTAAAATAGGCTGTAGCCCGTCTGTTGAGACTTTCGTTTACACTGGTTTTGGAGCATATC
The DNA here is from genome assembly GCA_045598045.1 of Lachnospiraceae bacterium. Taxonomy (GTDB): domain Bacteria; phylum Bacillota; class Clostridia; order Lachnospirales; family Lachnospiraceae; genus RGIG3528. The sequence continues at coordinate 55,400 of JAZLLG010000002.1, read as the reverse complement.
TGTCTCGCCTCGGAAGGTACAAGGCTTATAACCGTCCGGCCGCATACAGGAGCAGCTTCCTCTCCGTCACCATTGTCATGATAATATACGTCTCCCGACTTTCCGCAATCCGCTTCATAATAGTCACTTGTGTTATACTCTCTTTCATGCGGTCCGGGAGACATAGTCTTTTTGCCGCAAGTCGAACATTTATAAACATTCGTATAGTCGTAACAAATAGTGGCGGCCGCCCCGCATCTCGAGCAGTGCCCGACATTTTCTTCCGTGTAACCTGTATCCGTGTAATAAATGGTTGTAGTGTACGGTCCGTTTATTCCGACACCGCCATATTTAAGATATTCTTCATTCGTATTGCAGCTGCAGGAATAATAATGCCTGCTGAGTTCCCTGTAATATTCGCAAAAAGAAAAGGAGCCGTAACATGGATAGCTCTCATGTGTTCCCGCATGGAATTCGTTGTAGCATCCTCCTCGTCGGCTGTTTGTATCTGCCGTGGACGTTTTCCCTCTGTAATCCGTATGACGATGTTTTGCCGTTCCCTCTTCGTAACACGAATCATTGTGTATTCCGTTGCAGAATTCCTCATCGGCAAAAACGCCTGTGCCTGTCGGCCCGAAAAAAGCGATGAGTATTGCTACCAGCAGCACAGAAATTCCGGGTATAATAAGTCGTGTCATTTTATCCCATCTGTTGGGAATCATATTACTCCCCCTCATATTCATAAACGTTGTAATCATAAATTACCTTTACAAGCTCCGGAATCCACCTTGCCTTCAGTCCTTTTCCGCATCGTTCGTCAACCTTCGATGACGGAGTAATACGCTCGCCGAATGAACCATCATCATTCATAATGTACCATCCCATGAAGTAGTATCCTTCCCTTTCGGGAGAAGGCAACTTCGGGAAACTCTTTCCTGCTGTCAAAGTAATCTTTTTATCTCCGATTCCGTTTGCCTTGACAGCTTCGAGCTTCCATTTAAGGTTGTAGTCGAGTTCAATATCATAGCTTAGCGGCCTGTACATTGCATAAATCCGTGCATCTCTTGTGAAGCGTGAAACGTCTTTATCTTCCACATTCATGCCGCTTCCGTCTACCGATGTGTTCCACCCGATAAACTCATACCCGGCTTTCTGCGGTTCAAAAAGTACCTTTTCAAGCTTTTCTCCATAAGCTATGGTTTTCTCCTCTGTTTCCTTTCCGTTCATCATATCAAAAGAAAGCTTTATTTTTATCGGTTCCCAACCGGCATATAAAACGTACTCCTTTGCTTCGTCAAATATGCTATCGTTTTCCACCTTTTCTCCGTAGCCGACATTGTCCTTTTCCTGCCTGAACCACCCTAAAAAGGAGTATCCTTCGCGCATCGGTTCACAAAGGAAATCAAATGTATTTCCGTAAATCACTTCAAATTCGGTGCTTTCCATATTTGTGAACGCATCAATTCCGGGTGTTGAAGGAAGCATTCCGTTAAAATTAAAATCCAATGAGACACGATACGTATTTGCTTTCCAGACGGCAAACAAGGTATGACTTTCCTTTATGGTACATACGGTGTCCTCAGTGCAGTAGTTTCCCCAAAATCCATTGCCTGAAGGCATCTCCCTGAAAGACCAGCCGACAAATGTATACCCTTCCATAAACGGCTGTGGCAAAACATATTTGTCCCCTGTTTTTATAACAATACTGTCATCCGAACTGTTATAGTTTTTCCCGTGAGTCCCCTTCTTAAGCATTTCAGGTTTCAGACAAAAGTCACTGTTATAATCAAAATAGACCGTAACTTCGTTTTTTTCGGATTTGCCTCCGTCATTGCTCTCATACCCTTTTGCAGGCGTCGAAACCGTCTTCGTCTTCCCGGTTTCCGTGCTGAAAAACAAAAGAATAAGGAGTACAGTTATGATTATCCTTTTCATTTGTCACCTCACGATTTCAGCGAAGTTTCTTGATATGTATCTTTTTCTTCCAAAAGCGTTTATGCATATGTCTTTTAGTGCAATGTGCAGTTCCAGAACATCGGAATCTTTGATTGTTGTCAGTCTGTCTGCCGGTGTATTCTCTCCGTTCACAAAAAACGTAATTTGCTCTACATCTGCAGACTCGGCAAGAATATCATATTTATCCTTTGCGCCAAGCATTGATGCATAAGTGTACAGGAAGGTCTGCCGTACCATTTCCTCCACGTCTCCCTCATATACATGATTTTTGAGCGCCTCTCCGGCCCTTCTGCAGGCAGGTAAAAATGCGTTATCTATTCTTTCCACCTGCCTGCGGCTTTCTTTGAAAACCGCTTTTTCATATGAAACCGTAACAAAACAGACAAGAAAATATATAAAAAACATAAGAATAAGCTTTGGTCTGCCGATCATTCTTCTCCCCACATAACCCTTTCGGCTTCTTCATATTCATTTTCCAAAGAAAGTGCTTCACATTTTATAAACAGCACTATGCCAAGAAACATAATCAGAATAAACAATATTCGTTCAAAGGCTTTACTCATATATTTCCAAAATACTTCCTTTCTCTATTTTCACCGGGCCGTCCGCAAGCAGTTCCCTAATTTCTTCATCCTCGTATGTATAAAAGAAGTCCGAAAGCTCACCGTTTTTCTCTCCTTCCAAATGGATGATTCTGACCTTAAATTCCCTTTTTTCATTTAAAATCAGGCACTTTTCATATGCATAAAGGTAATCCTCCAAAGTGATTCCCCCTTGCTCATATGATACAGTCTCAAACTCACGACATGTTTCCCGGAATGCTCTTTCAATGATTGCATTGCGTTCCCACAGCAGGGAAATAATCGGAAAGACAAAAATGAGCATGATTCCTATTGGTATGTATAATATTTTCTCCGCTTCTTTCATGTTTCCTCTATACAATCATCAGATTAAAAAGCTGCCAATACGCCCTAAGAATTATACCTGTTGCCATAGACAGCAACGTAATCCCTGCTACAAACAACGCAAGATCAAAAGCCACATCAAGGTAGTCCGCTCTGTCCATCATTTTTGTGTAAATGTGATGGATTCAATACATCCGTTTCCATCACGCTGAAGGTCACAGGAAAAACTTGCCATGGGATTAATGTAGTTTTCCTTTTCACTCTTGTCATTTATAAGTTTTGTAGCTTCACTACCGTAGCTGTAAACTACTCCTTTATCCTTTTCATCCGTATGATTTGTAATATATTCACCATTCTTTACATAGATAGTAATTCCGTCGTTCTGAAGACCCTTGATAAGCTTCCGCACTTCAGAACCTGAAGCTGTACTTCCGGTATTCTCATATAAAGCGTATTCAATGTCCGAGTACTGGCTGATAAGTGAATCATACTGGGCGTTTGTGTTCGCTATTGATGTTTTTGACTTGTTAAAAATCGTCATGCCGATCGCAATAAATCCAACCGTTAAAATAATCCCCACCGAAAAAAGTAATATAGATTTTGCTGTTTCCATAATTAATCCTCCATTTGTTTAATCTCTATACTGCATAAAGCAGCGTTCTCATCCTCCTGTACAGTCACGCTGTACAATTTCAAGGGGTTTATATACTTCTCCGAAGCTGCGTTTCGTAGCTCCGAAAAAGAACCCGTTTCACTCATACGATATGTGCATAATGTCGGATTCGCCACGGTTACCGTGATTTCAACATCATATTCCATACCGATTTGCTTAATATATCTCAGTACCTTGCTCCCGTTTACCGGGATATCGTCATATCTGTGCAGCTCATAGTCTGCAATTTCATTAATTCGTTTTTCTTCGCGTTCTGCAAGAAGCATTCCCGCGGCAGCAGCCTTTTTATAGACACCGAACCCTATGAAAATAAGGGAAACGGTGATAATCAGCCCGGCTGCCATCATAATAAATTCTTTTGTAACAGACATCATTCCCCCTACAGTATCCCGGGATTTTCCAACATTTCAAAAAGCTCTGTAAGTTCCGAAAGAGAACTTTTCATAAAGGGCACGACAAAGTATCCGAAAATGACGAGTATTCCGGGAATCCATACAACAATATCGAGAAACCCCTTTTTCTTTTCATTGTTTATGGTCTCAGAAAGTTCATCCATGCGTTCAAGACATTCTTTATTACCTTCCGCATCCGAAAAAGCCTCCGTTATTCCCACCTCATCAACTGCAATAAATCCGTCTGCAATTTCCGAAAAGGACGGATTTTTAAGAACACCCTTCTGCTTAAGCCTTTTCAATGCCTTCAGGGGACCTGCCGCATAAGTGTTCACAGCTTCCTTCAGCTCAGGTTTGAAAACATCCGAAAACAATTCCATGTCAGTCAGTAAGTTGACAACACTGATTGAATCAAAGCCCCTTTCCATCATCAGAATAGTTTGAAATCTCTTGATTTCATCAACGGAGCTCTTACGTCGTATTGATGAATCCATCCAAAGACGCAAAACCGGCAAAAAGCCCGTTAAAACCGCCACAACAAGAATTGCCGCTCCCTCGTACCATTTCACATTAAGATTATTGTACTTTTCAACTCTGGATACTATTTCTTTTACACAAGCTTCCTCATAGTTTTCGCCCATCTTTTCCGCATAACTTCTAAAAAGTGTCTGCACTTCCGAAGGAGTCGGCTCAATACCTGATGACACAATTTCACCAACCGAATTCAGAATTGCTTTCTCCATACTGTTTTTGACATTTTCCCGTGCCAGAACAGCAATTCTGTCCATGTTTTCGACTCTTTCCAGCAAAGCGTTTCTCTCGTTTTTTCTTTGAAGGAACAGAAAAAACAGCCCTACTATAAGCACCGAACAGGATATCAGCACCATTTCCATAAGCAGGCTCGAAAGATTTATTCTTCTTCCGCTTACGTATATCCGGCGTTTGAGCTTTTTCACGGACCTGCTTTCGGATTTTTCAACTGCCTCATCAATCTTTCGTTTCATTTTCACAAGCTTTCCGGCTTTTTTATGTCGTTTTTTTCTGTCTCCGAAGCTGTTTTCTTCCATACTGTTATCCTTCAGTACCGAAACAATAAACCACGAAGCAAGAAACGAAAGAAGAATTACAAATGTGCCTGTTCCTTTGTAAAAAAGAGTAAGCGAATCTGACATTGCAAGCCCGGCTTTTCTTACAATTCCCATGGCCAGAACCGGAAAAACAGCAACAAACATATAGCCGGAGAACATATATCTCTTCTTTTTTTCACGATAAATCTCATTAATCACTTCAAGTCTCAGAAGTTCGATATTTCTTGAAAAAGACGACTCTCCGTTGCATTCGGAATCGCCGTTTTCCGAGGTTTCGAATGCCTGAATCAGAAAAAGCTTAAGAAATCTGTTCTTATTTCTGTTCTCTATGTACTTTCTGACTGCTTCTCTTCTGTTGTCGGTTATAAGTATGTTTTCAAGTTCGGCTGCATTTCTGACAATCTCTTCGCTTTGATTTTCAGCACCTTCCCCCACTGCATCCGGGATATTCTTTCTGTATATGAATTTCCTTTTTACCGAAGAAAAATAACCCAGTAATTCCGTCAGAAAAGCTTCCTCACTTTTTCTTAAGTCTATGCCGGGTACCGCATTCATAAGTATTACCGCAAGATAGCAGCCGGACAATACCGAATAAAAGCTTACACGATCTTCAATAAAACGGTTTACGATGATAATAAACAGGAAACCCGAAGCAGAGATAAACCATGTCTTCAAAACACAGCGTGAAACAAGCGAATCCAGTTTCTTTTCGGGATAAGGGCATAGTCCGGAATACCTCTGTTCCACTGTTTTCCTAAGACCTGTAAAGACACCTGATACTTCCATTTTCCAATACCTCATTGATGTAACCGATTTCTCTTATGCCGTTATTGTTGTTTACGTGAATGTCATACTTTAGTGCTTTTAACGCCTCTTCTTTTGCCGATTTCTCGTCATTCCAACCGCCTGCATTTATTCTGGCACTTGTAAAATCGGCAACCATATCATCCGTTGATTTATAGTGCGCCGTGAACAAAACTGTCGATGCATATTTGGAAACGTTGATTACAAGATTCGCCATTTGAGGTGAAGTTATTTCACCTACCGCAAAAACCTGTCCTGTTGTCTTTTTGGCAAAGCTCATGACCTTTTCTTCGGTGAACTCATCGGATACCCTCATGGTAAGTGTGTTGGCGTTCGGCAGATATTCCCTCACATTAAGTTCAAAACTGTCTGCTTCAATCACTCTTATGCTTTTTCTTTCTCCAATCTCAAGAAGCAGCGCACGCATAAGCGTTGTCTTTCCGGATGCCATTTCTCCGGTAACGGCTATCGTTCCTTCATCGTGAAGCATTCCGAATATCACTTTTCTAGCATTATCATCCTTTACAATTTCTTCCAATGTTACATGCGAAACCGTATCAAACTTTCGTATAAGCCCAACCCACGCATCCGTAAGAGGCGGTCTGGATACCGATATTCTCCGATTATCCTTTGTATCCACCACGAGCATGGGGTTCTTTCTCGTAAGTTCAGGAGAAACGGAATTCCTGACAAGATTGCGCAGTACCCTTATAAGCTCGTCTTCGGTTCCGAATGATATAAATGAAAATCTGTAGGATCTGCCACCGATAACAACATGAACGCTGTCCTTCGATGAAATGGCCGTTTCATTTTCGCTGCGGTTTTCAATACGCTGAAGTTCGTCCCTGTAGTCGTACAGGTTTTTGGAAATACCTGACAAACCAAGCTGAATTTCTTCCACGCAGCCTTTTTGCCAGTTCAGGCAGTCAATGGCACCAAGCCCGGCGGTATAAATGTACAAAACCTCGGATAGAACTTTGATTTTCTGTTTATCATCAAGATGAACTCCGATACAATCCTTTGCCGCAAAAACATCGGCCGCAGAAATTTCTCCTCTTTGATCCGCTCTCTCCCGAAGGAATGAATCCCACAGAAATTTAAAAGCATAATCACCGTAGCCGGTTCTTAAAGCAAAAATAATCTCATAAAAAACCGCAATCGGATCCTCCTCATTTAAAAGGCGCTGCAGGTCCTTCTTATCAGGATGAAGTTCTTCCGAAACATATTTTTCGATAAGTTCCTGCACGATTTCCCTTGTTCCCGGTGTTCCCGAGCAGCATTCACGTATGGCGTTTACAATGCTTTCCGTGGTACACGCCGCATTTTCGGCAAGTTTGCCATTAAAACCGGGATGTTTTTCCGAAAAGCTTACATAATCATTAAGCATCTCTCTGATGCACGAAAGAAGCATTTCAAATTCGAGTCTTTCGTTCTTTTTACTATGGAAACCACTCGAAAAAACAAGAAAGTATCCGAACACGGCAACCGTTCCAAGCAAAAGCATAAAAACAATGATGTCACTTACTTCCGCCACTCTCACACACCTCCGTTAGTTCTCGAATAATGTTGTCTGCATGGTCAGAAATCGCTTTTCCTTTGCTTTTAATTTTTGAGAACCTCTTTTCGCCTGCGATTTCGCACATTCTTCCTTCATCAACTGCTTTAACAACCTCCGCCAAAAAAGGTATTTCCAACACTTTTCTGCCCTTTAACGCCTTTCGGAACATCCGTTCAACCTGCCTTATCCCAGGTTCTGCCGCAGTATTTGCACCATTCATTACAAAAACCGTCTTTTCGGCATTCAGGCTTAAATCTTCTTCGTCAAAAAAAGCTCTCCATTTACGAACACTTTGAGGAAGTGCGCACACAACCGCATCGCTGCCGGATATTACGGCTTTAGTAAAATCATTGATTTCATCACCTGTGTCAACAAGCACATAGTCATAAGCCTTTTTAATATCGCTCAAGATTAATGCCGTGATTGCCAGTTTGGTTCTGTCATCAACAAAGTTTCCGCAAGGCATGTACGGAAATATATCCAGACTTTCCATTGATGTTTTTACGGCGCTTTCCCTCACTTCATCAATAGAAAGCCGCTCCGTTCTGAATCTCTGCCATAAAGCCCAAAGCCCATTTTTAGAATACACTTCTCTCGAAATGCTTCCCGGGATATTTTCATCAAACGCCTCTTCCAAATGCTCCCGCCGTCCCGGCACCTGTGTCAGTGCAACAATCGTCTTTTCTTTTCTCGCCAGTCCGACGCCAATGATGTCCATGGCTGCGGTAGCCCTTCCGATTCCGCGAAAAGGTCCTCTGAACGCTATAATTTTCCCCATATCCGGTCCTCTCTCAATTCAAGCCTCATACCCCAATTCCCCTTTGGCGGCCTGATTGCATAAATATATTCCTGCTCAAACTCCGGGCAGCTTCCCGTAATTTCTGTCGAGCACCCTTTCAGCATAATCATACGAATAACGCGCTCCATTTCCTCCTCATCGGTGAACTTAATAAACTCCGGATAGACACTCTTTTTTCCGAATTCAAGCTTAACCTGCAATTCATCCTTATTTACCCCGTCTACGGCGCAGCTTCCGACATACAGCTTACAGTTTATGTTCCCAAAAAGCGGAGAAATCACTCCGAATTCGTATTTTGAAAATAGTTCGTCCACGCTGAGTGCAAGCATTTCTTCCTCGGAAAGCAGCCACGAATTGCTGTACAAAGCTGTTTTATACAGGTGTGTAAGTGCTTCACACGGAATAAATCCTCGTGCCTTACTTAGCAGTTCGTTTGTTTCTTTTCGGGCCTTTCTGAACAAAATTCGAAGCATAAGGCTGTATGACATACAACCTCCGTTTTTGAAAGGTAATATATCCTCCGAAATTCTCATTGCTGTCACTGCATTTACAGTCAGATATCCTCGTATGCTCTGCTTTGTCATTTCCTCCAGGCAGTTGTTTTCCATAAGCTCCAAAAGCTTTCCGGCATTTTCCGGAATAAAATCGGGCGAGGCAGACTTATTCAACATATTTAGTTGTGTTTTTCATTTTGGATTTACGAAACACGGTAAGGAAGTACCGATTTCGTGAAGAATAAATGATTTTGGGAAGGATTACATCCGTGAAAAATCATAAGCCCATATGAGGCTTTTGTAAAGACCTATACTCCCATCTTTGATGTAGAAAATACATGGTCATATTTGTATAGTTTGCACAAAGTTTTCTCTTTTTCTTGTGTTTCGAAACACGATAAGATATATTATAAGTTTGTACAGATAAAACGAAAAGGAAGGGACGACCATGGCTGAAACAAAAAACAAAGAATACATGAAAATGTTACCTTTTACCGATGATGCCACGAACAGATTCCTTTGTTATGACAATGCGGAATATTTTGCCAATCGTGACAGAATAAACAACCAGATAAAAAAAGAGTCCGGAAACATCATGAAATATTATCAGGCCGGTCTCAAGAAACAGCATATTAAAATCGGTGGAGACGCAGGTGTAGCTGAGATTGAAGAGCTTGAAGAGCTTGAAGAAAACGTTTCCGACCTCATTCCGGACGATGACGAGGAGTCGGATGAGGAAGACGATTTAGGACTTGAAGAATAGATTTACGGGAGGACTCACATGAAACTTTGGGGCGGACGCTTCACAAAAGAAGAAAACCAGCTTGTACACAACTTTAACGAATCTCTTTCCTTTGACAGAAGGTTCTATCCTCAGGACATAAAAGGAAGCATTGCTCATGTCACGATGCTTGCTAAATCCGGCATTCTCACAAATGCTGAGCGTGACGAAATCATAAAAGGTCTTGAAGGCATTAAAAAGGATTTGGATGAAGGCACTCTTCAGTTCAATGCGGAATCCGAAGACATTCATTCCTTTGTTGAAGCCGAGCTCATCGACCGTATCGGTGACGTTGGAAAGAAGCTTCACACAGGTCGTTCCAGAAACGATCAGGTTGCTTTGGATATGCGTCTATACGTCCGTGACGAAATCGATGAGCTTATGCCACTCATACGCAGTCTGCTGGAGGAACTTCTTTCACTTATCGAAGGCAACTACGACACATACATGCCCGGCTTCACTCACCTTCAGAAAGCTCAGCCTGTTACATTGGCACATCACCTCGGGGCTTATTTTGAGATGTTTTCACGTGACTATACGCGTCTTCGAGACAACAGAAAGCGAATGAATCGTTGTCCTCTCGGTGCCGGGGCTTTGGCCGGCACAACCTATCCGCTGGATAGAGAACTAACCGCTTCTCTTCTTGATTTTGATGGTCCCACGCTCAATTCAATGGATTCCGTTTCGGACAGAGATTACTCCATTGAATTGCTTTCGGATCTTTCCATCTGCATGATGCATCTTTCCCGCTTCTGTGAAGAAATAATCATGTGGAACTCAAATGAATATCGATTTATCGAGCTTGACGATTCCTATTCCACAGGTTCGTCCATAATGCCTCAGAAAAAGAATCCGGACATTGCGGAGCTGATTCGTGGCAAATCCGGCCGTGTATATGGTGCTCTGATGGGTCTTATGACTACAATGAAGGGGTTGCCGCTTGCCTACAATAAGGATATGCAGGAAGACAAGGAAGGTGTGTTCGACGCCATTGACACAGCCAAAGGATGTCTCGTCCTTTTCACGGGCATGCTTAAGTCAATTACCGTAAACAAGGCAAACATGGAGGCTTCCGCAAAGAATGGATTTACCAATGCTACGGATGCTGCAGACTGGCTTGTTAAGCATGGTGTACCTTTCAGAGATGCACATGGCATCATCGGAACCCTGGTACTCACATGTATCGAAAAAGATATCTCTTTGGATGAACTTCCTCTTGAGGAATACAAAAAAATATCTCCCGTTTTCACGGAAGATATTTACGAAGCCATCAAAATGAAAACCTGTGTCGATAAACGCAACACAATCGGCGCTCCCGGCCGCGAAGCCATGGAAAAGGTTGTTGCGGAATATCGTAAAATCATATCAGAATACTAATTCAAAAAATCCCTCACAAAACCGTGAGGGATTTTTGAATTCTTTTTTAGTTTGCTGAATTAGCTTTTACTTTAATCCAGAGCTCAGAGAGTCTTGTTCTTAAGTATTCGTTGTCGTTGAAGGGCTCATCCTTTTCGTATCCTGCTCTGGGATAATATGCTTCGTTTCCTTCGAAGTCTCCGCCTGCGCCGTATACTTCATTGATGACATCCTTTACGGGAGAAGTGTAGCCTACACCCTGTGTATTTGCGAGAGCTGCATCATGAGTAAGCATATAGTTGATGAACTTGTTAGCAAGCTCAGGATTCTCGGCATTCTTCGGAATAACCATGCAGTCATACCAGATGTTTGTTCCGCACTTGGGAACATAGTAACCAAGATTATCATTCTCTGAAGTGATATATGCTGCATCACCGCTGTACATTACAGCAAGATCAAGGTCCTCGTGAAGCATATCATCGATAACTTCATCCGTAACGTATACGGGCTTCATTGTCTTACCAACCTGTACAAGCCAGTCGTAAGCTGCCTGAATTTCTTCTTCATTGTTTGTGTTGCAGGAATAACCAAGCTGCTTTAACGCAACCATGAACATATCTCTTTCTGAATCGTAAACATAGATACGTCCCTTATATTTTTCGTTCTGGAAGATACCGTAATCGTCATGTTCAAGATCGGCTACGTCAACGTTGCTCTTAACATAAACGATACCTACATTGCCCCAGAAATAAGGGACAGCGTATGTGTTATCAGCGTCAAAAGAAAGATTCTTTACTTCATCGGCAAGAGCACCGAGATTTGTAAGTGCAGCCTTATCAAGCGGCTGTAAAGAATTTTCTTTAAGAAGTCTCTCAATCATGTAGTCAGAAGGAATGAGTACATCGTAAGCATCACCTGCTGAAATTTTTGTGTACATCATTTCATTTGAGTCAAAATTTTCAACGATGACCTTGCAGCCATATTCTTTCTCAAATCCCTCAATTACTCCCTCACCGAGGTACTCACCCGGGAGGAAAAGTTTCATAGTCGGCTTCCTACTGCAGCCAGCAAGCATTGTGCAAACCATACCGATAACAAGAAGCATTACAGTGAAACGTTTTTTCATTTTTTCTTTTAGTCTCCTTTACAGAATGAAATATTTAAGTGTAAAACCCAAACACTATCGAAAATTAATTGGCTGCTTTTTTCTCTTTTTTCTTTGCCAAAGCCGAAGGAACAACATTAACAAGCAGCAGGAATATGGAAATAATAACTATTATCAAGGTCGAAAGAGCGTTTATGGAAGGATTTACACGCTTTGACATTGAATAAACAAGAATTGAGATGTTTGATACACCGTTACCGGTTACAAAGTAGGAAATAACGAAGTCATCAAAGGACATCGTAAACGCAATAAGCGCTCCTGAAACTATACCGGGCATAATCTGAGGAACAATCACTTTTGTAAGCGCTCTGATAGGCGTTGCGCCAAGATCCATGGCAGCATCGCACAGGTTCGGATCAAGGCTCTTAAGCTTAGGAGTTACACTGAGCATTACATAAGGCACACAGAACATTATGTGTGCTATGAGCATGGTGCCGAATCCCTTTCTCACATGAAGAGCAGAGAAAAGCATCAGAAGACCGATAGCCGTAACGATATCCGGATTCATCAGCGGAAGGTCGTTAACCTGTTCCACAATATTTTTAAGTATTTTGTTTGATTTCGAAAGACCGATGGCAGTAAATGTACCCACTACAGTTGAAATTGCTGTGGCAAGAACCGCAATAATAATTGTGTAAAGTACAGACTGCATCATGTTCGAATCACCGAACATCTTTTCGTACCACTGAAGGGAAAAGCCTTCGAAACGTGTCAGGGAACGGCCTGAATTAAACGAAAAGACAATCGTGTATATAATGGGTGCATAAAAGAAAAGCAACAGCACCATCATATATATTGTTGTTCCGATGTGGTTTTTCCTTTTCAATTAGTCTGCCCTCTTTTCCATTACTTCGGTCTTGTCGACCTTTCGTGTAATGTACATTGAAATCATGATAATAATAACCATTATGAGTGAAATTGCGCTTCCGAAATTCCAGTCTCCGCTTGTAAGGAACTGCGATTCGATAAGGTTTCCGACCATAACGTACTGTCCGCCGCCAAGTAGCTTCGGAATAAAGAAGCTGGACACCGCAGGAAGAAAAACAAGCGTTATTCCGCTTATAACCCCCGGGATTGACAACGGGAGTGTTACTTTCATGAAAGCCTTAACCCTGTCCGCGCCGAGGTCGGCGGCTGCTTCCAGAAGGCTTCCGTCCATCTTGGTAAGCGATGTGTAAATCTGTAGAATCATGAACGGAAGGAAGTTGTAAACCATGCCGAGAATAACTGCAAATTCCGTATGGAGAATGGTTACTTTTCCGATACCGATAAGCTGAAGAAGGTTATTGACAATTCCGTCATCTTGAAGTATGCCCATCCATGCATAGGTTCTTACAAGCATATTAATCCATGTGGGGAAGGTGATAAGGAGAACCCACGTCATCTTCAGCCCTTCGGAGCACTTTGCAATGAAATATCCTGCCGGATAGCCCAAAAGAATGCATACTATTGTGGTGACAAGCGCAACACGAAGGCTTCTGAGAAGCACCTCTCCGAAGACGCTGTCAACGAAGAAACGTTTAAAGTTATTGAATGTGAACAGGAAGTCGGTAACCGAATTCCCTTCTTTTGTAAATGCATAAAGAAGGATAAGGAGCATCGGAGCAACTACAAGAACCGAAATCCATATCACATACGGATAGGTCATTTTTCTGAACTGTTTCATTATGACTTCCTCATGATGTGAAGGTCTTCAGGACCGAACTTAAGTCCTACCTGAGCACCTACTTCTGTCTTGTCCGTTGTGTCTATTTTATATTCGTAACCTTTTGTCTTGAATGTTACGTCATATACACCGGGAGTGATGGTTGCGGGGTCGAAGTCATAAAGGACTTCCGTAATTTCAACCGAAGCCTGGTCCTCAAGGTCGTATGCATAAGCATTTGCCCAGACTTTGAGGTCTGTATCGAGGAGCTGGCTTTCCTGAATCTCGTCTGCCTTCTTAAAGAAGTTAACGGCGTAAATTTCTTCGTTGTACTCTTCGTCCACAACTTTATTTACTTCGGCAACTATAGCGTTTACGGTAACGGAAGTGCCTGCAGATGTAGAGAATGTAACAGGGTATGTACCTTTTTCCTTTGCAATCTCATAACGCACTTCATAAATGGAAATACGTTCTTCCGATTCGGGATTCCATGCCTGAGCGTCCGCACGGTCAATGATAAATGCGTCGTTCAACTCATCAATATCAAGGATGTCGAGGTAGAAGTCATTTGCGGACATCATCTCGTTTGCTTCTTCATTAACAACAGGCTTATCTTCTGAAACATTCATCTTAACCGTAATGCTTGTACCTTGTGATGTTTCAACGATTGTTTCGTAGTGCACGCCCTTAAAGAGAACTGATTTTACAATACCTCTGAGTTTTCCGGAACGAGGAGCAACAATATCAAGGTCCTCCGGACGGATTACAACCTCAACCGGTTCGTTGGGATTAAATCCTGCATCAACACATTCAAAAACCTTGTCCTCAAACTGAACCTTGAAGTCCTCAAGCATAACACCGTCGATGATGTTGCTTTCTCCGATGAAGTTTGCAACATAACGGTTTACAGGCTCGTTGTAGATGTCTGTCGGTGTGCCGATCTGCTGGATTTCGCCTTCCTTCATAACGACAATCTTGTCGGACATCGTGAGGGCTTCTTCCTGATCGTGGGTAACGAAAATGAATGTGATGCCTACTTCCTGCTGGATCTTTTTAAGCTCTTTCTGCATCTCCTTACGAAGTTTTGCATCAAGCGCACTCAAGGGCTCATCGAGCAGAAGAACCTTCGGCTCATTTACAAGAGCTCGTGCGATGGCAACACGCTGCTGCTGACCGCCGGACATCTCCGTAATGCCTCTTTTTGCGTAGTCCTCAAGACCAACAAGTCTGAGCATACGCATAACCTTCTGTTCAATAAGGTCTTTAGGCTCTTTTTTAATATTCAGCCCGAATGCAACATTATCAAAAACGTTCATATGCGGAAAAAGAGCGTACTTCTGAAAAACAGTATTCAGGTCACGCTTATAAGGGGGAAGCTTGGAAATGTCTTCACCGTCCATTAAAACACATCCCTCGTCCGGTTCCAGGAAACCGCCAAGGATTCTTAAAAGCGTTGTTTTTCCGCATCCTGAAGGACCAAGAAGGGTAACAAACTCATTCTCGTATATGTCAAGGTTAATGCCCTTGAGCACGAGCTGTCCGTCAAAATTCTTAACAATGTTTTTAAACTGGATAAGTTTTTTCATTTATGCTCCAATCCTTTACTGTTTCAGATTTTTCGAGAACGAATTATACTATAGTTTTTTCCAAATGTCATTAAAAATTTGCGCAGGATTTATTATTATGTTAGAATAGAAAAGTTAGTTCAGATTATATATAATATCAGAGCTTCAAAACCCCAATAAAATCGAGCATTTGCCTGCAGATAAAGGATACATATTATGGATTACGGAAAAAATGAAATAAACAGAAAAATACATCGTCTGAAGGATAAAACTTCCCGTTTTAACACTAAGTTCGGAATATCAGCTTTCAGACTCGGAATAATAATACTTATAGCCCTCGCTACGGTGTGCGGTTTTGCAGGGTTCGGTGCGTTAAACGGCCTGATTGCTTCCGCTCCGAGCATTGACAACATCAATGTTGTTCCGGAAGGCTACATCACTCGTTTCTACTACTCAGACGGTTCCGTTTCACAGACTCTTGTCGGCGCGGGTGGCAACCGTGAGTATGTAACATTAGACAAGATACCGGATTATGTCTACAACAGCTTTGTAGCCATAGAAGACGAACGTTTCTGGACTCATAAAGGTATTGATGTCCGCTCCATCTTCCGTGCCGTCAGCGAAGTCATCCAAAGCGGATCGCTCGAAAGCGGTGGTTCCACACTCACCCAGCAGCTTCTTAAGAACCAGGTTTTCTCCGGTGGTAACGAAAAGAGCGACATTTCAAAGTTCGTAAGAAAAGTCCAGGAGCAGTATCTTGCCATCAAGCTTGAAGACACTCTCAGCAAAAACCAGATTCTTGAGTACTACCTCAACACCATTAACTTCGGTCAAGGTGCCTACGGCATACAGATGGCTTCCCAAACGTACTTTGGAAAAGACGTTTCAAACCTGACACTTTCCGAAGGAGCCGTTCTTGCTTCCCTTCCCAAATCGCCGACGAAAATGAATCCGTATCGCGAGCCGGAAGCGAACAAAAAGCGTCGTGCGGAAGTTCTTCGCGAAATGCTCGAAGGCGGTTTCATCGACAGAGCGCAGTACGATGAAGCACTGCTCGATTCCGATGACGTTTATATACGTATATTTGACTACGTCGAATCCACAAAGAATGCAGAATATTACAGCTACTTCACGGATGAAGTCATTTCACAGCTTATGACCGACCTCACCAATCTCGGTTATTCAAAAGACGAAGCCTCTGACCTCATTTACACCGGCGGTCTTTCGGTTATGACCACGCAGGACAAGGACATTCAGGAAATATGCGATTCCGTTATTAATAACGTCGAAAACTATCCGGAGCTTGGAGAAGGAACTTTCTACGACATTTCTTATGCTCTCTCGGTAAAAAAAGCCGACGGCACCACAAAGCACTACCAGCTTGCGGATTTTCTTAAATATTTTAACTACTTTGACGACACAGACCGTGCAATGTCGCGTATATACGGCGGTGTGTTCGACCTCATGACCGCCGATTTAAGCTACATTGAGGAATGCATTGACATCTTCTACGATGCCATGGTCCGGGAAGGTGACGTTGTTCTCGGTGAGCGTTACGTCCACACGCTTCAGCCACAGATTTCTTTTGTTATGATTGAGCAGAGCACCGGGAAAATACTTGCCATCGTAGGCGGCCGTGGTGCCAAAACAGGCAACAGAACCTTCTCCAGAGCAACGGACTCACTTCGTCAGGTAGGTTCCACCTACAAAGTACTTGCCGCATATCTTCCGGCAGTTGACACCGGAGCGGTCACTCTGGCAACCGCCATTGATGACTGCCCTTACTACTATTCCGGCAGCACAAAGGAAGTTAATAACTGGTACACAAAGGGCTATCAGGGTCTCTCCCCCGCAAGACTCGGAATTTCTTATTCCATGAACATACTTGCCGTCAAGACTCTTGAAAAAGTATCTCCACAGGTTGCCTTCCAGTATCTTCAGAAGCTTGGTTTCACAACACTTGTCGACTACATGACGGACGAAGACGGAAAGGTTTACACCGATATCGGTCTTCCGCTTGCACTCGGTGGTCTGACAAACGGTGTTACAAACATGGAACTTACCGCCGCATATGCAGCAATAGCAAACCATGGCGTATACAACAAGCCATACTACTACACAGAAGTTCGTGACCATGACGGCAACGTTATCATCCGCCACACAGCCGAAAAGAAACAGGTCATTAAAACCTCAACCGCTTACCTCTTAACCGCAGCCATGCAGGATACGGTTTTACCCGGCGTCGGTTCCGCCACAAGAGCCAACCCGGTAGATTATCCTATGACGGTTGCCGGCAAGTCCGGTACAACAACCGACAACTACGACCTCTGGTTCGAAGGTTTTTCGCCTTACTACACCGCAGGCATCTGGGAAGGCTTCGACATCTCCTATACCGTCGATCAGACTAACGTTCACACAAACATCTGGCGTCAGATAATGGAACAGGTTCATGAGAAAAAACAGCTTCCCGACATTGGTTTCACCGCTCCCGACAATATCGTAACCGCAAAGGTTTGCACCAAGTCCGGAAAGCTTGCCATTGACGGTGTATGCGATTGCTACGAAGGTGGTTCCTTCGTTCGCGAGGAGTATTTTGCAAAGGGTACCGCTCCAACCGAATATTGCGACTGTCACAGAAAAGTAACCGTCTGCCTCGATACAGGGCTTCTAGCCTCAAGGTATTGTTCAAACACAAAAGAAGAAGTTCTTCTCATAAAAGAAGAGCCTGAATTCTGGACACCGACAGAGCTTGACAAAACAATGCTTTCGCCTACTCCCACCCCGTTCGGATATGCTCCTTCCGTCACTCCGAAGCCCGAGGAAGTTAAGCAAAAGATTGAATACAAGACTGTCGACACCAAGTACATCCTGCCCAAAGACTATTGTTGGGAATGTGGCATTCCGTACGGCGTTTTCCCTTCGCCCACGCCCACACCCACGCCTGTTCCCGGTCTGGAAGAATACTTGAACAGCTTAAACGACGATACCGAATTGCCGGATGCTGTTCCGCTTCCGACTCCTACACCGGCCAGCTGGTGGTAAATTTAAAAGAGCACAGCAGTTTACCTGTTGTGCTCTTTCGCTATATTTGTCATTATTTTATCTTCGACATGGTGTCCCATGCGCTCGCTTTCCGGCGGAGGTGTCATGTAGTCACCATACATATGCTTCAAATATTCGTGAGTCCTTACCGGTGCATTGAAGCTACCCCCTTCAAATGTAACCTTAACTCCCTTTCCGAAATAATCTTTCGGAACAATTTCATGAAAACCATAATTTCCGAATATTGTCCCAACGTCTTCACATTCCTCATAAGAGAACTGCTTTACATACTTGTCGGTTCTCTGTCGGATTTTCTTGAGGTTCATGAGTTTTCCGATTGGAATAATCCTTCCGACCCCTATGATTACCTTTTCAACGGTAGTTCTCTTCTTGTCGCGTATTACATCTATGTTTACAAGTCCCGCAAGCGCTCTGAACTTAAGTATGTTGAACTTATAAATCGCTCTTTTGAATTTTCCGGATGGAATTCCGTCAATGGGAAGCACATCAATGTAGACACCAGATTCGATATTTTTTACCTTGCTTACACTGATTATTGCAGAAGGATCGGTTATGTGAAGAAGATACTCTCTGTAGCCGTTTTCCGTGGAATAATGCTCGGTAATATACTTTTTGTCAAGCTCCGTTGAAGCAATTCTTATGAACCTTTCATAAGAAGGTCTCGGAATGGCCACGTCAATGTCATCATCCCAAGGAATAAAGCCTTTATGCCTTACCGCTCCTATAAGCGTTCCTCCGATAAGGTAGTAAGGAAGCTCATACTTATCGCAAAGCCTTACCGTTTCCTTAAGAAGGTCAAGTTGTTTCAGTTGTATCTCTCTCAGAGTCAGTTGCTTCATATCTCTTTTCCTGAGCTTTCCAATCCTCGTAGCGTCTCAAAAATCGTCTGTGTTCCGGAGAGTCATTCGACCATGGTCCCGAAATCAGTTTGTTTCTTAACAGACAGTAGTCTGCCTTAATAATCTTTTCCGCACCATCGAATTCATTGATTACAGCCACTTTCACTTCTGCGCCGTCAAAGTACTCAGTAATGCAGTCATAAGCCGCCCTCATACTGTAGCCGCTGTCGATGGAATCATCTACGAGAAGAATCTTTTTTGCTCCGTCAAATCTGCTCCAGGATGAAACGTTAAATTCGGTGGTACGAGCCCCGTCACCGCTTTTGAGATTTTTGTTCATCTCCTTCTCACGCAGCTTCGCCTTTATTCCGGCGGGTATACACTTAAGAACAGGTGCCAGAAAATCTTTGGACTTTCCGCCATTTCTTGAGCACCGTATTTCGGCAAGCGGACACTTGAAATTCTCGGAAATAATCTTGCCGATTTGGAATGCTCCTCTTGCTATGAAAATAACAAGCTCCGGTCTGAAGCCGCTTTTATAAATCTCTTCACTGAGTGTTCTGCAGTTTGTTTTGACCTCTTTTACGGTCATTTCGATGTAATCCATTTTATCCCCTTCCGAAGCGCTTCAAAAGCTTCGCAACGATAGTCCACTTGTGGGAAAGGAACAGACATTTCCTTTCAGTGAATTCCGCTGTTTCAAGCGCCTTCAAAAGCTCATCCTTCTCCACGGAGGAAAGCTTTGCATAATTTCTCCCAATTTCAAAGAAAGTATGCGCATCACTTCCGACACAGGCTGTTTTCCCGTACATACTCTGTATCTCTTTCTGCTTTTCCGAAAATGCCGGCGACACATTTCTACCGTTGTGAACCTCAATAATGTCCACGTCGCCGATTATTCTTTGCAGAGCGTCTTCTTTGATAACCGTCTTATATCTTTTTTCGTCATATGGATGCGGAATATAAACCATCCCGCCCTGTTTTTTTATTTCTTTTGCAGTTTTTTCCGCAGACATCCCGGGCTCAATACGTTCTTTCAGGAACAAGCCGATGATTTCGCCGTCCTTGCTGAAAATCTCTTCTCCGGGGATTACCCTTATTCCTTTTTTCTCGAATGAATTCCGATAAGATAAAGCGCCTTTCAGCTCATTATGATCCGTTATGGCAATACATTTTATCTTTCTGAACTTGCACATCAAAAGAAGGAACGGCCCGGTCAAAAGGCTGTCCTTGGAAAATCTTGTGTGAATATGAAATTCGGTTTTAACAGACTCCGTCACTTATTTTCCCTTTAATTCAAAAGAAACTACTGTCTTAAAAGCTCTATTTCGTGTTTATAAGGTGCTTCATCGTTTATGTAAGGTGTTTCCAGAATCTTCGGCACATCGGAAAACCGTTCGTCCCAAACAATCCTTTTCAAAGCCTCGGTTCCGATAAATCCGTCACCGATATTCGCATGACGATCCTTTGCGGCACCTTTTTCGTTTTTGCTGTCATTAATGTGAAAAGCAGCTATTTTACTAAGTCCAAGAAGTGAATCAAACCTGCTGATAACACCGTCAAAGTCATTAACAATGTCATAACCGCTGTCCCATGTGTGACACGTGTCAAAGCAGACGCGGAGAAGGCTGTTCAGCTTAACTCCGTCAAATATCGCTGCCAGTTCCTCGAAGCTTCTTCCGACTTCGCTTCCCTTTCCAGCCATCGTTTCAAGGGAAACCGTAATCTTCATGTCGGGAGTAAGCACTTCGTTCAGGCCCTCACAAATCTTTTTAATACCTGTTTCAACGCCTTCCCCTACATGTGCGCCCGGATGAAGAATCAATGTCTCTGCGCCCATTGCTTCCGTTCTTTCTATTTCTTTACGGAGGAAGTCAACGGCCAGGGAAAATGTTTCCGGCTTAACTGCATTGGCAAGATTAATGATGTAAGGAGCATGCACAACAAAGCGGCTTATTCCGCTTTCTTTCATGGCAGCGGCACCCGCTTCGATGTTCAGTTCGCTTATTTCTTTTCTTTTCGTGTTCTGGGGAGCTCCCGTGTAGAGCATAAATGTATTGGCCCCGTAGGAAAGAGCTTCACGTACGGAGCCAAGAAACATTTCCTTACCGCTCATTCCCACATGGGAGCCGAGTAAGATATCGTTCATTTATTTTACCACTATGTTTACAATCTTTCCTTTGACGTAGATTTCCTTGACAACTGTCTTTCCATCCACGAAAGGCTTAACGCTTTCAACTTCTTTTGCCTTTGCAAGAGCAGAAGCACTCTCTTCATCAACACCAAGCTTTACAACGCCACGAAGCTTACCGTTAACCTGAACACCGATTTCAACGGTATCCTCAACAAGAGCGCTCTCGTCAAGAACAGGCCATGATTCATGAGCAATTGAAGAATTGTGTCCGAGGATTTCCCAGATTTCTTCGCCAACGTGAGGACATACGCATGAGAACATCTTAATGAAACCTTCAGCGTATTCACGAGGACATGTCTTCTCCTCGTAGCACTTATTTACAAAAATCATGAGCTGACTGATGGCTGTGTTGAAACCGAGCGTCTCATAGTCATGAGTAACCTTTTTGATTGTCTGATGATATGCCTTCTTAAGTGTCTCGTTATCTGTATCCGTAAGCTTCTCTTCGTCTGTGAAGAAAGCCCATACACGGTTGATGAAACGTCTTGCACCTTCAACACCCTGATTGCTCCAAGGCTTTGAAGCTTCAAGAGCTCCCATGAACATCTCGTAAAGGCGAAGTGTATCAGCGCCGTACTTATTAACGATGTCGGAAGGATTTACGACAAATTCAGGGAAACGCTTACCCATCTTGATGCCGTTGGAGCCGAGAATCATACCCTGGTGAACAAGCTTCTTGAAAGGCTCCTTTACAGGAGAAAGGCCCTTGTCGTAGAGGAATCTGTTCCAGATTCTTGCATACATAAGATGACCTACGGCATGCTCGGGACCGCCGATGTAAAGGTCTACGGGAAGCCAATGTTTCAAAAGCTTCTGATCGCAGAATTCCTTATCGTTATTGGGATCGATATATCGCATGTAATACCAGCTGGAACCGGCTGAACCGGGCATTGTGGATGTTTCTCTTATACCCTTCACGCCGTTCTTCTCGTACTTCTTCCATTCTGTGGCATTTTCAAGAGGTGCTTTTCCGTTATGGCCCTTGTAGTCTTCAAGTTCGGGAAGTACAAGCGGAAGTTCCTCATCCTCAAGGCAGTGGATGTTTCCTTCTTCGTCGTAGAATACCGGAACAGGCTCGCCCCAGTAACGCTGACGGGCAAAAATCCACTCTCTGAAGTGATAATTTACCGTGCGTTTTGCAACGCCCATAGCAACAAGCTTATCTGTAATTGCTTTCTTTGCTTCTTCAACA
This sequence comes from Lachnospiraceae bacterium, assembly GCA_045598045.1. GTDB lineage: Bacteria > Bacillota > Clostridia > Lachnospirales > Lachnospiraceae > RGIG3528. Next base: position 32,952 of record JAZLLG010000002.1, on the reverse strand, counting down.
GTGAGGCCTGTGAACTCTTCGGAATTAATGAGCTTGCAACCCTTTCCGAGGTAATCACCCTTCTCGAAAGCATGCTCGGAAACATCCGCACCCTCAATAACCTGAATCATAGGGATGTTGTGAACCTGTGCATATTCGAAGTCACGCTGGTCATGTGACGGAACAGCCATTACGGCACCGGTGCCGTAGCTTGCAAGAACGAAATCACCGAGGAAAAGAGCAACCTCACGTCCGTTGACGGGGTTAACAGCCTTAAGCCCCTTTAACTCACAACCCGTCTTGCCCTTATTGAGCTCGGTACGGTCCATGTCGTTTTTCTTCTTTGTTTCTTCAATGTATGCCTTAACTTCGTCAAGGTTTTCAACTCTGTCAAGGAGTTTTTCAACGATGTCACCGTCGGGAGCAAGTACCATGAAGGTAATGCCGTAGATGGTTTCAATACATGTTGTGAAGATGGAGAACTCTCCGCCTCCGACAATCTTGAACTTAACTTCCACGCCTTCGGACTTTCCGATCCAATGACGCTGCATATCCTTTGTGGACTCGGGCCAATCGATTTCATTAAGTCCTTCAAGAAGCTTTTCTGCAAAAGCAGGCTGGTCGATGACCCATTGCTTCATATTCTTTCTGACAACAGGGAAGCCGCCACGCTCCGACTTTCCATCGATTACTTCATCGTTGGAAAGAACGGTACCAAGCTCTTCGCACCAGTTTACGGGCATATCGATGTGCTTAGCGTAGCCGTCAAGATAAAGCTGCTTGAAAATCCACTGTGTCCATTTATAGAATGAAGGATCGCTTGTGGCTATGCACTTTGACCAGTCGTAGTCAAAGCCAAGTTCCTTAAGCTGACCGGTAAATGTTTTAATGTTTTTCTGCGTAAAACCGTTGGGATGATTGCCCGTTGTAACGGCGTACTGTTCTGCGGGAAGGCCGAAGGAATCATAACCCATGGGATGAAGGACATTGTAGCCCTGCATTCTCTTCATTCTGGAAATAATGTCCGTAGCTGTATAGCCTTCGGGATGTCCGGCATGGAGACCAACCCCTGAAGGATACGGAAACATATCAAGTGCGTAAAACTTGGGCTTTGAAAAGTCCCATACGTCTGTTTTGAAAGTGTCATTTTCTTCCCAATACTTGTGCCATTTTTTCTCAATTGCTTCGGGATTGTATTCTCTGACCATAGTATTTCTCCTTAACTGAATTGCAAATTTTCTACTTTTATACACCTTATCAGTGTGTTTTTCAAGATTTTTCAGCTTACGGCATCGAAAAACTCCCGTAAAGCCTTTTCATTCTCCTTTTCCGCGGAATAAACATACTCCGTCGGTACTTTTCCTTCTTTAAAAGCCTTAAGTGCTGCGTAAAGGGATTCCTCATCCGTTTTCGTCAGCAGCTGTCCGTTTTCAAGAAGACAATCATTAACACTCATGAAGTCGGAAACAATAATCGGAAGACCAAGTATTCTAGCCTCTTTAATAACCATCGGCTGCCCTTCATGTAATGAAGGAAGTATGAAGCAGCTGCACTGTTTCATTACTGCGTATGGATTCTGAAGGCTACCCGGCATAATTATTCTGCCTGCTTCGAGAAGGTCGCCCGCTTCGGCCCGCTCCTTTTCGAACAACGGCCCGTCGCCAAGAATTACAAGATATGCGTTCTCATCTTCCATGGCATACTTTTTGAACGCTCTTATCAAAGAAATGTGGTTCTTTTCAACACTGCATCTTCCGCACGTTACAAATTTCATTCCCGAAACAGGGAGCTTCCATTTGGTTTCCTCTTCAGACAGTGCAATGACTCTCTCTGCATCACATAGGTTTGATGCATAAACAAATTTGTGAGCCGGTATGGAATATTTATCGGAAAGCCTTTCTCTGTTGACCTTACATACACTCTCACCGCAGGAAATGACTTTGTCAAACCTGTTGTACAGGCTGAAATTTCTTTTGAGCCACGGGGACCTTTTTTCCATCTCCGACATCATATCGTTGTGAAGCCACACATAATGTTTCGCTTTCATTCCAAGAAGAAGGTGGTAGTAGTATATGTTGTAGCCGTCGAAATCGATGCATACGTCAAATTCTTCATCGCCGAACAGAAGTTTACGCTCTTTTTCAAGATACTTTTTAAAGCCTTTTGTTTTGGAAATATCAGCGGGTGTCTTTCGGATAAGCTGTTCATAAAACGCTCCTCTGGCACCTGTTTCCCTGACAATCACCTTGATTTTCGGACTGATTTTATCAAGGGTGTCCCGCTCATCATAGCGCCTGCTTTTCACTAACAAAAGCGTAACCGAATCCTTTTCCGGATTCAGGCCGTTCAGCAAATTGATAAGTGCCGTGTTTATTCCGTTAGGCTTGCATTTCCCCCTGAAAATCAGGATGTTCATTAATTAACTCCTATTGCGCTGTAGAATTCTTCAACAGCCCGTCTGTTATATTCCTCGTAATCAAAAACATAGTCCTTCGGAACTTTACCTTCGAAATACCCCAAAAGGCCCTTGTAAATGTCCTCAGTTTCATGTCCGATCAGCAGCTGACCTTTTTCCATAAGGACACCGTTTACGGATGAAAAATCAGAAAGAATAATGGGCAGTCCGAGGGCACGTGCTTCATTCACAACAAGAGGCTGACCTTCGTGAAGTGAAGGAAGTATGAGACAATCGCTGTGTTTCATAACGATATATGGATTGGAAACGTGACCGGGAATCAAAACGTGACCGGTTACGCCAAGTGAATCTGCAAGAGATCTAAGCTCTTTAAGGAGAGGGCCGTCACCGAGAATGTAAAGATATGCATCCGGCTGCTCCTTCAAAAGCTTCGCGAAGGCTTCTATGAGGCACTTGTGGTTTTTCTCAAGGCTGAGCCTTCCGACTGCAACGAAGCGTGTGTTTTTCTTTCCGTCACTGGTGTACGCGGGAACTTCGGTAAGATAATCCTTTTCAAAGTTTTCCGAAACAATCTTGCCCCTCTTCGCTTCACTTTCAAGGGTATATGCTTCATGAAGAACAAACGCGGGCTTTCCGTTAAGTTCACCCATATGTTCCTCTTTTGAAAGCTCATTCACTCGCTCAAAATCGATTACATTATGTGCATAAGTAAGCTTTTTGCTGTCAATGTACTTTTCGCAAAGATGCTCTTTATTGACGCGGCCTATTTCCTTACCGCACGCAACTATTCCGTCAAAATACTTGTAATTGCGGAAGATGTTGGGCAGCCAGCTCATTTTAGTCATGTACTCTCTGTACATGTCATTGTGCAGCCACTCGTATTTCGGAGTATTTTCCGCCTGAAGAATCATCTGCTGGAAATAAACGTTGTAGCCTTCAAAATCAACGATAACATCGAACTTTGAATCGCCAACCGTGCGGATCCAGTCGTTTCTGAACACCTTTCTGAAAGGTGTTTTTGTCTTAAAACGGTGTCTCAGCTTCATCTTAATGTTTTCGAAGAAGGTAACATTAAAGGTGGAGTTCCTGTAAAGCACTCTAACGTTAGGATTAATGTTACGATATGCCTTGACCTGCGTATCTTCCTTGCAGTTTACAATCAGGAGAGTGATATCATATTTATCGTAATCGATTCTGTTCAGGAGATTAATCATAGAGCTTGTGATGCCGTTTTTAAGCATCTTTCCTCTGAACATGAAAATCTTTTTCTTGTTGGTTTCAGCCTTGCAGAACCTGTAACCTTCTTCCTTTCCAAAGAAAGCCATCTCAAGTATTTTCTTTGAAATATGTCCGTCGCAATACGCATTGGCATACTTTTGAAGTTCTTCGTACTTAGGCATCCACTGTGCGGAAACACTGTCAATGTCATTTATAAGCTTTGCAAGATCTTCGAGTGTCTGAACATTCGGTCCCGGAAGATGAGTATCGACGGAATGATACATTCCCCGCTGCTCTCTGTATGTTTCTATGTCCTTTATGTAGAAAAGAATGGGACGCTTTGTTGCCAGGAAGTCATAGAAAATACTGGAGAAATCACTGACAAGTATATCTGTGACGCTTAATATCTCGTTTGCATCAATCGTAGCCGGTACAAAGAACGGCTCCGTCATCTTATCATGAGCAAGCTGGAAAACTCTCTGATGAGGCTTAACGAGAATCTGATACTTGCTTGTATCAATTGATTTTTCAAGTTTCTCCTTAAACTCAAAGTACTCTTCCACTCCTGCCTCGGCATGGGCATAATTTACGCCCTTCCATGTAGGGGCGTAAAGAATGATTTTCTTGTTTCGGTCTATATTGATTCCAAGCTTTTCAAGCTTATTAAGCACTTCTTCCCTTGAAAATCTGAAAAGTGTATCAAGTCTGGGATAGCCTTCCTCAACAATCTTTCCGTTGAAAATGCCTTCAAGCTTGTAGCCTCTTTTGTAGACATCCGTAAGGAACGGGTTGGCTGATATGAGATAATCCACCGAAAGGAAGTTTCTCTCAACGTTTGAAATCTCGACACAGCCGTCGGGCATGTCGTAGCCAAGCGTTTTCAAAGGTATTCCGTGCCATGTGTTAATGTATATCTGTCCCTCTTTTTTAGTGTAGTAAGAAGGGAATGTTACGTTATTTACAAGATATTTTGCAGTTGTAAGATACTTGACGTACTTAACTTTTCCGTAGTCGATAAACTTAACGTTTTTATAAGCTTTATATTCTTCCTGAAGCCTTTTCTTTTCTTCCTTGCTTTCCATGACCCAGACGTGAGTGAAGTTCTTAAATCGTTCGTCCGAAAGCGCCTCAAGAAAAAGTGCATAAGGCCCGCAAAGCATTCCTCTTCCAAAGAAAGCCTCGTACAGAATGACGTTTTCTTTAAGCTTCTTTCTTTCGTAGAATGAAGCATATATGCCTCTTCTTAAGGATGCCGGCTGGAAAAAACGTTTAATGAACTTAACGCCTCCTATCGGTATATGAAGAATTCTTTTTATGTTTTTAATAACCGGATTCATAGTATCATTTCAGCCTGTCCGCGGTTTCAGACAGTCTCCTCTCCTATAACTTTATAAAACTCATTCATACAATCTCTGTTGTATGCCTCATAATTGAATTCGTAACCGGAAGGCACTTTCCCGTTGATAAAATCCGTCATTCCTTCAAGAATGTCCTTTTCGTCAAATCCGATAAGTTCCTGTCCGTTTTCGAGCATGACATCATCCACCGTATCAAAATGCGACATAACTATGGGCATCCCAAGCGTCCTTGCCTCAAAAGCAACAACCGGATATGCCTCATAAAACGAAGGGAATACAAAGCAGTCGCAATGCTTCATGATGATATACGGGTTGTTTACATGTCCGGGAAGATACACATTTTTTTCTACTCCAAGCTTTTCCGCGAGCGTTTTTAATTCATCGTAAAGCGGCCCCATTCCGAGAATGTAAAGGTAAGTATTTGGATACGTCTTATGAAGCTTTGCGAAAGCCTTTATAAGGTTTTCATGGTTTTTCTCGGGGCTTGGACGTCCGAGAGCGGCAAAGCGGAAATTCCTCTCTCCCGAAGCGGTAAACTCAGGAGTATAAGGGACATATTCAGCCTCGTAAACTTCATTGACCAGTTCTTTGTTTACCCATTTAACGACGGTATCCGCTTCCTTTGCGACAAACATCTTTTTGCCGTCAACAAGCTTGATATTGCTGTCATCGGAAAGATTTTTGATCTTATCGAAATCAATAATGTTTCGTGAATACGTAAGCTTGCCTTCGGGAATGTATTCACCCAACTTTTCGGCGCTTACCCTGCCGATGCTTTTGCCGCAGGCAACAACCTTATCAAAGAACCTGTACATTCTGAAAACGTTTACAAGCCAGTCGTACTTGGTAAGGCATTCATTTTTCATGTCACTGTGAAGCCATATAAGATGACGCGCATTTTCCGCCTGCAACAAGAGGAGCTGGTGGAAAAGGCTGTATCCTTCAAAGTCAACGACTGCATCGAACTTAACATCGCCAAATGATCTTATCCACTCTTTTTTGTATATTTTCTGATAAGGCGTCTTTGTGCCGAATGCAAGATTAATACGATGTCTGAGGTTCTCAACACATGTAAGGTCCAAAGTTGTGTTCCTGTATAAAATGCGCGCCTTCGAATTAATAAGGTCAAAGGTGTGTATTTCACGGTCGATGTCACTTCTCGAAATCATTACCGAAACATCATACTTGTCGTAATCAATCTCCTTTAGAAGATTTACAAATGTCGTGGTGATGCCGTTAAGCTTCATTTTTCCACGGGAAATCAAGAGCTTCTTTTTATCGTTTCTGAAGTTCTTCACAGCACACCCGTCCTCGTTTCCGAAAAAAGCGGTATTAATTATGCGTTTTGAAGCACTACCGTCGGAATATGCATTAACAAGCTTTCGAACCGCATTGTAACGTTCTCTCCAGTTCTCCGAAACGTTGTCAATGTCATTAACAATGTCTGCAAGTTCTGAAATCGTTGATGCCGAAGGGCCGGGCAGGCTTTCGTAAGGCATATATATCCCTTCTCCCGTCCGATACGGCTCGCAATTCTCAGCAAAAAACAGAACCGGACGCCCGGTGGCAAGAAAATCGTAAAAAATGCTTGAAAAATCGGTTACGAGTATGTCGGTTACGCTGAGAACTTCATTGGCATCTATTGTTGCGGGAACAAACCATGACTCTGTCAGCTTGTTCCTTGCGAGCTGGAAAACACGCTGGTGAAGCCTTACGAACACCTGATATTTATCTGTGTCAATGAGCTTCTCAAGCTCATTTTTGAATTCAAAACAGAACTCAACATCACTGTCGGCGTGAGAATAATATTCGCCACGCCAGGTCGGTGCATAAAGAATGACTTTTTTATTCCTGTCAGGATGAACCCCGTATTTTTCAAGCTTTTCAAAAACTTGTTCCTTTGAAAATCTGAAAAGGGTATCCAGTCTCGGATAAGCCCCCTCGATTATTTTTCCTTCAAAAATGCCATCAAGCTTGTAGGAATTTCTGAAGGTTTCTGTCATAAACGGGTCAGCCGAAACAAGATAATCCGTGCAGAGGAAATTACGCATCTGGTTTGTATTTTCTCTCGGAGCATTTGGAATGTCAAAGCCGAACTTCCTGAAGGGGATGCCGTGCCAGGTGTTTATGTAGGTCTGGCCGGGCCTTTTTGTGTAAATGTTCATAAAAGCCATATTGTTTACCACTCTTCCGGCAGTAGCAAGGGCTTTCATGTATTTTTTTGTATTTGTTTTTACAAAGCGTACATTCTTTTTGTCTTTATATTCTTCCTGATAAACTTTAAGATCTTCTTCGGAATCTATAACCCACACATGGGTACATTTCGAAAGTCTCGGATCCTCCAGTGCCTCAAGAAAAAGCGCATAAGGGCCGCAAAGCATTCCGCGACCAAAAAAAGCTTCATACAAGATCACGTTTTTCTTAAGCCGGTGATGCTTGTATGAAAAAGCGAACGCTCCACGAAGTAATGTGTCTGTTTTTTTATAGCTGTTACATAAATCTTTGACTTCATGCAACAGCTTTTTCATATTTTCAACCAAGGTCATTTCTGCTCCATAAACCCTTTTTTCCCATATGAAATTATAGCTGTCAATGTACAAAAAGTAAAGGATTTGACGCCACAAAAAAACCTGCCGAAGCAGGTTATTTTTTAATTATTTGTTGTCGGCAGGAAACACTTTTTCAATGAAGTCAGCCGCAGCATCAACACCCTGAAGCTTTACACTTTCAACAAGGCCTTCATCAACTGCTTCCGCAACCTTATAGTCCAAAGGAAGCTTTCCGAGAAGCTTAACCTGATACTTGTCTGCTACTTCCTGTGCATGACTCTTGCCGAATACAGGAATCTGCTTGCCGCAATCCGGGCATTCGACATAGCTGTAGTTTTCTATAATGCCAAGAATGGGAATGTTCATTGCCTTTGCCATGTTAACAGCTTTGCCGACAATCATGGAAACAAGCTCCTGAGGGCTTGTAACGATGATTATTCCGTCAACGGGAAGGCTCTGGAAAACCGTAAGCGGAACGTCACCTGTTCCGGGCGGCATATCCACAAACATATAGTCTACTTCTCCCCAGATGACCTCCGTCCAGAACTGCTTAACGGTTCCGGCAATAACGGGGCCTCTCCAGATAACGGGCATTTCCTCGTCATCAAGGAGAAGATTAAGGCTCATAACTTCAATACCGTTTTGTGTTACTGCAGGGAAAATTCCCTGATCGTTTCCGTTTGCTCTTTCCTTAATTCCAAAACTCTTCGGAATTGAAGGGCCTGTAATATCGGCATCAAGAACCGCCGTCTTATAGCCTTTGCGATTCATACATACGGCAAGATTACTTGTAATAAGCGACTTACCTACTCCGCCCTTTCCGGAAACTACAGCGATAACTCTTTTGACACTTGAATACTGGTTGCAAGGTTCATGCAGGTCTTCAGGTTTCTGTGAGCAATTGGAGCTGCAGGATGAACAGTTGCCGGAGCAAGAAGACTGTTCTTCATTCTTTATTTCTTCATCAGCCATTACGATATTCCTCCTGATTTAGATTTAGTCTCAAACGGCTGAAATTATACATCAGGTTTAAAAGAAAGTAAAGGGGTCCGACCGGACCCCCCCAACAATGACATATTTATCTGACTATTCCGTAACTTACACCGTTTTCCGGAGTAATCCCTTTGTAGTAAAAGAGTTCGTTAAGCGTTACGCACAGAAAGCCTCTGCTCTCGAGCTCGGTAAGTATTCTTTCGGTGGCTTCGGGAGCTTCGGGGTATGTAGAATGCATAAGGATTATGAAACCGTCACTTGCGTGTCCCGTAACGTTATCAAACGTTTCCTGCGCCTTTCTTTTATACATGTCCTCTTTAGTCTCCCCGGACTTAAGGCTTCGGTTTTCCCAATCAAGCGCACCCCATGCCCAGCCTACTCTCGGGAGCGGGAAGTTTATAAAATAGTCTTTGCTGCAGCCGCCGGGAAGACGGACAAAATCCGGTGCATGCCCCATAATGTCGGCAAGAATAAGATTAGCCTTGTTTACTTCCGTCCATACAACCTTATAGTCAAGAGTATCCTGATTGAAATATACATGACTGTATTCGTGAGATTCCACTTCATGCCCGGCTTCAATAAGGTCCGTTATTGATTTGTCGTTTTCGGGGGTGCCGCATTTTTCGGTCAGCATGAAAAAAGTGGCTCTTTCTCCGTGCTTTCTGTATATTTCGATAAGCTCCTTTTCGATTTCGGGGCTCGGTCCGTCATCATAAGTAAGTGCTATCATTTTGGCGTTAGGATCAAGTTCACGTATGTCCTTTGTGTAGCGTACGGTGCCGTCCGGATTGTAATACATAAACGCAAGTGCTTCATTTAAGTCAAAAGAAACATCAAAGGCAGGGTGTTCGGCTCCCGTAAGAGCATTTTCCGCAAACCGGAATATTACTTTGTCGTCTTTTATTTCGTAATCATTGTAGTCCGCTGCATTATAAGGAGTTTTGTACTTTGCAAACTCGGAATTAACAAGAGAATCTTTCACAACATCATCCGTGTAAGTCTGCAGACGCTCTTTAATAATGGCAAAATACGATTCTCTGAACATTTCCTCTGCCGGGATATGCGGCACAGGTGTTGCGGTCGGGGGTGCCGTAGGCGTAGAGGTTGCCGTAGGTACCGGTGTTGATGTGGCTTCGGGTTCTTCGGAAGGACTCGGCTGTTTTTCATCTTCCTTTGCAGGGCCGGTCACGGAAATGTCGGACGGAACGGGCTTTGCAGAAGGTGTTCCCGACAAAGTCGGAGCCGGGGTCAATACTACATTTTCGCCATCAATGCATCCGGAAAACATCAGCATCAAAGTAAGGGCAAAAAGCACAAGCATTTTGCCCCCAAAAAAGTTATTAAACTCTGTATGAATCTTTTTCATTTTACATCTCTGATAAAAATCATTTTTCAGTCGGAACCGTGTAAATATCCGGCTTTTCGGGAAGATCAAAGCCTGTACCGAGGAAGAAGCTCGTAAGTGCGCCCTGATTATATGCGACGTTCTGTGAAGCCACCTGACATCTGTACTGAATGTCATGCATCAAAGTAAAGGTGCTGACGTCGGTAGAATAAGGTGAAAGATAAATACGTAATGAGGTTCTGTCCTCAGACGGCAGAATGATTTCCTCTCTCCAGTCGCCAAGAATATCAGCAGTCAGTGATGTGTTTGACTTCGTACCGTTAATCTTTACGCAGCCTTCCGCATTTAAAAGAATATCGCCGTCAATCGAATATACTCTCGTACCGTCGCCAACTTCATGTTCAAGGTCTCCGTCCCAATAGACCGCATAGTTTACACTGGCTTTTTCCGGCCAGGTCGCTACTACGTTGAAGTCGCTGTCGAAAACATCACGGCTTTCCGAAGAAACAAACTCATAGCATCTGTTTCCGGCAACAAAGTTTCCGGTTGTGCCTCTTCCCGTATCTCCGGAAGCGTTGATTCGATGTAAGATATCCGCATCGCAAGGATTCCATAGCACTGCTCCGTGTGCACCTTCAAGGCAGCTCCAGGCTTCAACACCCGGATGGTCCAGAACAAGGTCACCGACGTGCATTGCGTCGCCATGTCCAAGTCCTGTGCACGCCTTTGCGGTACCATCTTCATCAATGGTGAGCTGTCCGAAACAAAGTTCATCAAAACCATCCCCGTCTACGTCGGCAACAGCAAGGTTATGATTTCCCTGTCCCATGTACTGCTTTAAGTCGGCACTGCTGTCGGTATCAAATTTCCAAAGCATCTGAAGCTTTTTATCTACCACGTTATATGCACATATAGCCGTACGGGCGTAATAGCCGCGACTCATTATGCATGAAGGTGTCTTTCCGTCAAGATATGCAACCGCTCCAAGATATCTCTCAGACCTGTTTCCGGATGAATCTCCCCAGGAATCGATTTTACCTCTTTCAGGCTCAAAATCAATTGTATCCAAGGCAGCTCCCGTTTCTCCATCGAAAAGAGTAAGATACTCGGGGCCTCTTAAAATCTTTCCGATTGTAGTGTTGAGGTAAACACTTTTTTCATCACCGATAACGGTTCCACGGCCATCAATCGAGCCATCACCCGTCTTGCAGATCATTTCGGCTTTTCCGTCGCCATCAAAGTCATAAACCATAAACTGAGTGTAATGTGCACCTGCTCTTATGTTTTCGCCAAGATTGATGCGCCAAAGCATTGTGCCGTCCAGTTTGTAGCAATCAATGTATACTCGTCCGGTAATACCGTTCTGTGAGTTGTCCTTTGCGTTGTCCGGATCCCACTTTAAGATGATTTCGTATTCACCATCTCCGTCCACATCGCCTACGCTTGCGTCATTTGCGTAGTACTTGCATGTTCCGCCCATTCTGAGCGTATCGTCTCCGGGTACTTGTATGGGAACATTAATGTATTCACTTACCGCAATGCAGCTTGCGTTTTGAGCTTTTGCCGAAACCGTTCCTGCGGAAAAGACTTCAAGCGTATATACGTCTCCCGCTTTGCCGTCGGTGTCGTTAAAGCAAGTATTTTTAATGGACTGCGCAATGACTTCTCCATTTCTGGAAAGAGTAAAGCTCACATCTGCGCTGTCTGTTCCAAGGCTTCTCCAACTCACAACCGTTCCGGTGCAAATGTCTCCCACTACAGCTGTAAGACCGCGGCCGAGATCCTCCGCTTGTCTCGTATAACGTACCGGATTGTACGGTGTTGGGGTTGCGGTGGGAATCGGTGTGTCCGAAGGTACCGGCGTATCTGAAGGAGCCTGTGTCGGTGTCGTTGATGCAGCAGGCGTTTCTGTACCGGCGGCAGGCGTCGTTACTGCAGAATTACTGTTCTGCCCACAAGCAAAAAGCATTGAGAAAAATACTAACAGCGTAATAATTGAATAAACCCTCTTTTTCATTTGTGCCTCCAAAATGTTCTATGAGTTTATCATACTTATGTGAACAATTAAAGACAATAATCACTTTCTTTTATGACATGTTTATCCTTTTATTTTGTATGCTTTTTGAAGATTATCTGCCCATTTTCATCGGTACGCATCACTTCGGTTTTCGGAAGCTTCGACTCTATTATTTCCAGTGTCTCCGTATGCGGATGTCCGTATCGGTTTTTTCTGCCGCATGAAATAATAATGCAGTCCGGTTTCAACCCATCAAGCAGTTCCTCCGATGATGCGGTCCTGCTGCCGTGATGGCCTGCTTTGAGAATGACTTCTTTACTGCTTTTGTATCTGTTTTTGTTAAGTTCCGAAAGAACAAAGACTTCTTCTTTTTTGTCTGCGTCACCCATCAGAAAAACGGTAAAATCATCCGTTTCAAGCTTGTAGACAAGTGAAGTACCGTTTTCGGATTTGCCGGCTTCCTTTGGTGCAAGACATACAAATCCCGCCTTCCCGTCCTGTGTCATAAAACAATGTCCCTGCTCCGCATATATAACATTAACTCCTTTATCTTCTGCAAGCTTCTCTATATTAAGATACGCTTTTCCTTTTACCAAAACTTTCGGAAGCACTACGTTATGTATTTCTATTCTACCGTTGTAGTGAACGCTTTTACCGACGTTGTTTTTACTGTCTTCCATTGCCTCAAGTAATTCCGTAAGCCCGTTTATATGGTCATCGTCAGTATGGGTAACGATAAAGGTGTCAACGGATGTCCGACCGTTATACTTTAAATACGGTGTCAAAATATATTTGCCGACGCTTCCTTTATCGCTGCTCCCATTGTCAACAACAACGCATTCCCGACCGCTGAAAAGAACAAAAGAATCTCCCTGTCCCACATCAAGAAAAGAAAACGAATGTTTATTTCCGTTCACAAACAACAAGAGCAGAAACGGTGCCATAGTTAACGCAACTTTAACTGCCGCCTTCCGCTTTTTGGCAAAAAAGGCCGTTGCGAGCAAAAACACGGCATAAAAAACGACAATCTTCCACATTTCGGGCCTTCCCGTGCATACAAATGAATACGGAAGCCTCGAAATAAGCTCACCCGCTGTTTTTATAACACCAAGAAGAAGATGAACCGCACCTGCGAACATACCTCCAAGCGGTAGAAAGATAATTCCGAAAACACCTGAAAGTAGTCCGAGGACAAGTATTGCCGAGCACAGAGGCAGCACAATAATATTTGTTATCGTTCCGTAAAGCGAAGTTTCAAAGAAAAACCATAGAACTGCCGGAAGTGATACAAGAGTAATGATTCCTCCCGAAAAATACCCCGCCTTAAGCCTGCCTCCGAAGTATACTCCCGCAACTGCCAGCACGGATAATATGAAAGACGCATCCTTTACTTCATACGGATTGATAAAAAGAATGATTGTTGCCGCAAATGCAAGTGACGACGGCATGTCGTAATGCCTGCGCAGAAGCTTTGAAAGCAGAAGGACGCACATCATAATCCCGGCTCTCAATGCAGATACCCCCATACCTGTATAAACAACAAAAAAGCTTAAAAACAATACCGCAATCACAATCCTGCAACGTTTTGGGACAAATAACCGGGCCAGCAATTCATACAAACCCATACATATGAGTGAAATGTGCAGCCCCGACACTGCCAGAATGTGGCTTATTCCCGCATTTTTATAAAGGAGCCCTGTTTCTTCGTCCATAAGCCCCCTGTCTCCGACAAGCATGGCTGTCATTATTCCGGCATTTTCCTCAGAATATAAAGCCGAAAATGTCATTCTCATTCGTTCCCGAAGGCCCGAAACAAAAGTCCGGTACTTATCGCATCTTTCGTCTGTAATCCAGACTTCCTTCGATGAAATGTACGCATATGTCCCTGATTTTAAGTTATATTCATATGCGTCAAACTGTCCTTGATTGGTGGCATGTTCGTAAAGCTTTATTTTTCCGAATACTCTCACTTCGTTTCCGACGCAGACTTCTTCTTCCGCATCAGGTTCCAAATAAACACGCACATTGCCGGCATCCGTATATTCACTGTTTTCAGGTGCTCTCACCTTACATTTCTTCAATATCAAAATGAGTTTATCTTCATTTCGATCAATGCTTTTAACCTTTCCCTCCAGTATTACCTGAGTTGTATTCTGTTCAACCAGAATCTTGTACGGTTTCCTTTCCTGTGAAGTTCGCTTCTCATGCCAAAAGCACCTGAAAAAAGCGCCAGTCAAAACAAACGGAAGGATAATAAGGAGGATGACCGACTCGTATATTTTGGATTTCGAAATATATTTTGCACGAAGCCTTTTGTTCCGGAAACAAATTATTACGCTCAAAGTAATGACTGCATATGTGACAAGTGCCGCAGTAAGAAAGCCAATCCCGATCTTTTGTAAGTATATTCCGGCAAGGGTAAAAAAGAAAAAGGCAATTAATGGTCTCTTTATCATATTTCCCTCATTTCACACGAATGTAATCTTTCATACGTTCGTACATTTTTTCACCGATTCCGCTGACATTTTTAATATCCTCGGGTTTTTCAAAACGGCTTACATTGGTTCTGTAGGAAATGATGTCTTTTGCTCTTGATTCTCCTATTCCCGGAAGTTCTGTCAGCTCATCTATTGTTGCGGTATTAATGTTTATCGTCGTCAGGCCCTTGTTTTCTCCGGATACCGCCGCAGCTTCCGTTGACATTTCCAGTCCCGTCCCCGATATATTTTCCTCGTAACTGAGTTTTTCTGTTTCTTTTTTTGAAGGGACATAGATTCTTTCCCCATCCTCAATGACTCTTGCCAGATTCAGATAAGCCCTGTCTGCCTTATCGGTAAATCCTCCCGCACTTTCCACAGCCGCATTCACCCTGCTCCCTTCAGGAAGTTCATATACCCCCGGAAGATTAACCTCACCGCAGACGTGCACAAAAACAGACGGCACGCTGTCATAAGCTGTCGCAGAAAAAGTACTTTCTTCAGTTGGCCCCTGTGTGGGAATCGGCTTCTCAGAAGAAAAAAGCGATAAATCAAAGTACGGTGAAAAAAAGACGTACCAGATGCCTGATGCAAATACTGCCAAAACAAGCAGAAGAATCATCAGAACTTTTGGAAATTTCTTTTTAATGGCATCCTCCTTTTGACGGATGCACTTGTTCGCACAGATATACTATCAGCCTCTTCGCTTAAAAGCAAGAAAAAGATTGCATGTATAACGTAACGAACGCAAAAAAATGTTGACAAGCGTTGAACTTTTGAGTATTATGTCTAAGTACGTTTTCTCGGGGCTCCGTGTCCTCCCCGTTTAAACATTCATGCAGAACGAAAATCGAAACCATTACATCGGAGGTGTAATCAAAACATGGCTAACATTAAATCCGCTAAGAAGAGAATCACAGTCATCGAGACAAAGACTCTCAGAAATAAGATGCTCAAGTCTAAGCTCAAGACTCTCGTTAAGAAGGTAGAGGCTGCTGTTGCTGCAAACGATAAGGCTGCTGCTGCAGAAGCACTTAAGGCTGCTGTCGTTGCTATCGACAAGGCTGTTGCAAAGGGAATCCTTCATAAGAACACAGCTGCGAGAAAAGTATCCAGACTTACCAAGGCTGTCAATTCAATTGCTTAATTTTCAAAAAGCAACAGGAGCCGCATTGGTATGCGGCTCTTTTTCTTTAAACAGAAAGGAAAACTTATGAAGCTCAATTCCGTAAAAGGCACAAATGACTATCTTCCTTCCCAGACAAAGCTCCGTGACTATGTCCAGAGGAAGTTTCTTGAAACATACGAATCCTGCGGTTTCGAAAGAATAACCACTCCCATCATCGAAGATATGGAAAACCTCAACAAAAGTGAGGGTGGTGAAAATCTCGGACTTATGTTTAAAATTTTAAAGCGCGGTGACAAGCTTGATGAAGCTTTAAAGACAGGCGACCCTAAGGAGCTTTCCGACATCGGTCTCCGTTACGATCTTACTCTCCCGCTTTCACGTTTTTACGCAAACAACAGGGCAGCTCTTCAGTCTCCCTTCAAAGTAATCCAGATTGACCGTTCATTCCGTGCAGAGCGTCCTCAGAGAGGCCGTCTTCGTGAGTTCATACAGTGTGACATCGATATTCTCGGAAGCACCTCCACAAACTGCGAAATTGAGCTTATCGATACCACTGCCAAAGCTCTTCAGAGCGTAAATATCAACGGTTTCAAAATCAGAATCAACGATCGTCGCATACTTAAGAGCCTCATCCTCGCAGCCGGCTTCAATGAAGAGGATTACGAATCTGTTTGCATAAGCTTCGACAAGCTTGACAAAATCGGCATTGAAGGAGTAAAGGCTGAGCTTCTTGAAAAAGGTTTTGCGGAAGCCGCCGCTGAAAAATTCGTATCCATGATGCAGACAAAGCCGTTCACTCTTGATGACGCCAGAAAGTATTGTTCAGATTCGGAAGCCATTGACTCCGTTGCCGGCATTATTGACAAAATCACACAGCTTAACGGCGGGAAATATGCCATCGAGTATGATTGTTCCCTCGTTCGTGGTCAGGGATACTACACAGGCACAATCTTCGAAGTTGAGTCGCTCGAATACGGTGGCACTGTTGCAGGTGGTGGACGTTACGACAACATGGTCGGCAAATTCATCGGCGAAAACGTTCCTGCCGTAGGCTTCTCCATCGGTTTTGAACGTATATTCTGTATTCTCAGTGACAATGGTTTCAAGATTCCCGATGCAAAAAAGAAACTTGCCATCATCTATCCGGCAGAAATGGTTGTTGATGCCATCAAGCTCGCAGACACATACAGAGCCGAATATGACGTTACACTCGTTGAAAAGATTAAAAAGGTCGGAAAACTTTTCGGCAAGCTTCAGGACGCAGGCTTCTACGGATGCCGCATTCTTGACGAAAGCGAAGAAATAAAAGTATTTGAATAAAAATAACAGCAGGCTGTCAAACGACAACCTGCTGTTTTTATGCTTTTTACTTAACCCACTTGTTAAGAGCTTCAATAAGCTTATCGAAATCGATGGGCTTTGCAAGATGTTCATTCATACCTGCCGACTTTGCTTCGTTAATGTCGGAAACAAAGGCATTGGCTGTCATTGCCATAATCGGGACAGATGAAGCATCTTCGCGCTTCATGTCTCTGATGCGGCGTGTTGCCTCATAACCATCCATAATGGGCATCTGGACATCCATGAAAATAACATCGTAATATCCTAAAGAAGATGCGGCAAACATATCCAGTGCTTTCTGTCCGTTCTCTGCTCTCTCAACCGTCATACCGGTGATGCCGAGGATTTCCTGGGCAATTTCAGCATTGAGGCCGTTATCTTCAACAAGCAGTGCGCGCTTTCCGGTGTAGTCTTCACGTTCAAGCTCAGCAATTCCTGCCTGTGTTTCGCTTTCTTCATCATCTTTTTGGATGAGAATTGGAATCGTGACGGTGAACTTACTTCCCTTACCCTGCTCAGACTCTGCGGTAATGTTTCCGCCAAGCATATTAACAAGGTTGTTCGCAATAGCAAGCCCAAGTCCGATACCTTCATCGTTTGAAGCAGTATAATCCGCTTCACGGCTGAAAGGCTCGAAGAGGTGATTCATAAACTCTTCGCTCATGCCCACGCCTGTATCCTCAACAACAAACTCGAAGTTTGCTGCGCCGTCCTTAGGCTCATTCTCCGAGAAGATTACTCTGATTGAGCCTCTTTCCGGAGTGAACTTCATTGCGTTGTTTGTAAGGTTGACGAAGATTTGCTCGATTCGTGTGGAATCGCCGATTACTTTTGTATTAACAAGATTCTTTCTTACGATGGAGATTGTCTGCTTCTTTTCTTCAGCTCTTGCCTTCATCATTGCTTCGAAGTTGTCAATGAAGCTGTTCATATCGAAGCTGCCGACATTGAGCTCAATCTGATTGGACTCAATCTTTTCCATATCGAGGACTTCGTTAACGATAGAAAGAAGATACTTGCCGGACTCCTGAGCTTTTTTAAGGCTGTCCTGTACTTTTTCGGAATCATCCGCATTAGCCTGTGCAAGTGAAACAAGACCCATGATGGCGTTCAAAGGAGTACGTATATCATGGCTCATCTTTGAAAGGAACTTTGTCTTTGCTGCGTTTGCCGTAACAGCAGCATCATAAGAGTTCCTGTAAGCCTCGGATGTTCTCTTTAATCGAAGAACAGGAGTAATGTCACGGCATATACCAAGTACGCCGACAACAGTACCAAGTTCATCAAAAATGGGGTACTTACTTGTGGAAACCATACGGACCATCTTGCTTCCGGAAGCATTTCCTTCCGCCATGCTGTCGATAATGGGCTCACCTGTTGTAAACACCTTATAGTCACCTTCGCGGAAGACATTTGTGGCGTCGGCATCCCCGGTGATTTCGAAATCATCAAGACCGATGAGCTCCTCTCCGGAATTAAAGCCGAGCAGCTTGGCAAAAGAGTCTGACGCTGCAAGGTACACGTAATTTGTGTCCTTTATAAAAAGGAGGTCACGTGAATTTTTGAGTATGGCATCGAGCATTTTTTCTTTTGTAAAATCAAATTTACCGTTCATGTTCAATTCCCCCATGTGGACTCAATATATAATCAGTTTACTTCATTTTTTATCTTTATGCAATAAATTTGTTTACATTCATCTATTTTTTGTCACTATTTTCTGTCTTTAGCAAAGCCATTGATGAATAAAGCGCGGTAAATCATACCGCGCTTTGAAAAAACATCTTTATTTTCTTGTAATTAAGCCTTTAGCCTTAAGGAGTTCTGCTGTAAGAACAGCACCTCCTGCAGCGCCACGCTTTGTATTGTGGGAAAGGCCAACGAACTTCCAGTCGTATACCTTATCCTCACGAAGACGACCAGCAAATACGCCCATACCTTTCTCGGAGTCTCTGTCAAGCTTAGCCTGAGGACGATTTTCCTCTTCGAAATAGGTAATGAACTGATCGGGAGCCGAAGGAAGCTTAAGTTCCTGAGGAATCCCCTTGAAGTTCTTCCATCTTTCAAGAATTTCCTCCTTTGTGGGCTTTTTCTTAAAGCTTACAAATACTGCTGCGGTATGTCCGTCTGAAACAGGAACGCGGATACACTGTGTTGTGATAACAGGTGATTCGGCCTTAACGATTTCACCGTTAACAACCTTGCCCCAAATTCTTAAAGGCTCCTGCTCACTCTTTTCCTCTTCACCGCCGATGTAAGGGATAACGTTGTCAATCATTTCGGGCCAGTCCTTAAATGTTTTTCCTGCACCGCTGATTGCCTGATATGTTGTAGCCACCACTACAGTAGGCTCAAACTCACGAAGTGCGTGAAGCATGGGTGTATAGCTCTGAATGGAACAGTTCGGCTTAACAACGATAAAGCCCTTCTTTGTGCCGAGACGCTTTTTCTGAGCTTCAATAACGTCAAGGTGCTCGGGGTTAAGTTCCGGAACAACCATGGGAACGTCGGGTGTCCAACGATGAGCAGAGTTGTTGGAAACAACAGGTGTTTCCGTTTTTGCGTATGCTTCTTCTATTGCTTTGATTTCTTCCTTTGTCATATCTACAGCGGAAAATACAAAATCAACCTTTGAAGCAACTTCTTCAACATCACTGACATTTAATACAACCATATTTTTAACGGCTTCAGGCATCGGGGTAGTCATTTTCCAACGATCTCCGACAGCTTCTGCGTATGTCTTTCCTGCACTTCTTGCACTTGCCGCAACTGCTTTGACTTCAAACCAAGGATGGTTTTCAAGGAGAGAAATGAATCTCTGGCCAACCATTCCCGTAGCTCCTAAAATGCCTACACTTAATTTTTGTTCCATAATGCCCTCCTGCCGCATGATTATGCGGAACTTTGTTATTATTTATTTATCGCGGAATTATAGCACAACGCATTTTACTATGCAATAGTAATTTTTTATTGTTTTAACGCGTTATCGCGATAAATTTATTTTATCTTCCGTTTTGATGAGAAATCAGCTGATATTTTTGCGCATCAGTTCTTCAAGTTCCTTGTAAGTTTCTATGTAATTGACGGTTTCTCTGATGCGTGAAGCTCCGGGAAAACCGCTCATATACCAGGCAACATGCTTTCGCATTTCACGTATTCCGGTATATTCTCCCTTGAATTCAATTTCCATTCCTGCATGTCGTAAAACCATTTCGGCACGTTCTTCCATCGTCGGTTCCGGGAGAATTACTCCCGATTCAAGGTATTCGTTGATTCGTTTGAAAATCCAAGGGTTACCTTGAGCTCCTCGTGCAACCATTATGCCATCCGCACCTGTTTCCTCAAGCATACGCTTTGCGTCAAAAGGGGTGTAAATGTCTCCGTTTCCGATAACCGGCACATGAACCGCATTTTTTACGTCTCGAATGATACTCCAATCTGCTTTTCCGGAATAAAAATCTTCTCTCGTTCTTCCGTGAACGGCAATAAGCGAAGCTCCGCCCGCTTCCGCAGCCAATGCGCATTCAACGGCCGTCCTTTCGTCCTTTTCAAAGCCTTTCCTAAGCTTAACGCTGACAGGCTTGTTAATCCTTTCGGAAACGGCATGTACAATGTTCTCAATAAGGCGCGGGTTCTGCATGAGTGCAGAGCCCTCGTGATTGTTTACAACCTTTGGAACGGGGCATCCCATGTTTATATCCAAAATGTCGAAATGACGCTCTTCTATTTCCGCAGCAGCTTCGGCAAGTACATCGGGCTCGCATCCGAAAAGCTGAAGTGCCACGGGACGTTCCTCGTCCTTCACCGTAAGAAGTTCTTCGGTATTTCTGTTATGGAAAAGAACAGCCTTCCCGCTAACCATTTCGGTGTATATAAGCCCGGCTCCGAATTCTTTGCAAAGCATACGAAAAGGCAGGTCTGTTACACCTGCCATCGGTCCCAATGCTATATTGTTGAATTCAAGATTACCAAGCTTGATTTTGTTCATTTGTTCTTAACCGTCTTTTCGTAAATAAGGCGCAGACCTTTCATTGTAAGATCCTTATCGTATACTTTAATTGAGTCCGTTGAATCCGAAATCAATCTGCCAAGCCCTCCGGTGGCAACAACTTTTGCTTCCTTAAGGCCTGCTTCTTCAATAATCCGTTTTATGATGTATTCGGTCTGCCCGATTGCACCGTAGACAAGACCTGCCTGCATACTTGTAACCGTATCTTTTGCAAGTATCGATTCGGGCTTTTCGATTTCTATTTCGGGAAGCTTTGCCGTATCCTGCCACAAAGCCTTTGCGCATATTCTTATGCCGGGAGAAGTAATGCCGGCGCTGAACACTCCGCCCTCCAAAATAAGATCGTAAGTTGTTGCTGTACCGAAGTCACAAACAATGACGGGGCCACCGAAAAGCTCATAGGCCGCAACCGCGTCGACGATTCTGTCTGCGCCGATTTCTTTCGGGTTTGCGGTAGCGATTTTCAGACCGGTTTTTGTTCCTTCACCGACAATAATAGGCTTTTTGTCAAGATATCGGATGATACCGTTTATAAGAGAATGCATAATCCCGGGAACTACGGAAGCGATAATGACATCTTCGAGCTGGTCGGGAGAAATGTTTTTTCTCTCGAGCATATCTCTGATAACAACACCGAATTCATCGGATGTACGTTGAAGCTTTGTCGTAATTCTGAAAGAGGCTTCAACTTCCATGCCGGACATAACCGCACACGTAATGTTTGTGTTTCCCACATCGATTGCAAAAAGCATGTTTACTCCTTTTCTTCAGGCAGTTCCTTTAAAACGACAGCCTTGTAAAACAATTCCAACTGTTCAAAAAGCTCTTCTTTTTCACGCTGAAACTTGCGTAAAAGAATGCCCGCAGAGATTTCATCGTACATAATGTCAGCATCATCATGATCGGTGTTTATCATAAGTGTGCCGTCGTCTTCAAAATACAAGGTGATGATACCGCTCACCTCTGTTGTAAACGCAACACAGGCAATCTGAAGTTCATTTTTAACTTGCTCCGGCAAAACGCCGAACCTTCTGTTGAAATAATACAGTTGCTTATACGCATTTGCTGCGCAAAGGACGTTTTCGTCTTTCATTTTTCTCTCCGTCTATCTTATGACATAAAAGGCTGTAAGAACAAGAATAATAATCCCAAGCATAATCATGCACGTGCCAAGCGACTTTTTCTCTTTCTTTTTCAAGTATTGAAGCCCTGTTGTAATGTTAATGAGCGCCCCAAGAAAGATAACAGCCACGAGTGCAACGAGAGTACGTGTAATGCCGTAAGCAACAAGAGCAACAAGCATAAGCACACCAAGAAAAACGTTCAGCGTTTCCTGCCCGATACCCTTGTTTTTAAAAAAAGTAAGTACCCGTTTTATCATTTTAAGCTCCGAGAGTAGCTGCCATTACCGCTTTAATGGTGTGCATTCTGTTTTCAGCCTCATCGAACACCACGGACTGAGCAGATTCAAACACTTCATCACACACTTCAAGCTCCGAGAAACCGTACTTTTCTCCGATTTCTCTGCCGATATCCGTTTTATGATCGTGAAAAGCGGGAAGGCAGTGCATAAACAGTGCCTGAGGGCCCGCATTCTTCATAACTTCGGGAGTAACCTTATAAGGAGAAAGCTCGCTTATTCTCTCATTCCAGACTTCTTCGGGCTCACCCATGGAAACCCATACGTCGGTATATATTACATCTGCATCCTTTGTTCCGGCTTTTACATCGGATGTAAGTGTTACGGAACCGCCCGAAGCCTTTGCAAACTCTTCGCATTCCTTAACAAGAGCCGGATCCGGGAAGTACTTGGGACTGGAGCATGCGACAAAATGCAAGCCAAGCTTTGCGCAGACAATCATAAGTGAATTACCCATATTGTAGCGGGCATCACCCATATAAACAAACTTCCTTCCTTTAAGCTCACCTTTCTTTTCTCTCAGTGTAAGCATATCTGCAAGCATCTGCGTGGGATGATATTCGTTGGTAAGGCCGTTCCAAACCGGAACGCCCGCATATTTTGCAAGTTCCTCAACGATTTCCTGTCCGAAGCCTCTGTATTCTATGCCGTCAAACATACGTCCAAGCACTCTGGCAGTATCGGCTATGCTTTCTTTTTTTCCAATTTGTGAACTCTTGGGGTCAAGATAAGTTGCGTTCATACCAAGGTCATGTGCCGCAACCTCAAATGCACAACGCGTTCTTGTGGAGGTCTTTTCGAAAATAAGTGCAACGTTTTTACCATACAGGGTGTCATGTCTCTCGCCCTGTTTCTTTTTACGTTTATACTCGGCAGCAAGATCGATAAGATATAAAATCTCTTCGGCGGTATAATCCTTAAGGGTTAAAAAACTTCTTCCTTTCAGCTGTTCCTTAATGTTCATCTCTGTCTCCTTACGCATTGTTTATGTTAGTCCATTGCTGAAATGCAGTGGCATCATTCATTTTTCCGATTCAATATTTATACTTTATAGTCAGTGTAAAGTCAAGCCGTTAACGATACGATATATAAAAGCAGAAAGTTTAGAAAAAACAACAAAACGGTTGTAAATCCATAACCAATGGGCTACTATGTAGAGGTAGGAAAAGCATCGTCGGCAATATACATTTGTCATTTTTGCAGGGGTATTATGAATATTAACGATTTCGAACAAGGTCAGATTGTTCAACTTGATATCACTATGGACAGCATTAAAGGCTCCTTTGATGCTGAAGTTTCCATGATTTACAAAAATCTGCTTTTGCTGAATCCTATTTTTGTAAACAAGAAACTCATCGGATTCCCTAAGGAATGCTCTGTCAACCTTACCTATACGCTTTCTGACGTTTTCTTCGTTTGGAAAAACATAGACATCAAAACCATCATCTATAAAAATCATTACTATCACGCAGCCAGTCTCATAGGCGATGCCGAGGCCATTAACCGTCGTAATAATTATCGTGTTTATATCGGCGAAGATATGCAGGTTACTTATTTCACCGATGAAGGTCCCAAAAACATCACAGCCCTCATTAAAGATATTAGTGAAACAGGTTTTGCCTTCATTTCAAGAGAAAATTTCACGGCCAACCGTACCGTAAGAATAAATATCCCCCAGCCCGACAGAAGTGTTATGCACATAAGTGCCAAAATCGTCCGTACGGTTCCGATGGATGACGAAATACGTACTCTCTACGGTTGCCAGTTTCTTGAAAAGAACCCCAATCTCAACCAGTACCTTATGAGGATCCAGCGCAAAAGACAATTTGAGAAAAACAACAGTCAGCATAATGCTTAGCAGACTATCAGAACTGACTATCATACAGCTCTTTGTAGAAACCACCGGCAGCCATAAGCTCTTTATGGGTGCCGATTTCTTTTATGTCACCGTTTTTCATGACGATAATTCTGTCAGCTTCAAGAATTGTTGACAGTCTGTGAGCAACAACAAAGCTTGTACGTCCTTGCATCATACGGTCAAAAGCTTTTTGAATTTTAATCTCCGTTCTCGTATCTATTGAGGAGGTTGCTTCATCAAGAATAAGTACCGGAGGTGTTTTCAACATAACACGTGCTATGCAGATAAGCTGTTTCTGTCCCATGGAAAGACCGTCACCGTTTTCCGAAATAACGGTATCATAGCCTTTGGGAAGTCTCTTTATAAAAGAATGAGCATATGCCGCCTTAGCTGCCTCCACAACTTCCTCTTCCGTGCAATCCGGGCAGTTAAGCCTTATGTTGTCGCGTATCGTTCCGTTTCGAAGCCATGTGTCCTGAAGAACCATTCCGACATTGCTTCGAAGTTCTTTCCTGGGAATGTCTTTTATATTCTTTCCGTTGAGAAGTATTTCCCCACCGTTAACTTCATAGAAATGCATAAGAAGGTTGATCATTGTTGTCTTGCCGCATCCCGTGGGACCGACAATCGCAATTCTCTGCCCTTCGAAAACATCCAATGAGAAGCCTGTAATCAAAGGCTTTTCGGGCGAGTAAGAAAACTTTACATCTTTAAAGCTGACAACCGGCGTACCTTCCTTCTTCGTTTCCGTGTCGGCTTTTTCCGAGGCATCCACAAGCTCCTCTTCATCCATAAAATCAAAAACACGTCCTGCGCATGCAAGTGCATTCTGAAGTTCTGTGATAACCATGGAAATCTCGTTAAAAGGCTTTGTGTATTGTGAAGCATATGCAAGGAAAGCCGAAAGCTCACCCACGGATATGCCGCCGTTTATGGCGGATATGGCGCCGAAAATACCGACTCCGGAATAAACAAGGCTGTTTACGAATCGGGTACATGGATTAACAAGCGAAGAATAAAAAGTTGCCTTAAGACTGCATTTTGCCAGACGACCGTTTACCTCCGCAAATCTTCTGTCGACAGATTCCTTCATGTTATAAGCCGACACTGCACGTCTTGAATACATCATTTCGTTAATAAGTGCAGTCTGCTCTCCCTTAATGCCTGACTGTTCCTTGAACATATCATGTGTATGTCTTGCAATGAAAGAAGATACAAACAAAGAAACCGGTGTAACAACAACCACGACAAGAGTAATAAGCGGATTAAGCCTTAACATAAAGACAAGGGTAATGCCTATGGTAAGCACACCTGTAAAAAGCTTGGAAAAGCCCGCAATAAGCCCGTCGGAAAGCTGTTCCACATCATTGGTGAGACGGCTTAATATGTCTCCATGAGGATGAGAATCAAAATAAGCAACCGGAAGTCTTGAAAATTTGGCAAAAACATTATCCCTTATGTCGGAGACAACCTTATATGAAACACTGTTGTTAAGAAGTGTCATAAACCATTGGCAAAGAGCAGCCCCTGCAATGCATATAAAAATTCTTATAAGGATGTCCTTAACTTCATCAAGTACCGAGACCTCGGAAGGCTCTATAAGGCAGTCAATCAGCTTACCGGTAAGAACGGGTATATAAAGAGAAAGCGCAACAAAACCGGCAGCAAGCATAAGCGAAAGGAAAAGCTTTGCCATGCTGTTTCTCAAATAGGTGAGAAGCCTTTTCAATATTCCTTTTGTTCCGTTTTTTACTTTCATCTGTTGTTAATCTGGCTTTCGTAAATTTCTTTGTAAACAGGACAGCTCACAAGCAAATCGTTATGTTTTCCGACGCCCTTAAGTTCTCCGTCGTCAAGCACAAGAATCTTGTCCGCATTAATAACCGATGATGTACGCTGGGATACGATAATCACTGTCATCGGAAGTTTTCCGACAGCTTCACGAAGCTTTTTGTCGGTTGCAAAATCAAGTGCTGAGGATGAGTCATCCAGAATGAGGATTTCAGGCTTTCTGACTACCGCTCTTGCAATCATAAGCCTCTGCTTCTGTCCTCCCGAAAGACTCGTTCCACGCTCTGAGACCTGTGTCATAAGTCCTTCCGGTTTATCTTTTATAAACTCAAGACTTTGGGATATTTCCATTGCTTTTTCAACGTCCTCTTCAGACGCATTTTCAGCACCGAAAACAATGTTGTCACGAATTGTGCCCTTTATGGCGTAATATTCCTGAAAAACTATGCTGATTTTTTCTTTCAGCTTGTTTTTGTCCAAAAGACGTACATCCGTTCCTCCAACCTTTACCGTTCCGGAGGAAGTATTGTAGAAGCCCGCAATGAGGTTTATGAGCGTGGACTTACCGCTTCCCGTACCACCGATTATTCCTATGGTCTCGCCTTTTTTTACATCAAACGAAATATGGGAAAGCGAATCGTCTCCCGCACCATCGTATCGGAAGGAAACATCTTCGAAGGAAATAATATCTTCCTTTGAAAAATCCACTGCTTCTCCCGAATACTCCTCGGGCTTTATTTCGAAAATATCACGGATTCTGTCAGCAGAAGCAAACGTCTTGTTAAGGAGAATAATCAAGTCTGCAAGTTTGATAAGCTCCACAAGAATCTGTGACATATAGTTTACAACCGCGATAAGCTCACCTTTTGTCATGCCGCCGTAAACAAATTCCCTGCTTCCTCGTGAAAGGATTGCGCAAAGAGCAAGATTGACGATTACATACGTGAGAGGATTAAGAAGAGCCGAAACACCGGACGCACGGCTGATCAAAGATGTATATACATCATTCTCGTCCTTAAACCGCTTTGTTTCCTTTTCCTGAAGATTGAACGCATGGATTACTCTTACGCCCGAAAGATTCTCTCTTCCTGTGACTATCATTTTATCAAGCGCAGCCTGAACTTTCTTGAAAAGAGGCACCGTTCCGAGCATGATGCCGAACACAATAACAGAGAGAACAGGAATCGCTACACAGAATATCAATGCGCATTTCAAATCGATGGTTGCGGCCATAATTGCGGCACCAAAGACAATAAACGGGGAACGCAGGAAAAGACGCAAAGTCATGTTTACGCCGGTCTGTACCTGATTAACATCTCCCGTCAGCCTTGTAATGAGTGTGGACGAACTGTACGCATCGTTCTGGCTGAAACCAAAACTCATAATGTGCGAAAACAGAGCTTCCTTTAGAGCCGCGCCGAACCCTACCGCGGAGCGTGCCGAGAAAAACTGCGCCGTTACCGAAGAAAGGAGCCCGACAACACCAAGTGCGACAAGAAGAAGACCGTACTTTACAACAAGACTTTTGTCTCCCGTTCCGATACCTTTATCAATGATCATCGTCATAACCAAAGGTACAAAAAGCTCAAAGCTTGCTTCCAGCAGCTTAAAGCATGGAGCAAGCACAGCCTGAACTCTATAAGGTTTTAAGAATTTCAACAAACTTTTCATGGCAGACATTATAGTAAACTTCTTCATAAAAAACAATGGTATTGAAAAAAACCTTCTTTTATGTATAATAAGCATGTATTTATATGCCGTTAAACGTGTGTTTAATGTGTGATCCTTCATGGTCTCATTTATGAAGCAAAAGGAGAGGGTTTACATGACAAAAAGGGAAGCACAGATATATGAATGGATCTGCCACGATCCGCTCATAACACAGGAAGAAATAGCCGAACGTGCCGGCATTACACGTTCTTCCGTAGGTGTTCATATTTCGAACCTGATGAAAAAAGGGTATCTCGCAGGAAAAGGCTACATACTGAGCCGTCCCGGGTACTACGTTGTATTGGGTGGCGCCAATCTTGATGTCGGCGGCAAACCGTTTACCAGGTTGAATGCAGCCGATTCCAATCCGGGTTGTGTATTCACGACATTCGGAGGCGTTGGCCGTAACGTTGCTCATAACATGGCGCTTATGGGGCTGCCCGTCAAATTTATCACCGCTTTCGGTGACGATATATACGCCGAAAAGCTCATCGATTCCATGCAGAAGCTGAATATTGATATCTCATCGTCTCTTTTTGCCCACGGTCACTCAACTTCCGCTTACATTTACATAAACAATACAGCGGGTGAACTGGAACTGGCTATAGCCGACATGTCACTCTTCGACCTTATTGATGTTGATTTTCTTTCTTCGAAAACAGACCTCATCAATTCATCCAAAGGCCTTTTTCTCGACACAAATCTCTCCGAAGAGCTGTTGGACTATGTAACTTCGCAAAGTAAAGTCCCGATTCTCTGCGACCCTGTGTCCTGCACAAAAGCCAAAAAAATAATTCCGTTTCTCGGAAAGTTGCATACAATCTGCCCGAACAAAGCGGAAGCCGAAGTCATTTCGGGAATAAAGATTACCGATGACGTTTCTCTTCGGAAGGCAGCTGAAAATATGATTTCCACGGGGCTCAAGCGTGTATTCATTACCCTTGGAAGTGAAGGTGTTTTCTGTATGGACGAAAACGACTTTTACAAGCTTCCCATAATCAAAGGCAGCATAGTCAACACTTCAGGTGCGGGTGATTCCTTTGCCGCTGCTCTTATGCTCTCCTTTGACCGTTCCTTAAGTCTTTACGACAGTGCACAATCCGGGCTCTCAGCTGCTTCCATATGCTGCGAGTCCGAAGAAACAATAAATGACCAGATGAGCGAAGATGAAATACTGATTCGCGCAGGTTTATAGAAAGAAGGATTATTATGAACACATCAAAGTATCTTGAGGTATCAGAAGAAGTCAGACTTGCTTTACAGGAGAATCGTCCTGTAGTCGCACTTGAGTCCACAATCATCTCACACGGTATGCCCTACCCTCAGAACGTTGAAACAGCTCTCAACGTCGAGCGAATCATCCGTGAAAACGGTGCCGTACCTGCCACCTGCGCAATAATCGGCGGTAAGCTTAAATGCGGTCTTTCCAAAGATGAAATCGAACTTCTTGGAAAAGGCGGAAGCAAAATTCCCAAAGCTTCAAGAAGAGACATTCCCGTTCTCCTTGCCAAGGGTTCCAACGGAGCCACAACAGTTACCACAACAATGATGATTGCCGGCCTTGCAGGCGTTAAGATTTTCGCAACAGGCGGTATCGGCGGCGTTCACAGAGGTGCAGAAACAACAATGGACATTTCCGCAGACCTTGAAGAGCTTGCAAACACACAGGTAATGGTAATCTGTGCAGGAGCCAAGTCAATTCTCGATCTTGGACTTACACTTGAATATCTTGAGACAAAGGGCGTTCCCGTAATCGGTTACGGTACCGAAGAGCTCCCCGCTTTCTACACAAGGAAGAGCGGTTTCAAGGTTGACTATCGTCTTGACACTCCCGAAGAACTTGCAAAAGCGTTCCATGTTAAGGAAGAACTTGGTCTCACAGGCGGAATGCTCGTAACGAATCCTATTCCCGAGCAGTACTCCATGGATCCCGAAGTAATCAGCAAAGCAATTGATGAAGCTATAGCCGAGTGTAACAGAAGAAACATAAAAGGCAAGGAAACCACCCCGTTCCTTCTTGCTACCATAAAGGATATAACCGGAGGCGATTCACTTGCCTCAAATATACAGCTTGTATATGCAAACGCACGTCTTGCCGCTCTTACGGCAGCTGAGCTTTGTAAATTAGCTTAACCACCTTCTCATGACATCATTAAGATGTTTGATGTCTATAGGTTTTGAAATATGCTCATTCATTCCCGATTTCTTTGATTCTGCGATATCATTAAGGAATGCATTGGCACTCATTGCAATAATAGGAATCTTTTTAGCATAGGCCGTCTGAGTCGATCGGATGGCCTTTGTTGCTTCATGACCGTTCATAATAGGCATCTGAATGTCCATAAAGATAATGTCATAATAGCCTTCCGGCTTCTCGGAATAAAGATTGACAGCTTCTGACCCGTCTCTCGCCAACTCAACTTCAATATTGGTCATCTCAAGAAGTTCTTTTGCAATTTCTATGTTCAGTTCATTGTCTTCTACAAGTAAAGCTCTCTTACCGGAAAAATCGTTATTGGTGAGACTGTCACACGCATTGTCGTCCTTTGTTTCATTTTTCTCGCCAAGCATAACCTTAATCGCCTCAATTACTCTCGACTTAAAGAAAGGCTTTGAAATAAAGGTTGATACGCCGATACGGTTTCCTTCAAGCTCGATATCACCGTAATCGTAAGCAGCAAGAGCCATAGCCGGGCATTTGTCTCCCAGACGCTCTTTAAGTGTTTTTGCAAGTGAAAGGCCGTCGTACTCAGGCATTTTCCAGTCAATGATTGCCAAATCGAACGATCTGCCTTCTTCGGCACGTTTCAATGCCAGCATCTCACCATCAATGCCGCAGTATGCCTTCTCAACAAGCATACCGTACTCTGAAAGCATTTCGCAGTTCATGTCGCAGGAGACACGGTTATCATCGATAACGAGTGTATATTTTCCCGCAAATGAAGATATATCAACCTCATCTTCATTTTGAAATTTAAGATAGAAAACAGCTTTAAACTTTGAGCCGACGTTAACTTTGCTTTCTGCGGTCAGGTCACCGCCCATCATGTTAATGATGCTCTTTGCAATGGGAAGTCCCAATCCTGTTCCGTGGATTCCTTTGGAATTCTCGGAGTTTTCACGAACAAAAGGCTCAAAAAGGTGTTTTTGATATTCTTCGCTCATTCCGATGCCATTATCTTCAACAGTGAACTCAAAGCAGGCTGTATCGTTCTTTGTAAAAAGCTCCGAAAGACAGATGTTTATATTTCCGTGATCGGGAGTATACTTGATGGCATTGCTGCAAAGGTTTGAGAAAACTTCCTGGAGTCTTGTCGCATCACCGAATACACGCTCGTGGTCTACTTTAAGTACGTCAACCTTCAGCGTCTGATTCTTGGCATTGCTTAAGGGGTGAATCATCGTAATAAGGTTATCCATTAATTCCGATAAAGAGAAGCTTTCCTGACGAAGTTCCAGACGTCCTGCCTCAATACGTGACATATCAAGCACCTCATCGACAATTGAAACAAGGTGTTTTCCTGCCTCGTTAATTTTCTCAAGACAGTATTTCACACGGTCTTTATCATCAAGCTTCGTACTTGCAAGTGCAGTCATACCCATAATACCGTTCATGGGCGTACGAAGGTCATGGCTCATCTTTGAAAGGAAATCAGACTTTGCGGAATTGGCGGCGCTTGCCGTTTCAAGAGCTTCCTTCATGGCATTCTGAATCTGAAGTTCTCTCTTTTTCTGTTCATCAATTCCCATAAGGCAAAGAAGGATCTTCGTTACCTTATTGTCGTCGCCACGTTCAACCGCGATGGCCATCATTCTGCTCCATCCGACATATTCGCTTATGAACTCAATGTATATATTGTTTGTCTCATCAAATCTGTTTACAAGATTGTCGTAATCAAGAAAGCTTGTAATAGCCTTGCGGCTTCCCGGAGCAACGGTCTTTGTGACAAAGTCTATGCCCTTTGTTGAAAAGCATCCGCTGTTTCCTATTGTGTTGTCAATAAACTCATTGGGAAGAAATGCTTTATACGTGTCGTTTTTTATGTCAACAAGACAAGCATAATAGAAAATGGATCTGAAACAGTCGACTACGAGATTCTGACCTTCGCTTGTACGCATTTCTTCCGAAAGCTTGCTCGCACCTTCTTCAATCTCGCGCTTAACTGCTCCTTGAACGATAAGATAGAAAATAATGATTACGAATACGACAAAAACGTATGCGGTTACACAGGCAAGCAGGAATCCCTTGTCCTTGAAAATGTCTACCTCGGAATAAAGTTTGTTTACCTGATTACCGAAAACAGCAATGCTTAATGTTAAAACAACAACAAATGCGACACAAAGAAAAATCATTCTTTTTCGCACGTATTTAAGCCATTTTTGTCCCTGAACATTATATGCCATATACCCCTCCCGAGCTATGTATATGCTTTTTCCCAATAGATTCAGTAATATCATATTTGATATAATAAGACAATAAAATACTCATAAAATACTGTAAAAATGAGGAATTATGCACTATAATATATTCATGAGTAAAAACAACATTTCAATAAAAAAAGAATACATACACGTTATGAATAACTCCGTTCGTTCCTTTGGCGGCAATCAGGGGTGGTCGGCCTCTAAAACGGTGCGTGGTTATGGTTGCGGAGCCGTTGCAGGTTTTGATCTCACTCTCTACCTTTCCGATGAACGATCATTTGATGACGTTGATTCCTACCTCAAACGCTTTCAAAAAGACCGCTTCCTGTATCCTCTCATATACAGTTTCGGTATAGCCGGGCTCATTCTTGCCCCTGCTGTCAAATTGTCTATGTTGAAGCATCATCTCCGCTATAAAGTCCGTTGGGCTGTTTTTCCTCGAAATCTTCGAAAAGCCTGCGAAGAAATGCTTGCAAACGACATTCCGGTCATTTTTTCCGTTTGTCAGGTTTTTAATTTTCTTTGGAAACCTGCCGGCCTTCAGCTCTACATTAAAGACGCAGCCGGCAATCTCGTTCCTCGTACAAGAGCCAGGTCACACTACATGACCATCACTGCCCTTGAAGGTGACGAAATGACCGTATCGAGCTGGGGTTGTCAGTACTATGCCAAATGGAGCGAATATGAACATCTCGTTCGAAGAAGGAGTTTCTGGCTTTTCAGTAACATATGCTACGTAAAAAAGAAATAAGCATGCTTTCGTCTGAGCTTTCCGGCTATTCAATCGAGTAGGAGGCGGTGACTAACCGCCGTCCTCTCACAGCACCGTACGTACCGTTCGGTATACGGCGCTTTCAATAGTTGACGTGCACAGACTGATAAGCTGTGGCTAAATCATAAAAGCCACTGTTTATCAGTCT
>JAZLLG010000001.1:0-5964 GCA_045598045.1 Lachnospiraceae bacterium | reverse complement strand
AACACAAGAGATATGTTCGCAAAGGCAGTCGCAGGCGGTTACGCTATCCCTGCATTCAATTTCAACAACATGGAGCAGCTCCAGGCCATCATCATGGCTGCAGCTGAGAAGAGGTCTCCAGTCATTCTCCAGGTTTCCAGCGGTGCGCGCAAGTATGCGAACCAGACTCTTCTCCGTTACATGGCAGAAGGTGCTGTAGAGTACGCAAAGGAGCTTGGTTGGGAAAAACCTCAGATCTGTCTCCATCTTGATCATGGCAACTCATTCGAGCTCTGCAAGAGCTGTGTTGACATGGGATTCTCTTCAGTGATGATCGATGCTTCATCCCTTCCTTATGAGGAGAACATCGCTCTCACGAAGCAGGTTGTTGAGTATGCCCACCAGTTTGATGTCACAGTGGAGGCTGAACTCGGTGTCCTTGCAGGTGTCGAGGATGAGGTGGCTTCTGAGGTATCCCACTACACAAAACCTGAGGAGGTTGTGGATTTCGCCACACGTACAGGCTGTGATTCTCTTGCTATCTCCATCGGAACATCACATGGTGCTTACAAGTTCACTGCAGATCAGTGCACAAGAAACGAGAAGGGTATCCTTTGTCCTCCTCCTCTTCGCTTCGACATCCTTAAGGAAGTTGCAAAGAGACTCCCTGAGTTCCCTATCGTTCTTCACGGTTCATCTTCCGTTCCTCAGGAATACGTTAAGATGATCAACGAGAACGGCGGTAAGATGCCCGATGCAGTAGGTATCCCTGAAGAGCAGTTAAGAGAAGCTGCTAAGCTTGCTGTATGTAAGATCAACATCGACTCCGATATCCGTCTTGCTATGACAGGCACAGTTCGTAAGTTCCTTGCAGAGAACCCTGACAAGTTCGATCCTCGTGAGTACCTTAAGCCCGCTAGAGCAAACATCAAGGCTATGGTTGAGCACAAGATGATTGACGTTCTTGGTTGCAACGGCAGAGTTTGATTAGTTAACTCTTACAATATTGAAAAAAAGCCCGAGGATAATTGCCTCGGGCTTTCTTATATGATAAAACGTTATTGTTCACTTTATTATAAAACGGAGATACAATATGGGCGTAATAAAAGCAATGTCTACATCGGTAAAGGGTGAGTTCGCCGAGCAATGGCTGGAAGCTTTCTCATCTGAAGGTTTTTCGGAAGGGTTGCTCTTGAAAAGGGGCTCCAAAATGACCGGAAAAGGAAGCGCTAACGTTAAAGGCAGCGGAGAAATCATTTCGGACAATTCCGTTATCATTGTAAATGACGGTGAAGCTGCGATTTCAACAGAAAACGGAAAAATAATCGATGTATTTCAGGAACCCGGTGAAAGCAGGTTTCACAGTATGGCTTCATCAGGTGTTTTCAGTGGCGGCGGATTATCCGCTGTAGCAAAAAATATCTGGGGCAGGTTCGGCTTTGGCGGAGATATCCACACCATTCATCGTATCTATTACGTTAATACAAAAGAGATTATGGACCTTCAGTTTGATGTGTCCGGCGGATTTCCGATTCACATTGTTGACAGCAATCTGAATATGGATTTGGATGTCACGGCAGAAATGAGCGGTTGTTACTCCATCCGGGTAACTGACCCGAGGAAGTTTTTCGAAAAGGTTTCCAGGTCACCTCAGGGTACGGTCACGAAGGATATGCTTATAAGGCAGATGAATGCTGAAGCATTGTCTGTTCTTCAGGAGAGTGTTTCCGTAATTTATTCCGAGGGAGGAAGGCCGAATACGCTTCCTGCCATTACGAAGATGGTGAGTGACGAATTTGAAAAGAAGATGTCCGCAAAGTGGGAAGAGCTGAGAGGCATTTCCGTTGTATCCATGGCAATTTCACATCTCGCGCTTTCACCGAAGGACCAGGCGCTTGTTACAGAAGCGCAAAGAATCAATATGTATACAGACCCGATTTATGCAGCTGCCGCACTTGCGGCCGCACAGGCTGATGCAATGAAGCTTGCTGCAGCAAATAGGGGAAGAATTAGCAATCATTGAGAAAAACGCCTCTTACAATACGGCAATGTAAGAGGCGCTTTTTTTCTTTGGAAATGATATGATACATACAACTATTTATGAGAGGTGATTTTTATGAAAAAAACAATATGCAGACTTTTAATTCTCGCACTGTTGTGCACTGCCCTTTTCGGATGCGGAGAAAAACCCGTTGTTCCGGAAGTGACACCGACAGAAGCACCGGCAACACCCACGGTTGTACCCGATACTCCTACGCCAACAGTTACACCTGAGCCTACAGCCACACCCGAGCCCACGGCAACTCCGACTCCCGCTCCTTTTTTCAGAACGGTAATGCCTGTCGGAACGCAGAAGATGCACTTTAATGCCACAAGCAAAATTGAGCTTATTACTTATACCGCCAAGGATTACATCGGAGACGGCCCGGAGGTTGAAAAGAAGGCATACGTTTACCTTCCAAGTGACTACGATGAGTCCAAGAAGTACAACGTTATGTACCTTATGCACGGTATCGGCGGTGATGAGAGAGAATGGGGACTTGATAAAGGAACAGACGCAAGAGTAAAAAAGATTATGGACGATCTTGCGGAAACGGGAGACATTGATCCGTTTATCGTGGTATGTCCAAACGGTAAAGCACTTGCCTGCCCTCATACCGACGGAACAAATGCATTTTACCAGTTCGGCTTGGAACTTCGTAACGACCTTATTCCTTACATAGAAAGCCACTATTCCACTTACGCCGACTACAACGAAGAAGGTTATGACCTCACGGCCACAAGAACGCATCGTGCGATGGCAGGCCTTTCAATGGGCGGCATGCAGACCATCAACATCGGAATCTGCGAGTGTCTTGATCTCTTCAGTTGGTTCGGAGCATTTTCTGCGGCTCCCACTTCCTACGAAGCATCAAAGGTTGCAAAGTACATTAACGAAAGCGAATATGACATCGATTTCTTCTACAACATTTGCGGAACAAATGACACAACCGCTTACTGGAGCCATTCCGCAGCTGCAAAGAACATTACTTTATATACCGACAGACTTGTAAACAAGAAGAACTACCTCTGGATGGAAAAATCCGGCGGACATGACTTCAATATCTGGTACCTCGGCTTTTACAATTTCGCAAAAACAGCATTTAACCCGGATATACCGGAAGAATAATCATAACCACCATTTACATTACCGGGTAAATTTTTGTTTATAAACCTTCCTTCCGCAGGGCTGTAGTTTCTTGCCCTCAGGTAGTAGGTTTCAGTTACTTCGTCATACTGCTCGCCTGCATAGAGGATGTCATTTGTGAAGGATGAGTTTTCTCCTCCGGATGTCCTTTCAAGAAGGTTTCCGAATGCATCATACATGTATGATTCTGCCACGTTTCCGAGACTGTCCACAAGTGCTTTCACGTCACCGTGCGAGGTTACGGTTGAATGTGATTGACACTAAATACAAAGGCCTTCCGTATTTTGTACGGAAAGCCTTTGGGAGAGCGGATATTTGATTTTGAAGATAGGAGATATTTACCTCTTAGCCGCAAGACAAAGTGACACTCCTTGTGACGAAAGAACCGTCCCTAATGCGTCAGTACTATATTTCAGCACTCTCAAACTGTAAATAATAAAGCTAATTCTTCATTAAGGGAATCTTTCCATGTCTTTAGCAATTTTGTATTTCCACCAACTGCGGTAATGATCTCACCTTCTGAATTTGTAACTATTACATCATAATAATTTCCGTTCTTTTTAGCGTATACTGTCCTCCCTCCATCTTGATATACCTTCTGTGAATAATTATTTACAATATCATCTATTTTTTTCTTGTGAAAAGCCCCTTTCAGCTAGTCTCTGTTCTCCATGCTTTGTTGCTTCAGCCTTGTTACGAAGCTTCTGTGAAATTTCATTCGATTTATCCGCATTTCTCTGGGATCCGTATGCAGCTGCTTCAAAAACAGCTGCTCCGGAAGCTTCAACCAGGACAACAACCGTCCCCGAAACCGCAACTCCTCCTTCTACAACCCAGCCTTCCGGTGTGATTAATGATGGTGCACCAAACGTAAGTGTTTCACCAATAGCCGGAACAGAAAGAGCTGTAAGCCACTCAAAGAAATCAGCACATTTTTTCAGCGGTGTCACCATCTTTTCGTACATATCCGACACGTTAGAAAAAAATATCGCAGCATTTTCCAAGGTTTCTGAGGGAAGGTAATCTCCCGCAACCTCAATAACCACATCCACGATATCATCATTGATATCATCTCTGACTGCCAAAGCAGTCTTTATAAAAGGAAAATTGTATGTGGAGTATGAAATGCCAACAGCAGACCCAATACAAGGCAGACCGGAGTCCCCATATGAGTATGTTATGAAATAATAAGGTATAAGATCCTCATCTTCTTTTATTTTTCCAAAGAGCTCGTGCAAATATTCTCCTGCGCTCTTCTTACAGTACCCGCTGGGGTCCGTGTACCTCAGGGGATTGCTGCCCACGTAGACGTACAGGTTCCTGCCGTCACCATGGTACCTGTCCTCGTTCAAGAACCTGCCTTCCGCAGGGTTGTAGTTTCTTGCCCAGAGATAGTATGTCTCCGGTACGCTGTCATACTGCTCACCTGCATAGAGGATGTCATTAGGGAAGTGTGCGGATGAACACGTTACAGCTGTGCTGCCTGCTCCGGATGTCCTTTCAAGAAGGTTTCCGAAGGCATCATACAGGTATGATTCTATCACATTCGCTTTCCCGTCCACAAGGGCTTTTACGTCACCGTCCGAATTTACATGTGAAAGTTTTCGTAAGGAAGTAAAAAGGCCTTCCGTTTTTGCGGAAAGCCTTGGTGGGAGCGGATATTTGATTTTGAAGATAGGAGATATTTACATCTTAGCCACAAGCAAAAGAGACACGCATTGTGACAAAAGAACCGATTTTTTCAAAATTTATAATACTCCGGATAAGCAATTATTCATAAGTCTCTCTACATGTGCATCAATTATTTCTTTCATTTCATTCAAGTAGGTTGGCATGCCACACAACTTCTCAACTTCAATTAATGGACAATTTTTCCAGTATTCCGGCACATAGATTGAACTATGAGAAAACGAATTGCATTCGCTACACCAAACCCATAGTCCCCCCCTCCTTGTCTTTTCATCATAGAAATGCATATATATATGCGCATTTCTACTTTCACATATAGGACATATTGTCGGAAGCTTTTTTATATTTTTTATGTTAATAAACAGTTCTTCTATTTTATCATTATCATCTTTCCACACGTTTATCTTTCACCTCTTATATATTCTGCCAACGCATTTCCCGCCGGGTATGCACCTCCATTCCCCCATTCTGGCGCATCTCCACCTTTTAGAAAGCTTCTGGCATGATTTATTTCATGAGCTATTGTATTTGCTAACTCTTCCTCATTGATAAATGCACTAGGGCCAAGTTCAATCACATTTGGAGTTGCCGCTCTCGTCTTTCCTGCTGAATTTAAATTCGGATTATATGAAATACTTATATTTTGCCCAGAGCCCTTCATATTTATTCCATATTTTTTAGATATTTCATTTGCATATAACTCCGGATTTAATGCCATTTCATATGACTTATCCATTGGATTTACTGGGTTGCCTATTCTATTTCTAGAACCATCCCCACCCTCTGTCACCCATTCAACATTATCCGAACCATACTTATCATTAAAGTATTCATTCCAGTCTTCTCCGTCTACATATCCTTTATTGGAGAAATCTGTCTTTCCGGGTGCCTGGGTTTTTGCTCCATACGTCGTGTTCGAATACTGCGCTACTGTCGATACTTCCGAAAGGCCGCATGATAGAAGCGCATCCATCAGGTAGTAGTCGTCCTCATGGCCTTCAAACATGTTGTCCCTTATAAGGTTTACGGCCTGTTTATCAGAATCACTTGCGGCATATGCAACATTCTGCACGCCCTCAGCTGCATCGGAAATTCCTGCCGCAACCAGT